>JACQZF010000037.1 GCA_016213945.1 Nitrospirota bacterium | reverse complement strand
GCATTTCCTGCGTCCTGCTTTGATACCCAAATTGCTGTTACAATAGCGTATATAACGCCCAGTGCGCCGCAAAAAAGCGCAAACAAAATTGTACTGCTCATATTCTTACCTCCTTTTAATAGGTTTGAGATTTAATAATTTATTATTAATGGCACTGTCATGCCTCTGACTGCTGCTTTATTTTTTCTCCCTTCCCGAATATTTCATAAAGCATATTGCCGCCGATCTGTAAAACAGGTGGCCGAGCTTTGAAAATGGAAGGTACAGGAAAAGTGACAGCACAAAAACAAGATGTATAAAGTAAATTGAATAAGCCACAGGCGCAACGCCCGCGAGCCTTGTTATCCACGCGAGAATGCCGGACGCCATAATGACCGTAACAATTGTTATCAGGAGCCAGTCGAAATAACTGCCGAGACCGAGCTTTGCCGAGTGTTTAAACCTGTTGTTTATCATCAGCAGTGCTCCGGTAAAAAGCCCGGCTGCGCCAATGAATCCGAAAAGTTTAACTGGCGTGCCATAGCCAAGCCTGAATGGAGACTCCATGTGAAGTATATCAATATAAAGGACACCTAATGCTGTTGCGATGCCTAAAGCGATGAAGCTGTAGAACACCAGGAAGTGCGCGATGAACCTGTCGGCATTCACATCGCACATCGTAAACTTTTTATGGCTGAGGATCTCCTTCGCTGTTT
Organism: Nitrospirota bacterium; assembly: GCA_016213945.1. Classification (GTDB taxonomy): domain Bacteria; phylum Nitrospirota; class Thermodesulfovibrionia; order UBA6902; family UBA6902; genus SURF-23. The sequence goes on along the minus strand of JACQZF010000037.1, from coordinate 11,911 downwards.
CCGTGATACTTCCCTTCAGATCGCCCGATGTCACTCCGGTAGCTGCTTTCATGTCTGCCCAGAACTTCTTCACTCCCAGAACACCGACCGCGATACCGAAAAGCAATACGGGTGTAAAGACGATCTGAAGAAACTGGGTTGAGGCGAACTTTGTAAAAACAATATCTCCATCATGGATCTTAAACGTGCCTGCCATGGAAAGAAGGCCCGCTAACAACAGGAACATGATTGGAATATATGCTTTGCTGTTTACAAAATTTACGAGGGCCGCCGGGGCCGAGTACTGTTTTATTGACTGCTTTCTGATGGCTCCCAGCACCTCTCCGGGCTTTGCGCCTCTGGGGCAATACGCGGTGCAGTCATTGCACTGGTGGCAAAGCCAGACATCGGGATTGCCGATGAATTTTTCTTTCAGGCCCCACTGCGCCCACACCATCTCTTTTCGAGGGAACGGATTGTCGTCGGGAGTCACGTTGCAGACAACTGTGCAGGTCGCGCACTGGAAGCACTTCTTCATCGATTCTCCCCCGCCGTTTATGACCTCGTTTATAAAATTCAAATCAGGCTTAATTACTTGTTCTGCCATCTATCAACCTCCACTTTTAAAGCATTCAGCATTCAGCGATCAGCGATCAGCTTTTTGGGCTGAAGGCTGACAGCTGAGAGCTGACAGCTATTTTAAAATTCTTTAAACGGATTTGGTCCTATTTCTTCTACCCTCTCAACAAAGTCATTAATCAGCTTGGGCAGGTTGTCATACTCTGATATTGAGATCTGTAAGAGCTGGCACCTGTCGGATTCAAGCTGGAGCTTGTCGAGGGTCTCTTTTACTTTGCTGAAGCGGTAGTTTGCAAGCTCGCTGCCTTTTACAAAATGACACTGATAATTCTCGCCGTATTTGCAGCCTAACAGGACGAGGCCGTCAATGCCTTTTGAGAATGCGTCAGTTACCCACACCAGGTTGGTTGAACCAAGGCATCTGACAGGGATGATCCTGACCTTCGGGTTTATTTTAATGCGTTTAATGGCTGCGCTGTCCAATGCGGGGTAAGCGTCATTTTCACACGCTAACACTATGATCCTGAACTCGTCTTCATCCACTTCAATGGACTTTATCATCGAGCCGACTATATCGACACTGAAATCTTTAAACGACACGATTCTTTCAGGACACGCACCCATGCAGGTGCCGCAGCGCCTGCAGCGGTTGAGCCTGTAGAACGGTGTGCCCTTTTCATCTTCATCAATTGCGCCGAACGGGCATTCCTCGGTGCATCTCTTACATGAAGTGCACTTGATCATCATAGGGTCAGGGAATGTCGTGTCCCAGGCCCTCGGATGGACAGCAATGCCTTTTGCCACATGTTCAACGCACTGTATCGCCTTCATTGCCGCTCCGGCAGCGTCATCCGCAGCATCCGCCATTGTCATGGGCTGTCTCACACAGCCTGCTGCATAGATGCCGGTCCTTCTTGTTTCATACTGGAAGCAAATAAAGTTGGAATCCGCAAACCCGGATGCGCCTTCAAGCGACGGGAGTTCAGGCCCCTGCCTGTATGTAAGATTTAAAATAAAATCGGGTTTTGGCGTTGCTTCAAGATAGCTGTTTTTTGCCACATCACCCTTCTTTTGCGCCTCTGTAAGACCATCAAGATATTCCTGCGGGGCGCGTGTGGCAGGGACTATGCCGGTCGCAAGGACAACGAGGTCCGCTTCAACCTTTATCTTTTCACCAAGGAGCGTGTTGTCCGCTTCCACGAAAAGGTTGCCGTTTCCCGCGTCGCTTATGCCTGTTACTTCCGCCTTTGTCAGCATTATACCGGGGTCGTTCTGCATGCTCTTATAGAAAAGCTCTGTCTGCCCCGGGGTCCTGATGTCTTTATAAAAGACCATGGCGAGCGCTTCGCCGTTTTTCTCTCTCACGTATTTTGCCTGCTTAAGAGACGTGGCGCAGCAGAATGAGGAACAGTACGGAAGGTGGTTTGCGTCCCTTGAACCCGCGCACTGTATGAACGCGACCTTCTTCGCCTCTTTGCCGTCTGACGGGCGGATTATCTGTCCCTTCTTTGCCATCTCTTCCATCTGGACGTTTGTGATGACGTTCGGCTTGCCGTATCCGAGATACTCAAGCTTTGAAGCGTCATAAGGCTTCCATCCGGCAGCCATTATTACAGCTCCCACTCTCATGCTTTCGCTGTTGCCGTTGGTCTTAATGGTAATATCAAGAAGACCGGGCTGTCCGTCAGTCTTTTCAAGGACTGAGGATTTGAATACCTTTATATTCGGATGTGACTCAACTTCTTTTATCCTGGCAAAAATCCCCGGCTCTTCCAGTTTGTCAAACGGATATTGCCTCGGCGTTTCCTTGTAGAGCTTTGCTCCCCAGCCGCCAAGCTCCGCCTCTTTTTCAACAAGCACTACCTGGTATCCTGCGTTGGCAGTTTCAATCGCTGATGTTAATCCGGACATGCCGCCGCCGATTACAAGTATCGTCTTGCTCAGGTCAGGAAGGATATTGGGCTCAGGCATGCCGCCCTTTTGTGCCTTCAGTATTCCCATTACCATATAATCATCCGCAAGGCTCTGCGCATCAGCGCTCATCGGTTCCGCAGTCCATGCTACGAATTCTCTCAGATTGACCCTCTCGGTCAACGTGCCGGGGAAATCAAACTCTGCATATTTTACGCGCGGAGAACACGCGCCGATGATTATCGTATTTGTGCCTTCCTTTATATCATTTTTGATAAACTCAAGCCCTTCGGGACTGCATAACACCGGATGTTCTTTAATGCAATCTACCGGGACCTTGCCCTTTCCAGAAACCCTTGGCTTTAATTTTTCGAAGCTTACAGATTCCCCGATGCCGCAGCCTTTACAGAAATATACCCCGAACTTTTTTTCCATCTATCTCTACCTCCTCGCGCTCTGAATGGTTTTGATTGCGGTCCCTGTGGCATCCTGGACTGACTTTGAAACGTCAACAGGGCTCTTCATGCTACCCACAGCGTATATGCCCTTCTTTAATGTTCCGGGGACTACAAAACCATCGTCTGTGTATGAAATCTCGCCGGGTATCTTTAAGGCCTTTGTTGACGGCACCATACCGGCAGCAAGCACAACCATATCGAATCTTTCAGTGATCTTTTTCCCGGCCTGCACGTCTTCAGCCACCAAAATGACATCGCCGGTTGCGGGGTCTTCCGTAAGCTTTGCGACCTTGCCCTTGGTAAGAGTTATATTCGTGTCTTCCTTGACCTTCCAGTAAAATTGTTCGTATCTGCCGGGCGTCCTGATGTCAATGTAAAATATCCGCGCCTTTGAATCAGCGTATTGCTCCCTTAAATAGGTGGCCTGTTTCAGGGACGCCATACAGCATATGTATGAACAGTAAGGCAGGTGGTTTTCATCCCTGCTGCCCGCGCACTGAACAAAAGCGATATTCTTGACTTCCTTGCCGTCGGACGGCCTGAGTATCTTGCCTCCGGTCGGGCCGTTGGGTGACGCAAGCCTCTCCATCTGCATGTTCGTGACTACATTTTTTATCTGTCCGCCGCCGAGGATATCCAGCTTCGTTACGTCGTACAGGTCCCAGCCTGCCGCAAGCACAACCGCACCGACATTCAGAGTTACCGTCTCGGGCTTCATGTCAAGATGAATGGCGTCGTATTTGCAAGCTTCAACGCATTTTGCGCATGAAGCGCCTTTGCAGTGTTTGGCATCAACGACATATTTAAACGGAAATGCCTGATTGTGCGTAATGTACGCGGCCTTTGTTTTGTCCATGCCGAAATTAAATTCATTGGGCATCTCAACAGGGCACGCCTCATTGCAGGCGTTGCACCCGGTGCACTTGTCGTTTACAAAGCGGGGACTGATCTTAATGGTAACATCGTAACTGCCTTCCCTCCCGGAAATCTTTTCGACTTCGGCAAGGGTGTAGAAAGTTATGTCCGCATTGTTTTTGATCCTTTTAAAGTTTATCTCAAGTCCGCAGTTGGGAGGACACAGTTTCGGGAAATATTTGTTCAGCTGGGTCACACGCCCGCCAAGAAACGGGGTCTTTTCCACGATGACCGTTTCAAAACCCGCCTCGGCAGCTTCAACCGCAGCAGTGAGTCCGCTGAAACCTCCTCCGATTACTAATACCTTTTTATTCTCTGCCATCTCTTTCCTCCTTTAGGCAGTAAGATGATTCTCATTGCAACCTTGAAACCGCAAAAAGACTATTGCAAAATGGATACGCATTAGTCTTTTTACAATTTGCAACCCAATCCTTCCCTTTTTTGTTTCGGGTCACCTGATTGGATTTAAAAATATATACAACCTGGTTGTTAATTGCAACATGAAAATTGCACACTGCAAAAATTTCCGATTTTGCAATTTGCAATTTGCATCTTGCGAGTAATGCCTGAAAAGATTGGGGAGGGCATCGCCCTCCCCAAATGACATCAACTACTTAACCATCTGAACGTACGGGACCTTCTTTAACTCCCAGTTGTTGGTTTCTGCATCATACTTGGAGTTTGTGAAGCATTTCCAGTTCGTATCATCGATCTTGTTGTGGTCGCCTCTGTAGTAGTAACCGGGATATCTGGATTCTTCCCTGAAGAGGATATGCCTTGCATGTGCCTCGACCGACAGAATTCTGTGGTAGTTCTCAAAGCACCTTAAGAGCTCATGAAGGTCTTTTGCAGCCATCTTGCCTGCATCCTCTTTGAGCATCTCAAGCAGTCTTAAACCTTCTTCTAACATGGTCTTTGAAGTCATGTACCATGTGGCTACTCCGCCGAAGTATTCATCAGCGATCTTCATCAGTCTCGCCTGAAGCGCTTTTGGTCCGATATAGTGCGGATTTACGCCCGGCTCTGTTGTATATGTTTTGTACTTCTCATAGATCTCAAACGGCAGATAGAGCTCAGCCGAGATCTCGTCAAGGGACATCTTTGGCGAAGGCTTGTAGCTTGCATTATCAAGGATGTAAGCTATTGCAGACTTGGCTGCCATCCTGCCTTCAGCGTGTGAACCTGATGAGAACTTGTGGCCTGATGCGCCGACAACGTCGCCTGCCATGAAGAGACCGGGAACGGTGGACATCCTGTTATAACCCCAGGAGTAATGGTCCGGGGTGCCAGAGATATCGCCAGGGCCGCTTACCCAGAATCCTGCGCAGCCTGCATGTGAACCGAGGAGATATGGCTCAGTCGGCATGATCTCGGAAGTGCTCTTGTCAGGCTCGATGTTCTTTGAAGCCCAGAGAGATGCCTGTCCGATAGCCATGTCAAGGAAGTCTTCCCATGCCTCTGCCTCAAGGTGTTTCATCTTCTTGGCGCCTTCTTTGTCGCCAAGCTTCTCTTTGAAGGCTGCTCCTAAGGCTGCCATTGCAGTAGGGGTCTGCATGAGGTGATAGCCGTGCCGAGACCCTTTGCATAGTCTCCATATCTTGCTACTGCGTCGTCAAAATATTCCTTATTGGTACAATAGTCTTCCCCGAAGCTGTCTGTTGCCTTTGCTTTAAAGAACAGGAACCATGCGCCGACAGGGCCGTATCCGTCTTTAAATCTTGCGGGCACGAACCTGTTTTCCATCAGGGTCAGCTCAGCGCCGGCCTGCATTCCGAAGGCATAACCTGAACCGGAGCTGAATACCGGATACCAGGTCCTTCCCATACCTTCACCGACCGACCTCGGCCTGAAGCAGTTAACTGCTCCTGCTGTTGCACAGATCATTGCCTTTGCTTTAAAGGAATAGATCTTGTTTTCTCTTGTGCTGAATCCGATAGCTGCTGCTACGTTCTTGCCGTTTGTATCTTTTACGGCCTTAACAATGAATACCCTTTCAAAGTGGTTCTGCGCCATTCCGGTTTTCTCCCGGTTGGTCTGAAGGGCCCTCTTTGCAGCCTCTGCAACGATAACTTTATAGGACTCACCGTTGATCATTATCTGCCATTTACCTGATCTGACCGGCGTGCCGCCGTCTTTTAACATTGCCTTACCGGCGTCTTTTGCCTGGAAGCCGTCGAGAGAAAATCCGTCATCGCCTTTTTTCCAGATAGGAAGCCCCCACTCCTCAAAGAGCTCGACGCTGTCATCAACGTGTCTTCCGAGATCATATACGAGGTCTTCTCTTATGATGCCCATAAGGTCGTTTCTCACGTACCTTACATAGTCCTCTACTTTGTTCTCTCCTACATAAGTGTTGATAGCTGACAGACCCATTGCGACTGCGCCGCTTCTGTCTGTTGCAGCCTTGTCAACCATAACAACCTTAAGTCCTTTTTCATTGGCCCAACGGCATGCCTCAAAAGCTGCGCCGCAGCCTGCCATACCGCCGCCCATGATCAGGAGATCACATTCAACTTCTGTAACTTCCGGTTTTTTACAATATGAAAATGTACAAGTTTCTTTTTCCATTATTTATTCACCTCCTTAATTATTCTTTTCTTGCCGGGGCGGTAAACAACCCGGGTTGTTTAATGGTTGAGAAGTCCGGCGCAGGCTTTCCTGCATAAGGATCAACGGAACCTTCTACTGTAGTTCTGATAGGGAATTTGAATCTCTTCATTATCCCGTTCCTGAACTTAATCGTCCACATGATGGAGTCAGTGCCTCTCATCGGAATAGTGCTGGAGCCGAGGGGAACAAAGTCTGAATAACCTCTCACCTCTATAGCCTGCTGAGGGCATATTTTTACACAATTAAAGCACTCCCAGCACTGCTCCGGCTCCTGATTATACGCCTTCATTTTTTCCCTATCAAGGGCCATCAAATCATGAGGACAAATATACTGACATGCAGTTTTGTCCTGTGCCTTACAACCGTCACATTTTTCTGTGATTACGAAACTTGGCATTGTAATACCTCCTTTTTTTGGTTTTACAGCTTAAATTAAGCTATGGTTTAAATTTGTTGCAACTAAAATAGTTGCCTTTACTATCTATGATTAACACCCCCTTTCGGTGAAACAAATTTCAGCAAAAAGGGCAATAAGACATAAATTTAATTTTCAAGACTCTGATAATACTTAATCAGAATTTCAGCCACTTCAGGACGTGAGAATTCTTTAGGCGGCGCAATGCCTTTACCTAACATTTCACGAACTTTTGTGCCTGAAAGCAGAACGAAGTCTTCTTTTGTATGATCCGGCGCTTCACACATCATCATGACCTTGCCCAGTTTCTTCGAATAAGCAGTGTGGTCAGCTTTAAAGATCTCAATTTTCAACGCGCCGGCAGGAACTTCCTTATCAAAGATGGTTTGCGCATCGAATGGACCGTAGTGATCACCAACACCTGCATGGTCACGGCCAACAATGAAGTGAGTTGCGCCCATGTTCTGACGGAATATAGCATGCAATACACCTTCGCGCGGACCGGCATACAGCATATCAAAACCGTAACCGGTAACCATTGCACTGTTTTTCGGGAAATACAGCTCGACCATTTTACGGATCGCGGCATCACGAACAGGCGCAGGGATATCTCCTTTTTTCAATTTACCAAGCAACATGTGAATAACCAGACCATCACAGCCTAAACGGTCCATTGCCATGTGGCAAAGTTCTTCGTGGGCCAGATGCATCGGGTTACGGGTCTGGAAAGCAACAACTTTCTTCCAGCCACGCTCAGCGATTTCGTTACGAATTTCAACTGCAGTGCGGAAGGTGTCCGGAAATTCATCCTGAAAGTAAGAGAAGTTTAATACTTTAATCGGACCCGACAGACAAACTTTACCCTGAGCGTTGAATGCTTCAACCCCCGGATGTGCTTCAGGTGGTTTAGGACGGTAGACTTTTTCAGACATCATCGCCATCTCTGCATCGCTGAATTCCTCAACCGCTTTTACATCCATAACGGCAAGGACCGGATTGCCTTCAACATTCGGATCTTTCAGTGCTATGCGATCACCAGCCTTGATTGAGCCTGCATCTTTGACCAGATTTAAAATTGGAACAGGCCAGAACAAACCAGATGTTGTTTTCATGCCTGTAGCAACAGACAGGGCATCAGCTTTATTCATGTAGCCTGTTAATGGGTTGAAATAACCACCACCCAGCATAACTGCATTAGCTGCAGTAGCTGAGCTCACAACAATAGAAGCCAGACCTTCAGCTTCTTTCTGCAGGGCTTCATTTTTAGCCGTGTCATATACAAATAGCGGATTCAGTTCGTCTGAACCATGCGGTTTAATTAATGCCATTTCTTCCTCCTTAAGTTATGTTTATTTATATTAAGATCCAAGAATCTTACAGACTTTATTGAATATCTCGTCTACGCTCCCCATCCCCTGGACAGATTTCAGTATGTTTTTCTTGCCGTAATAGTCCATGAGGGGTGCAGTGGATTTCTCATATACGGCAAGCCTGTTTTTTATCGTCTCTTCTTTGTCGTCGGCCCTCTGAAAGAGCTCTCCTCCGCATTTATCGCAGGTCCCTTCTTTTTTGGGCGCGCCGAAATAAATGTTGTACATCTGCTGGCAGCCCTTGCAGGTCCTTCTGCCGGTAAGTCTTTTCATGAGGATATCCATGTCGACATCCACGCTGAGCGCTGTATCAAGGGGGGCGTTCATATCGGCCAGAACTTTATCAAGGGCCTCTGCCTGGGGTGTGGTCCTTGGAAAGCCGTCTAAGATATAACCCTTCCTGCAATCATCCTGTGCAATTCTCTCCTTGACCAGTCCTATAACAACAGAATCAGGGACGAGTCCGCCTGAATCCATATATGATTTTGCTTCTATTCCGAGTGGGGTGCCGTCTGCAACGGCCTTTCTGAGAATATCACCTGTAGAGATCTGAGGTATGCCGTATTTCTCTATGAGTTTTTTTGCCTGAGTGCCTTTTCCGGCCCCCGGGGCTCCTAACAATACAAGTCTCATTTGCGTCTCCTTTTCACTTAATTATGAAAGATAATAAAAACCTGTTTCTTTAAAAATAAACTCCTATTTTTTAAATAGGGCAGAATCCGTTTGTGGTATTAATCCTTAAAAAACCGTATGAAGAAGAATTAACGAGTACCTATAATATGAAAGAGGCTTTACAGAGTCAATATAAAAATTTAAATTAATTTATAATCTTTGCTTATTTTTATTGCCATTAAACCGGAAGCGTCGAAATTTCAAAGAGTTGAAGCATAAAACGGCATTTTTTTATTGCCTGATCTTTATATCTTTATTTGCTGATTCAATCGATTCAGGTCGTTATTCCACTATATCCAGCTTGATGCTGAGTTCTTTCAACTGCTTTTCATCTACCGTAGAGGGGGCGTTGTTTTGGAAAAACTCATTACTGAATCACCCTTATCTTATCAACCCCTTCAAATGTAGTTGTTCCAACAGTTCCTGTCACTACTACCCGGACTCTTTCCCCGACCGGCAAAATATTTATTACCTCACTTCGTTTGAATTTAACCTTGAGTTCCTCTGCTCTTCCATGCTCATATTCAATACTGTAAGGCCAAGACTCAGCAGGAACAACTCCGTTAAGACGTATTGATGAGATATTTATATCGGCCACGCTGTATCCGTGAGGAAGTTCTATTTCTACAACTACCCATTTGCCATGGCTCTTTTTATTCAGTGTCTCCGGCTCAAACTCAATAGTAGCCGTTATATTGGTTGAAGGAAGATGTATTGAGAATGCTGCCATATTCATCCATGCGCCATAACGGTCTCCATCATATGCCCTTGCACGCCAGTTGTAAGTCGTGTTGTCAGAAAGGGTGGCGCTTAAAGCTACGGAGGTAACGCCTGAAACATTTTGAGTCACACCGGTTATTGATTGAGTCAGTATACCGTTAGAGTAAATCTCAAAATCATACGTTAGGACGTCACTGTCCGGATCTGCGGCGTTATATACCGAAAGAGTTGGGGTAAGGATATCAAGACTGATTCCTTCGACAGGCGCTTGCAGTTCCGGAGCAGTCGGGGCATCATTTGCAGTGTTTACCATGAATGTGGCAAAAGGCATCCACCCGCTGTAAAGCTCTCCATCAAATACCCTTGCCCGCCAGTAATATGTTTTATTCTCGATAAGATTTACCGGAACTATCCAGGACGTAATTTGAGGAGTTTCTGTAATTCCTGTGCCGTTGGTTACAAGAGTTGTCATAGCTGCATCCTCATAGACCTCAAATTCATATGTCAGAACATCTACATCTATATCGGTTGAGTTATGAACCGAGAGTGCGGGACTGAATACATTCACTCCGCTTCCGTTTGAAGGGTTTGCAAGCACAGGTATAGTTGGCGCATCGTTTGCTGTATTTACAAAGAAGCTTACAACCTCTGACCATTGGCTGTCAGCCTGACCATCGTTTGCTTTCACACGGACATAATAATATGCGTTATCATTAAGATTATCGATGTGCCATGAAGTCGTTCCTTGACCTTCGGTAATATTGCCCGACCTTATAATATTTGGCGAATCAAATGTATTGACCGTATCTATCTCAAATATATAAGTGAGCAAATCATAATCAGGGTCTGTGCTGTTTGATAATGTAATATCAGTGGATAGAGTTGCTATCTCAGAACCGGTTAACGGAGCAATAATTGAGGGCGCTGTTGGTGCGTCGTTTACCGTGTTAACAAAGAACATTGCGGGAGCCATCCATGGACCCTCAATGAACCAGTCATCAGCCTGTGCCCGCCAGTAGTAGGATGTGTTATCGTTGAGAGGAACATTTACCTGCCACGAAGTAGTTCCATTCCCTTCAAATATTCCTATCGCAGACGCCATAATCTGGGTAAAAGCTACATCAGATGACAGTTCAAAATTATAGGTAAGATTACTGCTGTCAGGGTCTGAGGCATTGTTGACTGTGAGAATTGGCGTTATCGTGTCAACTTCTGAATTGTCAGCCGGGCCTGACAGAGTCGGTGCTGTTGGCGGTTCATTTACAAGGTTCACTCTAAATGAAGCAGGTGTCATCCAATTTCCATAAAGCAGTCCGTCATATGCCCTTGCCCGCCAGTAATAAGTCCCGTTCTCCCGAAGTTCAACTGACACCTGCCATGAAGTTGTGTTGGGTGTTTCTGTAATCAATTCCGATGAGGCAATCAAACTTGAGAGGCTGCTGTCAGAATAAAGTTCAAATTCATAAGTCAGTTTGTCATCATTGGGGTCAGCAGCATTGTTGACTGTCAGTAAAGGTATAAAAATTTCCACATCGATCCCGATTGCCGGAGAGAATAAGGACGGAGATGAAGGCGCTCCCTCCACCCTGAAGTATGTGCTTGCAAGTGTTTCCTCAACACCTGATATATTTGCCCTTAAGATTACGAGATAGTCTTTTGCGCTATAGTTTTGGGTTGAAAGCTGCTGGGTATTGATATAAGTGCCACCCATTTGAAGCGCGGTTTGATCAGTCAGCGTGTCGTAACTTGTCAAAGCAATTGTATGAACAGTGAGAATGGACAAATCCACCTGAGGAAGATCAATGTTCCCGATATTTGTAACGCTGTAGTTTATAGCTAAGGGGTCACCTTGTAATAGACTCTGTTTATCCACGGAAATTTGCCCTTTTAGAAGCTTAGCAGGTTTAATTCCACTGGTGATTGTGAGATTTTTACTGCTGACTGAGATAATATTGCCCGTCTTATCTTTGATTTCAAAAATAGCCGGATAATCCCCCGGTGAATTGATAAATGTATTCCAGTAGGAATTGAATGAATAGGATGATGAAGGGGGAAGGGTCCCGATTACCTTGTTTTCTGTCATGAGCGTACGGGCTGCTGAATCTTTAATTGAAATTGTGGCGGTAAGATTTTGATAGATTCTATTTAGTGTCTGTTTATAAACTCAAACGCCATATACTACAATAGGTTACAACGAGTTTGGTTAAAAATCAAAACGGAGTAACCGAGGAGAGAATGAAGAAGATACTGAATGATCTGAAGCTGAAATTCGAAGCAGTGCT
>JACQZF010000036.1 GCA_016213945.1 Nitrospirota bacterium | reverse complement strand
GCTCTTATAGTAGCATCGCCCGGGTTGGGTAAAACAACATTTTTAAAAAATATCAGTAATGCGGTAACAAACGGGTATCCTGACATGAAGGTATATTGCCTGCTTGTTGATGAGCGTCCTGAAGAGGTGACTGATTTTACGCGCAGTGTGAAGGCCAAAGTATATTCCTCGTCTATGGACCATAGCCAGGAAAGTCATATTAAGGTCGTCGATACGGTCATCGCAGAGGCTTTTAAGGAAGCTGCCGCAGGGCACAATGTGATGATATTGCTTGATTCACTTACGCGTCTGGCGCGGGTACATAACGCACAGCACAGAGGCAGCGGGCGCACGATGTCCGGAGGAGTGGGCGCCGGGGCGCTTGAAGTGCCGCGCCGTATTTTTGGTATTGCCCGCAATGTAGAGGGTCTGGGCTCTATAACGATCCTTGCGACGATCCTGGTGGATACGGGCAGTGCAATGGATAATGTTATATTTGAGGAGTTTAAAGGTACGGGTAATATGGAACTGGTACTCTCAAAAGAGCTGGCACAAAAGAGGGTGTTCCCGGCAATCGATGTGATAAAGAGCGGTACCCGGCGTGCTGAGCTTTTGTTTGAGCCGGAAGAGTACAAATGCCTTGAATTATTGCGCCGGGGCATGGCATCGATAAATAATAGTATTGCCGCTATGGAAAAGCTGATAGAGCTGCTTCAGAAATATCCGCGCAATAGCGATCTGTTAGAATCGTTTAAAGATGTTAAGGGTTAGTTAGGGCCGGGTCTTGAATTCAAATCGGCCGTGGTTATCGTGGACCCTACTTCGGCATCGCTTGCCCATTTTATCACGGTCACAGATTGGATGTGTGAAAGCTCGTAGGGGCGTAAGCGTGAAAGAACGCAAGTACAAAACTTACGCTCTTGCGAGCTTGCGAACTTTCCGTCTCAATACAACTTAAAATACACAGGCACTATCCCGTGACGGTGAAGTGATTCAACAAGCGCGAGTAGTCCTATCATAAGCACGAACCAGAGCGAATCCGAAAATCTTCCCCTGAGGAATTTGGGTTTTATGGTGTACTCCTCAGGCTCCTGAAATAATGAAAATGACGGGAAGAACCTCGGGACCCTTTTTCTGTAATTATTAAAATCCTCCCCGTGAATCTTGGTCAGGCGTTCTTCTTCTCTGCTGACGACAACAGGGTAATAAAGCATGAAGGCGATAAATATGACCGCGGGGAACGCGAGGGTCCTTGTTGCCAGCCCAACGCCTACAGCGCCGAGGAGGCTGAAGAAGTACAGCGGGTTTCTGGACATTGAATACGGCCCGGTTGTTATCAGCACATCCTTCTTGTAGCCTGAGATATACACGGAGCACCACATGCGGCCCACGGTTGCGATGGCGGTCAGAATTGATCCAAGCAAGAACAGCGCACCTCCGGCAATCCCGGTTTCTTCCCACAGGCTGCCGGTGAACAGGATGGCGACGCCCAGCGCTGCCATGAAGAACTGTCCCAGCTTTATTCTATTCTTCGTGAAAACCTTTTTGACTTCCATTGGCGATCCCTCAGATATTAACCCAGCATATAAATGTTCGCAAATGCCGTCATTCCGGCTTGTCCGGAATCTTTCTTTGTTCATGGAATGACAGCTATCCGATTCCCGACAAGCGGGAATGACAGATTATAGCATCTGCTTGCCACTTTATTTAATCCAATTGTGACTAAGAATATTAGTGATGCGTACGTTCTTTTGTCAACAAGCCGCAGCCTATCTGATATAATTTTCATATGGAACTTTCTGAAAACGCCCTCAAGGCCTTAAAGGCCCGCTATCTGCTCCGGGACGAACAGGGGAATATAAAAGAAACACCGGAAGAACTCTTCCGCAGGGTGGCGCGCTTCATTGCCTCCGCCGAATCGCTTTACGGAGGCAATGCTGATGAGTGGGAGGAAAAGTTTTATGACGCGGTGAGCGGTCTGCTTTTTCTCCCCAATACCCCTACCCTCATAAACGCGGGCAAATATATGGGACAGCTTGCGGCGTGCTTTGTCCTTCCTGTGGACGATTCCATGACGAGCATTTTTGATTCTCTCAAAAACGCGGCGCTCATCCTTCAGAGCGGTGGCGGCACAGGGTTTTCATTCTCCCATCTGAGGCCGAGGGCTGATGTTGTGAAATCAACAGGCGGCATCGCGAGCGGGCCTGTTTCATTCATGAGGATATACAACACTGCAACCGAGGTCATCAAGCAGGGCGGGGCCCGGCGAGGCGCGAACATGGGCATATTGAGGATCGACCATCCCGACGTGCTTGAGTTTATCAGGATAAAACGTCATGAAGAGGAGCTTACAAATTTCAATATCTCAATTTCGGTAACGGATGACTTCATGGCCGCGCTGAAAAATGATTCTGAATATAACCTGATAAACCCGCGCAGTGATCAGGTCACGGGGCGGCTGAAGGCAAGAAAGGTCTTTGACGAGATCGTCGAAAGCGCGTGGGAAACAGGCGACCCCGGCCTTGTCTTCATTGACAGGATCAACAAAGCCAACCCGACCCCTCATATTGGTAAGATCGAAAGCACAAACCCCTGCGGCGAACAGCCGTTATTGCCCTACGAGGCATGTGTGTTAGGGTCAATAAACTTGTCGAAGGTGGTAAAGGAAGGCAAAGGGCAGAGGGCAGAGGGCAGAAACAAAGAACAAGCAGTTGGAATTGATTGGGAGCTTCTCGCGTCCCTCGTGCGGCTTGGTGTTCGGTTTCTGGATGACGCCATTGACGTGAACAAATATCCGGTCCCGGAAATAGAGAGGATGCATAAAGGCAACAGGAAAATAGGCCTTGGAGTCATGGGATGGGCGGACATGCTGATAAGACTCGGCATCAGATACAATTCTCCAAAGGCGTACAAATTAGCGCGTGAGGTCATGAGCTTCATCAGAGGTCACGCGCGTGATGCTTCAGCGGAACTCGCGAGGCAGAGAGGGGCCTTCCCCAATTTTTATGGTTCGACCTTTGACACTCCCGATTTTGTATCAAAGGGCGGCCTGCGAAACGCAACCACCACCACCGTCGCGCCTACCGGCACTCTGTCGTTAATTGCCGACTGTTCAAGCGGCATTGAACCTCTATTTGCGATCGCGTATAAAAGGCTTGTACTGGACACCGAGCTTTATGAGATACATCCCCTGTTCCTTGAGATCGCAAGGAACAGGGGGTTCTACAGCGATGAACTTATTCAGCAGGTAAGCAAAAAAGGCGACCTGAGAGGCTTCAAAGAAATACCTAATGACGTTAAAAAGATCTTCATAACCGCGCACGAGATAGCGCCTGAAGATCATATAGAGGTCCAGGCCGCGTTTCAGGAATTCACGGACAATGCCGTATCAAAGACAATCAACCTCAAACACAGGGCAACGCGTGATGACGTTGCAAAGGCGTTCCTTCTCGCCTATGAAAAAGGTTGCAAGGGGATAACCGTATTCAGATACGGTTCAAAGATCGGTACACTCGTAAAGCTTGATGAAGTGGATTAGTCCAGAAAAAGTGAAGCGTTAGGATCTTCCTGCCCCCGTTACTTGTCACTCGTCACTTATCACTATTCTGTGATAAAATCGTCAGTCACTATTAAAGACCATAAGGGGGATTGCAATGATCAAAGAGGCGATAAGTTTATTGGTGCAAGGGAAAGACCTTTCCGAACACGAGATGACCGGCTCCATGAGAGACATCATGGAAGGCCAGGCGAGTGACGCACAGATCGCGTCATTTCTCACCGCGCTCAGGATAAAGGGAGAGACCGTTGAGGAGATCACCGGCGCGGCAAAGGTGATGCGCGAAAAAGTGACGAGGATAAAGGCTCCCGCTTTTACGGTTGACACCTGCGGCACGGGCGGGGACATGTCCCACACGTTTAACATCTCAACCACTACGGCGATCGTTGTCGCGGCCTGCGGAGTTCCTGTCGCGAAGCACGGCAACCGTTCGGTGTCAAGCAAATGCGGAAGCGCTGATGTGCTTGAGGCGCTTGGGATAAAGATCGACCTCGAGCCGCATAAGGTTGAAAGATGCCTTGAGTCCACCGGGTTCGGGTTCATGTTCGCGCCCCTGTTTCATCCGGCGATGAAATACGCGATCGGGCCAAGAAAGGAGATGGGGATCAGGACGGTGTTCAATATTTTGGGGCCTCTGACAAATCCCGCAGGCGCGGAAAGACAGGTGATGGGGGTTTTTCATGATGCGCTTACGGAGACATTAGCGAAGGTGCTTGCCAACCTCGGGGTAAAACATGCCTTTGTTGTTCACGGCGAAGACGGACTTGATGAGATAACCAATACGGACCGGACAAAGATCTCCGAGTTGAAAGACGGCAGGGTCGATACTTATTTTATTTCGCCGGAAGACCTCGGTCTGGAAGCGGCCAAAAAAACAGACCTCACCGGGGGGACCGCGCAGGAAAACGCACAGATAACAATTGATATTCTGAAGGGTGAAAAAGGCCCGAAGAGGGACGTTGTTATTATGAACTCGGCTGCAGCGCTGATAACAGGAGACCGGGCAAAGAGTTTTTCAGAGGGGATAAAAACAGCAAGCGAGGCAATAGATTCAGGGGCCGCATTGAAGAAACTGGAAGAGGTAAAAGTTGTCAGTAACAGGTTATAACTTCGGAAGGGTAAAACAACAAAAATTTATTGACAATTTTTTTGGGAGATGCCATAATTTCTCCCGGAGTTTCAGAAGTTTTTGTAAGTAACGAAGTAGGATCACAAAGACTTTTGCTTTGTGGTCTTTTTTTGTAAATGGAGATGTGCTCTGAAGCTTTAGTCTATAGGTAAGGAGGGAAAAAAGATGGCAAAAGGAACAGTAAAGTGGTTCAATGAAGCAAAAGGCTATGGCTTTATCTCAAGTGAAGATGGCGCGGATGTATTTGTCCATTATTCTTCGATCGACGGCGATGGCTTCAAGTCCCTTGCCGAAGGTGACTCAGTCAGCTTTAATACTGAAAACGGACCTAAAGGCCAAAAGGCAGTCAATGTAGTTAAACTGTAATTTACTGAAATCAAACCCTCCTGCTATGCAGGAGGGTTTTTTTATTATATCCTGCCAAAAGATTCAACCCTCTTTATCCACGAATGTCTCTGCGATACTGCAAGGGAATTTGCGATATTTAATTTCAACCTATTATAAGCGGATGCTTCATGTAGTGGCCTTTTTGTGCGGAACGGACGGTGTTCTCAAGCAGCATTGCAATTGTCACCGGGCCGACCCCGCCTGGAACAGGTGTTATAAAAGACGCTTTTTTTTCGACTGCTGCAAAATCAACGTCGCCGACGATGGTCCCGTCTTCAAGTACATTGATCCCGATATCTACAACAACCGCGCCGTCTTTGACCATGTCCTCTTTTATCAACCCCTTTATCCCAGTGGCCGAGCAAATGATATCCGCCTGCCGGATAAAATATTTCAGGTCTTTTGTCTCCCTGTGACAAACCGTGACCGTTGCCTCTTTTACAAGAAGCATAAGTGAAAGAGGTTTTCCCACGGCAAGGCTCTTCCCTACAACCACGGCATGTTTCCCCTTTATTTCTACACCGTAGTGTTCAAGCAGTCTTATTACCCCGAATGGAGTGCAAGGCAGATAGCTCGATACCGCCGGAATGAATTCCCCGGAATATAACGATTCATAATCACCCTGTTTAAATATTTGGAACGTGGATTCATCCGCGGCCAGTCTCCCTATTGAAAGCGAACCGAGTCCGTCGATGTCTTTGTCAGGGGCAATTTCATTAATGACCCTCCGGGCGTTTATTCTTTTTGGAAGAGGGAGAAACATTAGGAGGCCGTTTATCCTTTCATCTTTGTTGATTGAATGTACCAAATTGAGGACCTCGTTTATTGAAACATTGTCAGGAAGTTTGAACTGGTGTGCTTTGATGCCGGGTTTTACACAGGCATGGAGAGTTGCATTCAAGTACTGTTTTGAAGCTGGATTATCGCCGACAAGTAGCAAACCAAGCCCCACTTCAATTCCGTATTGGCCAAGCTTTGCAACATCGGCTTTTACCTTGTCTTTGATCTTTTCAGAAAGCTTCCTGCCGTCCAGTATCTGCGCCATGATTTTTTATACCATTGTTAAATCAACATTGCAACAAGACAAATGCCAAAATAAGATTAAGTCTGATTAACGCCAGAAAAACCCCATAAGAACGATAAAGATAATTGCCTTGGTTAATTCTATATTGCCTGTGGTCCTGAGTTTTTCCTCCCTCAGCCAGACAGCGGTCGCTATATTTTCGATGAGAGGTAACAGGAGAAGTGTAGAGATGTCCAAAAGATAAAAGACACTAACTGCGGCAGCGCAATGAAATATCATCAGCCATCTGAAAAATGGCGTCTTCCTGATCCTTACCCGCACCTTGAAAACGCCTGCCGCAAAAAACATTGTGACAGCGAGGTACAGTTTCCATGACATCTCTCCGGTCATTGCAAAATAAACAACCGGCGCGGCGATGGTCAACAGGGCAAATCCATTCAGCTCTGTAACTATATGATGCTCCTTCCCGCTCGACAGAAGAATTGCGTAGCTTGCTATCAGCAATGAAAAAACCAGGAACGTCTTTAGCCCTTCAATCAAAAAAGGGACCAGTAACGCAAACCCTGTAAGAGCGAAAAACGAAAACCATAAAATGTGCTCTCTTTTTTCTTTTGCCCTCAATGCTGAGGTTAGAGGATTTTTGGAGTTTATCAGAAGTGTCAGACCCAGAACAGTAAGCGCGGTTTTACTTCCGGATTCCCTCCCTGTCAACCATGGCTTTGTTAACAAGCCTGAGATAAGACCGGCGAGAACGGATGAGAAGAACACCGCCCATGAACCCCATTCTTTAACAACCGGAACTTTCATGTCTTTAATGATAAAAAATATAGACAGCCTCAAACAATGAGATAAGTCATATCATTCCCCGGCCGCGGTTTTAACCTGCCCCACTTTCATTAGCCATGCCGGTGAACAGTATACTTATACATACACTACAGTCAAAAAATTGAACTATGTAGTGCTAATAAGAAAACATTGATCTTCGTAACTATGTTAAGTATAACCATTTTTAAAAATTGAGGACACTGACTTTACTGGTATCAATCTTGCTTCAATATATAATATTTTTTGTTTGTACAATGAGGAGAAATTTGATATAGTATTCTAATTTTAAAAAAGGGGCAGTGTTTTCATTTGCGGCATTCAATAGTTTTACAGTTTTACGGAGAGGAGGTTGTTTATGAGTATTCTATTTTATAGAAATTTCGTTTTCCTGCTCGTGTTCTTGACTTTAGGTTGTACTATATCTACTACGCCGGTTGTAAAAAAGCAAAAGATCAATCTGCCGGAAGTATCATATCTTGAATCAAAGGTCACGCATGAGAAAAAAAGCGAGGCTAAATTCCCGGACCTTATTAATAAGGATACTACTCCAGAGACTAAGGCAGAGAAAGTTAAGGAGATAAGTATAAGTGTTCAGGAAGCGGCACTGGTTTCATCAGTTGAAGATGAAAAGGACAAGCCTGTTGATTCTCAAGTCAATCCGGACATCGATAATCCCGCGGAAGCTGAAAGCGACAGTAATATTGATAATGAGGACATTCTTGAAACTGCGCTGGATTACTGCAATGCTTCACAGGACCTCTGGGCTGAAGGGAACCTCGAAAAGGCCATTGACGCCCTTGATGAAGCTTACAATCTTGTACTGAAGGTAGACACGGAAAGCCACCCCGAACTGATCCGGCAAAAAGAAGACCTGCGGTTCATGATATCCAAGAGGGTCCTCGAGATCTATACATCAAGGTTCAGAACGGTCAACGGCAACCACAAGGAAATCCCTCTGACAATGAATGAGTATGTGGAAAGGGAGATCAAGTCGTTTCAAGGCCCCGAACGTGACTTTTTTACAGAGTCCGTGAAGCGTTCAGGCAAGTACAGGGGGGCAATGGTAAGGTCTCTGAAAGAGGCCGGATTGCCGGAAGAGCTGTCGTGGCTGCCCCATATCGAAAGCTGGTTTAAGGTAAATGCATTGTCCCCGGCGCGCGCGCTCGGTCTCTGGCAGTTCATACCTTCCACAGGCTACAAGTTCGGCCTGAAAAGGGACACATGGATTGATGAAAGGCTGAATCCTGCAAAATCTACTTCCGCGGCAATTGCATATTTGAAAGAATTGCATCAGATGTTCGGAGACTGGACAACAGTACTTGCAGCTTACAACTGCGGGGAAGGAAATGTTTTAAGAGTTATCAGGAACCAGAAGATCAACTATCTCGACAATTTCTGGGACCTCTACGCGAGGCTTCCCCGCGAAACAGCGCGGTATGTGCCGAGGTTCCTGGCAACGCTGCATATCATGAAGGACCCTACGAAGTACGGTTTTACATTTGAAGCGCCTGACAGTCCGCCTGCTTATGAAAGCATTACTGTTGAGAAGCCGGTCCAGTTAAAGAAAATGGCGGAGGAACTGGGCATTCCTTCCGAGGAACTGATAGCGTTGAATCCCGAACTCCGCAGGCAGATGACGCCGCCAGCCAAATATTCCCTTAATGTTCCGGTCGGGATCGGCAATACATTGCTGGCAAAAATCGATACCATACCAACATCGTCACTTCCTAAAAATGAATATAATGAGTACATATATCACGTAGTCAGAAGAGGAGACACCCTGGCGCGGATCGCCGCTAAATACCGCACAAATGTTAACACAATAGTAAAGGCGAATAGGATCAGCAGAAGAAGCAGGCTTCAGGTCGGGCAAAAATTAAAAGTGCCTCTCAGGGGCGGCAAGGGCAGCGACATGCTTTCATTTGAGGAAGATCTCCTGCCTAACGGAAAATATCGCGCGAAAAGAGGCGAGACCCTGACCATGATCGCCAGAAAATTCAATACTGATTCAACCCGTCTCAAAAAGCTTAACCGGCTGACTTCGCCACTTCTAAGCGAAGGACAGGTTTTGAAAGTTACAGATTAGGCATTCATTCAGTTGACAATAAAAAAAGGACAGCCGTTTCGGCTGTCCTTTTTTTTATTTTACTCTTAACCTTTAAGCGCCCCTAAAATGATTTTCGCGATCTGCTCAGCCTTCTCCGGCTCAAGCTCCGGGTAGATGGGGATCGACATGACCTCGTCTGCCGCAGCTTCGCTTTCGGGAAGATCGCCCTTCTTGTAACCGAGATAGTTGAAAGCCTCCTGCAAGTGAAGCGGCATGGGATAGTACACTACTGATGAAACGTTATTATCTTTTAGAATGCCTGCGATCTTCTCTCTTATTTGGGTCCTGAATGTATATTGATGGTAAACATGTGTCCTGTCCTCAAATTCAACAGGACATTGTACGGCATCGCCGAGGATTGAAGTGTATATCTTTGCAAGTTCGCGGCGCTTCCGGTTGTATTCGTCAATATGTTTTAATTTGATCCTGAGAATTGCGGCCTGAATTTCATCAAGCCTGCTGTTGTAACCGATAAAACCATGACGGTAGGGAGCGATGGTGCCGTGGTTTCTTAGAAGCCTGACCTTCTCATATACTTCATGACGGTCGGTTATCATCATGCCACCGTCCCCGTAAGCGCCCAGGTTTTTGCTCGGGTAAAAACTGAAACACCCTGCGTCTCCGATACCGCCGGCGGGCTTTCCTTTATATCTCGCGCCAAATGACTGGGCGCAGTCTTCGACGACCTTTAAATTATATTTTTTAGCGAGCGCCATTATTTCATCCATGTCTGCGGGCTGCCCGAACAGGTGCACAACGATCAAGGCCCTGGTATTCGGGGTGATCTTTTCCTCTATCTTTAATACGTCAATGTTCAACGTATAGCTGTCAATGTCAACAAAAACAGGTGTTGCGCCGACATATGCTATCGCCTCGGCGGTCGCAATGAATGTAAAAGGAGTTGTGATCACTTCGTCGCCCTGCTTTATATTGAGGGCCTTCAGGGAAAGGAACAATGCGTCAGTGCCCGAGGCAAGGCCGAGCGCGTGGTTAATATCAAAGTATGACGTGATCTCCTGCTCAAAGGACTTTACGTTCGGCCCGAGGATAAATTGCCCGCTGTCCAGGATATCTTTGAGCGCCTGTTTTATTTCCTCCTTGAGAGGTTCATGCTGCGCCTTGACATCCAGCATGGGGACGGCGGTTTTGTTCTGTGTTATATTTGCCATATCGGTTTATGTTTCAATGCCCTGAATTACCAGCCCTGAAATTTTTAAAGCCACCTTCAGTGCCTCCCTGCCTTCCTGTCCTGAGACCAGAGGCCGGCTCCCGTTTTTTATGCAATCTATAAAAGAGATGAGCTCTTCTTTTAACGGTTCTTTTTCTTCAGGCTTTCTAAGCTCCTTTCCAACGCTTCCGTCATGTTTTGTGTAACAGGTCAGCTCCTGTTTCTGGTAATCGAGGCTCAGAAATGAATTGTGCTGGAATACCTTCAGCTGCCTGACCCTTTCATTTGCTATCCTGCTTGTTACGGCCTCGGCAATGCATCCGTTCTCGAACTCGATCCACGCGTGGGCCACGTCTATATTTTCCGTCAGGACCCTTGCCCCTGTGGCCCGGATGTCCGCGATATTGGAATTAACCAAACTGAGTATTATATCTATGTCGTGTATCATTAAGTCAAGTGTAACGTCCACATCAATGCATCTATTGAGAAAGGGGGACGTGCGCTGGGACTCGATGAACCTGGGTTTGTCAACCATGCTGCTTATCAACGCGACGCCTGCGTTGAACCTCTCAAGATGCCCGACCTGCAAAATGATGCCCCTCTTGTCCGCCTCGTCAATAAGCGTGTCAGCCTCTTTAATAGTAGTAGTGATAGGTTTTTCAATAAGTATATTTTTATTATGGGACAGAAAATCCATTGCCGTCTGAAAATGCAGTGTGGTCGGCACGGCAATGCTCACAGCGTCGACAAGATCGATGATCTCCTTATAACTGCCGAATGCCTTGCAGTTATATTTTTGCGCGATCTCCCCGGCCCGCACCGGATCGTTATCGACAATACCTGCAAGCCTCACGCCTTCAAGGCCTGAGTATATCCTCGCGTGATGCTGTCCTATTGACCCGACGCCTATGACCCCGACGTTAATCATGCCTGCTCACTCCAACCACGATGATGCCCTCTTTGTCCGCCTCTTTTACGAACTTCTCTTTATCAACGATGATGCACTTTCCCGCCTCGACGGCCAATACTTTTGCCCCGGAGCTTTTCATTGAATGAAGCGTATTGATGCCGACAACAGGGACATCAAACCTCATGTCCTGCTTTGGCTTGCTGACCTTCACAACAACAGCGTCTTTTTTTGCGAGGCCTCCGCCGCGCTTAATTGCCTCGTCAGTGCCTTCAATTGCCTCAATTGCCATGACCGCCAGTTCTTTCACAACCACTGTCTGGCCTATGTCCAGCCCCCCCATTTTCTTTGCGATGTCCCAGCCGAATTCAATGTCCTTCAACTCATCTTTTGACGGCTTCTTTTTTGTTAAGGCCCCCTCCGGCGCAAGGAGGTTACTTGTGAACTCGGTAGTGTTGTGAAGTTTGATCCCGTTTTTCTCAAGCTCGCTGACAACAGCCTTCATGATGGTGTCATCCGCGCGGTTCATTAACGAGAAGAGCAGCTTGACGGCTTTCATATCAGGAATAATGCTGGTCTTATGTTTATACAAAAGTCCCTTTGGGACTTTGCCTGCCATTACCGCGTTTGTGATGGAGAGTTTTTTCAGCAGGGATATCAGACCGCCGAAGCGGCCGATATTTATTTTATGGAAATCATCTACAAACGGTTTAAGTGATTCATCGGCAGGCGGCTGAAGGGCGATCCCCACAACCCTGTATCCCATGTTTTTCGCCTCCACTGCGACAGCCTTCGGAAGGTCCCCCATTCCAGCAATGATTGCCAGAAGGGACGGGCCAGCTTTTTCTTTACTAATCCCTGGTCCCTGGTCTCTGGTCCCTGCCGCTACCGGCATATCCCCCTTTTGTTTTTCTCGATGAATTCGAGCAGGTTCCTGATCTCCTCTGATTTGCCCAGATCATGTTTGACCTTGTCTATTGCATCTTTGAGGGTGAGCTTGCTGCGAAACAATATTTTGTATGCCTTTTTAAGATCGCTGATTGTTGAATCTGAAAAATTGCGCCGTTTCAACCCGACCGTGTTCAGCCCGTAAAGTTTGGCCCTTTCGCCCGCGGCGGTTGTATACGGGGGTATGTCCTGCGGGATGGCGCTGAACCCGCCTATCATGGAATAGGCCCCTATTCTTGCGAACTGGTGGACGGCAACGAGACCGCCGATAAACACAAAGTCCTCAACAACGACGTGGCCCGCAAGGGTCGTTGCATTTGCCATGATGACGTTGTTGCCGATAACGCAGTCATGCGCTACATGAACATACGCCATCAGAAAATTATCGTCTCCTATCCTTGTCACGCGGTCTCCGCTGACAGAGGCGCGGTGAATATTTATATATTCCCTCAGGATATTGTTATCGCCGATCTTTACCTTTGTTTTTTCTCCCTTGTACTTAAGGTCTTGAGGGGCGAGCCCGATCGTGGAGAATGGATACACGCTGCAGTTTTCGCCGATCTCGGTCTCTTCGATGACCACGTGCGATATGAGCTTTGTGTTCTTGCCGAGCCTGACATTTTCACCGACGATACAAAAAGGGCCGATCTCCACGCCTTCTGAGAGTTTTGCGTTTGAGGCTATAACTGCCGTGGAATGAATTTTCGGTTTAGCCATTTCTGAACTCCTCACCTGATACCATTGCTGTGAATTCCGCCTCTGCGACAAGCTTGCCTTCGACAAAGGTTTCAGCGGCGAATTTCCAGACATTGTTTCTTTGCTGGACTATGTTGACTTCAAAACGCAGTTGGTCTCCTGGTACTACCGGCTTCCTGAATTTTGCCTTTTCAATGCTCATAAAATAAACCGCGTCGCCTTTGGCGCCTGAATGGAAAGCAAGTATGCCCGCAACCTGTGCCATGGCTTCCACAACAAGGACCCCGGGCATTATCGGATAATTGGGGAAATGCCCCTGGAAAAACGGTTCGTTGATAGTTACATTTTTTAGTCCCACAGCCTTTGCTTTCGGCTGCAGCTCAAGGATCCTGTCAACCAAAAGAAAAGGGAAGCGGTGCGGCAGGATTTTCTGAATTTCCCGGCAATCCATCATCATGTTAATGTCCCTCCTTTGAAAAGGCACAAAGGTTCAAAGGAACAAAGGCGCAAAGTTGTCTTTTGACTCTGCTCCTCTGAGCCTTATTTATTTTTTATCTATTTTCCTCTCAAGTTCCTGTAATCGTTTTATGTACTCCGGCAGTTTAGCGTAAATGCTCTGGGCGCGAAGCCATGTCCTGTGCGGAATGGCGGGACTTCCGGAATATACCTGCCCGTCAGGGATATTCTCAGCTATGCCTGATTGAGCGCCTATCATCGCGCCGCTGCCGATCGTTATATGGTCTCTCACTCCGACCTGGCCTGCAAGTATGACACCGTCTCCTATTTCAACGCTTCCGCTTATGCCGACCTGGGAGATTACAATACAATTTTTTCCGAGCTTGACGTTATGCCCTATCTGTACAAGATTATCAATTTTGGTCCCGCGCCCTATGACCGTATTGCCGGTTGTCGCCCTGTCAATTGTGACATTCGCGCCAAGCTCCACTTCATCTTCGATTATCACTCCGCCGACTTGCGGAATTTTATAATGGACGCCGTTTTCAAAGACGTATCCAAAACCGTCGGAGCCGATAACAGAGCCGGAATGAACTATCACTTTTTTGCCGATCCTGACGTTCTCTCTTATTGTCACGTTCGGGTAGATAAAAGAACCATCGCCGATTGACGAGCCCTCTCCTATAAATACCCCGGGGGAAATTGTGACCCTCGCGCCTATTACAACATTGCTGCTGATATAAACATTCGGGTATACCAACACATCTTCACCTAAACTGACATCCGCGCAAATAACGGCCTTATCGCTGATGCCAGATGTCTTAAACGGTTTTTTGTACAATGCCTCTAATGCCTTTGCAAATGTGAAATACGGGTTGCCGGCAATTACCATGCTTGCAGCCAGTCCCTTTATTTCTTCCTTCACAATTACGGCAGAGGCTTTGGAACTGAAAAGGTCGTTCAAATATTTCTTGTCGGCCAAAAAAGTAATATCGCCCTGTCCTGCTTCATTTATCCCGGAAGCCCCGGTAATCTCCACATCGGGATTTCCCGAAATCTTTCCGCCTATGATGTCCGCCAGTTCTTTGAGCTTCATTTCTTTGTGCTGAATAAAATTTACTTCTGCGCCGGTCTGGATTTTGAGACTTCATTGAATCTCTTTAAGAGCTTGTCGGTCAAATCCAGTTTCCCGGGAATGAACATTATACCGCTTTGGACCCTGTCAAAGATTACCGTATAACCTTCTTCTTCCCCTATTTTTTTGACAACTTCATTCAGGTCTTTGATTATGCGCTCCATGAAATCCGCGCGCTTTTTTTCAAGCTCATCCTCCGAGTCTTTTACCATCCGCTGAAAATCCCTCGCAATTCTGTCGCGCTCTTCCTTCTTTGACTTGACGGCGTCGGGGTTGAGGATAGATGACTGCTTGGCCATCTCTTCGTCGAGACTGGCTATCTCTTTGCGCTTGTCTTCAAGCACAGCCTGCTTTGACTTGAAAAAATCTTCAAGCACTTTCACCGCTTTTTTCCCTTCTTCCGACTCGTTTAATGCCTTATTCAAATCAACGTAACCGATCTTCGTTTCCGCAGCCTGTACGCTGCAGACAACTGCAAACAGTAATGCAAAAGTCATAAAAAATATTTGCTTCATAAATCCTCCTTGTTAAATGCTTATAGCTATCAGCTATTGATTCGCGCAAAACCAATGTCCTATCTTATGTCATTCCGGCTTGTCCGGAATCTTTTTTACAGAAGGACTCCCGGCAAGCGGGAGTGACAGTCATAGAGGCCATTTATTATGCGTGAGTCAATAATTAAAAAATTCCCCCAATAGAGAATTCCAGTTTCTGCCTGCTTTCATTTTCTTCCGGCTTCAGGTTAAAGCCCCATTCCAGTCTCAACGGCCCAAGCGGGGACATCCATCTGAACCCTGCTCCGGCTGTATACCTCATCTTGCTTAGAGCAATATTTTCGCCGTTGTCAAACGCCCTGCCATAGTCAAAGAAAAGCACGCCTTTGAGCCTGATCTCTTTTTCAATGGGGAAGATATATTCGGCATTAAATAACAATTCCTTGTTGCCGCCGAGCTTCTCTCCTGAACTGTCTATCGGGCCTCCTTCGCCGAATCCGAGGCCCCTTACCGTATTAATGCCGCCAACATAAAATCTCTCGTAAAGAGGCAGCTCTTTGCCGTTGTATCCGTTGGCGTATCCAAACCGCCCGCGCACGCTGAAAGTCATGTCCCATATTACAGGGAAATACCATATTGAATCAACCAGTCCCTTATAAAAATAGTTGCTTCCGCCAAGGCCTGCAAGCTGCGAGTAGAGGGCGTTCCTTGAGCCGCTTGTAGTATCAATATAGTTATCGCGGGTATCTCTCCATATCGAAGGGCTTATGCTGCTTGTGAGCTTCCGTCCTTCCTGGTCCTTAATGACTGAAGAAGCACTGTCGGACACCTTTGTAATATCAACGTTCTCAATATTGTATGTGATATCTCCCCCGACATATTCGGAGAATTCCTTTCCAAAGCCGACAGAACCTCCCGTTGCCTTTTTGTCATAGTCGGGGTATTCATAAAATTCGTTGTAAATGCTGAAGGACGCGGATACAGGTTTGTCCATAAACCACGGGTCCCTCAATGAAAGGTTGTAGTTTTTCCTCCTTGCGCTCAGATCGGCCTTGAACCTCAGGTACAGTCCCTTGCCGAATAAATTTGCCTGCGTAATCTCTCCCATTACCATAAATTTATCCACAGAGCTGTATCCGCCCCCGATGCTCAGCATACCTGTCAACTTTTCCTTTACTTTCACATTGAGGTCAATGAGCTTTTCCTCTGAGCGGGGCTGAGGCGAGATATCGACAGATTCAAAAAAATTGAGGTTGTTTATTCTCTGGTAGCTTCTCTTCAGGAGTTTTTTATTATAGACGTCGCCCTCGTCAAGCCTTATCTCTCTGCGAACCACCTTGTCATAGGTTTTCGTGTTGCCCGCGATATCTATCCTGCCGATCCGGAAGATGCTTCCTTCCGTGACGGACAGCGTGATATTTGCCGCCTCATCCTTTGTATTGACATCAACCAGCGGGTTAACGTCCGCCATCGCGTAACCCTTTTCAGTGTAGAGGTCCAGGATGCTGTCTATGTCGTTTTTTAACTTGCCGCGGTCAAAGACCTGCCCCGTGGCGCTTTTTACATTTTTCAATATCTCTTCATTTGTGAATACCGTATTGCCGGCAACCTTCATCTCTCCGATCTTGTATTGCTCGCCTTCCGATATGGAAATTTTCAATGTAAGCTTCTTTTTTTCAGGACTCAGAGTAAGTTCAGGCTCTGAGATCGCCGCATAAATAAAGCCGTGATTAAGGTACATATCCCTTATCCTTTCGAGGTCCACCCTGATCTGTTCGCTTTGATAAACGCCAGAACCTGTTATAAATGAAAAGAGCCCGCCCTCTTTTGTCTTCATGACTTTTTTTATCTCTTTTTTGGATAGGGCCTTATTGCCTTCTATAACAATATTCTTAATCAGGACTTTCTGACCCTCGCTAATTTGAAAGGTCAGCGCTACAGTGTCTTGTGAGATTTCCCTGGTTATGGGGATGACCTTGACAAGCCAATACCCTTCCGAATGATAGTAGGAGATAAGCTTTTCCGTATTGTCCGTTATCAGGGGTATGCTCGCGATCGCCCCGGCGGTTATTGTTATTTTGTCTTTCAGGTCCTTTGTTTCAACCTTTTCATTACCC
The DNA here is from genome assembly GCA_016213945.1 of Nitrospirota bacterium. Lineage (GTDB taxonomy): Bacteria > Nitrospirota > Thermodesulfovibrionia > UBA6902 > UBA6902 > SURF-23. The sequence continues at coordinate 43,428 of JACQZF010000036.1, read as the reverse complement.
TGAAAGTCTATGCTGGCGATAGTGGGTTTTTCAGTAAAATTAAAAGTGAGCTTGATGCCGCCTTCAAAGGATTCTATTTCAACCCTGACATCATCAAAATATCCGATGCCGTACAATTTCTTTATGTCCTCCTGCACCGCGTTTTTCGAGAAAGGCGCTCCTGCTTTGCTCTTCATTTTTGCAAGTATTGTTTCCTCGCCGATTTTTTTATTGCCATTAAGCCCGATTGACGTGACAACTGGGCCGGACTCAGCGGAAACAGCCGGAACATTCAGGAGAAAAACAAAAAATAAAAAGGTAATCGCCGTCAGGATGTGCAGTTTACTTCCAAAGCTTACAAATGGATTTACTAATGAAATGCCCTTGACCAAAAAATCTCCTTGAGAGAAAAAAATAAGGGTTAGTATAGCACTAAAAAGGATTTAAATCCAAGAGCTGTTCTGTTGACATATACACCCTTGCAAATACAGCTAAGTATAGGCTATATTAAACATTCAAAAATATGCCTTCTATCTTTTGAAAAAATTTCGGAGGACTATAAAAAATGGAAAAGATGATTGAAATCCGATGGCACGGACGCGGCGGCCAGGGGACCGTTACTGCCGCAAAAGTGCTGGCAGACGCGTGCCTGGGCGGCGGAAGACATGTGCAGGCATTCCCGGAGTATGGCCCTGAAAGGGCTGGCGCCCCCCTGAGGGCCTACAATAGAGTAAGTGATCACGAGATACGGATGCACTGTCCCGTTCTGCATCCTAAGGTAGTGAGCATTGCTGATGCGACTTTGTTAGACAGCATTAACGTTGCCGACGGCGCACTGGATGACACCGTTTTTGTCGTAAACACTGCAAAAGCCCCAAAAGAGATCCGGGAGAAATTGAAAGCGAAGCCGTCTCAAAAAATATTCACCATTGACGCTACAAAGATAGCTCTTGACTGCATTGGAAGAGCGCTTCCGAACGCCCCGATGCTCGGAGCAATCAACAAGGCTATCAATATTGTCCCGCAGAACGAGCTTGTCGAAGCCGTGAGAAAGAGTTTCGGCAAGAAATTCGCGCAAAAGATCATAGACGGAAATCTCGAAGCGACAAAGCGGGGTTACGAGGAGGTGCAGGAAGGATGAGCAAAAAACTATGGGAAAAACTTCCACCCGGCTCCGTTGTTCTTGAGGCCGGCAGCGCAGTAAAATTCAAGACCGGATCCTGGAGGGCCTTCAGGCCGAGATGGATAGAAGAGAATTGCATACAGTGCCTTTTCTGCTGGATATATTGTCCCGACATGGCAGTTAAAGTCAAAGACGGAAAGCGGGGAGAATTCGATTATGATTACTGCAAGGGCTGCGGCATCTGCGCTTATGAATGCCCCGGTAAAAAAGGCAAGAAGGCAATCGTGATGGAAGAGGAGGGCAAATAAAATGGGAAAGATTGTCGCGGTAACTGGAAACGAAGCTGGGGCAGAGGCGCTAAGACAGGTCAATCCTGACGTGTGCGGTGCGTACCCGATTACTCCTCAGACGGACATGATGCAGAGGTTTTCGAGCTTCGCATCAAATGGTAAGGTTGATACAGAAGTGATACTCGTTGAGAGCGAACACAGCTCCATGAGCGCATGCATCGGCGCGGCAGCGGCAGGCGGCAGGGTCATAACAGCCACATCATCACAGGGACTGGCGCTCATGTGGGAAATGCTTTTCATAGCAGCAGGCGACAGGCTGCCGATTGTAATGCCGGTCGTAAACAGGGCCTTGTCAGCTCCGCTCAACATACACGGCGACCACTCTGACGCTATGGGCGCAAGAGATTCAGGCTGGATACAGATCTGGAGCGAAAATGCTCAGGAGTCATACGACAATATAATTCAGGCATTCAGGGTCGCGGAGCATCTGGACATAAGGCTTCCCGTAATGGTATGCCTTGATGGTTTTATTATCAGCCACTCGATTGAGAGGGTTGAGTATCTTGAAGACGACAAGGTAAAAAACTTTGTCGGCGAATACAAGCAGGTGAACCCGCTGCTGGACCTGGAGCATCCGAAAAGCTTCGGGCCCCTGATCCTTCCTGACCTCTATCATGAATACAAAAGGGCGCAGCATGAAGTGATGTCAAAAGTTAAGAATGTCGTGCTCGATGTTGCAGCGGACTTTGAAAAGATGAGCGGGAGGAAATACGGCCTCTTTGAATCATACAGGCTTGACGATGCCGATATCGCAATGGTCATACTGAACTCAGCGGCAGGCACGGCAAAGGATGTGGTGGACGATTTCAGGAACAAGGGGATTAAGGCGGGACTTTTAAAACCGAGGCTGTTCAGGCCCTTCCCTTATGAGGAAGTGGCAAACGCGCTTAAGAACGTAAAGGCAATCTGCGTTATGGACAGGGCGGATTCCTTCGGAGCGTACGGCCCGCTGTTTGTGGAAATCTGGTCTTCAATGCTGCATCTCGATAAAAAACCCCTGATGACAAACAAGATTTACGGGCTCGGCGGAAGGGACTTCATGCCTGACCAGGCTGAGCTTGTGCTTAATGAGCTTGTTGAGATAATCAAAACGGGAAAGGTAAAGACCGTAAAAGAATACATCGGAGTGAGGGAATAAAGCTGATAGCTGACAGCTATTAGCTAATAGCTTAACTAGTGAGGTGATAATATGACAACAGCAACAAAGCCGTTAACCTTAAAAGAGCTTTCAAAGCAGGAAGACAGATTAACTCACGGACACAGGATGTGCTCCGGCTGCGGCGCGCCAATCATTGTCAAACAAGTGCTCATGGCAACAGACTATCCGATTGTCGCTGCGAATGCCACCGGATGCCTTGAGGTTTCAACCTGCATATCTGAATACACCGCATGGAAGATCCCATGGATGCACAGCGCTTTTGAAAATGCCGCCGCAACTCTCTCAGGAATAGAGACCATGTACCGCGCTTGGAAGAAAAAAGGCCTTATTGACAAAGAGGTAAAATTTATCGCATTCGGCGGTGACGGCGGCACATACGACATAGGCTTTCAGAGTCTCTCAGGCGCAATGGAGCGCGGGCACGACATGCTTTACGTCTGCTATGACAACGGGGCGTACATGAACACCGGAATACAGCGTTCAAGCGCTACCCCGTATGGCGCGGACACAACGACAAACCCGGCTGGAAGCAAGGTCCCCGGTAAACTACAGAAGAGAAAAGACCTGACAAAGATAATGGCAGCGCACGGCATTCCATACGCGGCCCAGGCATCGCCGGCTCACTGGCAGGATCTGATAAAGAAAGTAAGAAAGGCACTTGAAATAAAAGGGCCTAAATTCATGAACATCATATCACCCTGCAACCGCGGCTGGCGCACAAGGACTGATGATCAAATTACACTGTGCAGGATTGCGGTTGATACATGCTACTGGCCTTTGTATGAAATTGAAAACGGCGTATTGAAAGTAAACGTTAAGCCGAAAGAAAAAAAGCCGATTACGGAATTTTTAAAACCTCAGGGCAGATTCAAACATCTCTTTGCCCCTGAAAACGAATGGATGCTGAAAAAGATACAGGAAGATATAGACAGCGACTGGGAACTGCTGCAAAAGACTGAGGCCTTTTGGGGCGGAGAAGAAAAGAAATGAACTGAAACTCCGGACTAAAGTCCGGAGTTTCAGTCTGCGGCATAATCCGTCTATTGGCTCACCTATGCTGATCCCATATATATTTCATTACGACTTCTTCCAGTTCAGGGAGTTCCTTCCATATCACCTTACTCGTCCCGCCCTTCAATATATTTGTACTACTTCCGCTACGCTTTCACTTGCTTTTTGATTTGTGAACATGATCCTCTTATATACTTATTTCGCCAATTAACCACTTATTTGCCTCACACGCAGCATATAGCAATTGCTTCAGCCTACTCTCCGAAAAACCCTCTTTCGATATTTCGGTATCCGCACCAGATGAAACTTTAATAAAAAAAATTGGACCGGGTAAGTCAAAAGAAGGAAATATTTATAGCCATGTCCCCTCATTAACCTACGCCGGCCCATACTTTAAATTGGGAAGGGTATGTTGATGCATTAATTTACCAATTTTGTGGATTGTCTGTCACCTGTCCTTTCGGACAGGTGACATTATTGACAGGTTTATAGTAAAAGGGGATAAAAACTGAGCTTCTTATGCGACCATTACGACGAGGTGATTACACTCAAACTCATTTCCGCCGATGCTTTTGAGAGCATGTTCATATGCCTTGCGGATTTTCCGGGAATTTGCGTCTAATAATATACCTATGTTAACGCAAGTTTTATACAGTGAGGTTGCTTCTATATTGACAACCTTGATGGAATCCTTTTTGTCTTTATATTTTTCAATTAGATCTGACAGGTGCTTCTTCATGCCTTCCTGGTGTCTGCTTTTCAAACGTTCTGCAAGCGGAGTAATGGTGAGGGTATTTTTACGAACCTTGAAATCTTCTTTATCAACAATAAGCTTTTTATCAAGCACCTCGATGAATGCCGAAAAAAATCTGGACTCTGTTTTTTCAAGAGAAGCGGTATTCAGGATAATATTTTTTGCACCCTGTTTTTGTGCCAGATACTGTCTTATCTTGTCGGTTTGCGCATCGAACTTTGAAGATATGATGCCTTTCAAGTTATGCAAATAGTCCTTGCTTTCCGAAAGTGACTTGCTTACAGACCGTTTCCCGTAAAGTCCAACAAATGAATAGAAGAGATCCAGCTCCAGCAGATTGCGGAAGATGGAATACCACGAGTAAAAATTTGCCATGGCCTTTAATGTCTCTAAATGTAGTTCAAAGGCTGTCATTAATGTGGGCTCGAATACTGCATGATGCGCGTCGTACTTACTCCAGTCGGTGTGCAGCAGACGACCTTGTTCCCTCATCTCCTTAAATACAGGCGTCCCCGGCAGAGGAGTAAGCATCATGAACTGGATTGAATCGATATCAAGTCTTTTGGCATATTTCTGAGTGTTTCTTATGGTCTGGATATCGTCAGTGTCAGAGCCTAACACAAACATTCCGTGAATGTTTATGGAATGTTTCTTTATCAGCCTGATGCAGTTATCAATGTCCTCAACACCCTGGCCTTTGTTAAAAAGCGCAAGGGTTTTAGGATTGATCGATTCAAACCCGATGTAAACGGAAAAGCATCCGGCTGCTTTCATTAATTCAAGCAACTCCGGATCCTTGGCCACGTCGGTGCGCACCTGCGCGCTCCATTCCGTCTTTATATTATTGGCGATCATCGCGCGCAGCAATTCTTTTGTCCTCTTCTTGTTGGCGGCAAAGTTATCATCTATGAAAAATATGTGACGAGGCCCGTACGAAACTGCCGCTTTAATTTCTTCTATTATCCTGTCTATTGTTTTATGCCTGTACTTTCTCCCGAACATCTGGATCACTGAACAGAATCTGCACGCGAACGGGCATCCTCTTGATGTTGCCACAGGAGCAACCGTATAGTTCCAATTGTATACGAGGCTGAAGTCGGGGATCGGGGCGTCATTCAGGTTTTCAAGCAGTTCCCTGTCGGGATTGTGAACGATTTTGCCGGAGGCTTTAAAGGTCAAGCCTTTGATTGTATCCAGTGGCTTACCGGTTTCGAGGTGCTCGACGAGTTCAACAATAGTTTCTTCCCCTTCACCCCTTACAACATAGTCGGCATATTGCAGACTTTCCTCCGGTAAAAAAGTGGAATGCGGGCCGCCTATAACGACGGGGATGCCAAGCTTCTTAAATGTCTCGGCAATCTGAAAGGCACGGGGCGCGGTGGAAGTAATGGAGGAGATGCAAATGAGGTCGGCATCTTCAAGCTGTTTCCAGTCCGGCTGTGCAATGTCTTCAATATATACCTTCGTGTTGTAGCCTTTATTTTTCAGGATAGTCCCTAAAAGGATGGAACCTAATCGCGGCATGGGCATCTTGCTGAATATGTTAGCGCCCGGAGATTTTGCTTCTACAAAATAAATATTTTTCATCTTTGTTTTCTTGCACCTTCTTTTCTTTTAAATCCGGTTAATTAATAATCCTTTTTAACCTTCTGTAGCATATCATAGTAAACTTTATTAAACAATTCAATTGATTTAAATCATAATCCGTCACTAAAGTTACCCGCAACTTTAGCTTGTTTTCTGACTTATCATCCTGAAATTTTTTCAAGATCCGAATAAGAGATGCTGAAGTTCGAGCATAGCATTTTTAAAAAAATTATAAAGGGAAAACAAAAAAGGTGAGGATTGACCTCACCTTTTTGCCTGTATTCTTAATCCTGTTACAGCCTGCCGTTTTTTAGTACATCCCTTCCATTCCCATTCCACCGCCGCCCATAGGCATCTTGGGCGCTTTGTCTTCTTCGGGAAGTTCAGTTATCATCACGCTCGTTGTCAGCATCAACGCTGCAACAGATGAAGCATTCTGCAGGGCGAATCTCGTAACCTTTGTGGGGTCAATGATACCCGCCTTTATCATGTCAACGTACTGTTCCGAATTCGCATCAAAGCCAAAACTATTATTGGTGTTGGCCTTAACCTTTTCAACAATCACAGAGCCTTCAAGCCCTGCATTGGTGACAATCTGTCTGATAGGCTCTTCAAGCGCCTTTTTAACAATTTCAACGCCAATCTGCTGGTCGTGATCAAATTTGAGTTTATCCAGTGCCGGGACGGTCCTCAACAGGGCCACGCCGCCGCCGGGAACAATGCCTTCCTCAACTGCCGCCCTTGTTGCATGGAGAGCATCTTCGACGCGGGCTTTTTTCTCTTTCATTTCAGTCTCGGTCGCTGCGCCGACATTGATTACTGCAACACCGCCGACGAGTTTTGCGAGACGTTCCTGGAGCTTTTCCCTGTCATAATCAGAAGTGGTTTCCTCGATTTGCGCTTTGATCTGTTTTACGCGGCCCTGTATCTTGCCGTGATCTCCCGCGCCTTCGACAATTGTGGTGTTCTCTTTGTCAATGGTGACCTTCTTGGCCCTTCCGAGATCGGTAAGCTTGATGTTTTCCAGCTTTATGCCGAGGTCTTCAGCAATTAATGTTCCGCCTGTGAGAGTGGCAATATCTTCAAGCATCGCCTTTCTTCTTTCTCCAAAACCCGGGGCTTTTACCGCACACACGTGCAGGGTGCCGCGGAGTTTGTTAACAACGAGTGTTGCAAGCGCTTCACCTTCAACCTCTTCAGCAAGGATCAACAGGGGCCTGCCCATTTTTGCGATCTGCTCAAGGATGGGAAGTAGGTCTTTCATGGCGCTGATTTTTTTCTCATTGATCAGAATAAAGGGGTCTTCAAGCGTGCATTCCATTCTTTCAGGGTCAGTAATGAAATACGGTGAGATGTAACCCCTGTCAAACTGCATTCCTTCAACAACATCAAGGGTTGTAGCCATGCTCTTTGCCTCTTCAACCGTGATAACGCCGTCTTTGCCGACTTTATCCATTGCCTCGGCGATAAGGTCTCCGATTGTTGAATCATTATTTGCAGAGATTGTCCCAACCTGGGCGATCTCTTTTTTGTCCTGGACAGTTTTGCTGAGTTTTTTGAGCTCATCGATAACTGTCATTACAGCCTTATCAATTCCTCTTTTGATCTCCATCGGATTTGCGCCGGCCACGACGTGCTTCATCCCTTCCTTGTAAATTGCATATGCAAGGACGGTGGCAGTAGTTGTGCCGTCACCTGCCGCGTCAGATGTCTTGCTTGCCACTTCTCTGACAAGCTGCGCGCCCATATTTTCATACGGATCTTTTAATTCAATCTCCTTGGCAACTGTAACACCGTCTTTTGTGATTGTCGGTGCGCCGAATTTTTTGTCGAGGAGCGCGTTTCTCCCCTTCGGCCCTAAGGTCGCCTTTACAGCGTCACTTAAGGCTGTAACGCCTTTAAGTATCGCCCTTCTTGCATCTTCACCAAATAACAACTGTTTTGCCATTGTATCCTCCTTAATATATGTGACGAATTTGAATTCTTATTTTTCTATGAGCCCAAGGACGTCGTCTTCCCTGATAATCAGGTATTCTTCATTCTCAATATTTATCTTGGAACCGGAATACTTTTCAAACAGGACGGTATCGCCAATTTTAATTTCCATCTTTTGCAGTTTGCCGTCATCGGTTATTTTGCCCGGGCCGACCGCAATTACTTCTCCTTTTTGTGGTTTTTCCTTTGCGCTGTCAGGGATGTAAAGCCCCCCTGTGCTTTTTTCAGGTTCTTCAGAGTATTTTACTAACAACCTGTCTTTCAATGGTCTAAATTTCATAGTCTCCTCTCCTTTCTTTTGAATTAAGATTGATTTCAGTTTAAGTTAGAGTTAATTAAATTTGAAGTTAGCACTCAAACGAGGCGAGTGCTAATATAATAATTAAACGTCTGCGAAGACAAGGCGTTCATTCGTCGGAAAAATAATGAAATCTGCTGAATAATCCTGAATAACCATGTTTAGCGTGAATTTAATCAAAAACTTTAATTATCATGAAAAAGTTAAGTCGGGATGTTTTAATGGGGAGCCACTCAATAGTAGAGTCTTCTTTTGTTTTTCAAGAAAAGCTTTATTAATAATAGTCCGGCAATAAAACCTCCGACGTGCGCAAACCAAGCAACTCCCCCGCTATTTGCAAGGCCTTTGCTTAGCATGCCGTTTAAGATTTGGATTACTATCCAAAAGCCTATCACAAATATTGCCGGAAGCCTGACAACCTGAATAAAAAAACCAAGAAAGATAAGTGTATGTATCCTTGCATGAGGAAACAGAAGCAGGTAGGCGCCGAGGATTCCGGATACAGCGCCGCTTGCGCCTATCATGGGTATTTGCGAGACGGAATTTGTTAACGCGTGGGCGTATGAGGCCGCAACACCACAAAGGAGATAAAATATTATATATCGTATATGGCCCAAGCTGTCTTCAATATTATTACCGAATATCCAGAGATAAAGCATATTGCTTACAAGATGAAGTATCCCCCCGTGCATAAACATGGAAGTGAACACGGTCAAGACAGGATGAACAGGCTGTGCGGTCTCAAACGTCAAAAGAGAATGAGGAATTGCGCCATATGCAAATACTATTTGTCTTTGATCACCGGAATAAAGCAGCTGCGAGACAAGGACCGCAGTGTTGGCGGCTATCAAAGCTATTGTCACAAAAGGGAAAGTTTGCGCAGGGTTGTCGTCTTTAAAAGGAATCATTAAGTGTGAAGTTAACTAAACATAATGGTTTTTGTCAATTAACAATTATCTTGGGCAATTATCTTGCGGAACAACATATATTTTATATGCTCGTCTCTGAGCTTAATGACACAAAAAAGCCGTTCAGGCAATTGTTTTATAAAAGCAGTGACCTTGTAATTTTCCCGAGAATATGGTAATTTTTCATCTTATATAAAGATAAGGGGGAGCCTTATGAAACATGACGATATCTTAAATGCTTTAAGAAGTGAAAATGAAGAGTTCAGGAGACTTGAAGAGGACCACCGGAAACTTGACAAGGCCCTTGATGAAATGAATAAGAAAAAGTATCTCTCAGCGGAGGAAGAAGTCGAAAAAAAGAAAATGCAAAAACAAAAACTTCAACATAAGGACCGTATAGCTCAGCTTATCAGGGAGTACCAACCAGGTTGAAAATTGAAAGTTAAAAGTGAAAAGTTATTTCCTGTTTCCGCTTTTAACTCTTAATTTTTAACTGTCAACTCTTAACTTGTTTATATTATGAAAAGCAATTTGATAAAAAAAGGTCTGGAAAGACTGCCTCACCGGGCGCTGCTCTACGCCACTGGAATCCCCCGCTCTGAAATAAACAAGCCGTTCATCGGCGTGGCAACAAGCTTCACTGACATTATTCCCGGCCACATAGGCATGAGAGACCTTGAACGGTTTATAGAAAAAGGCGTGCATGCGGGAGGAGGTTATCCGTTCTTCTTCGGCATCCCAGGCATCTGCGACGGCATTGCTATGGGGCACAGCGGAATGCACTACAGCCTCCCTTCGAGAGAGCTGATCGCAGACATGGTGGAGACCATTGCTCAGGCGCACCAGTTTGACGGGCTGGTGCTTCTTACAAATTGCGACAAGATTACCCCGGGGATGCTCATGGCCGCAGCGAGAGTGAACGTTCCCTCAATAGTCGTTACCGCAGGACCGATGTATTCAGGCCATTTGCGGGGCAAGAGACTTTCACTTGTTAATGATACATTTGAAGCAATAGGACAATATAAAAAAGGATTGCTGAAGAAGTCGGAACTGGAAGACCTTGAAATGTGCGCCTGTCCCGGTGCAGGTTCCTGTCAGGGTATGTACACGGCAAACACAATGGCTTGCGTAACGGAGTCTCTCGGCATGAGCCTTCCCGGCTGCGCCACTGCCCTGGCGGTCTCAGCGCAAAAACGCAGGATCGCATTTAACAGCGGCAGCAGGATTGTTGAGCTCATAAAGAAAAATATTACTCCAAAAAAGATAATGACCCGCAAGGCGTTTGAAAATGCGATAACGGTTGACTTGGCCCTCGGAGGCTCAACCAACACAGTGTTGCATATCCCCGCAATAGCTCATGAGGCCAAGGTAAATTTGACACTGGAATTATTTGACAGGATAAGCAAGAAGACACCGCATATCTCAAACATGCTGCCCGGGGGCACGCATTATCTTGAGGACCTGGATTTTGCCGGCGGAATACCCGCGGTGCTGAAGAGATTGAAATCCAGCCTCAATAATGTTATTACTGTTTCAGGGCAGAAGATATACGAAATCGCTGATGGTGCAGAGATTACTGATGAGGAGGTCATCAGGCCTCTTGATAAGGTCCATCGCAAACAGGGAGGCATCGCCGTATTAAAAGGCACGCTTGCCCCTGACGGCGCTGTTGTAAAACAAACGGCTGTCAGCGAAAAAATGCTCAAGTTCAAGGGCAGCGCTAAGGTGTTTAATTCAGAAGAAGATACGATGAAGGCGATACTCTCAGGAATGATCAAACCCGGCGATGTTGTCATAATCCGCTATGAAGGACCCAAAGGCGGCCCGGGCATGAGAGAGATGTTAAGCCCCACATCCGCAATCGCGGGAATGGGATTAAGCGACTCGGTGGCCTTAATCACTGACGGACGTTTCTCAGGAGGAACGAGAGGCCCCTGTATCGGACATGTATCGCCAGAGGCAATGGAGGGCGGGCCGATCGCTATCGTAAAAAACGGAGACATGATAGAGATTGATATTATTAACAGAAAGCTGAATTTACTCCTCAGCGATAAAGAAATAAAAAAGAGGTTTAAAACGCACATCCCGTTAAAACCAAAAATAAACAAAGGCTGGCTTGCAAGATATGCTTCACTGGTAACATCCGCAAGCACCGGCGCGGTGATGAAGTCAGGGAATGACATTTAAGCAACTGAATATTGCTTAGGGAGATTAAATGAAAAAGAGCGGCGCAGAGATATTAATTGAGTGTCTGAAGAAGGAAGGGGTAAAACACGTCTTCGGTTATCCCGGCGGCGTGGTGCTCAATATCTTCGACATTCTTTATGATGAAAAAGACTTGCAGCTTATTCTTACAAGGCACGAGCAGGCCGCAGTGCATGCTGCGGACGGTTATGCAAGGGCCAGCGGAAAGCCCGGGGTTGCGATAGTTACTTCAGGGCCAGGAGCCACAAATACCGTAACAGGTATTGCAACCGCCTCGATGGATTCCATCCCTCTTGTTGTTTTTTCCGGCCAGGTGCCTACACTGCTTATAGGCAATGACGCGTTTCAGGAAGCGGATATTGTCGGGATCACCAGGCCCTGCACCAAGCATAATTTTCTTGTTAAAGATGTGAAGGACCTGGCAAAGACCGTGCGGGAGGCATTTCATATCGCCTGCACAGGAAGACCCGGCCCCGTATTAATTGATTTGCCAAAGGACGTGACAGCCGGTTCAACAGAATTTATCTGGCCGGAGGAAGTGAAGATCAGAAGTTACAATCCGACATATCACGGAAATAAGTACATGATAAACCAGGCCGCCCAGATGATATTGCAGGCGAAAAAACCGGTCATCATGGCAGGCGGCGGCGTGATCTTATCAGGCGCCTCCAAAGAACTGAAGGAACTTGCCGAGCTTGCGAAGATCCCGGTCACAATGACACTGATGGGGCTTGGCGGATTTCCCGGCACGAATAAACTCTCAATGGGAATGCTTGGAATGCACGGCACTTATTACGCCAACACAGCCGTCCAGAATGCGGACCTCCTTATTGGGATCGGCGTGAGATTTGACGACCGTGTAACAGGCAAGACCGACGAATTCGCGCCGAATGCAAAGATAATGCAGATCGATATTGACCCGACATCTATCAGGAAAAATGTGAGGGTGGACCTCCCAGTTGTCGGTGATGTCAAAAACGTTTTAAGAGATCTGATAAAGGCGCTTAAGGAATCAAAGGAGCAGTGGGGCGCGATCAGGAGCGCATGGCTGAAACAGATTGAACATTGGAAAGAGGAGAGACCTCTTTCATACAGGTTTGACAAAAATATCATCAAGCCGGAATTCGTTGTTGAAAAGATATACGAGGTCACCAGGGGCGAGGCCATAATCTGTACCGAGGTAGGCCAGAACCAGATGTGGGCCGCGCAGTTCTACAAATATGATCACCCGAGAAGATGGTTGTCTTCCGGCGGCCTCGGCACGATGGGATACGGTTTTCCAGCGGCAATTGGGGCGCAGTTCGCGTGTCCTGATAAAGTGGTTTTCGATATAGCGGGCGACGGAAGCATACAGATGAACATACAGGAACTGGCAACAGCGGTCATCAATAAACTGCCAGTAAAAGTGGCGATACTGAACAACGGGTATCTTGGGATGGTAAGGCAGTGGCAGGAACTGTTCTTTAAAGAGCGCTATTCACATACTCATCTTGAGACAGGGAACCCTGATTTCGTCAAGGTTGCCGAAGCCTACGGCGCGGCCGGTTTAAGGGCCACGAAGCCGGAGGAGGTAGAGCCTGTTATTAAGGAATCGCTGAAGATAAAAAACAGGCCCGTATTCCTGGATTTTGTTGTGGACTGGAAGGAAAAGGTTTACCCGATGGTCCCGGCAGGGGCGTCAATAGACCAGATGATCTTTGAGGAAGAGGAAAAGAAGGAAGAGAAAAAGTTAAAGGCAGTGAAGTAGATTTTCAGTAAGATATTGCAAGCTGTCATTCCCGCAAGCGAAGCGCATCGGGAATTCTTCTTTGAAAAAGATTCCGGACAAGCCGGAATGACCAATGCAGAAAACGTTAGTTTATTTATTAATAGTTTTTCCCGGAGGAATAATGCGTCATACAATTTCAGTGCTGGTTGAAAATAAATTCGGCGTTCTTTCGAGGATCTCAGGCCTTTTCAGCGGAAGAGGATATAACATCGAGAGCCTTTCCGTCGGCGAAACTATTGACCCTGCGATCTCCATAATGACAATTGTTACAACCGGCGACGACCTGGTAGTCGAGCAGATAACAAAACAGCTCAACAAGCTTATTGACGTCATCAAGGTTGTGGACTTCATGGAGCTCGATCACGTTGAAAGGGAAATGGTGCTCGTCAAGATCGCCCCGAGGAAAGAGGACAAGACAGAGGCCCTGCAGCTTGCCGAGATATTCAGGGGCAGGATTGTGGATTCAGGCCCTGCAACCTATACGATAGAAATAACCGGGGAAGAGAAAAAGATCAGCGCGTTCATAGACCTCATCAAGCCTTTCGGCATAAAAGAATTTGTCCGCACAGGGAAAGTTGCGATAGGACGCGAGGGGACAAAGAAGGGCAAGTAAGCAGAAGCTTACTAAGTCAGGACCCTACAACAGGCCGAATTTCTGCATCTTATATCGAAGGGCGTCTCTGGAGATCCCTAACAGCCTGGCTGCCTTTGTCTGATTACCGCCGGTTTTTTTAAGCGCCTGCTCAACCAGGTCCTTTTCCACAGTTTTCAGGGAGAGTCCAGCAGTTGGGATGGCGATTGCGGCGCTCTCAACCGATTCTATTCCGCTGAACTCGATAATCTCCGCCGGAAGATGTTCGGGATAAACAATCTCGGTGTCCTCCAGAATGCAGACCCTCTCGATCACATTTCTGAGCTCCCTTGAATTTCCATACCACGGATAATTCAGCAGGAGCTTTTCGGCTGTCGGTGAAATACCGGTCACATTCTTTTTGAATTCTTTGTTGAACCTTTGTAAATAATGCATGGCAAGCGGGAGTACGTCCTCTTTACGCTCCCTTAACGGCTGGAGGTTGATCGGGAATACTTTAAGACGGTAATAGAGGTCTGCCCGGAAGCCCCCGTTCCTTACTGCTTCTTCGAGGTTCTTTTTGTTTGTAGTCGCAACAATCCTGACATCCACTTTTATGTCTTTGAGTCCGCCGACACGCTTGAAGGTCTTTTCTTCAAGCGCCCTTAAGAGCTTTGCCTGAGTGGACAATTTAATATCACCAATTTCATCAAGATAAATGGTGCCACCGCTTGCAACTTCAAAAAGCCCCTTTTTGGCTGCCTTGGCGTCCGTAAAGGCGCCCTTTTCATGGCCAAACAATTCGCTCTCGATAAGCGCTTCAGGTATCGCGGTGCAGGTGACCTCCACAAAAGGCCCGACCACACGCGGACTGTTATAGTGCATCGCCCTTGCAAGCAGGCTCTTGCCGGTGCCGCTTTCGCCCTGAATGAGAATGGTATTGGCGTCGCTTGCCGCCACCTTTTTGGCAAGTGTGATGACTTCTCTCATCACAGGAGATTCGCCGATTATGTTGCTGAAGTTGTAAGTGTCGTATTTTTCCTCCCTGAAATAATTGACCTCTCTCTTTAACTGTGCAGTTTCCATGGCCTTTTTAATGAGAACAGAGAGCCTGTCAAGGTCAAAAGGCTTTTCAACGAAGTCATACGCGCCCAATTTTATCGCGGAAACTGCAGTACCGATATCTCCATGAGCCGTGATGATAATTACAACTGCCTCGCTGTTTGACTTCTTCATGGCTTCAAGCGTTTCCATTCCGCTCATGCCAGGCATACGCAAGTCCAGGATAACAATATCAGGGGACTCCGCCTGAAAGACCTCAAGACCGTCGTCTCCGGAATCAGCGGTAAAAACCTCATGGCCTTCTTTCTCAAGGTGTTGTTTGAGGCTCTTTGTTATAAATTTTTCATCATCGACAACGAGTATTCTTCCCATAATGTTATTCCTGAACTCTCCCTCCGGTCTCTATGAGCGGCAGAGATATCGTAAAAACGGTCCCTTTCCCAGGTGTGCTCTCCACGGTAATTTCACCTCCGTGTTCATGGACGATCCTCTGGCTTATGGACAATCCAAGACCCGTGCCTTTTGTTTTTCGAGTATAAAAAGGATCGAATATATTTTCAAGATGCTCCTGCTCTATTCCTTCCCCGGTGTCCTGAAACCTGATGAGCATTATTTTATTGCTCAGTATCTGGCCTTTTATTTTTTCTCCGACCGTCTGGGAATCAGCTATTGATATTGAGATCGCAAGCCTTCCCCCGGAGGGCATTGCCTGGATCGCGTTTATCATCAAATTCAAAAATACCTGCTGCATCTGGTCCGGGTCCATCATGACCTCCGGAAGGTCGTTATCAATACGCGGATCAATGCTGATATCATGACCCTTGGCCTCCGGGTATACAAAAAACAATGCCTTCTCTAAAATGCCCTCTATTCTATTGGGCAGGAACTGAGGCGGTTTCGGCTTTGCGTAATTCAGGAGGTCTTTCACTATCCTGTCCAGCCTTTTTATCTGAAGCAATATTTCGGCAGTGATTTCCTTCTTATCATCGTCTGCCTTCATCTCGGACTGAATTAACTGTACCGCGCAGCTTATGCCTGTGAGGGGATTTTTAATCTCATGGGCGATGCCCGATATAATCTCTCCGAGCGAAGCGAGCCTTGCCGCTCTTTGTATCTGCTCCATGTGAAACTGCTCTATCTCTTTATTGGCGGATTCGAGCGATTCAACCATGCTGTTAAAACTCTTTGCCATGAGGCCGAACTCGTCTTTCTTGTTCTCTTCCATTCTTGCGGACAAATCGCCGTTTTCAATCTTCCTGATAGTGCGGATCATCTTCCTGACCGGCCTTTCTATGAGTATTCCAACCACAAGCATAATGCCTGATCCCATCAGCAGAAAGCCGATAAGGGCATCCATGAAATGTTCTTTTTTAAATGCCCCGCTGGTCTGGTATACGCTGTTAAGCGAAATATCAATACCCAGCACGCCCAAAACCTCTTTATCAGAGCCGTGACATCTGTGGCAGATGGGCTGGTTCTGGATGACGGTAAGCTTTGAGGTATACCATTGTCCCTCTTTCTCTACCAGAAAGGCCTTCTGATATTCCCCGTTCTTGAAAATCTCCACATCTTTTTTATAAATTTCCCTTCCGATCTCCTTTGGCTCCGAGGAAGCGACTATTGTCCCGTTTTCAGGGAGAAATATTCGTATCCCCTTTAATTCCTTTGAGTCCTTGATGAGACTTTCCATGAAGGTCTGCAGGTCCTGCCACCTGTTCTTCAGCATGAGCACCATAATGCCGTGCGTTATCCTCTCTGAAAGCAGGACGGCTTTTTCTTTCTGCGCGTTCAGGAGCTTTTGCTCGGTCTGATTTATATCTCTCAAAGTGGACAAGACCATAATGACAGAGATAATGAAAAAAGCTGTAATGGTTATCTTGAATTTAACGCTGTTAAACATCTTATGCCTTAATATATAATATTATCGGCTAAAACATTTGACTACATTAACCTGTTGAGAATTCAACAAAGGGACAGTCGTCCTGCCATTTACAAAGTTTTACAGGCATAACCATACAAACGTTTTTGAGTTGAGCTCAAAAAGGCAATTAATTCATGACCGGGAAAGATAATTTTAATTTTGAAAGCCTGCTTGATGAGTCCGTAAAAATTCACGGGCATCTCTGTCCCGGACAGGTGTTAGGCGTAAGGATGAGCATATTAGGACTTGAAAAGGTTGACATTGAAGACCCTAAGGGCAAAGACAGGAAGAAGGTCATGGTGTTTGTTGAAATAGACAGGTGCGCCACTGATGCGATCCAGTCTGTCACGGGATGCAGCCCCGGCAAAAGGACAATGAAGCTCCTTGATTACGGAAAGATGGCCGCGACCTTTGTAAACCTGAACACGGGGAAGGCGATAAGAATACTTGCGAAAGAGGAATCAAAGGCGGCAGCGAAAAACTATTGCACTGAGATCGAGGACAAGTACGAACGCCAGACCGCCGCTTACAAGGTGATGCCGGATGAGGAGCTTTTTAAATGGGAAGAAGTGTCCGTTGAAATTCCCCCGGAGGACATGCCCGGAAGGCCGTTGAAGCGGGTGCAGTGCGAAAAATGCGGAGAATATGTGCAGGACAACAGGGAGATAAATCTGGACGGCAGGATATATTGCAAGGCCTGTGCGGGAAAGGCGTATTACAAAAAATGAAACCTCATACAAACATATTAAGTCTTGTCGGCAATACCCCGCTTGTAAGACTGAACCACATACCGGATGCGGATTACGCGGAGATATGGGCGAAACTTGAGGGCTTTAATCCGGGCGGTTCCGTCAAAGACAGGATAGCGCTTTCGATGATAGAAGCTGCGGAGAAAGAGGACAAGTTGAAGCCCGGCGGCACCATCATCGAGCCCACAAGCGGCAATACCGGAATAGGGCTCGCCTTGATAGCCGCGGTGAAGGGATACAAAATAATCCTGACCATGTCTGAAAGCATGTCTCAGGAGAGAAGGCTGATGTTCCAGGCATTCGGGGCTGAGCTGGTCCTCACACCTGCCGCCAAAGGGATGATGGGCGCTGTGGAAGAGGCGGAGCTGATATTGAAAAGAAATCCCGATTATTTTATGCCTATGCAATTTGAAAATCCTGCCAATCCTGATATCCACAGAAGGACCACGGCAGTTGAGATCATCGGCGGTTGAACCGGCAGGCTCGCCTGTGCTGTCCGGCGGCAATCCCGGTCCGCACAAAATTGCAGGCATAGGCGCGGGTTTTTATCCCGGCGTACTGAATACGAAAATCTATGATGAGGTGATTCCTGTAACAGACGACGACGCAGCATCAATGTCACGGCTGCTGGCAAAGAAGGAAGGTGTCCTCGCCGGCATATCATCAGGCGCTGCCGCTTGGGCGGCGTTAAAAGTCGCAAAGAAATTAGGAAGAGATAAAAAGGTTGTGGTCATCTTCCCGGACCGCGGCGACAGGTATTTGAGCACAGGGCTGTTCAATCAATAAATCCAGTTCGCAGTGACACTCAGATAATTGCCCTTATAGTTCGAGGTAAAGCCAATTACAGAACAAGTCAAAAACAAGGTATGGCTGAAGCTTTTTTTATTCCTGCTGTTCCTTGCCGGGATAACGCTGCTGTTCTATAAGACAGGACTGATCAGATTCTTCCTCAACAGGGAGGAACTGCTTGCCTTCCTCAGATCACTCGGACCGTTTGCAGTTGTCGGATTCATACTGGTCCAGGCCCTCCAGGTCGTGATAGCGCCTATACCGGGAGAAGCCACCGGGTTGTTAGGCGGTTATTTGTACGACCATGTTTCAGGAACTATCTATTCCACCATCGGGCTGACCATCGGATCATACATTGCGTTTTCCATTTCAAGGCTCTTCGGCAGGCCCTTTGTTGACAGGTTTGTGAGCAAAGCGACTATGGCGAGGTTTGAATATCTGCTGCACCACAAAGGGGCCTTCCTTGTCTTTCTGCTTTTTTTGATCCCCGGACTTCCCAAAGACGCCCTCTGCTACGTGCTTGGGCTGGGACATCTTTCAACGATGGAGTTCCTTGTAATAAGCGGCACAGGGCGGCTTTTCGGCACGGCGCTGCTGACAGTGAGCGGTGATTATATAAGACATCACCAGTATTACAGGCTTTCCATTCTTGCCGGGATCGCCGTTATCGTTGTTTTCCTCGCTATGGCCTACAGAGACAAGATTGAAAGACTGTTCAGGAAGCTGCATGTAATAGAATACAGAAAAAGGAAGAAGGCAAACCGCCCGCAATCAACCGAAAAAGATTAATGCAACGGGATGATTTTGCAATAAATAAATTAACTGGTTGGTGCAAAAAGGGTTTTATATATGCCTGAAATGACCAGCCACGATATCATTTACTCCCATCTGCCTGTCAGCCCTGCCAGGGGATCGGCGATCGACTGGAAGCGCGCAAGCCTGATGATGTCCTGGTCCTTAAATGATATGAGCGGCATGATGCCTTTTTCTAAAATGACATCGACCGCATGTTCAGTGAATAATACTTCAGCGCAGGGCTTGATCTTTGCCTCGCCGTCTTCTTTATAAATATGCAGGGGGAGCCCGTCTATATTCTGCTCAACGCCCGGTTGAAATTCCCAGCCGTAATCGCTGAATGACTGGGCCAGGAGACATAGACAGGCAAAGGACGGATTGCCCCACAGGTAATGTCCGTGGTCCGGTTTGCCGGACATTTCTTCAAAATTAAAACTCTCAGCCGGCTCAGCCTCAACGCCGTATGGAAGGCGGAGTAAAAATCCCGGAAGCGCGAGGCCGGCATATGACGCCTCGGGTAATTTTCTCAATGCCTGCCACGCCTCTTCGCTTTTTCCATCAGCAGACCATTTCCAGTCATCAGGCCGGGGAGTTTCAGCCAATGATTCACAGCCTGCCAGATGAGGGTGCGCGGCAGAAATGAATGGAGCGCCAGCCCGCCCTGCAATCTTTGCCATCCGCCCGAGCAGCTCTGCATCTTCAATGGTGCGATCAAAAGTATAACTGCCTGCAATGACCGCCCACGGCCCGCCGCCGAAGATCTCGACTGTCTGCTCGACAAGGAGTTTGTACATCGCCGAGGAACGGAGGTCTTCCGCCTCTGATAATAGATCAGCGGCCAGTTCTTCTTTCGATATATCGAATAAATAGATCTTCAGGCTGGTGTCTGTGTCGACCCTTGATATGAGAAAATGAAGCGCGCGCCACGCTGCTTCCATCGCCTGAAAATCGGGATGATGCAGAATCATATTCATCAGTTCACCTGCGGCGGCATCAACAGCGGCTATCATACCGGCCTGCTCTTTTTCGATGTCGGGGACAAGATGTGGTTTGACGATCTCCCGCAGGAAACTATCCATCTCAGACATTCCCTGGGTCGGTTGGGCCCCCGGCTTCTGTTCCCCTGCCTCTTCAAGAATTTGGTCCAGAAGTCCGCCAGTTGACCCCTCTTCAATTTCCCCCTTAGCAAGGGGGGACTCAAGGGGGGTATCTTGTTTTTCCTTCCCGGACGTTTCTTCCTGCTTAAATGCTTTTGCCAGCAGCGCAAACGCTGCGGGATCTTTCAGTCCCTGGCGCGTTTCCTTTAATGCCTGAAAGACATCAAGGTTTTCAAAAAGGCGGTCAGGATGAAAATCATCCATGTTTGAAAATTTGACAATGACCGGGGGAGAATCCTTGCCTAAAATTTGAAGACTGATCTCCGCGCCGAGTTTTTTCAGCACGTCGTCGATATTGTCCCTGTCCACGGGAAGAAAACGGCGGTTTGCAAGCGCGGGGCCTGTCTTTATAATTTTCCTGTTGACGCGCCCGCTGAAATCACCGAGGATGGCGATCCTGAAGGGTGTATCGGATTCAACCGTCCCTCTTATCTCTTCCATTGTTGAAGTCAAACTGACGTCAATCTTTCCAAAAGAAATAGGCTCAGGCATTTCACACCTTCCTCCCGTTTACTGGATGTTAAATGCAAACCCCTCGCCGCTCAATGACACCTTCACCTCTTTTATCTGCTCTCCGGCAGCCATCCTTGAAAGAAGTTCCTTCGACATCTCGGGCATAAGGGTGTTGGTCAGGATATTGTCCACATTTCTTGCGCCGCTCTCGACTTCGGTGCAGCGGCTTGCAATGGAATCGACAATATCCTCACCGTAATGGAAAGCAACGTTCCTGTTTTCCATCATCCGTTTTGCAACTTTATTAAGTTTGAGTTTGACAATGAGGCGCATGTTCTTGTCCTTGATCGGATAATAAGGGACTACCTTAAGGCGTCCGATAAAAGCTGGTTTGAAATGCTTTACCAAATCAGGACGCAGCATTCCGGTCAGGGCTGAAGGGTCCGGCATAGTCTCCTCGTCAGCGCAGACCTTCATGATGGTGTCAGTGCATAAATTGGAAGTAAGAATGATCAGGGTATTTTTGAAATCTATCTTCCGTCCTTCGCCGTCTTCGAGAGTGCCCTTGTCAAAGACCTGATAAAAAAGCTCCAGCACGTCAGGGTGGGCCTTTTCCACTTCGTCAAGGAGCACAACGCTGTACGGGCGTTTGCGCACCGCCTCGGTCAACACCCCGCCCTCGCCATAGCCGACATATCCCGGAGGCGAGCCTTTCAGGCTTGAAACTGTGTGGGCCTCCTGGTACTCGGACATGTTGATCGTGATAAGGTTCTGTTCGCCGCCGTAAAGCAGTTCGGAGAGCGCCAGCGCGGTTTCTGTCTTTCCCACGCCGCTTGGCCCGACGAAAAGGAAGACCGCCTTCGGCTTGGAGGGGTCTTCAATTCCCGCGTGCGCGATCTGTATCATCTGCGCCAATGCATTCAGAGCGTGGTCCTGCCCTATGATCCTCTGCCCGATCACTTCCTCAAGTTTCAGCACGGTCGCGATCTCATCGGCCTGCATCCTGCCCGTGGGAATCCCGGTCCAGCCTGAAATTACCTCTGAGATCGTCTGCGAATCCACGTCAATCTGCACAAGAGGCTCATCGCCCTGCGCCTCTTTCATTTCCTTTTCAAACCCCGCAAGCTGTCCTTTCAGTCCGCTCAGCGACGGGTCTGCCGCATTTTTCTCATAGCACTCGTGCATCTTCTGCCTTGTCTCAAGTATCTTGCTTGCGACAGACATCTCCGCCTGCCACTTCTTGTTGAGTTCTTCCATACGCGACTTGATGACCTCTTTTTCTTTTGAGAGGGTTTCGATGCGTATTGAATGGTCAGCGCCCATAAGAGCTTCTTTTACGAGTATCTTCACCTCCCGCTCAATGTCTCCGGTCCGCCGCGTCGCCTCTTCGATCGAAGAAGGACTTGTAGTAAGCCCTATGGCTATCCTCGCGCAAGCGGTATCAAGCACGCTTACGGACTTGTCAGGCAATTGCCTTGCCGGAATGTAGCGGTGGGAAAGTCTCACGGAATCCTTCAGCGCTTCATCGGTTATCATGACCTTGTGATGTTTTTCAAGGAAAGGCGCTATCGCCCTCATCATGACCATTGCCTTGTCCTCGTCAGGCTCCTCAACCTTTACAACCTGAAACCTTCTTGCGAGCGCGGCGTCCTTTTCAAAATACTTTTTGTATTCCGCCCACGTGGTCGCGGCAATAGTGCGAAGCTCGCCGCGCGCGAGAGCAGGTTTTAAAAGATTCGCTGCATCGCCCGAACCCGCTGAGCCGCCCGCTCCGATAAGCGTGTGGGCCTCATCTATGAAAATAATGATCGGCGTCGGGGACGCTTTTACCTCTTCGATAATTGATTTAAGACGGTTTTCAAATTCACCCTTTATTCCAGCCCCGGCCTGCAGCAAACCCAGATCGAGCGTGTGCACTGCCACGTTCCTTAATGGAGGAGGAACATCGCCCTGGGCGATCCTCAGCGCGAAACCTTCAACCACCGCAGTCTTCCCAACGCCTGCCTCGCCTGTCAGGATAGGGTTGTTCTGCCTTCTGCGGATCAATATGTCGATCATCTGCCTTATCTCGAAGTCACGTCCGAGCACAGGGTCAATGTCGCCCTTGCGCGCCTTGTCTGTAAGATTGATCGTGAACTGGGCCAGAGACTTGGCGCCTTTCATTGGAACGCCTGACGGTGACACAGCGCCCATAGCTGGCGCGGCTGCTGCTTCGCTGTCTTCACTGGAGCCGGAAACAATAGCTGATAAATTCTGGCCCATTGTCTCGGCCGAGATCTTCTTGAATTCGGCTGAATCGCTCGTCAGCATCCGGGCCATTTCATCAACACTCATTAAGGCAAGGATGATGTGGCTTGAACGCACCACCGGCATCTGCTGGTCAATGGATGCGATGAGCCACGCGTCCTGCACCACTTTGGGAATGCGGGGAGACAGCGCTGGCGTCCTGGCATTGCCCCTCTTGAAATCCTCAATCGCGGCCGTCAGGTCTTTAACTAATCTGGCTTCGTTAATTTCAAAATGCCTGAGTATCTTCTGCAAGTCCGTGTCCGGCATCTCAAGGAGCTTGATGAGGAAGTGCTCTATATCAACTTCATAATGCGTCTGCGACAGGCAAAGCCCTGCCGCTGACTCAAGCGCCTTCCTGCAGGTTTCATTCAGCTTGCCGATTAATGACTTGATGTTCGATTTCACCATTAGCATGTCTCCTTTTATAATTAGTTATCAGCCGCGGATTTTCGCAGATTAACACAGATAAAAAATACATATTTAAACATCCGCGCTTATCTGCAAAAATCCGCGACCATTTCATTTCACGTCCTTTTCCTCAAATACCACGCAGGGGTCGCGCTGGGGCATTACCCCTTCTGACTTTACCCACGCTGTCCATCCTAACATAGGGGGAAGCGCGCCTTGTCCCAACACACAGGAAGGCACTTCCTCGCGTTTCAGAATCAGGCTGATGTCGAATTCATGTTCCACTCCTGTCATGTATTTGATCATGGAAAAAGCAGGACCGAGCACATCTCCCGTAGGCAGCAGCCTGCGAAAATTTTCAAAACCCATCGGCCCCAGCCTGACCCGGAACTTCGATTTACTCTCATAGAAAAAGCCGCCGCAGACTGTATTGACACCGAGCTGTGAATTGGCCCTGCCTATCTGCGTCTGGTCCTCAGGGCTGATGGGAAGAAGCTGTTCCACGAACTGCTGAACATGGGCCTGAGCTTCCGCAAAGTAACCGGCTGCCGCCTCTATCGCGACCGCTGACGGCGACTGCCTGGACAAAAGCCCGCTGTAATAATACACCGTTGACCTGTCATTGATGTCCAGCAGGTCAAGCAGCCTGGGCGTGCCCAGCCCGGCAAGGTTGAGAAAGCAGGAGGATATTTTATCATTCGCGTCCGGCTGATAGGTTGCGGACAGTTTGTGTTTTTTCCACGCGAGGTAGAACAGCGATATCAGGCGGTGATGGAATATGTCGTAAAACGCGGTGAGGCCGAAATCTTTATTGTAAATTCTCTCTACGGCCTGTTCATTGTACCAGTGCGGCAGCACGCCTGATGGGCCGATCAGCCCCATAAAGGTCACTTCCATATCGACCGGCGAATCTTTCTCTTTGTGCTCCATCTTTGAGATGTCGCTCGCCGGAAACGCAAGGCCGGTCTTTGAAGAAAACCTCACGGCCTCTTCGCCGGGGTCCAGCGTTTTTCCAATGGGCTTCTTGCCGGGGAAAAGGTCCTCCAGCAGGCCCACCGCCTTGAAAAATGAAAAACGGTAGAACTCTTTAAAAAGACGATCTGTTAAAGAAGCACCTGATTGCCGCTCAGCGGGGCCCACTCTTTCAATACCTCTTTTCTCTGTATGGTCTTTACAATTAATTGTGAAAAGGAATTGACCGAAACATACTGCCCCAAAAATCTCTGCAGCACGCTTGCAAACAAATAAAGCCCCGCGCCTACGAATTTATCTTCGTCAAGCTCCACAGTGACACGCACCCCGCGGGCAAAAGACATGCCGACCCTCTTTGTGGCGTATTGCGACTGGATCGAGGTTATCCCGTTTATCTGCTGTCTTGTAGATGGAGAATTGTCAAAGTCATAAAGCCTGAGGATCTCCTTTAGCGCGTCCTCTCCGCCCTGCACGATCGAGAGATAATTAAGGGAGAGATGCGATATCAGCCGCCACTGAAGCGCCCCTCCAAGCGAAGGCCTGCGTGAAGGGGTCGGTTTTAAAAGGCAGTTTATCCGCGAGACAGGCGCCGCGATCTCAAGGTCAAAATCTCCGGCAGGGTCGCCGAACGGGAGACGCGCGGGCAGGTCGCGGTTCGAGCACGTCGCGTGGATGGTCAAAATCTCCGCGTCAGGGTCGATCGCGTCGAAATCCAGGTCCGCAAAATGGAGAGAAACCTCAGTGCCGTTATCTCCTTTTTTGCCTGAAGGCTGACGCTGCGTATACCAGTAGGCCCTGTGTATATTCATGTAATCCTCATCGAGGTGGTGCTTGATGGAATAAAAAGGACTGAATTCAATTTCTTTTCCCGGCGACGATGTTGATGAGGCGGAAACCCTGTCGATGGTAAATATCTCTGTTGCCTCCCGCCTCCTGATGTCAGGTATGACCGGATAGCTTGTCTTCATCTGTTCCACGCGTACCGGTTCCGCAATCCGCTTGAACAGGTTGATCACCGGCGTTGCATTTAAACAGAAGGTGTCCTTGTTGACCGCGAGAGTTGATTTTGCCTCTTTGTTGATGTATATCCAGATATCAAGGGTGTCACCCATGTCGTGCTTTTTGAACTGTCCCAGTCCGCCCAGATCAAAGAAGAGGAATTTTTCAGGAAAGCAGAAATACTCAAATAAAAGCAGATACCCCGGAAAAGACCTCGAAGTGTATGGAAGCATGATCTCCCCCGGACCAAAGCCCACGGGCCTTATATCGTCCGGCGATAGCGATATCCGCCCGGTCACTCCTTTTTTATTTTTATATTCACATTCCACATGACAGACGTTATTGAATAAAAGTTCGTAGAGATGATAGATGTGCTGGTGCGGCCCGTTGAGATAAAACCGCAGGCCCTCCCAGTTCATCTGTGAAAAATTTATATTATTGAAGCTCTTCATCTGAATGGAGATGACCTGCCTCGCGTCTTTCACCGGCCTTTTCAGGTCCTGCAGCGATGCTGAAACAACCTCAACAGGCCAGAGCGTAACGGGATAAGACGTGGTGAACTGGCAGGGTGTGCCGCCTACGGGCTTGGAATAAAGCATGGTGTTCCTGTTTAGTTTATACCCGGCCTCGGGGATGTTCTGCCTGACGGGCTCGAACCTGACTATAGACATGGAGGGGATCGGGTTCGTGTAATGAGGATAGAGGATGCCTAACAAAGACTCGGTTATTTCCGGGAAATCATCGTCTATCTTGTTGTGGATGCGCGCGCTGAGAAACGCGAAGGCCTCTATCAGCCTTTCGGTGAAAGGGTCTTCGCATTTGTCGGGTTCAAGAAGTAGCCTGCCCGCGAGCTTCGGGTACTTCTTTGCGAATTCAACCCCCATCTTGCGGATGAAGGTCAGCTCCTGCTCATAGTAATTTAAAAGTTTATCGTCCATTTGTTAAATTTCAATGAAATATATTAAAACTATGCCTTACAGTGTAACTGTTCCTGTTTTTTGTCATTCCCGCTTGTCGGGAATCCTTCTTTAAGAAAGATTCCGGACGAGCCGGAATGACCAATCAATGATATTCTTTAAAATTGCGATATCCCTTGACCCATTGCACCCTTTTTCATTTTTTCACCACGTACTCTCCCCTGCTGATATCGAAATATGTGTCAAAGGAGATCGGTTCGGTTATCGGCTCTATTACCAGCAGGCCAGTTATCCTGAATCTCATATTGCGTTCGCTTGCGGTAGGAGCTTCGATACGCACCATAACATTTCGCAGCCTGCTGTCAAAGCGGGCAATGGTCTTTTCAATATCGTTACGCAATTGCTGCTTTATCACCGGGCTTCTCGGGTCCTTTGAGGTAAAGTCCTGCAGGCCGTATACAAAAAGCGAATTATTGATCTCCCTGAATTCAGCGGGGACCGGCGTTATCTGGCGTCTCGTGTTCAGCAGATTTTCCATGTCCCTGGCAACCGATGCCTTGATCTGATTAATATTGAGCGTCCGGTGCTGGACAGGTTCGCGTGAGATCCCAGGCTCATTGTCGATGAGCCTGTCCAGTACGGATGCCTGAATGTTGTCGTTCTGGGCCATTCTTTAAAAAAACCACGGAGGTCATTGAGAATGAATTAGTGCAGAAGTCTGAAAGCGCAGAGCGCGGAAGTTAAAAGGTTTCGATCTTTTACACTTCCGCTCTTCACGCCATTATGCTCTGCGTTCTCTGTGGTTGAATATTTTTTTGTTAGCCGCCCTTGTTTCCGACAAGGTCCCAGTTGGCTTTTACATCTCCAGAGGGCTTGCCTGTTTTGTGGTCTGTAACGGTATAGGTCCATTCGATCTTGCCGTAGTTGAAAGACACCTCCTCAAGGGGGAGGTTTTCGCCGCCCTGTGCTGAGCCGCCCGGACGCACGGAAGTTACAAGCACGTCTGACAGCTTATACTCCATGTATTTCTGTTTGTCTCCTGTAGCGCGGCAGAGCTCGATCGTAGCTGATTTGAGATGGGCCCCGTTGCAGCAATTCAGGAAAAGTTTTGGCGACGCCTTGTCAAGCGTCTTAACAATTGAAAAATCCTGGTGACTACACCTTTCAGCAGAAGCAGCTCCGCCGCTGCTTCTTGCGCCTGATGATGGCTGGGACAATCCGTGAGAATATGAAAGGATCTCTATCCAGTCTTTGTGTTTGTCATCGGTGCTTTCCCCGGGTACGCCGTCAATTTTCAAAAATGCGTCAAATGCCATGGCTTATGCTCCTTTCTTATAAAAATATTTAACCGCCCTTGTTGGTCGTAAGGTCCCAGTGGGCCTTGATGTCGCCTTTGGGTTTCCCTGTGTTGTGGTCTGTCTCGGTATACGTCAGGTCGATCTTGCCGTAGTTAAAAGACACCTCTTCAAGCGGGAGCTGCTCTCCGCCCTGAGAGGACCCGCCGGGACGCACAGCGCTGACGATAACATCAGTCATTTTGTACTCCATGTATTTCTGTTTGTCTCCGGTAGCGCGGCAGAGCTCGATTTGGACCGCGGGGACATGATTGCCATTACTGCAGAACAAGGCAAGTTTCGGTGATGCCTTGTCCATCGCCTTGACAATGGAAAAATCCTGATGGTCGGACCTCGATGAAGATGCGCCACCGGCGCTCCTCTTCGCTCCGGTGGTAGGCTGGGACACCCCCCAGTGAAAAGAGAGTATCTCTATCCAGTCTTTGTGTTTGTCGTCCGAGCTTTCCCCAGGTACGCCTTCAATTTTCAAAAAAGCGTCAAACATAATTTATTCCCTCCTTTGCTTTAGTTTTTAAATCCAATACCCGTTACTGTTTAGCCGGCGGAGGCAGGTTTGCCACCAGCCTCAGAGACACGGTCAGTTCATCCAATTGATAGTGCGGCTTCAAAAAGGCAACCGCCCTGTATGCTCCCGGCTTGCCCGGCATTTCTGTTACATCGATCCTCGCCTCGCGAAGAGGGTGACTTGCCTTTGCCTCCTGTGATGCGTCGTCGTCAAGCAACACGTAGCTCGCGATCCAGCGGTTCAGGAAATCCTCGGCGTTTTTGCGGGTCATGAAACTGCCGACCTTGTCTCTCATTATTGATTTCATATAATGGGCGAATCTTGATATGGCGAGGATGTACTGCAACTGCGATGAAAGCCTCGCATTGGCATTTGCGGCTTCCGTGTCATACACCTTTGCTTTGTTTGATGTCTGGGTGCTGAAGAAGGCCGCGTAGTCTGTTCCCTTGCAGTGAACAAGGGGGACAAAACCGAGGTCCGCGAATTCCTTTTCACGCCTGTCCGTTATGGCTATTTCAGTCGGGCACTTTAACGCCACGTCTCCTTCGTCTGTTTTAAATGTGTGGACCGGCAGTCCTGACACAAGTCCTCCGCCTTCCACGCCCCTGATAGCGGCAGTCCAGTGATACTTGGCAAAGGCGTCCGTGATCCTTGCGCCGAGTGCGTATGCCGCGTTGCCCCAGAGATACTTTGTGTTATCTGTGCCGTCCACGTTTTCCTCGAAATTGAAATTTTCCACAGGGACGTTCTCCTGTCCGTAGGGAAGCCTCATGAGTATGTGGGGAAGCGCCAGCGCAACGTATCTTGAATCCTCGGATTCACGGAAGGATTTCCACTTGGCGTATTCCACGCTCTGGAAGATCTTGGCGAGGTCGCGCGGGCCGCCAAGCTCCGCAAAGCTGTCCCAGTTAAAGAGCGTCGCCCCCGCTGCGGAGATGAAAGGCGCGTGGGCAGCCGCAGCCACGCCTGCTACTTTTTCAAGGAGCGACAGGTCCTGCGGGTTATTGCCGAATTCATAATCGCCTATCAGCGCCCCGTAGGATGCGCCGCCGAAGGTGCCGAACTCCTCTTCATATATTTTCTTGAAAAGAGTGGACTGGTCAAACTCGCTCGCCTTTTCCATGTCCTTGAGGAGGTCTTTCTTGGAAACGTTCATTATCCTTATCTTTAATTTCTCGCCTGTTTCGGAGTTGTTCACGAGATAGTTAAGGCCCCTCCATGACGCCTCAAGCTTTTGAAATTCCGGGTGGTGCATAACTGCATTAAGCTGTGAGGAGATCAATTTATCGATCTGGGCGATCCTGGAGTTGATCATCTTCTCCGTGTCTTTGGAGACCGTTATGGTCCCCTGCATGATCTCTTTTACAAACTCGCTGAGAACGTCGCGCGCCCAGCCCTTCTGGCTCTCATCGCGGACCATGCGTCCCTGCTCTATGATCTGGTCCAACAGTCCTTTTTCTTCCTGGACCTCCTGGCCCTGTGCGGCCTGGGCCTGTTTTTCTTGTTCAGCCATATATATGCCTCCTTTCTTTTTCCTTATTTATTTTCTTCCGTTTTTTCCACGCCGGCTTCCTTGCCTAATTTCTGCAGGGAGTCCGTGCTGGCAATGACCTTTTGCAAAAGTTCATCGAGTTTGTCATTGCCGTCCAGTTTACTGAGAAGGTCTGAAAGCCTGCGCCTGGCCTCAACAAGTTTGCGCAGAGGCTCCACCTGGTTTGCGACCTGTTCCGGATGAAAATCATCCATGGATTTGAAACGAAGCTCCACGCCCATCTTTGTGTCATCCCCGGTCAGTTTGTTATCAACCTGGAAAGAGAGCCTCGGCTTCATGCCCTCAAGCACCTTGTCAAAATTGTCCCTGTCAATCTCAATGAATTTCCGGTCTTTGAGTTTTGGAAGCGGGTCATCAGGCTTGCCTGACAGGTCGGCAAGAACGCCTACTACGAAAGGGATCTCCTTCATCTCGATCGAGTCGCCTATTTCCACATCATAGGTGATCTGGACCCTCGGCGCCCTTACTCTGTCGAGTTTATGCTGTAAACTTTCTTTCTTTGCCATATTCCTCTCCTTTCTGTTCTTAGAGATTGTTTATATATTTATCTTAGGCACGAATAAATGTCACGGTAAAATTCACGCCTCTACTTACCGTAGCTGATCGCCTTTGTCACGTCCGTTGTGCAGAGCTTCTGGAAAAGGATCGTTGCCCTGCTCATATCATCGTCAGTATGTTCGCCTTTTGTCAGGCATTGATATAACGAGTCAATCACCTCGGCAATCCAGACCGGAGATTCCCACCGGTCTAAATGCAATTCCTCTATCAACGCATGGAGCTCTTCCACCACGGGCCTGGCAAGGTCAGGCCTGTTCGCCTTAAGACAAAGCCTCGCAATGAGAAGGCGGTAACGGTTCCTCTCTCTGACTGACGGCGCGCTGTAACACGCCGCAAGGAGCTGGTCCAGCGCCTTCTTGATGCCGGAGCTCTTCATGGTCTGAAGCGCCTCCTGCCACAACGCTTTTTCATATGAAGCTGAGTCGGCAATCCCTGCCGCCGGGAACCGGACAGCCGCCTGCTGCGCGCTCAATTCAGACAAGGGCTGAAGTTCCTCTTCCTCAGCAGTTTCTAAAGGTTGCTGTTCAACTGCCATTTCTTCTTTGGATTCAGCAGGCATACGGCCTCCTTTGTCTTTGATTGTCCTTTTAATGACCCTTTCGCATTCCTCCAGAGAGCTGCCGAAATCAGACAGCCTCGGGGCCTGCTGGCCGAACTTCCCGTCAACAGATGCGTCAAGTGCGTTGAATTCCTCACGGCAAGTCTTTATCTTATCGGCAAGTGATTCATAAAACGCAAGGGACGACTGGGCCACGGCTGAGTCAAATTCCTCGGCTGTTATCTTCCCCTCTCCAATTAATTCATCCCGCTTTCTCTTTTTGCCTTCATCCGTGTCGCCGAACTGGTTCTTTGTATCGGCTTCATAACCGACTGAGCGTGACTCCTGATATTTCAGGTAAGAATACTCGCGGGTAACTTTGCCGTCGGTGATGGGGATCCCCTTTATGGGGGGGGCCACCTTCTCATTCATAAATTCAAGCGGGGCCGCCCTGAACTCCATATCTCCGTCCTCTATCACCGGATAAACATTGTCCCAATAATCTTCCAGGAATCTATTGATGATCTTCAGTCCAGCGGAGAGACCGTCATATCCTTCCGTGTTGATCAACGCCTCGGTGAGCCAGGCTGCTATCTGCAGGTCCTTTGTCTTTTTTGAAAGCGTGTCAACGGACACTTTAATGACCTTGCCCCAGTCGGATGTTTTAATCTCGGTCTTCCAGGCCCCGCGTTCAAAGGGGTCATCCGCCCTTCTTGCCTCCTTGATCTCCTCATAGATCGCACTGTAACGCAGGTCTTCACCGGCAGGATTGTCTCCGGGAATGGGGGCCAATATAGCGTCAATATCAATCTGTCTTTTCATATTTTCATTTCCCATGAACTAATAAACCACAGAGGGCACAGAGAAAATAAATTTAATATTGAAGGTTGTAATTTTATAATTTGAAGTTTATGGTCTGCAAGCAATTTAAAACCGCCTCCGTGTTCTCTGTGGTTAATTATTTTTTTGTTCCTCCAATGTATCCGGCATATTAAAAACTACTTCACGGATATCAAGTATGCTCACCTCTTCTTCTCCGATCTGAAACACATGCTGCCCCGCGCCTCTTGAGAACGGCCCTCCGAGTGAGACCCAGTCTGTCATCCTGCCGAGTTTGACGCGGTCATCATCATGAGTGAATGATTCAGGATAAAGCACGGGCAGATAACAGCTCATGGTAAGTCCTTCCCATGTAGTTATGCGGGCGGTTATCCAGATGAGGTCAAAGAGTGTTTTGGGAGGCGTTATTGAAAGTTCCCTGATGAATTCAAACGGCATCCAGATATACCGCTCATGCACGATCGCTTCAAGAAAGAAGGACAGGAAAATATCAGTGTCGTTAAAGCCAGTAAAAATTTTGCTGTCTATTGTCCCTGATATGACGGGGACCTGATCGTTCACTTTATCAAAGAGGTCAGCCGCTTCATTAAACTTCTTCTCTTTCAGCTTTTCACATGCGAGATAATACATTTCCAGATATGACGGGACCTCGGGAAGGAATGAGGGACGCCTGTCGTTCTTAAAAACTTCCAGCCGCTCTTTTTCCGCATGAAGCAGATTTTTATAGACCTGGACCCCGGTCTCCCTGTTCGGGTCTTGCGTGACAAGCACTTCGAGATGGCGTTCCGCTTTTTCCCATTCACCCAGAAAAGCGTGGACCTGAAACAGGAGTGTGCGGTTTCCCGCGTTCGCTGGAGAAGCCTTGACCTCTTCGATTAACTGCTTGCGTGCCTCTGTAAGTCTGCCTGCCTTTAAAAGTTCTTTTGGGTCCATTAAGGTCCTCTACGGTATGTAAGATTATATTAAACAACAAGCCTAATTGCAATCGAATTTAACAGGCTTAAGCCGTCCACAGCTTTTCAAAATCAGCAGGCGTCAGCGGCCTCTTATAAAAAACCAGAAAAGCCCTTCCAAATGTCCCGCCCATAAACACCGCGTTGGGTGCGGCCTTTGCGCTGCTCTTTAAAAAAAAATGACAGTAACTGATCAACGCGCTGTGGTCATGGTGGGCATTCTGGTCGAGGGGGACAAAGTTTTCCGAAGTCTCCTGCTTCAGCATCTCCTTTATTTTCATTTCACCGGGATTGCCGGGAAACGGGCACTGCTCTCTTTTGGATCTGAGCTCCTGCCATTCGGAAAAAGGCGGCCTGATGTTTTGAATTTCCGTCTCAAGTTTCTTCAGATCGTTAAACGACTGGGCGGAGATATATTCGATCTGGCCCCAGGTCTTTTCACACGCGAAAGGCATGAGGTCCCATTGTTCTTCCCAGCCTTTGAGACTGCCCGTGCCCATTATCAATAACGGGTAATGCCGCCCGACGCTGTCTCCGCTGTCTCTGATCAGTCCGCAGACAAGCGTGTCTTTTGCCGGGCTTTTGGCCCAGAAGCGCCATGAATTATGTGAAAGATCGTTCTTCCCTCCTGGAGTTAAATTCTTGTAGCCGTCTTCGACCCATCCTGAAAAACTCCTTATCAGGGGGAAGTCCTGTCCGATCCTGAAAAAGTCTCTTGCGATCGGATGCTTGCCGTAAGCCCCCCAGCTCCATGACGGAGCGGTCTTTACTGGTCCCAGCATGTTGCGATGACCCTCGGGGCCTGGGCCTGCCCGTACCCCGGCAGAGACTCTGTAGTTTTCAAGATGGCCTGATCTCCGCTGAACTGATAATTTACCCTGATAAATTTGATCCCTATTTTTCTCAGGGACGCCGCATCTTCCGGGAATTCACCGGAGTTAAAGGTGCGGTGCCCGCCGGGGAAATCACGTAAAAATTCGACAAAGCCCGGATACTCTTTCATAAGGCTTACATTGCCAACGTCTATTTTCAGGGTAACGCCGCTGCACGTTGACGGCGACCAGTAAAATGTTTTGGATATCGGATAATTTAAATTAACAATGCCCTGCATCCCGCCTGTGCAGGTAAGTTCGAGCTGGCTTTTATGGGGCTTTATCGCGGCGTCGGAATTTGCGTCGGTTGGCTGAGCGGCGATCTGGACCTTATAGTTTTGCGGTTGCTGCTGCTGTGTCATGGAAGACGCCTTCGCCTTTGCCCCGCCGGTCAGCAGGGAAAAGAACGGAGTCTCAAAAGGCACGACGCCTCCAAAAACCTCTTTTGCGTAATAGCCCCTCTGCACTTTCCATTCTATAAACGGCGCGGCAGGACCTTTGGCGAATTTCCAGACAACGCCTTCCTGCCCTAAAAGTATCTCAAGCGCCTGCGGTCCCGTGGCCCCCTGAGATTCGGCCAGCACTTCCTTTTCCCACTGGCTTTGAAGCTGGCAGGCGGTTTCATAGCGGGCAAACTTGAAGAGATAATCAAGCGGCCCTGTAACCAGTTTGCTGAAAACTTCTTCTGCTGTAAGACGGCCTGTCAGATTAGATCTTAACCGTGACACCGCGCCATAACCCGTAGAGAACGGAGCCTTGCCTGTTGCCGTGTCTTCGCTGAATGTCTGAGATACCAACTGGAAGATCTGGCTTCTTGATGACGCGCCCTGCGCTATTGCCGTGAGCGAACTCTGATAGTCCTGATACGCCCTGACCGCCGCTGACTGGGATTCCAGTGTGGAGGTCTCGATCTTTCTGCCAAGTTTTTCTTTTATCCTGTCTATGAATTTTTTGCCTTCTTCAGTGGTCTTTGCTACCAGCCCGCCGACGGCCCCTGCGTTTTTCACAGCCTGAAAATGATAAACCTGCTGAAGCCATACGGGGATATTTTCTCCTGTAACAACAGGTTCGAGTTCTTCGGTCAGCCTGTTGAGAAAAGCAAAATAGGCCCCATCGTCAGTCGCCATCTTTGCGGCTGCCTGCTGCCACTCATCTTTGCTCCTTAACCGCTTGCTCCCGTCCGAAAAACCGGATGCGAATTTCTGCCAGGCCTCAAAACAGTTCCTGCGATAATAAGCGTCTATCTCCATCCTCTGCCTTTCCATGAAGGTAGGGTCATTGAGCGCCAGTTCGATCTCTTTCAATAATGAATCCATGGCCTCTTTGCCCTTCCGCGAAAACGCGGGCTCTATCACTGTCTCGCCGGGCGCTGAAGCGCTGCCGCCCCAGAAATCCCTGAGGGTGACAGGAGAAATGGCGCCGTCTTTATTTACCCATGCGATAATCCACTGGGGGTTTGAGCCTTTCAATCTCAGCAGGTCTTTCAGCCATGATTGCAGGATGTCCATCTCTTTATTTATCTCAGCAGTGTCCGAACGCCAGTGAATATAATAGAGAAACAACTGCCCGAACTTCTGTCTTACCTCGGGAGTCAATTCCTGATTGGAGCGCGATATGGAGGACACGTAAGACGGCTGGGGCCGTGTCTTGAGCTTTTCAAACTCCTCATTGTCAAGTCGCGCCTTCAGCAGGTTCAACCGCCTCACGACGTGAGAGATATACTGACCGAATATTTCGTCGGGCGCGGTGCTTGTTACACGCGCTAAATTTTCTTTCAACTGCCTGTCAAAAGGTGACAGGAAACCCTGCTGAAACTGCTTGCAGTATTTGTCCTTAAGCGCGTTCTCGACATTAATGCTCTCGTTCAGGCCGAATCTCGGTATCCACCAGTTGTGGTTCTGTCTTTCAATATTGAGTATCGCCTGGTTGAAGCGCTCCATGTTGAGCAGTTCCGATAAATAGTCGCGCTGTAACGAGGAGGGTTTTGCGAATTCATGAGAGACCGTGCGCAGGGTCCTGAGATTTTTGACGAATGAAAAACTTAACAGACCGCAGATCGCGACACCGAGCACTATCCACGCGGTCAGGCCTAAATTCCTTGTGAGGATGCTCCATTCAAGGGCCTTCCTTGTCGGGGCAAGCAGGCCCCTGTCTTTAGGCAGGATATTTGAAAAGAAGTCGTGCAGGAACAGACCCTTGCTGGTCCCCGGCAGCACTTCCTTTTCTCCGATCAATCCAAGGGCGTTCAAGAAATGCGAGAACGGCGTTCCTTCCTGCCGTCCGCTGCTGAAATATAATCCCCTCAGGACCGGCGTCTCCTGGTACGGGTTTTCCTGGAAAGCGCCTTTAATAAAAAACCCGAGGCCGTTCTTTAAATTCTCAAACTCTTCTGGAAACAGCAGGAGCCCGGGGTCAACGCTTCTCGCCTCAGGCTGATGCAGAAGAAGCAGGCGGAGGTTCCTGAGCCGCTCTCCGATATTGCTGACGGCCTGTTCTAAAAATGCGTTTACGTCGGCCGAGAGGTTCTGGTTTACAAAACCCATAGGCTGATCAAGGCTCTTTTCAGGGAGGCTGTTGCAGAACTTTGTCATACCCTGAATGAGGTCGCATTTGGTAACAAGCAGATACACGGGGAACCTGGTCCCAAGCGCCCTCATTAATTCATCAAGGCGGCGGCGGATATTCTTTCCATCCTCTTCCAGCGTCTGGGGCGTGGATGCAAGCAGCTTGTCCGCCGATACGGCAACGATGAGGCCGTTAAGCGGCTCTCTCTTCCTGTACTTCAGAAGGAGGTTCAGGAATTTCTGCCACTCTTCCTTGTCCCTGCCTTCATCGATCGGGATCGCGTATCTTCCGGCAGTGTCAAGGATGATCGCCTGTTCAAAGAACCACCAGTCGCAGTTCTTCGTACCCGATATTCCTGAGGTGCGCGTGACCTCAACAAAAGGCGATGACAGCTTGGCGCTGTTTAAGGAAGTTGTCTTGCCTGAACCGCTCTCGCCGATTATCATGTACCACGGAAGCACGTAAAGAGGGTTGCCGTATTTTCTCAGGTGCGAGCGTCTCAACGCGTCAACCGCCTCTTTCCATTTATTATGAAGCTCTGACAGCTCGTCCTTTTCCTTGCCCTGCGCGGCCTTTATCCGCGCCTCGTCCTGTTCAATGACCTGCGAGACAAACATCTGCTCCTTGCGCCTGATCATTAATTTCCGGAGGAAAACACCTCCTACACCCAATCCGGCAAAGAACAGCAGGACAAAGAACCCGACCCACCACGGCCAGTCCATGACAAGCACAAACCCGAAGATAAGAAGTATTGCGAGAATGACTAATACTGCGATGAGGACGATCTTAAGAATATTTTTCATTTATCAAACCCTCTTTAAACCACAGAGTCACTGAGACACAGAGAAAAAAATCCAAACTACAAATTCCAAATAATTTTCAAAAGGTGCTTACCTTCTTCTCTCCGTGCCTCCGTGTCTCTGTGGTTAATATAATGTTTACGGCAGCGTCCTTAAAATATTATCTCCAACGCCGCTCAGCGTGAAATGATAGATCAAAAACAACAGTCCGAAAAGAAGGACAGGGGCCGCTATGCCTGCGATTGTAAATATTGAAAGATCGAATTTCTTTTTTTGCGGCGCGATCTCCACGGCCTGGGCCGGATATGACTCAGGGAAGAGTTCCGCCCTTTCAAGAGAGGGAAGCCCGACCGAACTCCCCATGAGAAATTTAAGATTGGACGCCTTGAGCTGTTCAAGGAGGAAGTCGTCTCCCTGTTTGCTGTAGCGTCCCTTGAACCCGAGTGCGAGACAGAGATAGTAAACCTCCCGCACCTCTCTTTGATGAAGCCCCAGGTTGTTTAACCTCTCGAATACTTCCTCGCCTGCCTCGGTTGTGTTGTAATAAAGACGCTGGAGCTGTTCTCTCTGCCAGTTGCCTTTCTGGTTCCAGGCGGAGGCGAGGATGCTTTCATCCACCCAGGCGCATATCGCAAAGCGCGCCTGGTCAAAATCTTCCTGGTTGAAGGTCCCCTTCTTGACGCAGTGTTCACTCTGAGTGAGGAGGCGCATGATGTCGGCCTTGACCTGATCGTAAGGCTGCTGCCTCACATTCACTGTCTTTTGAAAATATACAACGTAAGCTACCAGGTCCATGAAACAGTCAGTCAGATGCATGATGAACTCCTTTGTAGGGGTTAGGGGATAGGGATCAGGGATTGGTTTTCTTTTACTAACCCCCAATCCCTGATCCCTAATCCCAACTTTTGTTGATTCATTGTACCTGTTTGGTATCCGGTCATAAATATTAAAATCACTTTCGTCCCACGACCATCAGTTCCGCTCCCAAATCTTCCGGGGCGTTGTCCCAGTAAAGGGCCAGATTATGGCCTCTCGTCACAAGCGCCCACTGGTCGCTGTGATGGTCTATTGCAAAGTAAATGGAATTGGCCCTGCGCGGCAGCTCCTGAGGCGGGACAGGTAGATGCTCAATGCCGATGCCCGGAAGCGCGCGCGCGATGAGCAGCGGCAGCTGTTCACGCGTGCTCAATTTGGCTGCGGTCGATATTGACTGAAGAACGTTCTTCGGGTCATCTTCGGTCTTCAGCACAAGGTAGAACCGGTTGTGCCCCTCAAATATCGCAGGCTTTAATTCAGCCGCGTAATAGGTCCCGTCATAAACAAGGCGTATAACATAATCGGGCCCTGCCGTGATCTCGTCAAGCAGTTGAGTGATCAGCGCCTGCGCTGTTGTAAAGCATTCAGATATGGCGCGGTGGTTGTAGCCCGGAAGCGCGCGGGTGCTGTCCTTTAATTCGCCCATGACATTTATGTTTTCGGAGAATGACGAAAGCTCTCCTATAAGCTGTCTTAAAATCCCGTAAACCGTCCACGGATGAATCTGCTGGGTTTCAGTAAAATGAAAGAGCAAGGGAATGTAACGGTTGAGCGACCTCAACGCTAACAGATAGACCATGTCCCTTGAACCGAATTCCGCATTCTGGATGCCGCGCTGGCTTTTGTATTCTTCGAGCTGGCGTCCGCGCGCTGAGATCTGGTCCCTGATCTCCTTTATGACCTTCACCAGTATCTCGGAACTCGATATTGAAATGCACGGCGGGATGAAATTTTGAGAAAGGACGATCTCCTCTCCCGACCTTTCCAGTTGCGCTACGGGGAGAAGCACATAATCGCCAAGCTGGTCTTTTTCCGTGTCCCAGAAAATCCTGAGTGCGTGATAAAGACTTTTCACCTGTCCCGCAGGCCCGGCAACATGCAGGTCTTTTGCCTCTTCAGCGTCAGCGGTTGTGACAAACCTTGTTGTGACCTCGGCAACAGAATTTAAATTGTCGAGCACAGTGACGTTCTCACCGGAGTTGTTCCATTTCTTGATGCCGATAAAAACGGTAAACGTCTTGCCGCCTTCAACCCACGCCTCGTTAAAGGGACGGGAATTTATCAGCGCATTGCCCGGCAAAACCACATGCGTTCCGTCAGGGAACAAGAACTCTCCTTTCAGCGGGCTGAAGATCCTGGTGCCCAAAGCGGCCTTTTGGACCTCAATGCCGTTAAGTCCCCAGAAGTGGGGCTGAAGAAAATTGTTGAACGGCGTCAGCAGCGAGCGCACCGACAGGTCAAAGAGCTGAAAGTGCTGAGGCTGCAGGAACAGGCCCTGGTGCCAGAAAAGCGGTCTTTGGATGTCCATTATTTCTTCTCCATTTCCTTTATCTCCTGAGGGCCGAGGTAAAGATCAATATTCAATACCTTCGGCTTGCTGCTGAATGTGCCGGTTTGCACCGGGAAGAAACGGGTCACGGAATCTTTCTGAAGAGTATAATAGCCGGCGATTATCCCGACGTATTTCGTGCCTTCGGCGCGGTCGAGCTTTTCGGTCTTTTCCTGGTTCGGAAGTATCACAAGACTCTTCGCCCCGGTTACACTTTGATCAAAGCGGCTGCATTCAAGGAGCTTTTGCATCCCGTCGGTCTCATCCATGAGTTGATTAAAGGTATTGGGGTCTTTCAGTTGATAGAGACAAAGAAAAAGGGTGTGCGGGCTTTTCTGGTAGAGATTTAATTGAGGGTCGCTTTTCAGATGAACAATGATCCCTTCCTTCTCGTACCCGTATTCAGGTCCGCGGCCCATGCCTGCGCAGGAATAAGTAAGAAAAACAAGTAACGCAAAAAACAGCAGTAAAATATTTCTTTTCATGTGACCCCCTTGTTAATTTGCTTTCATTCGTATTTTAGTTGAAACACAATTTTAAAAAACCACGGAGGCACTGAGACACAGAGAAAAATAACCATAAAAACATAGAGATTATATTTTTGTCTTTCTCCGTGCCTCCGCGTCTCTGTGTTTTATTCATATCTAAATTCAACTTTATTACGAATGAACCATTGGCCCTTAAGGTTTAACCTTTTTTGTCCAGGCTATAATATAATTTCTGGCATATCTTTTCAAACTCTCTCAACAGTTCTTCATTAAGGCGTCCTGATTCAAGCCACCCTTTGCACGCCTGGTGCTTTTCCTTGTAAACCTCAAACAGCTCCGCCTTCCTCAGAGGCCCGAATTTCAGACCGCCATTCGTATCGGATGATATTTTATCGGGAGACAATTCCCCGAGTATCTGGGATATCTTATTTTTGGCGGCCTGCTGATACGCCTTGTGGGCGACTAAAAAAGCCCTCTGGATCTGATCAAGGTAATTATGAAGAGAGTCGGTCTTGTTCATACTTTCTATGTCTGAACCGATTATGTGCCTGATCGTCTCAAGTTCGGATTGTTCTCCAAGCAGGGTGGTATGTATGACGCCAATTATCTGATTTAAGGAATCGAAGATAGTGTTCAGAGACTTGGCAAGCTTCTCCAGATGCTCCTCTGATGACAGGTCGAATTTGGAAATGTTCTTTCCGAACAGCAGTGTGAAGAGATGAGCGTATTCTTTTTGCTCAATGTTAAGCGCCGGTTTGCTCTTCTCCGCCGGGGACTCAAATTGCTGCGCGATCTTTTCAATTAGTGACAATTTTTCGTCCGGGGGATGTCCTTTTAATTTTTCCTCAAGGTATATTTCGATCAATGCTGAGGACATCGCGGGATTGGATTTGTATATCTCCCTGACCTCCTTACTCATTGTCTTTAAAGGCGCTTCATTGTTTTTTTGGGCCATCTTTTGTCTTTTCTCCCGGCTTGGGGATAATTGTTTCAGCCAGGAAATCTTCATCCGTTTTCTTTTTCTTAGGAGCTTCTTCAGGCTTCTCCGGTTCTTTTACCTGAGGGACCGGCATGCCTTTGAGCGACATGATAACTGTTTTTTCAATGTCTTCTTCGTCCTTTTCCCTCACCTGCGGCTGAGGCTGTTTCTGCTGCAGGTCTTTTAATGAGAGGATCATGGTCTCCTGCAACTCCTCATTCGGCGGTTCTTTGACCGGCGGGATTTCCTTTTGGATTTGTTGAGAAGACAGGATGACAGTTTCTGAAACTATCTCATCTGCATTTACCGGTGCAGTCTTCACGTTTAAGTCCGCCGTGGATAAGATAACGGTGTCCTGTGCTTCTTCCTTTTTCACTGCAACCGCGGGCTGCCATCTCTTGAGAATGCCCATCAGGATCGCGTGTACGGCCTCATCTTCCTTTGCAGGCTGTGAAGCTATTTCCTCTACGGGATGAATAACTTTCTCGACGATGGGCAGTGCAGGAGTGGAATAAGGTATCTCTTTCAGAAACAGATTCTCCTTTATCTCATTTCTCAGAGTTTCCATTTCTTTTTTGAAACCTTCGCCGTCCCACGCCTTATTTGTATTTAATAAGGCGAAGCCAAGATTGAGCGACTTTTCCCAGAGGGATTTCCAATTACTGTTTACTGTCTTTCCGTCCGGATTCCAGAAGATATTTGACGGGTCGAAGACTTTATTGCTTTTAAATTTTTCAGGCGACGCAGTTTCTCCTGAAAGAAGTTTTTCCAATGTGCCGTGAATTTCAGGCATGTTTTGCTTTCTGTTTGTTAAGAGCGTATAAAACCAGACAAGCCCCATGAAGAAAAGCGCATTTGATTGAGATTTCGAAAATTGTTGTGAAACCGGGGGCTGGCTGCTGAGGCCCATGAACTTTACATTGAAGTTCCAGAAGAATGGAAGCAGGCCTCGCTCACCAAGCTTAACCCAAACCCCGTCGATCGTTGGCCTGAAATCAGGGTGTATAAATGGACCGTCTGAGGATTGCAGGCTTTGAAGCGCCTCGCCTAAGAAAGAAAGTTTTAAATACAGCACCTCTAAAAAACACCTGTCGTCGTGATCAAATAAGAACGGCGTGTTCATGGCGCTGTTCTGTCTGACAGCCTTCAGATAATTTATCCGCCCGGATTCACCTTTGCTCTCAAGCAAAGCCTCAGCCTCTTCAAAAGTCGCTCCCGAAATAAGGGATATGAAATCCAGGCCGCTCAATGACATGGCCTCAAATGCAAGCATATAAAAAGGGTAGAAAGAGAAAGGGACGATCCTTGAGACAACCTTATTTTCTGCTCCGTAACATTCCGGATAAAGCTGACAGTCAGCGCAGGGAAATGCAGCCGCGTTATGTTGGGCTTCGCGGAGCAATCCGAATTCTTTTATTAATGCCCGCCGGTCCTTAACGGCAGGGGAATCAGATTGCTCAAGTTCATCAATGTAAAAACTTCCTGACGGGCCGCAAGACGCACAGAACAGATAGCGTTTCAATGAACCGGAAAAAGGCTGAAGCCCTGACGTTACCAGGAGGTCATCATCTTCACACTGCCGCAAGGGAAGCCCGCACTTCGGGCAGGGCGGATGGAAATAAACTTTTTTTGTCCTGCAGTAAAACAGTGAAGAGAGAGGCGACAGCTCCCCCTTCCCGCCGAGCTGGCCGGAAAGAAGTATAAAGGAATTGTCCTGCTTCTCCCTGGCATAAAAAGAAAACGCCTTTTGCCAGAGGTCAAAAACATCCCTGTTGTTTAACGGAAGCGTCTCATCTTTTTTCAGAAGATACTTGTCCCGCTGCACCAGGAGGAATAATTTCTTTACCCCGCTGTCCGCGTCGCTGACGACCCGTGCCTCGATCAAACGGGCAAGCGGGTCTGAATTATTGATT
Organism: Nitrospirota bacterium; assembly: GCA_016213945.1. Classification (GTDB taxonomy): domain Bacteria; phylum Nitrospirota; class Thermodesulfovibrionia; order UBA6902; family UBA6902; genus SURF-23. The sequence continues at coordinate 926 of JACQZF010000036.1, read as the reverse complement.
ATCAGGAACGGGTAAACAGATCTTTCCGGCTGTTCGATGATGGAAAGATGTAAATGGAAATTGCCTTGATGCGGTCCTAAATAAGAAAGTAAGGAGGATATATTGTCATTTTCTTTCATTACTTGAAGGCCAGGATTTGAATTATCAAGGTTATTGATATATTGCCTTTTTCATTGTTATTTCAAAAATTTATCATTTTTGTCTCTGCATGTCAACATAACCTATAAAAGCATTTTCTGTACTTTAAATTTTTTATGCTTATCTGTTATAGTATTTAGCCTGAAGTTTACAGCTCTCGGGCGGGTAGCTCAGTTGGGAGAGCATCGCCCTTACAAGGCGAGGGTCACAGGTTCGAGCCCTGTTCCGCCTACCATTTACTTCAGGATTATGGCTTGGGGTGGTAGTTCAGCTGGTTAGAACGCCGGCCTGTCACGTCGGAGGTCGCGGGTTCGAGCCCCGTCCACCCCGCCATTTCCTTTCTCATCCTATCTTTAGTATCCGGGGAGTTATCCCCAATCTAAGCGCGTCCATAAGTTCCCGGCCGGGATCTTATTTGCTCCTGCAGAAATAGTGTATACTGTCAGATATAAGCAGTAAGAGATTTTCCTTCCATTCCTGCGTATTATTTTAATAAAATTTCAACTGTAAGGAGGACAGCATGTCATTAGTAACATGGGAAGAGACGATGAGTGTTAACGTGAAAGAAATCGATGATCAGCACAAGAAACTGATTTCATTGATTAATGAACTTCATGAGGGGATTCAGTCAGGAGAAGAAAAAAACATTTTAGGAGACGTACTCGAAGAACTGATTAATTACACAAGATACCACTTTTCTGCGGAGGAGCGCAGGATGAAACAGTTCAGTTATATAGGGTATCTGGAACACAAAATCGAACATGATGATTTAACTGATAAGGTCATGT
>JACQZF010000035.1 GCA_016213945.1 Nitrospirota bacterium | reverse complement strand
AACCATGCGTCGATACTTCGTTGGAAAGACAAAATGATACAGCAATACACTGACATTATGGCTCTTATGTATATAGATGCTCACGTCATCTATTATACTCGCCGCAAGCGGCGGGGAATTAGACCCTAAGAGAGATTAATTTGGATTTAAAATGCCACTCTATCGTGCAATTATGACTTCAATTTTTCAAGCACCTTTTTCATGTCATCCCATGTCAGCCATTTGTCTTTGGGATTTCTCAAAAGGTATGCGGGATGAAAAGTCGGCATAAGCGGTATGTTGTTGCGTTCGGAAAAGGTCCCTCTTAATCTGCTTATGGGGGTCTTCAAGTTAAGAAGCGCGTGAGATGATACTTTGCCCAGGCTGACAATTACCTCCGGTTTGATTATCTCGATCTGTTTTTCAACAAACGGCCTGCATGTTGCGATCTCGTCCGCTTCCGGTTCCCTGTTATTAGGAGGCCTGCATTTTACGATGTTTGCTATATAAACCTCTCCGCGTTTCAGTCCCATTTTCCCGATCATTTTTGTAAGAAGCTGTCCCGCCTCTCCCACAAAAGGCCTTGCCTGAATATCTTCATCCCTGCCGGGGCCCTCGCCAATAAACATTAGTTTGGCATCGGGTGAGCCCTCGCCGAAAACAATGTTCGTGCGTTTCTGGCAAAGCTTGCATCTCTGACAGTCGCCAATCTCCTCGCGCAATTCTTTCAAAGCCGATACCTTGTCACCGTGCCCGGAGACCTGGGGCCGGAGTTCAGGGCTGTTAATTCCGGATTCAGGATTTAAGATTTCGGAGGATGACTCCTGCACCTCTTCACTTTTGTACTTTTGCACTTTTGTACTTTTGCTCTTCTGCGCTAATCTGACCGGCAGGTATTTAAACCCTAACTCCTCATAAAATTCTATAGATTTCTTTATTTTTTTAAGTATTATTTGGTTATCCATTGTGAAAAATATCCCCTCACCCACACCCTCTCCCGCAAGAGGAGAGGTCTCTTCCAACTCTTCACTCATCACTTTTCACTCTTCACTGTTTCTTCATTCTCCCCACTTCAACTTTGTCCTCAATATCTGAAAATAATCCTTACTGTGAAGGACAATAAATTTTGTCTTATAATCTGCTTTCATTATCTTCAGCTTGTCGTTTACTTTCAAAGGAAACCCGACCTGCCCGTCAAGGGTCAGATAGACGTCGTCACCGCTTTTAATAGTGGCCTCCAGCACGATTGTGTCCGGCAGCACAATAGGCCTGCTCGTCAATGTGTGCGGACATATGGGCGTCATCAAAAAAGTCTCAAGCGTTGGATACAGGATCGGCCCCCCCGCTGAAAGAGAATGGGCGGTAGAGCCCGTGGGAGTAGAGATGATTAATCCGTCCGCCCTGAAGCTGCTGGCATATCTATTATTAATGCGGATATCGAGTTCAAACATCCTCGAAAGCGCGCTCTTGTTTAAAACCACATCGTTAAGCGCATTGTGCCGGATCACTCTCTTGCCGTCCCTGTACACGTCGGCCAAAAGCATGATCCTCTCCTCGAAAGCGCATTGGCCCGAAAGGACCTTATCTATTTCTTTTTCAACCTCGTTCCTGCCGATCTCAGTGATAAAACCAAGTCCGCCGAGATTCACTCCGAGTATAGGAACGCCGAGGTTCCCGACAAGCCTTGCAATGCTCAAAAGCGTGCCATCACCGCCAAAGACAATGATGATGTCCGACATTGACGGGATCTTTTTTCTCGGATGGCCCTTAACCTTCAGAAACGCCGCCACATCGCTCTCAATGAAAAATTTAAACCCTTGCCCTTTTAACCGCTTCAGGAAATCCTTAACGGCTTTTACTGCCTCAGGCTCGCCTCTTTTTGCAATGATGCCGATATTTTTCATATTTCAATTCCCTCTATTTCGATCTCACGCAGGTTATCATCGATATAGGCCAGCTTTATCCTGATGCTTTTCTCAGGAATATCTTTCCCTGCCCTTTCAGCCCATTCAATAACAGCTATGCCGTCTGTGCCGGGATATTCATGTAAGCCAAGCTCCTGCGCGCCTTCAGGGGTGACTCTGTAAAGGTCAATATGATAAAAAGGGACACTCGCGTCATACTCCGCGATAATGGTAAAACTCGCGCTGGTAATATCCCGCTCTTTAATCCCAAAGGCTGAAGCAATGCCCTTGACCATGGTTGTTTTCCCCGAACCAAGCTCGCCATACATACAAACGATGTCTCCGGGTTTCAGTTTATTACCGAGTTTGAAACCGACATCTTTTGTCTCTGCATCGCTTCTACTTACAAGCTTCATAAAGTCATGGCTCTGACCATGTCGGCTTTGCCTATTATTCCCACTACAGTATTGCCTCTGAGCACCGGAAGAAGGTGAATGTGCTGTTCAGCCATTATTGTCGCAATTTCCTCTACGGTTGTTTCTTCTGTTATTGATACAACTTTCCTGGCGCAGATCTCGTCAACAGTGGTTGCCGCCATCTTCCTGATCTCATCCTCAATCCTGCCGGAGCCCAGAAGGATGAAGGCGTCAAACAGTCTGATGACCGTCGGTATATGCAGGCGCTTATTCTGGCTTATAAGGTCGTTCTCCGTAACAATACCGATAAGGTTTTTATTTTCATCAGTTACAGGAACGCCGCTGATTTTATTATTCATAAACAACCTTGCAAGCTCTTCCACTGTAGCTTCGGGTTTTACGGTGATCACATCCTTCGTCATAATGTCTTTTGCCTTGAGCATCATCCCTCCGATTTAAGTTAATTTCACTTGTTTATCTTACCACATTCCGATAAACCCGCCCTGGCGCCCGGCATGGTTTTTCGCATACCTGTAAGAATGGAACCGCTCAGGATTACAAAATGTGCATTCACCGGACTGCCAGATATTCTGGTCCGGGATCCCTATTGACAGGGCCTGAATTTTATTGGCTGCTGCAATATCAATAAAATATCTGCCGTTCTTTCTCCTATAATAATTCCCTTCTCCGGTTACTTTGCACACCTCTTCCTTCACTTCATCTCCAACCTCATAACAGCATTGCCTGATGCTCGGGCCTATGGCAATAGATATATCTTTTTCTAAGCAATTGAAGTTCTCTGTCATGGCGGCTATGGTCCCCTTTAAAATCTGCTTTGCCGTCCCTCTCCAGCCTGCGTGAACAGCGCCGATGATTTTTTTATTTTTATCATATAAAAGTACGGGCACGCAGTCGGCTACCTGGATGCCGATTAATATTTCTTTCCTGTCAGTAATTACCGCATCGGCAACTACCGGTTCCCTGCAAGAGTTGAGCACATGTATTTTATCAGTATGCTTCTGGACAGGCATGTAAATATTGTCCATGTGAATAGCGAGTTCTTCAGACACTGCGTCATTTATGTGACCGTTTGTATATATCTTAGCAGTAAAAAATGCCCTGATGTCCGATGAGGTAATATTGGATGGCTGGATAAACAGTTCCATGTTTCAAATTAAACGAATCATTTATTTAGTATTGACCTGAAAACCTTTGGTACCGCACTTATTATATCCGATGCAATAAGAGAATGTTCACCCTTTTCCGCAGCAACAATGTCGCCTAATAATCCATGGACATACACGCCGAGGATTGAAGCGTTTTGAGGGGTCGATCCTTGAGCTAAAAAAGCGGATATCATTCCTGTGAGCACATCTCCTGATCCGGCGGTCGCCATTCCGGGATTTCCGGTCGGATTAATAAAAGCATTTCCATCAGGTGCAGCAATGATGGTCGGTGCGCCTTTGAGAACGAGATATGTTTTTGTTTGTTTGGAAAATAATAAGGCTATATTAATTCGGTCTTCCTCTACGGAAGTTCGGATTTTTTCTTCTGACTTCTGACTTCTGACTTCTGACTTCTGTAACAGCCTCGCCATCTCGCTGGAATGAGGGGTGAGAATTATCGGGGCCTTTGCTTTTTTTAAGATACCAATCCTGCCTGCTATCGCATTCAACCCGTCAGCGTCAATAACAATTTGGACCCTTGATTCAGCGATCAGCATCGTGACAAGCCTCGATATCTCATCATCAACTGAAAGCCCGGGGCCTATCGCAAGGACGTTTGCCCGCTTCTTGAGAAATGCCAGGATCGCTTCAGATGCTTTGTATGAAAGTGTGCCATTGCCTTTGTCCGCGAGGGGTAAAAGCATTTCTTCAGTCACCCTCGACTGAAAAGCATTAACAAGTGTCTCAGGGATGCCGATGGTCACAAGGCCCGCGCCTGTTCTTAAACACGCCTTTGCAGCCATAAGCGCCGCGCCGGTTTTCCCCTTTGACCCTGCCAGCAACAGGACATGGCCGTACGTCCCTTTATGAGAGTATCCCGGCCTCTCAGGCAAAAGGGAAATTGCATCCTCTTTCTGCGGCAGATTAACTCTGATTTTCTCTGATTCTAATAATCGTTTTGGGAAACCTATATCTTCTATAAACAACTTCCCCGCGTACTCAGCGCCGGGATAAAGGAGATGACCTCTCTTGGGAAGCCCGAATGTTACAGTATAATTCGCTTTGATCGCACATCCCATAATCTGTCCCGTGTCAGAAGAAACGCCGGATGGGACATCAACTGACACAACCGGAGATGACAGACTGTTGACCTTTTCTATTATTTGAGAGAAAGGAGGCCGGACATCTTTATTCAGTCCCGTGCCAAGAAGCGCATCAATGATAAGACAGTGACGAGTGACGAGTGACGAGTGACGAGTAAGAAATTTATTTGCCGGATATATTTTTACGCCGAATTTAACTGCGGCTTCATAATTTGTCTTTGCATCACCTTTTAAATCCTGCGGCTTCGCAACGGAGAACACCTCAACCTCTCTTCCCTGATTATGTAACAGCCTTGCGACAACAAATCCATCACCGCCGTTGTTCCCTCCACCGCAGAGCACAAAAATTTTTCTCTGTTGCTTCTCTGTCTTCTGTCTTCTGTCTTCTGTCTTCTGGTAGAACAGTTCATTGATCCTCGAAGCAACAGCAAGCCCTGCCCTCTCCATAAGGACCGCGCCTGCTACGCCGAATCTCTCAATGGTAATCCGGTCTATTTGCTGCATCTCCTGTGCGGTAACGACTTTCAGCATATCAGCCTCATAGTTCCTTTGTTGGTAAGGGCAGGGGCACCCAGCCCCTACATGTATATGTCCAATTATGACCAGTATAAGATACCGCTGTTTAATTATCAATTTCAATCATGATTTGAATCATAGCAAACGGAATTTGAGCGGGATAAGATAATTATGTGAAAGCGCAAGGGGAAAAAAGCGGACTCGAAACCGGCACCGTCCTTACAACAGAAGGCAGAGGGGCGACGGTCATTATAAACAAGAGCAAATCCTGCAATGAATGCGGCAAGGCCCAGGCAGGCATATGCGGCAAAGGCGGAACAGGGATGATCATGAAGGTGTTGAATCCTTTGGGCGCTGAAAGAGGCGACACAGTTTTGCTGGGACTTGATAAAAAAACGCACATAAACATATATCTGCTCACCTATGTCCTGCCTGTCATCGTCCTTTTTGTCAGCGCAGCCGCAGGCCATCTGATCTCGCAGTCCTCAGGAATAACCGGACTGGATGCAGCGGCAGGATTTACAGGCCTGATCATCTCTTTGATTTATTCAATAAATAAAATACGCAAAATTGATAAGGCTACCCAATTGCATATTACCGGGATCTTGCGGGAGCCGCCTGATTGCAAAGAATTCATAGGCGCAAGCCCTGAGGAAAAGGACTATCTCGCAGCATTCGACAAGTGAGAGGACTGTTAATTCGCCGGATGGAAGGTGTTTATGCGCCCTTGCCATTAGCTGAAAGCTGACAGCTATAGGCTGTTTACTTCCAGCACCACACAGGCGATGCCGAATTCTTTCTCATGGCTCAATGACAGGTGACAATGCATTATCCCTTTGTCTTTTAAAAAGCTCTCAAGCCCGCCGTGGACTTTGATTGAAGGCTTGCCCTTTTCATCATTCATAATTTCAACATCTTTTAAATTAACAAAGACCTCCGACCCTATCGCCTTCACAAGCGCCTCTTTCGCAGCGAACCTCACGCTCGCGGAAAGATAAGGGTCTTTTTTATCGAAGCAATATGCGATCTCGTTCTCTGTAAGAAATTTCTCGAAAAACCTCATGCCCCATTTATCATGAGCTTCCTTCATGCGTTCAATTTTTACAAGGTCTATGCCGATGCCGTAGATCATGATATCAATCTTTTCATCTCGCTAACTGCTTTTTCCATTCCTGTGTAGACCGACATGGCAATGATGCTGTGGCCGATGTACAGGCCGCGCAAGCCTTTGATGGCGGCGATCTTTTTGACGTTAATGTAGTTCAGTCCATGTCCAGCATTGACAAGCAGCCCGACATCGAGCGCACTTTTCACCGCCTTCTGGACCCTCTTCAATTCCGTCATCTGCTTTTTACCTTTAGCGTTTGAATAAAGACCGGTATGTATCTCTACCATCTTTGCGCCGAGTTCTTTTGACATCTCGATGTCGGCGCTTGACGGATTAATGAAAAGACTTACCGGGATTCCCTTCTTTTGAATCGCGTCAATCGCCTTCTTTATTTTCTTTCCGCCCTTTTTCAGATCAAGCCCGCCTTCGGTTGTCAGCTCCGCCCTTTTTTCCGGGACGAGTGTGACCATATCGGGCCTGACCTTTAAAGCGATGCTTACCATTTCATCCGTGGCAGCCATTTCAAGATTTAACTCTACCGATGACACCAGTTTCCTCATCAGTTTCAGGTCCCTGTCCTGAATATGTCTTCTATCCTCCCGAAGATGAATGGTGATCCCATCCGCGCCCCCTGAAATCGCAAGCGCAGCGGCTTTCACAGGATCAGGCTCAATATCCTTCCTCGCCTCTCTAACAGTTGCTACATGATCAACGTTTACCCCAAGCAGCATGTTCCCTCCTTATAATTCGTGATGCGTAATGCTTTATTAAAAAAATAAAGGTTCTTCTGGAAATAGTGTTGATAAGACAAGCGTCGTCATTCCCGCAGTCTGTTGAGCGGGAATCCAGAAGCTGTTTATTTTAAAGAATACTGGATTCCCGATAAAGACCTCGGGAATGACAATAATGCAATGTGTATCTCATTCTTAACTCATAACTCCTATCTCTAAACACAAATTCACCACAAATGGCACGACACCCATCTGTTCTTTTTTGCTTCCTGATAAACAGGAACAATGGTATCACAAGGTCCAAATCTCTTGTGGCACCTCGGATGAAAAGGACATCCCGGCGGTATATGCACCGGGCTGGGCACATCGCCTTCAAGGATAATCCTCCCGGCTTTCCCTCCGACCTCAGGCTTCGGCACTGCCGATAAGAGAGCCTCGGTATAGGGATGCATCGGGTCTTTGAAAAGCCCTTCCGTCCCTGACATCTCCACTATCTTTCCTAAGTACATCACGGCAACCCTGTCGCTGAAATGCTTTATCGCGGGCAGATTATGGCTGATAAATAAAAAGGCCAATCCTGAATCTTTTTGAAGGCCCTCAAGAAGATTTATCATCTGGGCCTGAATGGATACGTCAAGAGCGGAAAGCGGCTCGTCCGCCACTATCATCTTCGGGTTGACCGCCAGTGCCCTCGCAATGCAGATCCTCTGCCTCTGCCCACCGCTGAATTCGTGCGGATATTTAAAGAGTGAATCAGCGCCGAGTCCGACCTTTTCAAGAAGCTGCGCGACCCTGTCCTTTACCTCCACCCCGCTCACTATATTATTTACAATGAGCCCTTCGCCGACAGCGTCAAGTATTCTCATCCTCGGATTAAGCGAGGCAAGCGGGTCCTGAAATATTATCTGGAGCCCTCTCCTGATCTTTGATAGCTCCTGTCCCTTTGCCTGTAAAATATCGATGCCGTCAAAGAGGATCTTACCGGCGGTGGGCCCGATCAATTTAAGGACCAATTTACCGAGTGTCGATTTTCCGCAGCCGCTCTCCCCGACAAGCCCGAAGACCTCCGCTTCATTAACAGAGAAGCTGACATCGTCAACGGCCTTCAGAAAATGGTTTTCTTTCACCGGGAAATATTTTTTTACGTTTTCTAATTCAAGCAATTCCATTGTATTTCTTTGTTGTCATTCCGGCTTGTCCGGAATCTTTCCTTACAAAAAAAGAAGGATTGATTCCCGACAAGCCAACAGTAGGTGCTTTAGGCACGGGAATGACAGAAAATAATGCCCCCAAGTAGTTTATGGAAACTCTCATATCTCCATCGCCCTGATGCATCTGCTGAAGTGCTCATTGCCGACAGGCAGAAGGTCAGGCTCTTTTAAATGACATTCCTTTATGACATACCGGCAGCGTGTTGTGAATTTACACCCCGGAGGCAGTTCGCTTAATTTCGGGACCTGGCCGGGGATCGGTATCAGCTTCTCCCCTTTGCTCCCTGGTAATGATTCAAGCAGGCCGATCGTGTAAGGATGCCGGGGATTGATGAAGATATCATTTACAGGCGCCTTTTCAACTATCCTGCCCGCATACATTACCTCAACCCGCTGCGCCCATTCCGCAACTATGCCAAGGTCATGAGTTATCAGGAGCACCGACATCCTGTTCTTTTCTTTGAGGCTTCCAAGCAATTCGAGTATCTGTGCCTGAATGGTAACATCAAGGGCCGTGGTAGGCTCATCCGCGATCAGCAGCGAAGGATTACACGCTATTGCCATCGCTATCATCGCCCTCTGCCTCATCCCGCCGCTCATCTGATGCGGGTATTCTCTTACCCGTAATTCAGGCGACGGTATCTTCACGCTTTTAAGGAGTTCAACAGCACTGTCCATCGCGTCCTTTTTTGTAATGTCCCGGTGAGTCAAAAGCACCTCAGCGATCTGGCTCCCCACGGTAAAGACAGGGTTAAGGGAGGTCATCGGCTCCTGAAAGACCATCGAAATATTCCCGCCCCTGATCTTCCGCAAGGCGTCATTGTTTTTAGTGAGCAGGTCTTCGCCGTTAAAAAATATCCTGCCTGAATAAACCGCGTTTAAAGGCAGGAGCTTCATTATTGAAAGGGCGGTGAGCGTCTTGCCGCTGCCGCTTTCCCCGACAATGGCAAAAAAATCTTTTTCATCAACTTTAAAACTGACGTTGTCAACTGTCTTCAGGGGTTTATCATCGATAATAAAAGATATGTTGAGGTCTTCGACGGAAAGGAGGGGTTGATGCATTGTTAAATTATTGGCCCGTTTTCTTTATCGGCAGTATTATTAAAGGATTCATGCTCAAATTCCGAATAACACGTTGTGAGTGTTTGGTTTTGATGTGATAAATTAAAGTAAACAATGACACTTTGTCAAGGCATTGCGTTACCTGAAAGGGGTTTGACTTAATAGATAGAAATCTGTTAATTTACTGTTTATTTAAAATAAGAAAATTTTTTACCAAGGATAACCATATGCCAAAGAAAAAATTAGCAGTAAAGAAAATAACAGTGAAACAGGCCAAACCCGTAAAAACATCCAAGGTACAAAAACCGAAAAAATCAGAACCAAAAAAGAAAGCCAAGACTGTGGCAATAAAAGCAAAGGCTAAAGCAACGGAGAAACAAGCAAGTATGACACCAAGAGAAAATCTAATACAGGACATCAAACAGAAACTTTTATCTCAGAGAGATTTACTGCTGAAAGAAGCGGAGGAAACACTTAATACCCTTCCCTCAGAACTTAACTTCCCTGACATGGGGGACCAGGCAACTGCGGAAACAGACAGAAACTTTATTCTCAGATTGAGGGACCGTGAGCGTTTGCTTCTGAAGAAGATTGAAGAGACCATCGAAAGGATTGAGAGCAGAGCTTACGGCATGTGCGAAGAATGCGGCAACGAGATCGGCATAAAGAGACTCGAGGCAAGACCTGTTACAACATTGTGCATAGATTGCAAAACCCGGCAGGAAGAAGAGGAGAGAATCTCCGAAGGCAGCAGCAGCAGTTAAAAGTTATTTAATTCTAATTATAAGATTGAAAGAAGGGCAAGCGCCATGCTTGTCCTTCTTTATTTGTCAGTTTGTTAAAGATCTGTACCGCTGGAAAGCGGCTGGATTGTAGTGTATTATATAAAACAATTAAGAGTTTCAAAATTGATTAACATTTAATTAAAAAATCTCCCCTTACCCCTCTTTGCCAAAGAGGGGAGAAACACCTCTCCCTTTGGCAAAGGGAGGTTGAGAGGGATTTTGAATTTGCCACCGTGGCTCAAATGGCAGAGCGGCGCATTCGTAATGCGCAGGTTAGGGGTTCGATTCCCCTCGGTGGCTTTCAGTTTTAAGCGCTTCCGGCCCTTATCAAATCCTGGAAATATGACGGGGTGTCGGCAAACTCTAAACCATCCTCAAATTTGATCCTGCCTTCAAGACATAACCTGGCGATGCTGCGGTCAATGGACAACATATCTTCTGACGCAACCTGCATCAGGGATCTGATGTTAATAAACTTCCCATCCCTGATCAAATTTCTGACCCGCGGAGATCCGGCCAATTTTTCAAATGCGAGCGCCTTGCTGTCATCTCCTTTTTGGGGAATGAGCCTCTGTGCCAATACGAGCAGCAAAGTGTCCGCAAGCTGCATCTTTATCTGGGGCTGCCGGTTTTGAGGGAAGATGTTTAGTATCCTGTCAATCGCCGAGGTTGTATTCAGGGAGGTCATAGCGCCGATAACGAGGTGTCCGGTCTCAGCGGCAATGAGGGCGGCAGCGATGCTCTCGGTATCTCTCAATTCGCTTATCATGATAACATCCGGGGCCTGTCTTAAAATATGTTTCAGCCCCTCAGCGAACGATTCAGTGTCAATGCCGATCTCTCTCTGGTTCACATTGCTCAATTTGTGTTTATGCAGATACTTGATCGGGTCTTCAAGCGTCACGATATTACATTTCCTGTTTGAATTAATTAAGTCGACAAGCGCGGAAAGGGTTGTGGCCTTGCCGTCGCCTGACAAGCCTGTGATCAGGATTAACCCCTGCGGCTTCATGGCATAGTCGGTTATCCAGTCGGGGATGTTCAGTTCTTTTAATGAAGGAATGCCCTCAAGCATCCGGCGGGCGGAAAGAGATATTGAGTTTCTCTGCTTGTACAGATTTATCCTGAAGCGGCCGGTGCCTGCAAGCGGGAGGACAAAGTCCAGCTCCTTTTTCTTTTCAAATTCCTCGATCTGTTCCTTCTTAAGGACCTCATAAGCAAATTCTCTCATCTGCCCTGCGGTAATCTTCGGCATTGAGAGCCTTCTTAACTCATTATTGACCTGCAAAGCCGGAGAAGCTCCTGCTGTAAGGTGAAGGCCGGTTGCTTTGAAATCAGCAAGGAGTTTCAGCAACGTGTATATGCCTGGGATTTTGGACTCGAAGGAAATCTTTTCGTGTTTGAGCTTCTCACCTTCAAAAAAAGTATTTCCATATCCCTCTTCTTCAAACCTGTTTATCGCCTTGTCCATCTGATGATGGGGGACAATATACGGCCTTACCGAGCCGCCGACAGCCGACTCTATCCTCTGTATGGCATCTGCATTATCGGGGTCGACCATAGCGACGAACACGGTATCGTTGGACTTGTTCAAAGGCAATACCCTCAGCGACTTCACCTGATCAAACGGCACGAGCCTCAAAACATCAGGGGAGACCTTTGCCTCAAACAAGTTCACGAAAGGAAGGTCGTGTTGCTTGCCCAAAACGCTAAGGAGCATATCATCATCCACATATCCCATTTCCTCAAGGATCGATCCAAGGCGCCCCCCGGCCTGCATCTGCCTGTCAAGGGCCTTTGCAAGCTGCTCTTGCGTTATCAGGTCATAATCGAGGAGTATTTCTCCAAGGCGTGGTTTATGTTTTCCTGTTAGGTCTTGCATAGCAAATTCAGTGACGGTCAAATTGTTTGTTTAAGGTCCAATAATTATAACATACGGCATAATTTTCACAAGGAGAATTTCCATGAATTCAGATTAATACAAATTCAGAATAAAATAGTGAACCGGTAAAATCCATAAATGCAAGTCGGGGGTTCTTTGACATGCCGAACGAACTCGGCATTCATGACGCAGCAAGTTCTTCCTGACTTATGAGCGCAAACTGCTTTTCGTAGAATTCCCTGGCAGCAGACTGCTTTTCTGCCACATAAAAAAATATGTCGTCAAAGTTTTCAAGAAGAAGGTTTGCTATTCCGGGATCTAATAGTTTTTGGTCAGAGAACTGTTTCAGGATTCGAATAATGCCCTCTTTTGACATTCCCTTTCTATAGGGGCGGTCTTCCGCCAGAGCCGTGAATATATCTGCAACCATCATTATCCGTGCGCCGGTGTTCAGTTCACCTGCCGTGCAATGAAAAGGATAACCTGAGCCGTCAAGCCTTTCATGATGATATGCAGCCCATTCGGCAATCTGCCTGATCCCCCCGATAGTGTTGATCACATAATAAGTATAGTATGTGTGCGATTTCATAACTGCCATCTCTTCTTTCGTAAGTTTGCCGGGTTTATCCAGGATGCTGTTGGGAATAGCCAGTTTTCCCAAATCATGTAAATTGCCTGCAACCTCGATAAGCTTTATTTCCGCTTCCGTCAGTCCAAATATTCTCGCTATCATAGAGGCTGACGCTGCAACGCCGGAAGAATGCGTTGATGTAAAACGGGAACGAAAATCGATTATATTTCTAAAGAGTCCGGCAATTAAAGAAATGTTGGGCAAGTCTATTTCTACCTTCCTGAAGGGACCTTCATTAAGAAGAAGGGAATACAGCCGGGGAGAAACAATATCCAGCCAGAATTCTTCACGGCTGGATACTGTGAGAAAAAGCTCCACAACCCGTGGATGGAATAAAGAACCTGACCCGGATTTTATTTTTAAGATTATATCTTCGTGTTGATGAAGAATGTACTGGTCCCGCTTTATCAGGCGTTCAAGATAATCGGCAAGAGACAGTAACTGTGACTCGAAAACAAGATGATTATCAATTGACTCATTCCGGTACCGCCATTCTTTATGATGGGTCCTGATGATTTCTGAGGAATCCTTAAGCCAGGGTATGTTATTAAGTAATATCTCACCGCGAATGCAGTGGCTTTCGAGGTTTTCTATTTTAAAATTGTGAAGCGATATTTTTTCCTCCAATGAAAAAGCTCCGATGTCATGAAGCAGCGCTGCTATAAAGTTCTGTTCCAGCCTTTCGTTGGAGAGCTCTGCGACTTTTGCCATTTCCCACACAATAAATGCCGTTCTTTGTTGATGCTGTATCAATGATGGATTGGCAAGATCCATAGCATCAGAAAGTGAGAGAACTAAATTCCCTAAGTTGACCGCAATACTGCGCTGCATAATATCTCCTTGCAGAGTGCTCTGTTTTTTTCTATTACTTCGACACATCAGGGAGAAATCTTTATATCTCTGTAGATTAAACGGGACACGTGGTTTGAAGCACCTCTTTTAAACGGCAAAACTCCTTTAGTGATATTGCCTCAATTTTTGAAGTTTGAGGTATTTTTTACTGGAGGGATTCCCTTAAAATGATAATGATGAAAGTTATCAGGCGGTTGTTTCTTTGTCACAGCGGTAACAAAGACTTTTGAATGAGATTAAGAACTTTATTTCTTTTTGCATATCGCCCTTAAAAACCCGAGGAGATTCGCCCTTGTATCTTTATCAGGAAGAAATCTGAAATAGTTCAACAACTCCTGCTCCTGAGGGGAAAGCGTCTTTTCCTTCTGAACGGAGTAGTTTTTCTCCTCACATTTCTCAGATACAAGAGATTCCTTTGTGCTTTCAAAGAAAAAACTTATTGGAACTTTCAGGTTTTTTGCAATGCTGGAGAGCCTCTCGGCGCTTACCTTGTTTGTTCCTTTTTCATACTTCTGTATCTGCTGATAGGTCACTCCTATCAGCTCTCCAAGTCTCTCCTGCGAAATATTGAGCTGCTCTCTTCCCTGCTTAATTCTATGTCCGATCATTTTGCTATCGACAACCATGCGTTTTTCCTTCCTCCTCAAAATACAACTATGGGATTTAAGTGTCTACCAACCGCAGGTTGTTTCATCTTGATATTTCGCAACCTACAGTTGTATCATGTTTATAACGGTAGTGCAGGGATAACGACATAAAGGAGATAGTCCTTTGTTTAAAGTTGTAAATGTAAGGAGGGGACAGCATGTTTCCAAAAGCAAATATTCTTATTGTTGATGATCAGCGGGAGCTGCGGGAGTTTATCCGGTTCGTGCTGAGAGATAAATATTGTGTAGCCGTTGCAAGCGCGGCGGAGGATGCCTACAAGTGTTTAGCTGAGTGTCCGGTCAATGCGGTATTGCTTGACTACAATATGCCGGAAATAGATGGAATAACGGCGCTCACGGAAATCAAGAAAAGATATCATGATATGGAAGTAATAATGATGTCCGGTTATGCGCCTCCTGACGCAATGCGAAAGGCTTTCAGACTGGGCGCGTTTGCTTTCCTTATGAAACCGTTTGAGGTTGATGAACTTATCAATACCATAGACGCTGCGCTCCGGAGAAACGCATCATGAATATTCTGGCTCCGGCCATCGCAGGTTATTTGAGTCATTGGACTGACAGGCTTCCTGTAAGAATGAAGGAGACAAGAAACAGCAAAATTTATTATAGTAGTCTGATTAGAGAGGGGACATGGAAAGAAGGCAATCGAGAAGGCATCATATCTTTATAAATGCAGAGATTATCTCTGGCGGCAAGAGTTATACAGGTGTTTTAGGAGATATTTCTGAAACAGGCCTGTATGTGAGAATAAGGTCCGCGGACTCGGGGATCCAGTTTATCCCTGGAACAATCTTTTACATTGAATTTAAAACTCCTTCTGAAGAAACGCTGAAGCTGCATTGCAGGCTGACGTGGTCTTATGAAATTTCAATTGTCAAATCACTCCGCAAATCGGCATACAATCTTGGTATGGAGATTACAGAGACATGTCCGGGATATGAGGAATTCTATGAAAACGTAGCAATGATGAAATTGAACGAACAAATAGACCAGATAAATAACAAATGACTTGCAAATAATTTTGTCCGTATGAGCGAACTGAAAAGAGATGTCTTAGAAGTTTTGCATAACTTGAACTGGCTCATTGAGCCGCATAACAGTTACGTGGAATTGATTGAAGTGAAAGGCAGGAGCGTAGTGATACGCTGCGTCGGGCATTGCGCGGACTGCGAAACAGACTGCATACGAGTAGCTTTTAAAGAGAGAATGCCTGACATTAAATTAATAATTCAATAGTCGAACGTATCATGTCGAAAGGGCAAGTGTTCAAAAGAAGGGTATATCATATTTTTTTGACAGGTAGTTCCGATTACTGGTATTCTGTCTCACTCGGAAGGGGATAAATAATCATGAACAACTCTTTAAAGCTGCACGTGGAAAAGATCACAAAAATTCCTACGCTCCCGGTCATTGCGCAGGAAATATTAGCCATCATTGATGACGACCTTGTCTCGGTCAATAAACTCATAAAAATTATTGAGAACGATCCTGCCATTTCCTCAAGGGTATTAAGCGCTGCCAACTCAGTGTTTTTCGGATTGGGGACGCCTGTCAAAACTCTCAATGATGCGGTTTTCAGGACAGGATTTGATATGGTCAAGAATATAGCTTTTGGAATATCGATAATGACTGTTCTTGATGGTGAAAGGCATCAAGGCGCAATTGATTACCAGAGGGTTTTCAATCACTCTGTATCCGTCGGTTTAGTTGCGAAACTCATGTCCAGACGGTTCAGGATAACCATCCCGGAAGAGATAATAATTTGCGGATTACTGCACGACATCGGTTTACTGATAATGAGCAGGTATTTTTCTGAGAAGTTCCTGGAAATACTAAACGCATGTGAAAGTGATAAAACTCTTCCCGATGCTGAGAGAAAGGTGTTAGATTTTACACATGCGGATATAGGCAACTGGCTGGCTGAAAAATGGAAGCTGCCGGATACTGTCCTTGATACGGTTTTATACCATCATGAGCCGTCACTTGCACAAAACAATCTGAAACATGTTGCCGTCGTGCATATTGCCGATTATATAACCTCTCAAAATATTATTAAGGCAGTAGAACGGGATTACAGTCACTATCTGGATCATTCCTGCCTTGATATGCTCAGCATATCGGAAGATGACGTGAATAATGCTGTGACAGAAGTAAAAAACGGTTCGCTTTTTGCCGGATTGTTTACATGCTGAAAAAAACAGTTCCTTTGAAAGAAGGTAAGAATGGCTAAATTAAATTGCTGGGAATTTATGATGTGCAAAAGAGAACCCGGAAGTGAGGATTGTAAAGAAAAGGGAGTATGTCCTGCGGCAACAGATACTTCTTGTGACGGTTTAAACAATGGTAAAAATGCAGGACGCATATGCTGGGCGGTCGCAAGCGCTTTTTGCGGCGATATGATTAAGGATAAATTTGCACAAGATCCGGTGTCCTGCATGTCCTGTAATTTTTTCAAACTGGTTAAACAGGAAGAAGACGCTGACAATTTCAAGTTATTAAAGACCGATCAGATAGATACATCATCAGAAAAGTAATATTCTTCGGCCAACCACAGAAACAAAACCAGAGACAAATCTCGGAAACCGGTCCACATTGAGGGCGACTGTCTCACTCAGCGGGATTTATCTTCCTTCAACATTTAATATCTTCGTCTTCTTTCTCAGCATCAACAGGGTCAAGTAAACTACTGAGCCAGCAGCAAAAAATATTATCCATGCCGGATCCAATTCCGGTTTGCCTTCAGAAATTAAGGAGCGGACCAGGTCAAGGAGCGGAAAGGTCGTGGTTATCACAAACAACCCGGTGTATTCTCTTTTAAGAACGTTCCTGAAAGAAAAAGGCAGGTCCGGCGTCTGCCAGTTCTTAAAACGCGGCAAAAAAGCGGGCGTTGTCTCAGCCCATTTCACATAGTCTTCGCCGAATTTCCCTCTCAGGAATTCCTCCTCGGCAAACATGATCCTCTCATAATAAAGCCAATAGGACAAAACCGCGAATATCACAAACCAGAGCGCCTGAATAAATAATACCACCCCGATGAAGATCAGAAAATTCCCGAGGTAAAGCGGATGCCTCACCGTTGAATACCACCCGGTCGAATTCAGCACCTTGGCCTTCTGCCCCGCCGTGTTTCTCCCTGAAGTCCCCCTCGGCGTATATCCAACCACCGCGCAGCGGACGATCAATCCGAGAAGAGATATCACGACACAAAAGACCTCCCAGAGGTTTTCCGCTGTGTCTCCTGAGACCCGCCTTAGAACTTCACCCTCACGCAGGGCCACGAGCAGGACGGGGAAAATGACAAAAGGCAGGTAACTGCGCCACCTGAAAAGCCAGTTCCCCGTGCTTTCAAATTCTTCTCTTAACGGCATTCAAAATCCTCCCTGGATTTAAGACTAAGTATTTTATGATATTCGCGGTCAAAAAATATATCACGTCTTGCCGCCTGCAAAACGCCCCTGCATAAATCACCGCGTTTAGGTTACAATAGTGGGGTTCAAATTATGGATATTTCATCTGACACGATAAGACAGTTAATTATAGCCGCGCCGCCCATGCTTCTGGCGATCACATTCCATGAGATGTCTCACGGTTTTGTCGCAAACAAGCTCGGCGACCCGACCGCTAAAATGATGGGCAGGCTTACGCTCAACCCGATAGCCCACATCGACCCCATAGGCACGGTGATCATGCCGCTTATCCTGCTTATTACCGGAGCGCCGGTATTCGGATACGCGAAGCCTGTGCCGATCAATCCGGCAAATTTCCATAACCCGAAAAGGGACATGGCCATTTCAGCGGCGGGAGGCCCGGTCTCCAATATACTGCTTGCGATACTGAGCGTACTGTTCCTGAAATTCATAATAGTCCTGACCTCGGTGCTGCTGCCCCAGAACATCAGCGCCGCAGTCGCCGAACCGTTGACGCTGATGTGTGTCTTCAGTATCAGGATAAACATCTTTCTTGCGGCGTTCAACCTGATACCGATACCGCCCCTTGACGGAGGACGGGTCCTCGTCGGCTTTCTCCCATACAGGCAGGCCGCGGCATACAGCAGGATCGAGCCCTACGGATTCATGATAGTACTTGTGCTGATCTTCACAGGCGTTGCGGGTTACTTTGTTTTCCCCCTTGCAAACTTTTTCTCTGCCTTAGTGCGGTTGTTCTGAAGAAAGGAGATCGTCAATTGTCCAAACAACGTGTACTCAGCGGAATACAGCCCAGCGGGAAATTGCATATCGGCAATCTCGTCGGCGCGTTGCAGAACTGGGTGCGGCTTCAGGAGCAGTATGAATGTTATTATTTCATCGCGGACTGGCACGCGCTTACATCTCAATACGCGGACACAGCGCAGCTTAGAGAATATATAAAAGACGTCGTGGTAAATTGTCTCGCCGCAGGACTCGACCCTGAGAAGGTCACGATCTTCCAGCAGTCACACGTTCTTGAACACGCTGAGCTTCACCTCCTTCTTTCGATGATGACCCCTCTTGGCTGGCTTGAGCGTGTGCCCACTTACAAGGAAAAGCTTGAACAGGTAAGCGACAAGGACATGCATACTTACGGGTTCCTTGGCTACCCGGTCCTTCAGTCCGCGGACATATTAATTTACAGGGCGAACCATGTTCCTGTCGGGGTGGACCAGGTGCCGCACCTGGAAATTACAAGGGAGATATGCAGGAGGTTTAATAATTTTTACGGCGACGTGCTCATCGAGCCGGAGGCCCTTTTGACCGCCTTCCCGAAGGTGCCCGGCACTGACGGAAGAAAGATGAGCAAGACATACGGCAATTGTATTTACCTCTCCGATACGCCGAAGGAAGTTGAGCAGAAGGTCAGGACGATGATGACAGACCCGGCAAGGGTAAAACGTACTGACAAAGGCGATCCTGAGCTTTCCCCTGTTTACCAGTTGCACAAGATATTTTCATCCAAAGAGGAACAGGCGCAGGTTGCCGAAGGGTGCCGCACCGCGGGCATCGGCTGCATCGACTGCAAAAAGATCCTGATAAAAAATCTCCTGACGGTCCTTGAGCCGATCTGGGAGAAACGAAAATTCTTTCTTGAGAAACCTGATGACCTCGAAGATATTCTTTCAACCGGCTCACAAAAAGCAAAACATGCGGCTTCTGAAACTATGGAGCTAGTCAGAAAAGCCATGAACCTCGACGGGTTGAAGTAAAGCAGCATCCACGCATAGCGACCAATCTTGAATTACCTTCGATAGAACGACATTCACGACTCATCCCATTATGCTATAATTGAAAACCAGGGGACGGATTGAGAGGGTCCCGTTTTTGATACGCAGCAGGAAATTCATCTCCGTATTTCTCTTCTTTATCCTTTTTCCATTCCTTATCCTCCCGCAGGCGTATTCTAAAAATCACGCGGTCGTCAGGGGGGCAGTCATAAAGGTCATTGACGGCGACACCGTTACCATCAGGCCTTTCAGCGGAAGGCTCTTCAAGTGCAGGCTCTACGGAATTGACGCGCCTGAGATATCACATAACGGAAAGCCGGGACAGCCTTATGGAAATGCCGCTGACAGGGAGCTGAGCAATCTTGTATTGCGCGAAACCGTTGACGTTACGCTTACCGGGAAGTCATCGTTTGACCGTGAGATATGCATCATCAGGAAAATGGGTATTGACATCAACCGGGAGATGGTGGAGCGTGGTTACGCATGGGCTTACAGGGAATATCTGAGCGGTCCGTATAAGTCAGAATACATTGACGCTGAAACCGGGGCCAGAAAGATGCGCCGCGGGTTATGGCAGCAGATGAATCCCCAGCCGCCGTGGGAGTTCAGGCATAAACGATATTGAAGGATTGCCCCTGATACGTTCATGTCCACTCTTTCAGGAAGCAATCAATCCTGAATTACCGCTTGGCCAGCGGCGTATAATTCTTCATCCCTTTTAAAGACGAAACATATGAAGGCCTGATAATCCTTCCCTGGATTATCTCCTCGATCCTGTGGGCCGACCAGCCTGAGACCCTCGCCATTGCAAATATCGGAGTGAAAAGTTCTTTGGGTATCCCCATGCACTGGTAGACAAAGCCGGAGTAGAAGTCGACGTTCGTGCAGACAACTTTCCCTTTCTTGTCTTTGACAAGCTGCGGGGCTATCTTTGCAATTTTTCTGTAAAGCGAAAACTCTTTCTCTTTCCCATTCAGTTTTGCAAGTTCTTCTCCCCTTGCCTCAAGGAACACCGCCCTCGGGTCTGACAATGTGTAGACGGCGTGTCCCAACCCGTAGATCTTCCCGGACTTGTCGCCTGCCTTTTTTTCGAGGACCTTCGCAAGGTAGGATTTCACCTCTTCGTCGCTTTCCCAGTCCTCAACATTTCGTTTGATATCGTTTATCATCTTGACCACAGCCTCATTGGCCCCGCCGTGAAGGTGCCCTGAAAGGGAGCCTATTCCCGCGCATATTGCCATGTATGTGTTCGCGCCGGAGGATGAGACGCATCTTGTGGAGAAGGTGGAGTTGTTGCCGCCTCCGTGCTCGGCGTGGAATATCAGCATGGTGTCAAAGAGCTCCGCGGTGAACCTGTCAGGAGCTTTGCCGGACAGCATGTACAGGAAGTTTTCAGAGGCGCTCAGGTCGGGGTCAGGCTCTATCAGTTTTTTGTAATCATTCCTCTTCATCAGTTTCTTCTGATAATTGTACGCTATGATCGTCGGGAACTTCGCTATCAGGTCTATGCACTGTCTTGTCACGTCCCTGATATCGATAGAATTAGGATCTTTATCAAAGAGGTGCATAGCCGATACAATAGTATGAAGCGAGCACATCTGGTCGTCATGCTTAGGCCTGTTGAGTATTATCTTTTTTGCTTCCGCAGGAAGCGGGCGTCTCCTGCCGATTTCCTTTGAAAAGCTTTTCAGGTCTTCCTTTGAAGGAAGCTGCCCGGTCAAAAGGAGGTAAACCGTTTCCTCAAACCCGAACCTGCTCTCACACTCTTTCCCCCTTACCAGGTCTTCAACATCATAGCCGCAATAGTATAGCTTCCCGGGGATGGGGTTGAGTTTTTCCCCGCCTTCCCCTGATATGATCTTCTCATAGCCTATGACCTGCCCTTTGCTTGTGATACCTGCAAAGACCCCTGAACCGTCTTCGTTTCTCAGGCCTAATTTGATGTTTCTTTCTTTGACGATCTTCGGATCTATTCTGTCATGGAGCAATGCAAGCTCTTCAACTTTTTTCAGAACGCTCTCCATATATTTACCTCCGGGAATTATTTCAGGCATCTATTTTATATTTTTATGAAAAACTATTCAAAGGTTGTTATTCCGCCCCGGCCCGTAAAGCGCAAGTCCGGTCTTTATACCCAGATCAATGGCAGGAAGTGGTCCCATCAGTAATTTACCATTTTAACAGAACAGCGGGAGGCAACGCCGGGGTGTCATCAGCATTTAAAAAGAGTTCAAGAGTCTGATCACCTGGGGGCATCGCACTATCCGTATAGAGCCATCTGACGGCAACTTGTCACGCTGCATTAGTGGTGACAGATGTTGGACGTGCGGTCAGGATTGTCCAAAGAAGCGGGCCGAAAGATGACTCTATTTTTATTAGAAGTACTTTTCCCTGCTTTTCTGACCTGTTTTCTTTGGAGACGCTTTTTTACCTTTTGCGGCAGCTTTTTTTGCGGGTCTGATCTTCTCTGTCTTTATGGCGATGTCTTCTTTCGTACCAAGGGCAGTGCCCCGGACCTCCATCTCCTCGACTACGGTAGTATAATCTTCTTTTTCCCGCCTTGCATGCATTGGAGCTGTTCCTTCAACCTCTTCGATAACTCCTTCTTCCGCGAAGACCTGTTCTTCTCCTTCGGGCTCCTCTATGTCCTGACTTGCATGTCTTGTCAGCACTATCCGTTCAGCGTCAAGCCAATTCTCAAAGTCCCTGCCGTCTACGCCGCTTTTTTTATAAAGCTCATACGCAACCTTCGCTATTTCTTCGTGCAAGTTCATTTCTTACCTCCTGACTGATCATCTGTAAAAAATATAACACCGATTGCAGCGCAGTTCAACCCTAAGCAAATAAAAAGGGCTGGTTTTCCCAGCACTGATTATCTTAATTGCATGGAAAGTCTAAGGTTGGGACGGAGTGGGTTTTACAGGGGACTTGTTTCCGTAATCTTCCATATCAGCTCGAAATTACAGATGATGACCAGCGTGTTGCCGGAACTGTCCTTCACGATCTCGCCTTTGCTGTTGACGGCCAGCAGGAGGTCATTGAGTTTTAACAGGGAACCGTCATAGTTCACGTCCATGAGATTCTCTTTTACCTTTTTCAGCAGCATCCGGCATTGGGTCTCATCAATGAGCCCTTTGGTGATTGCCCTGGAAAGATCTACGGGAACATACAGAGCGCCCTTTTGTTCGGCAACCCATTGATCGGGGCCGTTATAGTAACCGCGGATTGTGATGTAGTTGTGGTTTTCCTGCAGGATGGGATTGCCTTCCGGGTCCAAAATATTTTTGTGTGATTCGTATTTCCTGATGTCCGCTGACACCTCAATCTTTGAAGTGCCTGTCATGTATATTGCCCTTACGTAGACACAGGGTATTCCGAGCTGGTTCAATTCGAGGGCAATGGAAAATTCTTCAAAGGGGCTGTTTATGCCGAACTTGATTATCTTGGGATTATACCTCTCCCCCTCTTCATCCGGCATCTCGCCAACCCTTGAAGTTTCCCAGACAAGATGAATATTGTCTTTCGTGATCGTATAAAATATGTCTTTGTTTTCGGACAATCTGATGGAAGGGGTTTTCCGCCAGCGCTCAGGGAGGAAATAGTCGAACAGGCGGGCGTTATTTCCGACAACCCAAAGATGTCCGCCTGTGCTTTCCGCGTGTCCGTAGATAAAAGGCACGCCGAAGATCTCCATCCCGGTCAAATGATCAGGCATGGGAGTCGGGATGAAGCGGTCCCTCTGATCATCGAGGTAGGAATGCCTTCTGGAATCCTTGACTTCATCTTCATGATGAGGAGTGCGCAGGAGCAGTTCATAGTCAACCAGTGAATATTTTCCTATATTAATAAGATTGTAGAGGTAGTATATTTGTTCTTTCGCGGAATCTATGGTCTGCGGCTGTCCTATTTCTGCGATCTGTTTTGTGTCCTGCTCGCTGATGATAATATGCTCAGGTTTCATGTCGGCCACTAAATATCCCTTTTTATCAAGGTCGGACATGACCAGCCTGTTGAGTGTTTTGAGATGATGCACCCGCTCGTAATCATCAACATTTATGTGGACAAAGAGTTCGGGGAGATTGTGACCTTCTATCCATTCATAGATCATCTTGTACTGCTTTAGGATATCAATGTCTATGCCGGGATGTTTTGCGCGTATGCGGTTGATCTTCGCCTTGGACCTGCCGCTTTGCCACATCTGCATTTTGTCCGGCGGGACGTATATGACCATAGGGCGCTGAGTGTTTATTCTCAATTCTCTCGGTCCGTATTGGCCTTCTCTCATTTCCATGACCAGGGAAAATTCCTCCCACGGGCTGTTGAACTCTGCGTCGCAAAATTCCTGCAGCGTATGAGTGTCCAGAGGGACGTCCTCGCCCACGCGGCAGTTTTTGACAACCAGGTCGAGGCTCACGCCGTCCACTTCCTTGGTCGGCAGCCTGTGCACGGAGCCTGTGCCTTTCAGCCTTACTTTATGCGTGTTGAACCAGTTTGCTTCATACCAGTTCGGAGTGTCGAAGTGCTTCAGGTATTTTTCCGCGAACCTTGTTATATAGAGGTCCCCGCCGTCACTGGTTTTAACGTGGGCATACACCACGCCCAGCACATTGACCAGCGTCTTTTTTTGCATATTAAAATTCATATTTGTCGATCAACCGCGGCAAAAAAACTATCCGAGGCGCTGGATGAACTCATGGAGCTGCTTCCTGAGTCTTTCGGGCAGGCGATTACCGAAGATTGAGAAATGTTTTTCGATGTCGGGTATCTCCGACTTCCACGCATTTATGTCTATGCTCATCAGCTCTCTCATGTCCGCGGGGGGTATATCAAGTCCGCTGAGGTCAAGGTCTCCTTCATTGGGCAATAAACCTATGGGTGTCTTCTGTGCTCCGACCTTGCCGTCAACGCGCTCGCACATCCACTTCAGCACGCGGCTGTTATCGCTGAAGCCGGGCCATAAGAATTTGCCGTCCGCGCTCTTCCTGAACCAGTTGACATAAAAGATCCTCGGGGCCTTATTGCCAAGCCTGTCTCCCATATCAAGCCAGTGATGGAAGTAGTCGCCCATGTTGTAGCCGCAAAACGGTTTCATTGCAAAAGGGTCGCGCCTGAGGTTGCCCACAGCGCCGATATTCGCCGCGGTCGTCTCTGATGCAGCGGTAGCGCCAAGAAATACTCCGTGGTCCCAGTTGTATGCCTCATGCACCAGCGGCACAACATCCGTGCGGCGTCCGCCGAATATAAAAATATCAATGGGTACGCCTTCCGGCTTTTCCCAGTCTTTGCAAATTGCAGGACACTGTGATGCCGGAGCGGTAAAACGCGCGTTCGCGTGGGCAGCTTCTTCCGTGCTCTCAGGTGTCCAGTCACGTCCTTTCCAGTCGATAGCGTGTGACGGCTCATCTCCGTCCAAGCCTTCCCACCAGACATCACCGTCGTCGGTCAGGGCGCAGTTCGTAAAAATAACATTCTCCTTCAAGGTGTCCATAGCCATAGGGTTTGTGCCGTATGATGTGCCGGGGGCCACTCCGAAAAAACCGTTTTCAGGATTGATGGCATAAAGACGTCCGTCCGGGCCGACCTTCATCCATGCGATGTCGTCTCCGATGCACTCGCATTTCCATCCGGGGATGGACGGCTGCATCATCGCGAGGTTTGTTTTCCCGCATGCGGATGGAAAAGCTGCTGCAATGTGGAACTGTTTTCCCGCAGGATTTGTCAGCCGCAGGACCAGCATATGCTCGGCCATCCAGCCTTCGCGCTTGGCCATTGCTGAGGCAATGCGCAGGGCCAGGCATTTCTTTCCGAGGAGCGCGTTACCGCCGTAGCCTGAACCGTAAGACCAGATAAGGTTTTCTTCCGGGAAGTGACTGATGTATTTTTTATCAATAGGCGCGCAGGGCCACATGGTATCTTTCTGTCCTTTTTCAAGCGGAGCGCCAACAGAATGCAGGCATGGAATGAATTCCCCATCAGTGCCCATCAATTCCAAAACCCTTGAGCTTACACGGGTCATAATGTGCATGTTGATGACCACATATGGACTGTCTGATATTTCAATACCGATCTTTGAGATAGGAGAGCCGATAGGCCCCATTGAAAAAGGTATCACATACATGGTGCGACCCTTCATGCATCCTTTATAGAGATCCAGCATGATCTTTTTCAGTTCCCCGGGACCGATCCAGTTGTTTGTAGGGCCTGCCTCTTCCTTTGACGAAGTGCTGATATAGGTACGGTCTTCAACACGGGCCACATCGCTTGGGTCAGACCGGAAGAGATAACTGTTGGGGCGTTTCTTGAGCGGAATGGCAATGCCGCTTTTAAGCAGCGTTTCAATCATTTGATTATATTCTTCACTGGACCCGTTGCACACATATATATCGTCGGGCTGACAAAGCGCTGCCACTTCCCTGATCCATCTGTTCAGTTTTTCATTTCTCACGGTAACATTCATAATTTTCTCCTTGGACTCTCTACGTCCTTTTTCTGAAAAATATTATTTATATGGGGAAAAACCTTGACTGAGCTCTGACTGTTTTTACTCACATAAATTATATAAGTTGCCTCAAAAAAAATCTATATGACGGATGTTAGCAGGGGCGATTCATGAATCGCCCCTGCTCCGGTTAAAGATTTCCCTCAATTCTTCCGTATGAACAATCAAAGTCTCACGAACTAATAGGGAGGGCAAGAAATGAGAATTGACAATTCGAACATATTAATGTCATCCGCGCATTCGCAGGTGAAACGGCATGAAAAGAGCGAAGACCTGCGCATGTGGGTCGGCGAGCAAGGTCCCCGGACTCCTCAAAACTCTCACCATATCAAAGACAAGATCACACTGACTGAGGATGCCAAAAACCATCTTAAGAAAAATCATGAAGCATCCAGGGTCAAAGACTCTTCAACTACGGATGCGGACGGCAACCTCCTGGTCGCAAAACTGATCGTCGAGGCGCTTACAGGCAGAAAAATAAATATAACAGACCTCGCAAAGGTCACTGGCGGACAGGACGCCGGGACATCAGAAGAGACACAAGCGGCCGGACAGGAAGTCCAGCAACCGCAGGGCCAGGGATGGGGCGTTGTCTATAGCAGCTCCGAATCTTATTACGAATATCAGGAGATCTCCTTCAGCGCTGAAGGCATTATAAAAACAGCGGACGGCATGGAAATTAAATTCTCCCTTGAACTGAAAATGCAGTGGGAATACTTTTCGCAGCAAACAATTAATATAAGGGCCGGAGACGCGGCCTTAACCGATCCGCTCGTTATCAATTTTTCAGGAGCGGCAGCAGGCCTGACCAGCACGAAGTTTGACTTTGACATCGATGCTGACGGAGATGATGACAATATCTCTTTCGTGAGACCAGGCAGCGGCTTGCTTGTCCTTGATAAAAATAATGACGGCAAGGTCAATAACGGGAAAGAACTTTTCGGCCCGCAAACCGGAAACGGTTTTGGTGAACTTGCTGAATATGATGAGGACAAAAACAACTGGATTGATGAGAATGATTCAATCTTTGAACAGCTCAGGTTATGGACCAAAGATACTGAGGGAAATCACAACCTGAACACACTGATAGAAATCAATGTAGGCGCGATCTATCTTGCCAGCGCAAGTTCAACATTCGACTTAAAAGACAGTGGAAATAATCTCAATGGGCAAATCGCAACAACGGGCATATATCTGAATGAAGACGGAACCCCGGGCACGGTCCAGCAGGTAAATGTCGTGGCGTGAATCTCTTAAGTAACACGAACCAAACAAAAAGGGCTGGATTTCTCCAGCCCTTTTTTGATGTGCACAAATATTTGAATCTCTTAATGCTTATACTTCAGCGGGAAGTGTTCGTGGGTTTTCTTGAGCCTGTCTTTTAGATCGAACTTGTATTTGAGATCGACCTTTTCACTGAACGGGCTGTCGCCGCCGTGGCATTCCATACAGTTGTTTGCTTTCTCATTCGGGACTGTAAGCCCGGCAGCCTGTGCATCGGACAATTTAAATTCCTTGTTCTCTTTCATTATTTTCCTGAAATCCGCGCCGGGGCCATGACACCCTTCACACTGGACGTTTATCATTTCAGGGGTCTCCGCAAAACTTTTGAAACCGCCCGGCTTGCCATATCCGGTAGTGTGGCACTTCAGGCATTTTGCATCCGCTGTATAGTCTTTATCGGGATCTATGCCAGCCTTCTTTTTCTCAGCCGCCTTCACACCTGGTTTCAGATTCTCAAAGCTTTTAGCCATAGTCGTTTTTTCCCATGCCTTATATTGCTGCATATGACACGCCTTGCATTTAGAGGCCCCAATATATTCGGCGCTGTAAACCGGACCCGCTGCAACTGTAATACCCATTATCAGCAAAGTTGAAAGTAACTTCAGAAGCATATTCTCTCCTCCTGGAAAAAATTAGTTAATGCTAAAATAATATGTTTCATGTCTGGAAATGTCAATAGAAGTGTAATATAATGCAATCGTTTGAACAGGAAATTACAACCATGAGACACATCAAAATCACACTCCAGTATGACGGGACAAATTACTCCGGCTGGCAGGTGCAAAAAAACGGGACCTCGATACAGGGACTCCTCGAAGGAGCGTTATATATTATCACGGGTGAGCGGTCCAGGGTGACCGGGGCGGCGAGAACAGACGCCGGCGTCCACGCGTTAGAGCAGGTTGCGGTCTTCAAGACTGTATCTCTTATGAAGCCTGAGGTTTTACTGAAGGCTTTAAACGGTAATTTGCCGAGGGACATCAGGGTGACAAATGCCGGAGAATGCGGGAATTATTTTCATCCGCGCTACGACGCAAAAAACAAAACGTATTCGTACATAATCTCAAGGACAGGCGCTTATTCCGTGTTCACGGAAAGATATTCATGGAACATGCCTTACAAGATGAATTGCGAAGCGATGAGAGAGGCCGCCAACTATCTTGCCGGAGAACACGACTTTGCCTGTTTCCGCGCATCGGGATGCAGTTCAAAACATCCTGTCAGGACCATACACAGTATTGAAGTGTCTGATTTGCCATCTGTTGAATTTATCAGTTTGCGGTTTGACGCTCCGGTCATAAAAATAAGCATAAAGGCAAACGCCTTTCTCCGCCATATGGTAAGAAACATTGCCGGCACACTTGTCGAGATCGGCCGGGGCAAGCTTTCTCCATCGAAGATGAAAGAAATACTTGAATCAAAAGACAGGGGCCTTGCCGGACCCACAGCGCGGGCGTGCGGGTTGTTTCTTGAGAAGATTGAATATTGAAAAATGTAAATCTTAACTGTTTCTCACCCGACCATGTCAAAATCCCGGATCCTTAATTCCACGCCGAGTTCTTCAGCAAGCTTAGCGCACTTGTCAATATCTATCCCCGGTATCTTGACTATGGTGACTTTGACTTCAGGAATTATCTTCACAGCTTCCTTTACGAAGGATATAACTCCCTTGAACGCGTCCTTGATTGAGGGTTTGCAGATCTTGTCATATTTTTTCTCGTCCTCCGCGTCAAGGCTGATGGAGATGCTGTCGACGATACCCTGAAGCTCCGGGAGTATGTTTTTGCCGTAAATGAGATTGCCCTGCCCGTTTGTGTTTATCCTGACCTTCCCGCCGTTCTGCTTTACCCAGGCGGAAACTTTTTTCACAATATCGAGTCTCAAAAGGGGTTCGCCGATCCCGCAGAAGACGATCTCTTTATACGCCTTCGGGTCTTTGATGGCCTTAATGACCTGAAGCGCTGAAGGCTCTTTTTGAAGACGCAGGTTATGTCCTTTAACATAACTCGTGCGTGACTTGACGCAGAAACCACATTTGTTCGTGCACTTGTTCGTAATATTAAGGTAAAGCGCATCTCTTATCTGGTAAGCTATTTCCCCCTGCCCGGCTATCTTCCCTATCTTGAAAAGCCTCATCGCGTTAAGCGTCGTGATCCGGGACAGGTCCTCAGCGGTTATCCCCCTGATCTCCGCTATTGCCTGCGCAGTATATCTTAAAAAAGACGGCTCATTCCTTTTGCCCCTCATCGGCGCAGGGGCCAGATAGGGAGCGTCCGTCTCCATCAACAGGAAATCATCCGGGATAAATGCGACAATTTCCCTCAGGCCCTTTGCGTTTTTAAATGTGACCGGCCCCGCGATTGAAAGATAGAAGCCGAGCTCCATTGCCTTGTGGGCCATCTCAATGTCTCCTGAAAAACAGTGAAGCACCCCAGTGACCTTACTTGCCTCTTCACGAAGCACACGGATAGTGTCGTTTTTTGCCTCCCTGCTGTGGACTATTATGGGAAGGTCTGCCTCCCGCGCCAGGCCTATCTGCCGCCTGAAGGCCTCGATCTGCACGCCCTTTGGGGAATGCAGATAATGGTAGTCAAGTCCGATCTCTCCCACCGCTATGACCTTCGGCTGTTTTATCCACTGCTTCAGCTCATCAAATAAAATGTCATCAAGTGTCTTTGCGTCATGGGGATGAATGCCTGCTGCGGAATATATATGAGGATACTTGCTGGACAGTTCAAGGCCTTTGATATTTCCCTGCCGGTTGGAGCCTGCGTTTATTATGTATTTTACTTCAGCTTCTTCAGCCCGTTTTAAGACCTCTTCCCTGTCACTGTCGAACTCCTCCATCTCAAGGTGACAGTGGGTGTCTATCATCTCGCACTTCAATCTTTCAATTATCTCCTGAAGAAAAATGTAGAACTTTTGTGGTAAACATAAACTGTCTGGAGCGCATTGGACTGTTTTTATGTTAGTGGAAAATACAGGACTTTGTCAAAGCCTGCCGCAGATGACGCAAAAAAGAAATTTCAATCCACAGATTTCGCAGATTACACAGATTAAAAAAACTTTTGCGAAAAAAGCTGAGGCATGTAAGCGTAAGGATGGATTTAATTTAACTGTCTCTGTGCTCTCTGTGGTTTTAAAAGACTAAAACCGATTGACATAATTTTTTTTCATTGATAAAGTTTCAACGTGGAAAAAACAATACGTGAAAAGAAATTCTCTGCCGAAGCGGCCATAAAATTCGGGTGGGACACGATGAAAACAAATATAAGGTTCTTTATCGTGTTTCTTATCGCCGCCTTTCTTATTGAGAACCTCCCGGTGATAATCGCAAATATCATGCGTGAGAACTCCCCCGTTGCAAGTGCCGCATTTTATCTTGCGAGCTGGGTCCTGGGTTTTCTGGTGCAAATGGGTTTCATTACAGTCGGCCTCAAGTTCTGCGACGGCAAAAAAGCTGAGATCGACGACCTCCTTTCCTCCTTTAATTTATTGCTAACCTTCATAGCAGGATCTGTTGTTTATTACCTGATAATTCTCGGAGGGCTTGTGTTATTGATCGTTCCAGGAATTATATGGGGTATCAAGTTCAGCCTTTTCCCTTATTTCGTAGTCGACAAGGGACTTGGCCCCATAGAGGCGCTTAAGGCAAGCGGCAAAGCCACTGAAGACGCGAAATGGGATCTGTTCCTGTTCGGATTATTGCTTGGGTTAATTAATCTGATCGGAGTACTGTGTCTGCTCGTCGGCCTCTTCGCAACACTTCCAGCGACCCTTGTGGCCTCCGCTTACGTGTACCGTAAACTCGCAGGCAATATTGAAAGCATCGGGACAAAGCAGCCGGAATACAGTATTTGATACAACTTCCTTCCCGTTACTCGTCACCCGTTACCCGTCACTGTTTTTAATTTTCTCTCATAAACCTCAAGGGCCTTTTGCCCGAATAATACAAAACGAACAACCTCAATATCAGAATGCTCCTTGAGATATGTGATCACCGTTTTCAACGCGATCCCCGCCGCTTCTTCGAGCGGATATCCATATGCACCAGTGCTGATAGATGGAAAGGCGATGCTCCTGATACCCTTTGATGAAGCAAGCTGCAGGCAATTCCTGTAGGCGTTCTGAAGAAGTTTCGGCTCGTTATGCAAGCCGTCCCTGTAAACCGGGCCCACTGTGTGGACCACATATTTGGCCTTGAGATTCCCGCCTGTAGTTATCACAGCCTCGCCCGTCTCGCAGTGTCCTATCTTTATACATTCTTCAAGGATCGTCGGCCCGCCCGCGCGATGAATAGCTCCGTCAACTCCGCCTCCCCCGCGAAGAGTTTTGTTAGCGGCATTTACAATCGCCTCCGTGTCCTGCTTTGTTATGTCGCCTTCAACAAGGGATAATGTGCTTTTGTTGATTTTGATTTCCATTTATGTCCTCCCGTCAAGTTACTTCATACTTCTTCATTAATGCATCAAAGCTCATATTCGCCTGCACTGCGTTGTGCGGAATCAATACATACTTCCACGGCTTGCCGCTGTTTTGAGTGGTGAATTCTGTTGCATGTTTGCAGTACTGCAGAGCAGCCACTGACTTTGCCAGAACGTCAGAATCCTCAATCGAGCCTTCTTTCTTTGTTTCTACCATATGGATACAGTCCGCCGTTTCAACAACAAAATCAGGATGGTATTGCCGGGAGTTGTGCTTCCAGTAAATATGAAACTGCCTTTGAGAAGGTCTCAGCCATTTCAATACTGACTTGTCATTCTCAAGAATAATCGCAAAGTCTTTCTCTGTCTTGGAGTCAAACTTGTACAGATTATGACATGCCTTT
>JACQZF010000014.1 GCA_016213945.1 Nitrospirota bacterium | reverse complement strand
GCGGGTTTATCGTAAGTCCCGACGGCGCAGTGGTGACGAATTACCATGTCATAAGCAATGCGAAAGATATCAAAGTAAAGGTCGGGGATAAGGTTTTAGATGTTGAGGGTTTGATTTACACTGACAAAGAAAACGACCTTGGAATTCTCAAGGCAAAAGGGGAAAAGCTTCCGGTGGTAAAACTTGGGGATATTGCAAATGCAAATGTTGGAGAAAAGGTTTATGTCATCAGCAGCCCGGAAGGGCTTGAGAATACAATCTCTGACGGTTTATTGAGCGGGATAAGAGAGATTACATCAGACAAAAAAATCCTCCAGATTACCGCCCCAATCTCACCCGGCAGTAGCGGAGGCCCCGTGTTTAATAAAAATGGCGAAGTTATCGGCGTTGCGACTTTCCTTATTAAAGAAGCACAGAATCTCAATTTTGCAATGCCGGTGAATTTGGTAAAGGATAAAAATGAGAGTAAGAAAGTTATTGCTTTAAGAGAGAACGGAATAGAGGATTATGAAAAGACAGCGGAGTATTGGTTTGATATTGGTTTTGCCTATGGAGAATCAGGACAGCCTAAAGAGGCGATAGAGGCATTCAAACAGGCGATAAGAATCAATCCTGACTATGAAGAGGCTTATTACAATCTTGGTAATGCCGATTACAAATCAGGCCAGTATAAAGAAGCAATAGATGCATACAAGCAGGCAATAAGAATCAAGCCTGATTTAGCAGAGGCACATAATGGTCTTGGTGCTGCCTATGGAAAATTAGGAATGCACAAGGAGGCAATAGAGGCATTTAAACATTCTATAAGAATTGAACCTGATATAGCAGAGACTCACACTAATCTTGGCGCTAACTATGGCATGGAAGGGTTATATAAAGAAGCAATAGAGGAGTACAAGCAGGCTATAAGGATTAAACCTTATTATACAAATGCTCATTATGGCCTTGGTCTCACTTATTTCATAATGAATGACAGAGGATCAGCATTAGAGGAAATTAAGATACTGCAAGGCCTTGATCCATATCTATCAGAGAAATTATTCAATAGAATCTACAAGTAAATTGTGAGATTAATATCTGTTGATTTAGATACAAAAAAATTTGGTAGGGAAATTGATCTATTTCTCAATTTTACAGGTAGAAAATATTGGAAAAAACTAATAGAAAAAATAGACGCTACTGATGGCATCTTTTATAAAAATTACCTTTTGAAAAGGAATCCTTTTATTAATCCGCTCAAACAATATTTTCATCTTTGTTATAACGGCAAATCCATTTGGAAGACCCGTTCACCAGAAATATACTATCTTGCTCAAAAAGCTTTTGTAATAAATAGAATCATTAATAATGTATCTGATTCAGCCAAAAGACAAATAAAGGGAAGATTAACAAGCGACGATATTAGATCGATACTGTTTGAGATAAAAATTATTACCCATTTTTTGAGGAATGATTTTAACGCTGAATTTGTTGAATACGAAAGAACCACTAATCAGGGAAGAATTTTTGATTTTTTAGTGACAAGAAACGATATTGAAAGTGAAATAGAATGTAAGTGGAAAAGCTATGATGCAGGGCGAAAAATTAGGCGGGCTGGTTTTTACATGTTCTGCGATGAACTAATGAGGCAATTGCGGCAGTATAAAACAAAATGTTTAATTGAACTTAACTGTACTAATAATCTTGGACAAAATCAGAGCATATTCAGAGAGATAGTTAATGATATTAAATTTGCTATTGATAGCAAGAAAGATCAAATAAATTTTAAAAATACGCTCTCAATAAGCGTAAGATATTTACCTGAAGACCTCATAATAGATTCTGATGAAAAATTTAAATCAATAATAGAACCCTACAGGACTCATGGATCACATTTTGCCGTTGTCAGTAATAATGACGTTACATTTGTTATTAAAGTTGAAAGTGAAGAGAACGATAAGGTTTTAAAGACAATATATGATGAACTGAAAAGTTCATTGAATCAATTTTCAACAAAGAGGCCCGGATTGATTGCCTGCAATATTGAGGGGATATATCCTGAGCAGTGGGAAGAATTAAAGGGAGAAACTGGATTGACTGTGATGACAAGGCATTTACTCAATAAAGAAAATGCAAATCACATTCATACTGTTTCATATACGTCAGAAATAGAAACTATTGTTGCTGGCAATATTACTGATTACAGCTCTCCCGCTTTGTTTTTTAAGAATCCGAATTGTTCTTTTCATGCAGGGGAAGATATTTATTCCTTAACGTCTGATAAATATCACACCTTCTCTTAATACCCGACAGCCTTTTTTAATTCCTTAACCTTCAGAAGTTTTTGTGAAGCAATCCAGAGGTCTAATTTTGCCTGCATGTACAGCCAGCTTTCAGGAGAGGTGCTTGTTGCTTTCCCGATTCTGACCGCCATCTCCGGGCTAAATGACGCCCTGCAGTTCAGCAAAGTTGAAAGTGTCTTACGAGTAATACCCAAAAGCTTCGCCGCTTCTGTTATTCAGCAAAGTTGAAAGTGTCTTACGAGTAATACCCAAAAGCTTCGCCGCTTCTGTTACAGACAGTCCTAAAGGCTTTATCACATCTTCTCTTAAAACCTCGCCGGGATGAGTCGGTTTTCTTTTCCCAATCATTTTTAATGCTCCTTCTTTATTAGTGATAATCCTGGTAATCCACGTCTCTAACATCGGCGCCGTCAAAATTAAAAGTGACCAGCCAATTACCGCTGACCCAAACGGACCATGTGCCTTTCTCTCTGCCTTTAAGTTCGTGCAATTTATATCCCGGCAAATCCATATCCTGAGGTCTTACAGATGCATCCAGACGGGGGAAATCTCCCCGCCTCCCACAGCAGCAACGGGCCCGGCCTTTACCCCCACTCCGCCTTTCTTCCGTCAATGTTTTTCATAGCCAATCTCATCTCCTCCAGTGTCGGCTGGTTTATGAGGAAGGTGGTTGTTCTTTCTCCGATGTCTTTCAGCCAGTGCGCATCCGAGGAAGTTGTCCATGCAAATGAGGTGTAGTCATTATATGAAAGCGCAGCTTCCCCCCTGTCAGTCCTTGGCGACATCTCAAGCGCGTCAAAATTTAAATCCTCAGGGATGAAACCTAACTGCGATATGATGCTGAATGCTCCCCTGTCAATATGCGAAGCAATGGCGATGCCGCCAAAGGTGTGTATCGTGTTAACGATAGTCTTTGCGGGCAATGATGTTGCTCCGATGAGGAGGCGTTTATTAAAATCCATGACCTCGTCTTTTTCATTTACAACTATCTGCTCGCCGAAGAGTTTCTCGTCATTTTCTCCCGGAAGAAGATTGTTATAAACGATGTCCTGCAATTTCATAATTCCTTCAGCATCATCAAAGAGCGCAAGGATGTGTGCTTCCTCCGAGGATGTTACCTCCATCCCGGCAAGCACTGTCAGTCCTGAATTTTCAGCGGCCTTCCGGGCGGCGACTATATTTTCCGCTGAATTATGGTCGGTGATCGCGATGATGTCTATTCCCCTTTCAAGCGCCGTTCTTATTATGGCGGAAGGGCTCATTTCAAGGTCGGCGCACGGGGAGAGGCATGTGTGGATATGGAGGTCGGCCTTAAACGGTTTCAGCATTTTGTATCATATTTCTTTTTTGACTTTTCTGTAAACCCCGTTTGTGATTCCAAACACTACAATGATAGAAATTAAAATGTTATCATTTTTCAGCGTTGGACAGGTCTCTTCAGTTTTAATCTTCCTTTAATGTTGATTTGATATGATAATATCATTATTAAGATAAGGCCTTAATCTTGACTGAGACTCAAGAGAAAAAGCCTTACAATAAGGAGGTGAAGTTTTGAAGGCCATGTCAGCCATGTTGGCTATGGGATTAATCATCGCGTTAACAGCAGGTGCTGTATCCGGCAGCGATGATGACAAAGAGCATAAACACCGTGAGAGATATGAAAGCAAGATCTACGGTACGATAGAGAAACTCCCCCAGGGATTAGTAGGAACATGGATAGTAAACGGGAGAGAGATACTGGTCACATCTGATACTTTAATTGAAGAGGACCACGGTAAGGCTGAGACAGGCGCATATGTTGAGGTGAAGGGCGGACATGAAGGGAAAAGGTTTTCCGCGTATAAGATCGAAGTGAAGAAAGCCAGAAAATAAAGCAAACTATTGTGTTGCAGTTCAGCACATCACATAAAAAGGCTCAATAATGAGCCAGGAAAAATTCAGGAGGTTTTAAGACATGATTACAAAAGGCAAAAAAATATTTTTATTGTTAGGAGCAGTAAGTGTCGCATTGATACTTGCGTACTGTAGCGGCGGCGGTGGTGGCGGCGGCTCAAGCTCAGGCGGAGGAGACTCAACCAGTTCAGCGGGAAAAAGCGTTGGGGTGTATTTAACGGATTCTCCAGCGGACCAGTTTCCTGCGATAACGGTAACTGTTTATGAGATTAATCTGTGCTCCGATAACAACTGCGCAACCAAGGAGAACCTGTACATAAATACAACGGGGCTTTCAGTTGACCTTGCAAAGCTTAACGGTGTTCTCCAGTTAATAACAACAGCCACCTTCCCGGAGGGGACCTTTAACAGGCTTGAGATTATTCCCGGGAACAGGGCGAGCATAACGGACAACAGCGGCGTTGCTCATGACGCTTTCTTTTCAAACATGGACGAAAAGCCAAACAAGCCGGATACAGTACAATGCCCCGCGGACGGCAGCAATAAATGCTTCATAAGGTTTAACGGCGCGGTCCAGCCTTTGAGCTCAGGTAAGCTCGTGGTTGATTTTGTCCTGAAGGAATTTGAAGTTAAAACCCATTCGTGCACCAACGCATTAGATACTTCTTCGTGGTGCATTACTGAAGTGAAGATGCAGCCGATCACATTTGAAAGCGAGATAGAGGATTCGGAATTTGATCTGCACGGGACACTGACTAATATCGGTACTGGCAGTATAACCGTTAAACACATGAGCACGGATTTTACGGTTAATCTCACAGGCAGTACGATCTGCGAAGTGAATGACATAAACTATTCCGGCGCTGCAAACTGCGTGAATGCCCTTACCCTCAATAGTTGTATCGAGGTAGAGACAACCGATGATTTGTCTTCTACAACTACAATCACTGCAACCAGGATAGAAGCAAAGACATCATCGGATTGTGAAGGTTCAGGCACCGGAGAAATGCACCAGAATAGAGAACTCAGGGGAACGGTTACTAAAGGCGCAGCCGATTTCACATTAGACACAGACCCGGCCACCCTGATTACTGTCACTGATAACACAGTGTGTAAATACACTCAAAGTCAAGGTATGGGCATGATGAACATGAGTCAGGGCGCAGTCTGTTTTAACGATCTTCAGACAGGATGGACTGTCGAGGTCAAAATTAACAATAGTACAAATGAAGCTATCAAGATAGAGCGCGAACAGTAAAGGCCCTGCACAGGCTGTCAGGCAATTGTTATTGCCTGACAGCCTTGCTGCAGACTTTGTTCCAAATCCTATGCGTTTACTTGTAGTAGAAGATGAGAAGAAATTAGCAGGGATACTGAAGAAGGGCCTCGAAGAAAACGGCTTTGTTGTGGAATTATGTTTTGACGGCGAAGAGGGGCTTTTCATGGCAGAGACATATTCTTACGATGCTATCCTCCTGGATATAATGCTTCCAAAAATGGACGGTCTTGCAATCCTGAAAAAGATCAGAACAAAACAGATATCCGTGCCGGTCCTTATGATCACTGCGAGAGGGGAAGTTGATGACAGGATAAAGGGATTGAATACAGGCGCGGACGACTACATTGCAAAGCCGTTTGATTTTTCAGAGCTGCTTGCAAGGCTGAAGGCCGTTATAAGAAGAAGCAAGAGCAAACCCTCGTCAACCATCGGGATAAACGACCTCGAGATAGATATGAACTCCATGACCGTAATGAGGGGCGACAGGGAGATCAAACTTTCCTCAACGGAATATAAATTACTTGAATATCTTGCGCTCAATTGCGGTAAGGTGATAAGCAGGACCGAACTTACCGAGCACATTTATGATTCGGAGTTTGATCTTGACAGCAATGTAATAGACGTCTATATCAACTATCTGAGAAACAAGATTGACAAGGGACGCGGCAAACGTCTTATACGAACGGTAAGGGGCGCAGGCTATGTCCTGGAAAAAGAGTAAGTGAAGATATTCCCCAAATCAATCAAAGGCAGGTTGTTCTTCTGGTTTTTCAGTTTGACGTCTGTTCTGCTTATTACCGTCAGCCTGTTCCTCTATCATGAGGTAAAGGGTATCATCTTTACCTCTGTTGACCGGACGCTCCACTCGCAGATTCAGGTTATTACGGGATTATTGCACGAAGAGGACGGCAGGATCGAGCTTGAACTCTCCGAGATTATCGCAGGGGCGTATTCCATTCCCCGTTCGGGACATTACTACCAGGTGCTGATGAACGGAAGGCTGCTTGCGGCATCCCCTTCACTTGCCGATGAGAACCTTGATTTAACATCTGCCAAATTTGAATATTACGATGAAACGTTCAGGGAAAGGGTTTATACATCCGTCGGGCCTGATAAAGAACCGGTGCGGATAAAGCAGTATGATTTTGACTTCCTCGACATTCCTGTCAGCGTATTTGCCGCCGAAAGCCTCGCTGACAGCCTTGAGATGATCGATATGTTCAAACGCTTTTTGCTGGTTGCTGCTTCCGTGGGTATCCTTATAATCAGTTTTGCAGGGCTGTGGGCGGCAAATCATTCCTTGAAACCCTTACAAATATTTTCTTCCGATATAGAAAATATCACACATAAAACCCTCAACAAGAGAATAGACGTTGCGACAGTGACCAATGAGCTGTCTGTGCTTGCGGATTCTTTCAATGCAATGCTGGACCGGCTGCAGAAGGCGTTTGAAACGGAGCGGCGTCTTGTTGCTGACGCGTCCCATGAGCTTAAGACCCCGGTAACAGTGATAAAGACCCACTGCGACGTCCTGCTTCAAAGGGACAGGACAAAGGATGAATACGTTGAAGCGTTAAGTACGATTAAAACCGTCTCTGAGAACATGGGCAGGCTTATAAAAGACCTGCTTTCCCTGGCGCGTCTTGATTCGGGGATGCTGTCGCCGGACGGCTTCAAGCTTATAGCTTTAAATGAATGTATCCGGGAAGCGGCACAGTTGGCAGGGCCGCTGGCAGAAAAGAAATCCATAACAATAAATACAGTCCTCAAGGATGACATTAATATAACGGGAGATAACGACAGGCTTACAGAGGTATTTCTGAACATAATTGAAAACGCCGTGAACTATAATCAGGAAAGCGGGACAGTGGAAATTACCGAGGCAAGAAATAACAATACCGCGGTGATCTCAGTCTCAGACACAGGCCCCGGCATCGGGCAGGACGATCTGGAAAAGATCTTTGAACGGTTTTACAGGGCGGACACCTCAAGAAGTGAAGGCGGCACCGGCCTTGGCTTAAGCATATCAAAGATAATTGTTGAAGCGCACGGAGGGAAAATTAAAGTGGAAAGCGAATTTGGAAAGGGCAGCCGGTTTTTAATTAACCTGCCGCTGACTCTTGCCGGAATGACAGTACTCATAGTTGTTTGGTTCTGATACCTTAAAGCCTGCCTGAGGACTTCATTTCATTCGTGGCAAGTGTGCCTTTAGATTTTATTTAAGAAGCTGATAAATCCTGCCTGACGCCTCGAATGAAGGCAACGCGGTCGTCAGTATCGTGACCTTTTCCTGTTCCGCCTTTTTAATGGTCTCTTCCTGGGCCTGCCTGCCGCCGACGATTATGATAGCGGACAGGTCTTTCATGCTTGCGACAGCAACAATATTCAGATGGGTCTGAAGGGTTAACCAGACATTTCCCTTTTTGCTGTTTCCCATTACATCGGAAAGCAGGTCGCTGACATATGCCCCGGTTATGTCATTTCCAAGGCCGTCTTTAAATGATCTGACATCCAGAGACAATTGATCAACAAGGTCTTTGACTTTCATATCGGTTCTCCCTTTTATATAATCTCCCCTCTCCCCTCTTTGCCAAAGAGGGGAAGATAGTCCCCCTTTAAAAAAGGGGGATAAAGGGGGATTTATTAACTACGGAAAATTTATGACCATCTCCACGGTGGTGCCTTCGCCGACAACCGAGTCGACTGTAAATGTATCGGAATTTTTTTTCATGTTCGGCAGCCCCATGCCCGCGCCCCAGCCCATTTCCCTCACCCATTCAGGCGCCGTGGAATAGCCTTCCTGCATTGCCAGTTCAATATTTTCTATGCCGGGACCCATGTCCTCTATTCTTATTTTTATGCTTCCAGGGGTGATGTAATAATGAAGCCAGCCCGCGGCCGCGTATATTATTACGTTCATCTCAGCCTCAAAGGTCGCTATGGTTGCGCGCCTGATAATTTCTTCATCAACCCCGATTTCCGCAAGTTTATGTTTCAACTGGGTGGAGGCCTCACCGGCGGTTGAAAAATTCCCTCCGATCAATTGAAAAATACCGTCTATATTTTCAGTTATATTTAAAGCCATCTTATTTGGTCAGACAGCCCGGCAGGCCTGCGCTGAACAATCTTCCCGACGCGGTGTACATGCAGCACGGAGTGCTGAGGAGGGGGATCTTCTTTTGTTTGGCCAGGTCGATAGTGAGAGCGTCAGGCTTTTTGTTCAGGACGAACACTATGGTCTTTATGCCTGCGATTTCAGCGGTCCTGATAACATGCGGCTGGGTCAGTCCGGTTATGAGCAGGGAATTCGGGGTGTGGTAATACAGCACGGCGCTCATCATGTCGGCGCTGCACGCGTTTAGGATTTGTACGTTCAAATCATCTGAATCTGAAATAATTGTTGCGTCAAGGATCTCTGCTATTTTTTTGAGAGTCATTTTTTTCTAATTAATGATGAAGGCCGAAGGATGAAAAAGATGCCCTCCTCCTTAATCCTTTTTAATGTCCCCTGAATTTTCAAAAACCTCTTTGACAGCAGCAACCAGCGTATCGGGGGTAAATGGTTTTTCAATAAAATTATACGCGCCAAGTCTCAGGGCCTGCACCGCGGTCTCGACGGTGCTGTAACCAGTGACCATTACGACCTTGGTATTCGGCCAGTTTGTGTTGATCAGGTTTAAAACCTCGATACCGTCCATGTCAGGCATCTTCAGGTCAAGCAGTACCAGTCCGAAAGACTCTTTCCTGAGGAGATCAACTCCCTCCCTGCCGCTGGCCACTGTTTTCACTTCATAGCCTTCCGGTCCAAGGGCCCTTTCGCAGCTTGTCCTTACAATCGCTTCGTCGTCAATTACCAGTATTTTTTTCATTTTCCCTCTTCCGCTAAAGGTAGTCTAACAAAAAAGCTTGTACCTTTGCCAACGGCGCTTTGCACCTTGATATAGCCGCCCAAATGTTTAACGATACCGTGGCTGACGGAAAGTCCAAGCCCCGTGCCCTTCCCTACAGGCTTCGTTGTAAAGAACGGCTCAAAGAGCTTTGGCATGTCCTCTTCTTTTATACCGCTTCCCTCGTCAGTAAATTCTATCTCCACATAGGCTTTATTGTTTTCAGTCATCCTGCGCGTTGAAACAAATATGTTGCCCCTGCCGTTCATGGCGTCCGCCGCGTTGATGAACATGTTCAGGAATATCTGCTGGAATTGCGACGGGTCGCCGACAATTATAAACTGGAAAGTCTCCAGGTTTATATTGAACTTGATGTGGTGGAATTTCTCCTGGTTCTGCACCATGAATATGGTCCGGCTCAGTATGTCGTTTATGCTGACCTTTCCTTTTTCAGAAGGCGTCGCGCGCGCAAAGGTCAGAAGGTTCTTTATTATCTTTGA
The DNA here is from genome assembly GCA_016213945.1 of Nitrospirota bacterium. Classification (GTDB taxonomy): domain Bacteria; phylum Nitrospirota; class Thermodesulfovibrionia; order UBA6902; family UBA6902; genus SURF-23. The sequence continues at coordinate 30,281 of JACQZF010000014.1, read as the reverse complement.
ACACCTCTCCGCCTGTTCAATAATTACATTGAGGTCTTCTGACTCAAGACTGTTCGGCGGGAAACGCTTCTTCAACAGATACGCAAAGGTTACTACTCCTGTCAAAGGGTTGTTTATTTCATGCGCTACGCCTGCGGCCATTCTGCCGAGGGAGGCGAGTTTTTCAGTCTGCATGAGATTAGTGTGGGTCTTCTGGATCTCTTCGGTCTTCCTGGCTACTTCCGCTTCAAGTGTCTGGGTAAATTTTTCACTCTGGTCCCGTGCCGCCTTCAGGTCTTTGATCATAGAGTTAAATGTCTGGGCCAGCACCCCCATCTCATCTGCGGATTTTATTGAGACGGAGTAATCGAGGTTGCCGCCCGCGACTTCCTCCATGCCGCTGACTAAGTCTCTGACAGGCCTGGAAACGATCTTGTAGATAATTATGCCGAGGAACACCGACACTGCAATGACGAATATTACAACGTAAGCTGTAAGGGCGAGGCCCTGCTTAAAGAGTGCTTCGTCAAGAAACGCAAGTGACAGGTCTGCCTCGACAAATCCGAGGGTGTTCTGCTCTTTCGGATGCGCGTGACAACTCGCCGTATAACAGTCTGGTCCATTCGGGATGGCGCCAACGATTTTAAGGTGGGTGGCGCCTTTGTCCTTGTAAACAGACCATATTTGAGGCGTTTGCAGAAGTGCCGGAGACTTCGCGGGTTCAACATGGCACCCTTTGCATGCAACAGAGTTTTTATCGATAATCTGGCCGACGCTTTGTTTGTGCGAGCAGAAAAGTATGGTGCCTTCATGATTATATATTCTTACTCTCCTGACGCCCTCAGGCGTGGCGAGAGTTTCAAGCACCCGCTGAGTCTCTTCACGCTGGAAAGTCAGCAGGCTGTGATGAATGCTGTCTTTTGTAAAATTCACGAAGGAGCCGCCGTATTTTACGGCGATAGATCTGATGTCCTTTTCCTGTTTCTTCAGTATGGCATACCAGAAGATAAAGCTTACGATGATCATCAGCAGGCCGATTGCAATGACGAGTTTTGTCGCAATAGATTTTTCGGGGTTCCTGAAGTTGAAGATAGTCTTCATAATTTATGGGAGTATTATAGGATGCTTTTAAAATTTTTAAAAGGACAAAATTAAAGGATTTCATTTTCTTATAAAGCGCCTTTTGTCCTTGGGGTTTAAACACTTCGTTGTTTCGTGTTGTCATTGCCGCTTGTCGGCAATCCTTCTTAAGAAAGATTCCGGACAAGCCGGAATGACAATGTTTATAGTTGCTTGGCTTTGATACATTGCAGCTTGCTGCGGCATTTATTTACTCATTTTCTGCAGGCGTTATAGAACGATTAACAAGATTAATTTGACAAGGGTGCCTGTTTTTTTGTATAAAAAACAGCGTTATGCCAGGAACATTTATTCCATCAGATTATTTCCCGGTTGTAATCATTGTGCTGATTGCGTTATTCATCGGGCTGGGCTCCCTGGTGATTGGAATCCTTGTCAGGCCTAAGAGACCATATACACAAAAGCTATTCCCTTATGAATCAGGCAACCCCCCTGTCGGCGAACCGCGATACAAATTTTCCGTAAAGTTTTATATCATTGCCATGCTCTTTGTCGTGTTCGACGTTGAAGCGGTTTTCCTCTATCCGTGGGCCGTAGCTTATGATAAACTCGGAATATTCGGCTTTGTAGAAATGATGCTGTTTATGTTCATACTCTTAGTCGGCTATATATATGTCTGGAAGAAGGGCGCGTTCGAGTGGGAATGAAAAACCGTGAAGCGTTAAGCGTAATGCGTAAAGTGTTTGAACAAAATATCCATTACACATTACTCATTACGCATCACGAATTACGAAGGTTCATTAGATGATAATACCGGGAACGGATTTAATAGAAGTTGAAGAAGGCACAAAGATTATACCGGGAGGCAACACCATCATTACCTCCCTCGACAAGGTCATTAACTGGGGAAGGAAAAACTCTCTATGGCCCATGACCTTCGGCCTTGCCTGCTGCGCCATTGAAATGATGGCAACCGGCGCAAGCCATTATGACCTGGACCGTTTCGGGATCGTGTTCCGCGCCTCTCCGAGACAATCCGACGTTATTATTATCGCAGGCACGGTGACAAAGAAAATGGCCCCTGTTGTGAGAAGGGTTTATGACCAGATGCCGGAGCCGCGCTACGTGATCGCAATGGGCAGTTGCGCATGTTCCGGCGGTATATTCAATACCTACTCGGTCGTCCAGGGATGCGACTCATTTTTACCGGTAGATGTTTATGTCCCCGGTTGTCCACCGAGGCCGGAAGCCCTGATGGAGGGGTTGATAAAGCTTCAGGACAAGATGGAAAAGGAATATTTCAGGTGGAGTCCGTGGAGATGAAAAGCTCATAGCTTACAGCTATCAGCTTATAGCTAATAAAATGGAACCGTTAGATATAGCAAATAAGATCAGAGAAAAATTTCCGCTTGATGTTGCGGACATTACGGGCTTCAGGGACCAGGTCTTTGTAAGCGTAAAGGCGGAAAGGATCACCGACATGTGCCGCTACCTTTATGAAGACCCGGATGTCAGCATGAATTTTTTAGCTGATCTGTGCGGAGTTGATTATCCTGACAGGAAATTTCGTTTTGAGGTGATTTACAACCTTTACTCCATTAAACATAATCACAGGATTATCTTAAAGGCCTTGATACCGGAAGATAACCCGACCGTTGACAGCGTTGTGCCGATCTGGAACGGCGCCAACTGGCATGAGAGAGAGGCCTGCGACATGTACGGGATCATTTTTAACGGGCATCCTGATTTGCGGCGTATACTTATGCCTGATGACTGGGAAGGGTTCCCTCTCCGGAAAGATTATCCTTTGAAGGGGAAAGAAGGCGCGGAGTACAGGGGCTTTGAAGAACTGAAAGAGTTGCACACTCATGACAAAGAGTGGAATATTTCTTAATACTTAATTTTCTTAAACAGAATTTAAACTGATTTCTTATTTGTAAAATTATAATTTGATGCTCAATCTGTGCCATGAAAAACAATAGCGAAGGTTTAGACAACTCAGAAAGTGTCCGGCTGGCTACGAAGGAGCTGACCCTGCAATTAGGGCCCCAACACCCGGCCACGCACGGCGTTTTGAGGATTGTTCTGGACCTTGACGGAGAGACCATCGTCAAGTGCACCCCGTATGTCGGGTATCTTCACCGGGGCGTTGAGAAACTCGCGGAGCACAGAAATTACCTCCAGATAATGCCGCTCACCGACCGCCTTGATTACATATCTTCAATGTCAAACAACATCGGTTACTGCGAGGCGGTGGAAAAGCTGTTCGGCATTGAACTGACGGAGAGGACAAAATTCATTAGGACTATTGTGGGCGAGATGAGCCGTATTGCGAACCATCTCCTGTGGCTTGCCACTCACGCCCTTGACATCGGCGCGATGACGATATTCCTCTACTGTTTCAGAGAAAGAGAAAAGATCCTCGATCTGTTTGAAAGGCTTTGCGGCGCGAGGCTCACTGTGAGCTATCCACGAGTCGGCGGATTGAAAAATGATGTCGATCCCCAATGGCTTGACGACCTTTATAAATTTACCGCCGAATTTCCAATGCGTGTGGACCAGTACGAGACCCTCATTAACAAAAACCGCATATGGCTGCGCCGCACAAAGGGGATCGGGGTTATCTCCGCTGAGGAGGCAATTAACTGGGGTTTGAGCGGGCCTGCTTTAAGAGGCTCAGGCGTCCCCTACGATATTAGAAAAGTAATGCCTTACGGGGCGTATGACAAGGTGAAATGGGAAGTGCCCGTGGGCAAGAACGGCGACATCTACGACCGTTACCGGGTAAGGATGGACGAGTTCCGCCAGTCAAATTCGATCATAAGGCAGTGCATAGAGATACTGCCTGAAGGGCCTATCATGGCTGACGCCCCGAAATTTATTTTGCCTGCAAAGGACAAGGTCCTTACAGACATGGAACACCTTATTCACCATTTTGTGCTTATAACAAAAGGGCCGCAGACAGCGCCTGAAGGAGAGATTTACGTCGCGACAGAAGTCCCGAAGGGTGAACTCGGATTTTATTTTGTAAGCGACGGCACGGGTAAACCATACCGCATGAGGGTAAGGTCTCCTTCCTTTGTGCATGTTTCGGCATTGCCCAAGCTCTGTGAAGGAGAGCTTATCGCGGACATAATAGCGAATATCGGGAGCATAGATATTGTGTTAGGAGAGTGTGACAGGTAAAAAGCTGTCAGCTATCAGCAGTCGGCTGTCAGCAAAAGACTAACATATAAATATATAATCATCAGCTTTCAGTTTTTTAGCTGAAAGCTGACGGCTGATTGCTGAAAGCTAAAATATGTTTAACGAAACTGTTTTAAAAGAGATCAACGATATAAGGGTGAAATATCCTGACAGGAGGAGCGCGCTCCTGCCGTCGCTTTATATCGCGCAGAGGGAATTCGGATGGCTCAGCCATGAGGCCATGCTGTGCGTTTCAAAGACCCTGAACCTGCCTGAGGCTGAGGTCAGAGGGACAGCGTCCTTTTACGCGATGTTTAAGAACAAGCCGGTGGGACGCCACGTGATACAGCTTTGCACAAACGTGTCATGTATGATCCTGGGCGCGGAGAAGCTGGTAGATTTCATCGGCAATAAATACGGTGTTCAACCGGGCGGCATAAGCCAGGACGGCAGGTTCTCACTTGTGATAATGGAATGCATAGGCGCCTGCGGCACCGCGCCTGCAATGCTTGTGGACACTGATTTTTACGATAGTTTGACAGAGAAACGCATTGAAGAAATATTAGAAGGATACAAGTAATGGATAAGGAAATGAAAGAATATTTAGGCGGGTTGAAAGAAGAAATAAAAAAGCTGAGGGAATCTTTCAATGAGAAGACGGATGAATTAAAACGACATACATCTGCTGTTTATGAAGAGTTTCAAAAAAGAATAGAGCTTGTTGTTGAGGGGCACGAAGTGCTCGACAGGAAGATCGATGAGCTTAAGGAAGAAATAACTTTTGAACTCAAGGAAGTAAGAGCTACTATGAAAGCATTGTATAAAGATATGGAACATCGTGTAAAGGTGCTTGAAAGGGCAAAGCATTAAACAATGGAAAAATTTTTATTAAAGAACATTGAAAACCCCAACTCAGCCGATGTGAACGAATACGTCAAGGCTGGTGGATACAAGAATTTATCCAAAGCCCTTGACATGCAGCCAAAGGACATACTTGAAGAGGTAAAGAAGGCGGGACTCAGGGGAAGGGGCGGCGCGGGTTTCCCGACCGGCATGAAATGGAGTTTCGCGGTGGCAGACCCGAAATTCCCGAAATATCTTTTATGCAATGCCGATGAGGGCGAACCGGGCACATTCAAGGACCGTCCGATACTCGAAAAAAATCCGCACCTCCTGATTGAGGGCATGGCGATCTCAGGATACACGCTTGGCTCTGAATACGGCTATATATATCTCAGGGGCGAGTACCCTTACGCAAAAGACGTCCTCAATAAGGCGATACAGCAGGCATATGAAAAAAATTATTTAGGAGACAATATCCTCGGTAAAGGGAAGAGGTTTCACCTTGCCGTTTACCAGGGGGCTGGCGCGTATATCTGCGGTGAAGAGACCGCGCTTATTGAATCAATCGAGGGCAGGAAAGGGCAGCCGAGGAACAAGCCTCCGTTTCCGGTAAATGCCGGCGCGTGGAGCATGCCGACGATCGTCAATAATGTTGAGACGCTTTCAAATCTTCCATACGTTCTTGAGATAGGCGGGGAAGCCTATTCCAAAATAGGAAGCAAAGACTGCCCGGGTCCCAAGTTGTTCAGTGTAAGCGGCTGCGTTGAGAAACCGGGAGTATACGAGCTTCCAATGGGCACAAGCCTGAAGGACATTATTTACAAACACGCCGGGGGGACCAGGAACGGAAAGAAATTGAAGGCCGTGATACCGGGCGGGATTTCCACGCCGGTACTGCCTGCCGAAAACATAGATTGCGCGATGGACTTTGTCGCGATGCAAAAGGCCGGAAGTATGCTTGGCTCAGGCGCGGTAATAGTCATGGATGAATCCGTGTGCATGGTCAAGGTAACATACAGGGCGCTGAAATTCTTTGAACATGAATCATGCGGCAAATGCGTCCCCTGCAGAGAAGGAACAGAATGGCTCAGAAAGGTCCTTCACCGCATAGAGAACGGGCAGGGAAGGGAAGGGGACATTGAACTGCTGACCGATGTCACATGGATAATGTCAGGCAAGACCTTTTGCCCCCTTGGAGACGGGGCCGCGGGAGTTGTCACAGGCATGCTGAAATATTTCAGGAATGAATTTGAGGAACATATAAAAAACGGGAGCTGTAAATTTGTCAGTTAGAATTTATTCTTTGCGTCATTCCCGCAGTCTGTTGAGCGGGAATCCAGAGAATAAAAAATAGATTCCGGCTTAAGGACTGCCGGAATGACAGACAAAATGGAATTTATAAACTAATTATGATAACACTGACCATAAACGACAAAGAGATCACACTGGAAAAGCCGGTGACCGTGCTTGAAGCGGCAAAGCAGGCGGGTATAAAGATCCCCACTCTCTGCTATCACGAGGCGGTGAAACCTTTCGGAGGATGCAGGCTTTGCGTGGTGGAGGTTGAGAGGATGCCGAGGCTCCAGACAGCGTGCACCCTGACCGCTGCTGACGGCATGATCGTAAGGACGGAGTCCGAGACAATTTCCAGGGTGCGGCGCGGGATACTGGAATTTCTGCTCATTAATCATCCGCTGGACTGCCCTTATTGCGACAAGGCAGGAGAGTGTGAACTGCAGGACCTCGTAAAAAAATACGGGCCTACGGTCGGAAGGTTCAAGGAAGAAAAACGGAGGGTCCCGGAGAGCCACAAGGACCAGATACTTGCGAGAAACATGGAGAGGTGCGTTGTCTGCACAAGGTGCGTCAGGATGTGCAATGACGTTCAGGGCGCTTCCGCCATCTCGATCATGGGGAGGGCCGGATATTCAAGAATGGAGCCTTTTTCTTCGGCCTCATTTAACTGCGAATACTGCGGCAACTGTCTGACAGTCTGTCCCGTGGGCGCGATACTGAGCCGCCTCTACATTCACAGTTTCAGACCGTGGCAGGTGGACAGGGAAGTGGAGACGGTCTGTTCATACTGCGGCGTCGGGTGTTCCCTTGTCGTGCAGGTGAGAGATGAATCCATTAAGCGCGTGATACCCAAAATCGGTTTTGGATTAAATAAAGGACTCCTTTGCTCAAGGGGCAGGTTCGGCTACGAATACATAAACAGCCCCGACAGGCTTAAAACCCCTCTTGTCAGAAAGAACGGCAAGCTTGAGGAGAGCACATGGAGCGAGGCGTTGACCATTATCGCAGACAAATTGACAAAGATAAAAAAAGCGGACGGCGGCTCCGCCATCGCGGGCATCGCCTCACCGAGATGCTCAAATGAAGATAACTATGTGTTCCAGAAGTTCATGCGCATGGCGTGCGGCACAAACAATATCGATTCGATCTCAAGGACGGGATTCGCAGCAGCGCAGAAGTATTTTGAAGACGTACTCGGCCAGGGCATAACAGCCAATATCATAGAGGGCCTGAAAAATTCAGAGACTATCCTGGTGCTCGGCGGCGATCCTACCGCGATCAATCCGATACTCGGCCTTTCCATCAGGGAGGCAGCAAGGAGAGGCGCAAAGATTATCGTGTTAGGCAACGCAAAAGGACTTGAGAGATTCAAGACCCTTCAATTGGTCCCCGAGGTGTTTAAGGAAGCCGATTTGCTTGACGCCCTCTTGGTTGAGATCTCTCATGCAAAGGGGGTGCGCGGTGAGATTTCAGCCATAGACAAAGGGATCAGGATGCTTTCTGAAAAGTCAGCCGGAAATAAAAATGTACAGGGATTCGATGAACTTAAAAATATACTTATGAGCAGCCCTTCAACCTCCATTGTCCTGGGCATGGATATTGTGCAGCGCACCGACGGGCACAGGGCGCTTTTCGCCATTGCCGGACTTACATATTTACTTGAGGCGAGACTGTATCTTCTCTCTGAAAAACCCAACGAGCAGGGGCTCATTGACGCGGGATGCGTTCCCGACATGCTCCCAGGCGGAAGACCTCTGAGCATTCATGATTTCAAGAGGAAGTTTGAAGACTTGTGGAACGGCGCAATTCCTGAAGATGACGGCATGACTCTTTTTGAAATAATTGAAGGCGCGAGGGGTAATAAAATAAAAGCCTTATACCTCATGGGAGAGAACCCCGTGTTTAATCTTCCGGGCAAATTTTACATAAAAGAGTCCCTTAAAGCTCTTGATTTCCTCGTGGTGCAGGACATCTTCCTTACCGAGACCGCGGAGATTGCCGACGTGGTTTTGCCAGCCCTGGGATGGACGGAGAAGACAGGCACATATACAAATCTCGAACGCAGGATCCAATTGCAGAAGAAGGCGGTGGAGGTATCACACGGCATGGAAGACTGGAGGATCATTTCCGAGGTATCTAATAAAATGGGATACAGGATGGATTACGCCGAGTCAAAGGACATCATGGATGAGATGGCAAAGGTCTCTCCTCTTTACCGCGATCTTACATACCGTGAAATAAGCTACGGAAATTGTTTATGGCCTTATCTCGGGGAGCCTCTCAGGGGAGAGATAAGTGAAGTGCCTGAAGCGTCTTATGTCGCAAATCAATATAAAGAAGATTTTTACCTGTCGGTTGAAAAACCGCTGTATCATTCAGGCACGCTTTCGAGGAGGTCGCCCGCGCTTCTGAAGATGTACCCTGAACCGGCCCTGAAGGTCGGCGCGAAGAGCGCGGAAAAGCTGGGGTTGAATGAAGGAGACAGGGTGCAGTTCTTCACCCAGACAGGAAGCAGGGAGGCGGCCGTTTCCATTGATGAATCGATTAAGGACAACAGGGTTTATTTCAGCAATAATTTTCAGGGTGACGGAGTTTACAGTTTAATGACTTGCAATATTGATAAAGTAACAAAGGCCCCCGGCATCGAGGGCTGCGAGGTCAAGATTAAAAAATTGTAACACCCCTCTCTGTCCCCCCTTAGTAAAGGGGGAATTAAAAGGGGGTGAGGTTAAAACTATGACAATTACGGACATGTTCTGGATATTCCTTAAGACATTTATAGCGGTCAACGTGCTTTTACTTCATGTGGCGTATGTTGTGTATTTCGAGAGGAAGGTCATCGGCCATATGCAGGCGCGGCTCGGCCCTATGAGAGTAGGCTGGCACGGCCTGCTTCAGCCGATTGCGGATTTTCTAAAGCTGTTCTTTAAAGAAGACATAATACCTGCAAACGCGGACAAGCCGATATTCTATATAGCCCCTGTCATCGGAGTGATCTCCGCGGTATCTTCGCTTGCCGTCATACCGTTATGGAAGAATTTTTCAATTGCCAATCTTAACATTGGGATTTTATATATGCTTGCGCTATCATCTGTCGGCGCCTACAGCGTTATACTTGCCGGATGGGCGTCCAATTCAAAGTATTCATTCCTTGGCGGATTGCGCTCATCAGCGCAGGTCATCAGCTATGAGATCTCGATGGGGCTGAGCCTTGTCGGCGTCATGATGATGTCGAGCAGCGCTAATCTTTCGGATATTGTAAGGGCGCAGTCCGGGCACTGGTTTATCTTCTCACAGCCGGTCGCCTGTTTAATATTCGTCATGTCGGCCATCGCCGAGACAAACAGGGCGCCATTTGATCTGCCTGAGGCAGAGACAGAACTGGTGGCAGGCTATGCCACGGAATACAGCGGGATGCGCTTCGGCCTGTTCTTTATGGCTGAATACGCGGGGATGTTCATAATGTCGGCACTGGGAACCATTTGCTTTTTAGGCGGATGGAACGGCCCTGATTTTGGAATATTCGCCGGGGTCCCGAAGATTGTCTGGCTTTTACTGAAGATATACGGCTGTATATTTTTCTATTTCTGGATAAGGGCGACTTTGCCCAGATACAGATATGACCAGCTCATGAGCCTCGGTTGGAAGATATTCATACCCCTGGCATTGGCGAATATAGTGGTGACGGGATTGATAAAAATTTTATGGAAATAATAACAGATATAATGTCACTGGCACGAAAATGTCATTCCGGCTTGTCGGGAATCTTTCTTAGAGAAGGATTCCCGACCGGGCGTGAATACAAACAGACTGGATTTTTAAATTAGATAAAAAAATATGACTGTTAACGAACTCATTAAAAAAGTATTCTTCGTAGAAATCCTCCAGGGGCTTGCCCTAACATTCAAGCATATGGTCACTCCCGCGGTCACGAGGCAGTATCCAAAGGAGAAGAGGGAGCCTTTCCCCGGATCAAGGGGCCTTCACGCGCTTGTGAAGGACGCTGAGACAGGCAAGGAGAAATGCGTGGGCTGCGGCCTCTGCGCTGCAATGTGCCCTTCGCAGTGCATACATATTTATACAAGCGAAGACGAAAACCACAAAAAGGTTGTGGACAGATATGAGATAGAAGTTTTGAGATGTGTTTACTGTGCATATTGCGTGGAGGCCTGCCCGTTCGGGGCGGTCGTGCTTACCGACCACTTCGAATATTCCGGTTACACCAGGGAGGAATTTTATTATACAAAGGAACGCCTCCTGGAAAACTGGGACAAATACATGGCAGGAGATAAGGGGAAAATGTACCTGGAGAAATTCTGGAGGCCGAAAGCTGTGGACTTCGGAACTCAGCAGGTAACTAAAGAGGAAGAGAGGACACGGAAATGAGCACACCGCAGTTATTCTTTGCCTATTTTGCGGTCATGATGACAGGATTGTCCCTCATGGTAGTGACGAGGAAGAACCCGGTCCACAGCGTTTTGTATATGCTTATCCTCTTTGCCCACATCGCGGCGCTTTACCTTTTCCTGAACGCTGAGTTTTTGGCCGCCATACAGATAATAATATACGCCGGAGCGATACTTGTCCTGTTCCTGTTTGTCATCATGATGCTTAATTTGCGGAAGGAAGAGACGGAAAAGAGGTTCCAGAAGCAGTGGCCTCTCGGAATAGGCATAGGCGTGGTCCTTGCGGTGTTCTTGATTATGATAGTCGGCAAGATTGCCGTGATCGCGCCGTTAGGGCCATACAGTATAGACGCGGTAAGATCGGACGGCCATATCATGACCGTCGGCAAGGTCTTATACTCTGAGTTCTTACTGCCCTTTGAGATAGCGTCATTGATCTTATTGGTAGCCGTAGTTGGCGCGGTAGTTTTGGCAAAGAGGAAGATTGAATGAAATTCAAGATTCAAGATTCAAGATTGGAGAATTCATTCATTTTGAATTTTCAATTTTGAATTTTGAATTCTCCAGGAGAGAGCTATGGTCCCGTTAAGCTGGTACATATTACTTAGCGCGGTGATGTTCAGCATCGGCGTGTTCGGTTTTCTTTCAAGGCGTAATCTGATACTTATTTTTCTGTCCCTGGAACTGATGCTGAATTCTGTGAACATCAGCCTTGTGGCGTTCAGTCATTATCTTCAGTCCATGAGAGGGCAGATACTCGTATTCTTCATCATAACCGTAGCGGCTGCCGAGGCCGCGATCGGACTGGCGATACTGATCGCGTTTTACAGGAACAACCCCACTATCAAGGTGGATGAGATCAATTTGATGAAAGGGTAGAAGGAGTTTGAGAGTTAAGAGGGGAGAAGATGTCACTCCCGCTTGTCGGGAGTCTTTCTGAAGCAGGATTTTGGACAAGCCGGAATGAAGGAAAAGAAAAATAGGATGAATAAATTAAACAGCATGAACATTACAATGAGGCAAAGAAACAGATGCTGAAATATATACTGATACCGTTACTGCCGTTGATTGCGTTCATTATCAATATCCTGTTTGGCAGAAACTTCATCAAAGACAAGGCGCACTGGATCGCGGTGCCGGCTGTTGCGTGTTCCTTTATCCTCGCGCTCAGCGCCTTTATGAATGTTGCTTCCGGGAACGTTATCAACATAAACGTTTACAACTGGATCGTATCAGGCACCTTTACTGTGACAATCGGCTTTCTCATTGATCAACTGACCGCGATAATGCTTATTGTCGTCACGTCGATCAGCACTTTGATCTTTATTTATTCCATCGGCTACATGCACGGCGACAAAGGCTATTACCGGTTCTTCTCGTATTTGAGCCTGTTCGTCTTCTCCATGCTCATACTCGTTATGGCGAACAATTTCCTGCTCCTTTATTTCGGATGGGAAGCGGTCGGTCTGTGTTCGTATTTCCTGATAGGTTTCTGGTATGAAAAAAAGTCGGCTGCCAACGCTGGCAAAAAGGCGTTCATCGTCAACAGGTTCGGAGACTTCGGGTTCGGGCTTGGCGTGATACTCGTCTTCCTTACATACGGGAGCCTTGAGTACACGCAGGTCTTCAGCGATGCGGGCAGCATAGCCGGGCAGACAATAAATATCTTCGGCAGCGACGTTGATCTTATAACATTAATATGCCTCCTGCTGTTCTGCGGCGCTGTCGGAAAATCCGCGCAGATGCCGCTTCATGTCTGGCTGCCTGACGCGATGGAAGGCCCCACGCCTGTCTCCGCTTTGATACACGCTGCGACAATGGTCACGGCTGGCGTATTTTTAGTGGCGCGCTGCAACCCGCTCTTCAGCCTTTCACACACGGCAATGAATACTGTGGCGATAGTAGGCGGCGTGACTTCAATATTCGCGGCCTCTATCGGTCTTGTGCAAAATGACATAAAACGCGTCATCGCTTATTCCACGGTCAGCCAGTTAGGCTATATGTTCCTGGCCCTTGGAGTGGGCGCTTATTCCGCCGGGATATTTCATCTCTACACACACGCGTATTTCAAGGCGCTGCTCTTCCTTGGTTCAGGAAGCGTCATTCACGCGCTTGGTAATGAACAGAATATGCAGAAGATGGGCGGGCTGAAAAAGTATATGCCCGTCACTTATGCCGTATTCGTTATAGCCACCCTGAGCATCACCGGCATTCCTGGATTGTCCGGATTTTTCAGTAAGGACGAGATCCTGTGGCGGGCCTATTCAAGCGGAGAGCTTGGAAAGGTCCTCTGGCTGTTAGGAACGATCGTGGCTTTGATGACAGCCTTCTATTCGTGGCGTCTGATATTTCTAACATTTCACGGAAAGTTCCGGGGCACGCATGAACAGGAGCACCACCTGCATGAATCACCAAAGGTGATAACTGTTCCTTTGATGTTCCTTGCCTTTGGGGCGATATTCGCCGGGTATGCAGGTATCCCTCCGCTTATTTTGGAACACGGCGACAAGATCGGCGAGTTCCTTGGCCCGGTGCTCGGGCATCCCCACGGCGAAGGCTCGCACCTTGAAGAGATAATGGTCATGATGACCTCTGTCCTGGTTGCGGTTGGGGGATGGTATGGCGCTTACATAATGTATGTGAAGAAACCGGACATGCCGCTTGAAGCGGTCTCAAAATTTACGCCCTTATATAATCTGCTGTTCAATAAATATTACGTAGATGAAATATATGACAAGGTTTTTGTAAAGCCTACTCTTAAAATGTCGGACAAGGTTGTTTTAGGTTTCTTTGATGTAAAGATAATAGAGGGTATTGTCAACGGTGTGCCAAACCTTGTCGGCGCGTTCAGTAAAAAGTTCCGGGAAATACAGACAGGCATGCTGTCCAATTACGGGCTTGTCATGGCGCTCGGCGCGCTGTGCATAATCGGGTATGTGATTTTCTTGAAATGATAATGAGGATTATTAAAATAATACATAAGCGTCATTCCCGCATTTTGTTGAGCGGGAATCCAGAAAAAAGCAACTGGATTCTCCGGTCAAGCCGGAGAATGACGAAGAAAACAAGGTACAGCTAAAATGGAAAATGTGATTCTTAATCAACTGAATTATCCGGTACTGAGTTACACGGTGTTCCTGCCCGTGTTAGGCGCACTGCTTCTGCTCTTTATGAGAAACACCGCCATGATAAGGTGGACCACGCTCCTTGTGACAATGGCCACTTTTGTAATTTCACTGCCCCTTTTGACCAACTTTGACAAGACAACTTACAAGATGCAGTTTGTGGAGAGGCACCAGTGGATACCTTCGTGGAGCATAAATTATTTTATCGGCGTTGACGGAATCAGCGTCCTGTTCGTCTTTCTGACGACATTACTGAGCATCCTCTGTGTCCTTGTCTCGTGGAAGGCGATTGAGAATAAAGTTAAAGAATTTCACATAGCCATTCTCACTGTGGAAGCCGCGATGACAGGCGTGTTTATCTCGCTGGACTTCTTCCTCTTCTACATCTTCTGGGAGGCGATGCTGATCCCCATGTTCCTTTTAATAGGCGTGTGGGGAGGGCCGAACAGGGTCTATGCGGCAATAAAATTCTTCCTGTATACTCTCGTGGGAAGCGTGCTCATGCTGGTCGGCATCATAGTGCTGTATTTCGCGGGCGGCAATACGTTAGACATCTTAACGCTGGGCACAGTCCACTATCCCGTGAAACTTCAGTTCTGGCTGTTCCTCGCGTTCTTTGCAGCTTTTGCCGTAAAGGTCCCGATGTTCCCTGTTCATACGTGGCTGCCTGACGCTCACACGGAAGCGCCGACTGCGGGCAGCGTCATCCTTGCCGGTGTTTTGATCAAGATGGGGGCTTATGGGTTCTTAAGGTTCTCCATGCCGATGTTCCCTGACGCGGTAAGGTTTTTTATGACGCCGATGCTTGTATTGTCCGTTATCGGAATTGTGTACGGCGCGCTGGTCTGTCTCGCGCAGAAAGACCTGAAACGCCTTATCGCGTATTCCAGTGTCAGCCATATGGGTTATGTCACGCTCGGTATATTCGCCCTGAATTCACAGGGGATGGAAGGCGGGATACTGCAGATGCTCAACCACGGCATCATTACAGGCGCGCTGTTTTTAATGATAGGAATTATTTATGAGAGGACCCACACGAGGGTCATCGCCGATTACGGCGGGTTCGCCACTCTCGTCCCGTGGTACGCAGGCCTCTTCATCATACTGACCTTTGCTTCAATAGGACTGCCAGGCACGAATGGGTTCATCGGTGAGTTCCTGGTTCTGTTCGGGGCGTTCAAGGCGCAGAAATTATTCGGCGTGCTCGCGGCAACAGGCGTTATCCTCGGCGCGGGCTACATGTTGTGGCTTTATCAAAGGGTCTTCTTTGAAACGCCGAACCCGAACTGGGGACCGGGCCATCACCCTCTGTGGGATTTAGACCTGAGGGAAGTAATTACACTGGCCCCTTTGTTTGCGCTCATCTTCGTGATCGGATTTTATCCGGAGGTGTTTCTGAGCTATATGCACCCTACGGTGGAGAATTTACTTAAACATATAAACACGCACGCTTTTGCAGGCGAGGGCCTGATAGCAAAACATCTTATGGAGATTTTCTGATGGACATGGCGAACTACTTGTTTGAAATGACTATGATCATGCCGGAGATCACGCTCATATGCGTGGGGCTGATACTGCTTTTGCTGGACCTTGCCGTCAAGAAAAAGGAAGTTATTGCGGTTGTCGGCATTGCCGGGACGCTTGTCGCTTTATATGCTACATATAAGTTGTATATTTTTAACCAGCCCCAAAACGTATTTGCCGGCATGTTCGTGCTGGATGGATACTCCAATTTCTTCAAGCTGATTTTCTACATCAACATCATCCTGACGATCTGTATCTCGCTCAAATACATGACGATAGAAAAGTCGTCCTTCGGGGAATATTACGCCCTGATCCTTTTTGCCACCACCGGCATGATGTTCATGGCTTCAGCCGCTGATCTGATAATCCTCTACCTCGGACTCGAGCTGATGGCGCTATCCACTTATATCCTTGCGGGCCTTATCAGGAAGCAGCCCCGCTCAAATGAGGCGGCCCTTAAATATTTCTTTCTCGGCGCTTTCTCCTCGGCGTTTTTGCTTTACGGCATTTCACTCACCTACGGAATGACCGGGACCACCAATATAAAAGAGATAGCGGTTGCGCTTCAGTCATTAAACATTGTCGACAACCCGATCGTGTTTCTTGGGATGATATTTATGATAGTGGCCTTCGGGTTCAAGATCGCGCTGGCCCCTTTTCACATGTGGGCGCCCGACGTATATGAAGGCGCTCCGACTTCCATAACCGCTTTTATGTCCGTGGGGCCCAAGGCCGCGGGATTTGCGGTAATGGGCAGGGTGTTGTTTGAGTCCTTCGGCGCAATGCAGCTCCAGTGGAACAGCATACTGATACCTATCGCCGTTATTACAATAGCTGTCGGAAGCATCATCGCGCTTGCGCAGACGAACATAAAAAGGATGCTTGCCTACAGCTCCATCGCGCACGCCGGATACATGCTCCTCGGCATAATCGCAGGCACAGCCGACGGGCTTACAAGCACTGTTAATTATCTGATGATATATATGTTCATGAATGTAGGCGCCTTTGCCGTAGTGATCTCGTTGAGGCGTGAAGGCTTTCAGGGCGAAAACCTTGAGGACTACATGGGGCTTGCGAAGAAGCATCCCGTAACATCCGCATTGATGCTCGTATTTATGTTTTCCCTCACCGGAATACCGCCGACCGCCGGGTTTATCGGGAAATTCTACGTCATCATGGAGGCGGTCAATTCAGGGCATATGTATCTTGCCATAATAGCGGTCATGTTCAGCGTTGTTTCCGCGTTCTTCTATTTGAGGATCGTCATGTATATGTACATGAAAGACCCGAAAGAGGAAGTGACCCTCACCTCATCTTCTTCATTGAATTTCGCTCTTGCGGTCACTACCGCAATGGTTATAATCCTCGGTGTTTTCCCGTCTTTTCTGCTTAACCTGGTGAGGTCTTCAATCGCAGGCTGACAGCCTGCTCCGGTCTAAGAATTGTCTTGACTAATGTGTCCTGTTTCCAGTATCTTTGACTATGGTAAATAACGATAAAAGAAAAGCAGTAAGGGTGCCAAAGCGCCTGGAAGTAAAGTTCCATTCGACCGCTGAAAATACAGCGATCACAAATGACCTGTCCGAGAACGGATTGTTCATCACAACGAGCAAGGGGATTGACGCCGGAAGCCCCATAGATATAAAACTGCATCTTCCAAATTCCGAGGCCCTTTTCATTAAAGGCCGGGTTGTCAGGAACTTAAAGGCCATGCAGGGAGTCAACAACGGGGCCCAGATCGGCATGGGAATCGAACTGATCAATCCCCCCGTGGATTTCATAAACTATATTCATTCTCTCCTTCATTCTTAAGCGGCTTGTAAGTGAAAGTGCAAGGGTTGTATTGAAACCGTCTTCTGTTTTATAATTACAGTCGCCAATAATCTCAGATATGCCGAAGTGGTGGAATTGGTAGACACGCACGTTTGAGGGGCGTGTGGAGCAATCCATGCGGGTTCGAGTCCCGCCTTCGGCACCATCTTTCCCCGGAGATGCGTGACGAAAATGAATATCCCGTATAAATCCCTTTTCCAGTCTTTATGAAAATTGTTAAAATATTTTCATTCTAAGTATTACGCGAGATGAGACGCTATGCCCATTTATGAATTTTTCTGCGAAAGGTGCAACACGGTCTACAACTTCTTTTCCCGAGGCGTCAACACGGAGAAAGTCCCTGACTGCCCGCATTGCATGGTTGTGAAGCTGAAACGCAGGATGTCCGTATTCTCACCGGTTTCAGGCGGGAAGGGCGAGGGGGAGGCTGCCGGGGACATGCCCCAAATAGATGAAGCAAAGATGGAAAAGGCGATGTCCATGCTTGCTGGCGATGCAGGCAAGATCAACGAAGACGATCCCCGGCAGGCAGCCAGGCTGATGAAGAAACTTTCTGAGGCCACAGGCATTAATTTAGGACAGGGAATGGAAGAAGCTATTCGCCGCATGGAACAGGGGGAAGACCCTGAAAAGATCGAGGAGGAGATGGGCGATATCCTGGAAAAAGAGGAACCGTTTTTTGATGGAGAAAAAAAGGTAAGCAGGAGGCAGGTCCCAAAAGTGGACGAGACAATTTATGAATTGTAGGAGTTTTAAACAAACTTTAATTAATTGCTATTTGCTATAATCAACCTGAAATGGAAAAAAGAATTTTCAAAAGGATAGTTGCCGGGTATAAAGCTGAAATAATATATGAAGGCAAAAGCTATGACGGGGTAATAGACGATCTTTCCGAAAGCGGCGTAGGGATAATAATTTCCCCTTCGGAAGCGGAGATTGCTATTCCACCCGGTGCAGAACTTGAATTGAAATTCCAGCCTGTTTCAGGGGAGACCCTGAATCTGCAATGCAAAGTCAAATGGCTGAGGAAAGCCCCTCCGCATAACTTGGCGGTTAAAATGGGACTGGAGATCATAAACCCGCCCTGGGACAAGTGCGATTACTTCCTGTAGTTTTGCGTTACAGTAAAAACTTCTTGATAAGCCTCTAAATCTATTTCTGTCCGGAATCTCACCCGTGAAAATCACTCCTGTAAAAATTGCTATCATAAAATATTTGTAGAATCCGTCCGTGAAAACTGCTAAACTTATTCACAGGAAGCCGCCTGCGCAGATTTCGTTTTTCATGAACCGATACAGGCTTCGTTCTTAACAAACATTGGGAGGTAGAAATGAAAAAACGCATCGCATTTATAATTGCATCGGCTTTGATGTGTTCCCCGCAGGCAGAGGCAGGTGGAAAGCTTGAATCCATCGCCGTGTTGATCGCCGATTATCTTACGGCGGGCAGGGTTGTGATTGCCAATAATCAACCTCTTTTTAACGACCCTGCAAAGGGACACAAGGGATTTACTCCGCAAGTGTATGAAGAACAGGTCGCTCAGGAATTCATGAAGAGGTCAGGCATTAACATAAAGGCGTTGGTTTTCTCAAATGATATCGACAGGTCGATTATTGCAATCCATGAATCCGCCAAAGAGGTTGTCGCTGAGGCGCAGCCTCAGATCAATGAGCCCGGCAAAGAATTCAAAGGCTTTATCCCTGCTGTATTCGGCCGGAGGGTTGGTGACAAGATTTATAAAATATCCGGGATAACCGTCAAACAGACCAGTCTGAGATACAGGGGAGACTATAACAAACCGGATGATTTCGAAGCGTCTGTTCTAAAGGACTTTGAAAGTTCTTCCAAAGGCAACACATATTCCATGGAAATGAAATTCGGAGACAACACGGTGCTTCGCTATATGGTACCTCTTTATATTGAAAAGTCATGTCTTGTCTGTCATGGCGACCCGGCAGGGGAAAAGGACATAACCGGCAAGCTTAAGGAGGGATACAAAGAGGGGGAACTGCGGGGCGCAATAAGCGTAATAGTGCCGGTAAAGTGCGTGGTGAATAATAATTGAACCAGTCCCCGGACCGGAACGCTTTAAAACTTGTCCGCCATTTTATCAAGCATTGAGACATGTATCAGATATTGCCCGTACTGAATACGTCCTGTTACCGGGATAGGGAAGCAACTGCCGATGCCCTTTTCGATTTCGGACACAGGGTATCTCACATTGCAATGCCTGCATATAAAATAGCCCTCGTCGAATCTGTAACCGAGTTTTGCAGTATGGCAGTTTTCACAGGCGTCAATGAATGAGACGACCTTGTCATTAATCCTGATAACGAAGAAATTTATCTTTCTGCCAAGATAATGATATGTGTAAAACATTGGTATCTCCGGTTTGAGCGTGCTTATATCCACCACAACATTTGAATCTCTTATGATCGGCTTTTGATATGAAGGCTGCCCCGAACAGGAGGATAGAAGCAGTAAAGCAAGAAACAAAATGCAGCAGATTTTTCTCATCTTTTCAACTAACGCGAGCCATGCATATTACAGGAGAGGGAGGCCTGTGTTTTATGTCGCCTGCCGGATCTTTTATCACTTCTGCCGGGTATTTCCTGTCAAACAAGGAATATTGCATTTCTCCTCCTGAAAAGATTTCTAAAAAAAGTGACTCCGCTTCGGAAACGGTGATTTTCGAAGCGGAGTCAAGTCAAATGGGGAGGTGTGTCAATAAATGACAGACCACACAGGCGCTCATCGCCTGCATCAATAATTCATGAAAACAAAATAACTCTCAGCTTCGTAACTGTGAGGTTAGACCTTTGGAGGAAGCTCTATCGGAATGGTTATAAGAGGCAGCTTTGTTGTTGAATTTGAAGATTCAGGAGAAGTTGTTAAACTTAATATATGCTGTGTGCAAGGATATTCAGAAACAAACGGCATCTCCAGATTATTTAAAACCATGCTGCCGGTCTGATGGCAGACATCAAGCATTTTAATAGATACGGTATGTGCGTTTGAAGTAATCCGAACGGTAGTCAACGGCGATAATGCGGTAAGGAACAGAGCTATTAGAATTGTCGCAGCGGTTATCTTCATATTGAGTCCATTATATTCGAGGTTGTTTTGAAAAGCAACCACCGGTTATCTTTATTTTAAAATAAATTTTAGTTTACCTTTCAGTAATTTTTCAGTAACTAATGTTACTGTTATCCCGGCTTTTTTGATTTAACATAAATCTATTAACACATCTTAGTAGTCGGGTTCTTTTGAAAATAAAAAATGATTGCAACTGTAGAATCACTTAACATCGGCATTCCAAAGAAAGAAGTATTTCATGGCAAAGAGGTGATGACAGGCATCTGCAAAACACCTGTGTCATTGCATCTGCATCTGACAAAGACCGGCTTTGAAGGGGACGGGGTTGCTGATTTAAAACATCACGGAGGCGCGGACAAGGCAGTATGTGTATACAGCATAAATCATAATCCTTACTGGGAGGACGCACTTGGGATTAAATTGCCCCCGGCCCCATTCGGCGAGAATCTATCCGTATCGGAGCTGCTCGAAGATGCTGTTTGCATAGGAGATATTTTTTTAGCAGGAACGGCATTGGTGCAGGTCAGCCAGCCGCGTCAGCCCTGCAAAACAGTCGCATTACGGTATGGCAGAGACGATATGGTAAAGTTGATTGTCAACTCCGGACGAACAGGTTTTTATCTCAGGGTACTGGAGGAGGGCGTTGTATGGAAGGGAGCGCAGCTTATCCTTAAAGCAAGAGATTCCTCGAATATTACTGTGTCCTTTGCCAATCATATTTATCATCATCAAAAGAGTAATTGTGAAGCAATCAAGGAAATTCTCGCGGCGCAGGCGCTTTCCGGATCGTGGAGACAGTCCTTCCAGAAAATGCTGGAGGGCTGCAAGCGTTAGAATGGTTAAGTCCATTGAATTTTACTTTTTCTAAAAGACCCCTTCAGATTTTATATGATAACCTTCCCTAACATGTCTCCGGCAATACCTGTTCATAAGCATTAATAAGATACACGTCAACTTTTTATTAGCGCAGATCACGTGGGGATAAAAAGAATTCTTATTTGAAAGCAATAATCCAGGGATGATAATTTGTGGAAGACAATGAAAAAACTGCATAAGAGCTGCCGAAACAAGCCGGGCAAGACAGTCGGCAGATACAGCTTATTCCAGGGTTACATCCCTCTTAATATATGATTCATAATCTTTTGTTACGGGAGTGTATTTTTGACCTATCAATGATGATGAAACCAGGAAATCTGCCGTGGCGCGATTACATGCTGTGGGGATGTTGTAAAGAACAGCAATTCTTAATAGGGCCTTCACATCAACATCGTGAGGTTGAGGTTGCATCGGGTCCCAGAGGAATATAATCACATCGACTTTGCCTTCGGCAATCATGGCGCCCAACTGCTGATCGCCGCCCAGCGGACCGGATTTTAATTTTGTAATGCGAAGATCATACTTCTCATTCACAAGTTTCTGTTTCAGCGCCTGCTCAACCATTATTCCGGTTGTTCCGGTACAAATTAATTTATGTTCAATTAGTGATGTGTAATTCCATTCAACCCATTCGATCAAATCTTTTTTGCGGTTGTCATGCGCTACTAACGCTATATTTTTTATTTCTTCCATGATATCTCCTTAATCTTCCGAGCTTTCGCACTTTGGAGCTATGGCACTTTTTCTATGTGTATTGTATGGCAACTTCATAGGCAATATTTGAGTGACCGGGGCGTGGACCATTGTCATCACAGATGAGATCTCCTTTTTCTGTCTCGCTGTGGCTTGTTACCATCGAGTTTATAACCCGAGTGAGATCGAATCCGCCGTCAACACAGTCTTCGCTCAAACAAGCTACCTTGAAAAAGGCATAACTGTCCGGGGAGAAATTCAAGGTCCGGAGTAAAGATCTTGCCCCCTTCTGTTTGTACATCATGCTGATGACGATGTTTGCAACCTCCGGAAAATGTTTGGACACAGAGCCTGAGTCCAGCCGCTCCTGCTTTCTCTCCTTTGTCTGATTGTTTCTGTTGAACATGTTCCTCCTGAATGAGAAGGCCCCATCCACCTGGAAGGGGCCTTCTCTGTCTATTTACAGTTTGACAACATTGATAGCCTTGGGGCCTTTCGGACCGCTCTCAGTATCAAAGCTTACGGAATCACCTTCGGCAAGGGATTTATATCCGTTGCCCTGGATGGCCGTATGATGAACAAATGCTTCACTTCCGTCTTCACATGCAATAAAGCCAAAACCTTTTTGGTCGTTAAACCATTTTACAGTTCCCTGATTCATTTCTTTTACCTCCTTTTCAATAAATTAAAATCTCAGAAGGTCTCAACAATTAAAAAAGGCCACAAAGTTCAAAATCTTTGTGGCCTCATAAACGACAAAAACTTCCAAAATTCTGAATTGAGCTTAACACGTCCCCGCACGGTTGTCAATGAGTGTTGAAAGCAGTTTAAACAGTTCCAAACGTCGAACGTTTCAAAAGGCTGAATAGTTAGGGGGCAACATTTTTCCACCGCCCTTTTCTGAACCGCATTGTCATGGCACCGCCCTGGAAAAACATAGAGGCGACCATCGCCCACCAGACCCCGGCTGCGCCGTACCCCGCAACGACAGCGAGGAGATATGCAAGCGGCAGACGGATGATCCAGAGAGTGCTCACAATGACGAGCATGGCCCCTTTTGTATCGCCTGCGCCCATAAGACATCCGCCCAAAACAACACTGATAGCCATAAACGGCTCAGACAGCATGGTTATCCTAAGATACCGGATTGTCTCATCAAGCACATGCTGTTCCTTTGCCACCGGCGAGGAAATCTCCCCTGCCCATATGAAAACAGGCAACGCTATAAGACTGACAAAGGCGACTCCTGAAAGCGATATCTTCCAGCCTATCTTTTCCGCCCTTTCAGGTTCTCCTGCACCGAGGTTCTGGCCTGTAAGCACTGCAGCCGCCATATTCAGCGCGAATACCGGGAGATAAATGAACGCCTCGATCCTCAGGCCGTTTGTAAGCGCGGCCATTGCCGTGACACTTCCCTCCTGAAGACGGCTCAAAATATTGTAGAGAAAGATGTTGCCAGCAGTCCACGATATCTGTATAAGGGCTGCGGGCCAGCTTAAAATAAATATACGCCTGACCAAAGCAGCAGACACATTCCAATAGCCTGAAAAGACATCCCTCCACATGCTTTTCCTGAAGAGGACAACGCAAATGATCGTGCCTGCTGACATAGCAGCAGCGGTAGCTAAGGCAATGCCTTTGTACCCGATGCCGTGGAATGAAAATATCCCGAAGACCAGAAAAAAATTCAGCGCTATATTAATCAGGCTTACAAAGAACATCGTGATCAGCATCAGCTTCACCTCGCCGCCAGCCCTGAAAATGGCGTTGGCGATTATCACTATATAATTCGGCGCGAGTGAGAATGTGAAGATCACAAAGAAGTCCACTGCTGTCTGCCGTAAGTCTGCCGAAAAACCCGCAAGCGAAATAATCTGTTCCTGAAATAAAAGACAAGCAGCCGTAAGCGCCAGTGCGCATCCAACTGCAAAGAGAAGAGACTGTCTTGCTGTAGAGAGGGAGTTTTCTAAGTCGCCTGCGCCGACCGCTCTCGAAACTATCGCCACTGTCCCGATGCTGATGGCATTTGCCACAATGATGTTAAAGAAAAAAAGCTGACCGACAAAACCAACGACGGCCTGTACATCGGGGCCGAGGAATCCGGCAACATATATGTCGGTAAGGCCGACAAGAAAATTGAAAAACATTACCAGCAACATAGGCCACGACATATGCCATATGTTCCTCCATATGCTTCCTGTTGTAAGATTAACAGCGTTGTTTTGTTCCGTCACCAGGCCTCCGAATTTAACCGCCTCAAACAATATATATCAATACATTAGTTTGAACTGCTTGAACCGTTGCGCCAAATACGCAGGGAAATATTTCCTGGATCGATCGTGCTTCAGCTTCCCAAAGCGCCCGGCACTTTGCTGGGCTGAAAAAATGATAGAATTACTCCCGTTAACTAATTAAATCAGCGAGTCATATTTATTGCTCAATATATGCAAATCCAATAGTGATTTAAATCACGGATAGCCTGTTCCTGTTTAGCATATCATAATTCAAGATTACATAAAGAAGTGTTTCCGAAAAGGTAAACCCTGGGTAACCAGGGGGCACAAAGCCACGGGTCCTTTGAAGGGATAGCCGGGTCGTCGAAGAAACAGTGCTTGCCACTGCGTTTATTTTCGGAAGAAGCCTGTTTCGCCTATCGGAAACAGGCTTCTTAGCTTAAATATAGGAGGTAGCAAGCATGCTGAACAATTTCAAATGTAAATCTATTTATATAAGGATAACTTTTGCAGTAATAATCAATCTTCTTCTTTTATCCCCTTTATTTGCTGCGGACGTAATACTCTCATGGGATCCGCCTGGAACACCTGTTGCCAGCCTTACAGGATACAAAATTTATTTCAGCACTCAATCCGGTAATTATTCACAGAGCATTGACGTTGGTAATGTTACAACCTATACAGTAGCGAATCTGTCAGAAGGATTCACTTATTATTTCTCAGTGACTGCTTACGATACAAACCGCAACGAAAGCGCTTATTCTAATGAAACAAACAAAACAATACAGTCCTTAAATGCCATTAATTACTATTGCGATAATGACGGCGATGGTTACGTAGACGCATCAATAGACGGCTCATGCACAGGAACCGGTTGCGAGCCTGCAGGGTGCAAAACAATAGCTGGCAATGATTGCAACGACAACAATCCTGCCATTCATCCAAACTCAGATGATTCTGTTTGTAACGGTATTGACGAAAACTGCTCCGGGATTGCAGATGATGGGTATGTGCCAACACCCACAATGTGCGGGACAGGGGTTTGCGCCTCAACGGGAGTTCAGCAATGCACAAACGGCAAACTTGTTGATACCTGCACTCCCGGCTCGCTAACCGCTGAAGTCTGCGATGGGATAGACAACGACTGCGACGGCCAGATAGACGAAGGTCTAATAAACACATATTATAGAGACGCCGACGGGGATAGTTACGGCAATGCCTCGCTTTCAGTACAGAGCTGTACAAAGCCTGCCGGTTATGTAACAACCAGCACTGACTGCAATGATAATAGCTCAGCTATTAAACCCGGGGCAGTTGAAGCCTGTGATGGGATAGACAACGACTGTAACGGACTGGTGGATGACGGTATCACTCCAGCGACTACAACATGCGGGATAGGGGCTTGTGCGTCAACGGGAGTTCAGCAATGCACAAACGGCAAACTTATAGATACCTGTGAACTTTATGCTCCTACCGCTGAAGTTTGTGATGGAAGGGACAACAACTGTGATGGGCAGGTAGATGAGGGATGTTTACCTGCTATAAAGGTGAGCAAGGTTTTGTTAACCGAAGATTTCTCAAAAGGAATACCAGATACTTGGTCAGCTCTGGGAGCATGGAATTCAAGCAATACATGCAGCAGGACCATAGATTATCCGTTTGTAGCGCCGTATTCAATAATTGATTCAGCGTGTTCCGCGACTGGCAACGATGAACTTGTAACCGCGCCGTTTAATGCTGCCTCATGCAGCGCTGTCGCGCTCGCATTTGACAACCAGTATCATCGGAATACAGGCAATGTCGAAGTGGATACAAGCAGTGATGGCGGAACCAACTGGATGAACAAAGCGCTTATGCAAACGGATGACGGATATCCGGCGCCGGAATTTAAAGAAATTGATATAAGTGATACTGCTGGTGCCAGGGACGCGAAAGCAAGATTTAGATATCTGAACAATACGGCGGATGGATTCTGGGCGTTTGATAATGTTTGGGTAACATGCAAACCGACCCAGCTTGAATTTTCAAGCCCGATCCAGATGTCATCCTTGCCGCATACAATATTGATTGCAAATGCGGGCACAAAATCCCTCTCGATAAAAACAATCACCGTCGACGGCGCACACGCATCTAATTTCATCAAGGCAGACGGCAAAGATAATTGTTCCAGCCGTACGCTCTCACCATCTGAAAGCTGTACGATC
Source organism: Nitrospirota bacterium (assembly GCA_016213945.1). GTDB lineage: Bacteria > Nitrospirota > Thermodesulfovibrionia > UBA6902 > UBA6902 > SURF-23. The sequence goes on along the minus strand of JACQZF010000014.1, from coordinate 3,906 downwards.
GATGTGAAATTTCTGCCTGCATCGGCAGGTTTAATGAATGCTAATCTCTCCATACCTTCCAACGATCCTCAAACTCCTGTATTTAATATCCCTCTTGCAGGCACGGGGATAGAAGTTGTTAAACCGGTCCCAAAAATCAGGGTTAACGGATTAGAGGGGACAGTCACAGTGACAAAAGGTCAAAATGTTAAGGTAACAATTGACCTTCTCCCGGGAAGCTATTCCGGGGTAAATGCTGACTGGTGGGTGCTTATGGGGTTCAATAATTCATGGAACTACTATGATTCGTCAATTAGGAGATGGAAAAGAGGCACTTCATATTATTATCAGGGGGCGCTTGTTGAAACAGCAGTTGTCACGGTTTTAAACACATCAAGGCTATTAAGAGGTACGTACAGTTTCCATTTCAAGGTTGACACAAACATGAACGGCATTTACGATGTCAACCAGGCAGAGTACAAAACAGTGTATGTAACCGTTAAGTAAAGAGCAGGGAGAGAGCCCCGGTTTGTACCGGGTTCTTTCCTTTTATTCTGAAAAAATTCAAGAGTGCTGGCGGCTGATTTATTTTATTTACAAAAAAAATAAGTTTTTGATAGAATCTATACACCATGTGCACGCAAAGGTTCTTACGGCTTGTTTTTTTTACCCTTTTATCGATTGTTTTTTTAACTCTGGAGGCTCATGCACAAAAACCTACTGCGGACACATTCTTTGAAATAGGCAGCAGAGACCTTGAAAGCGCAGAGTATTCAGAGGCGATAGATGCGTTTAAACATGCCATACGGCTCAGGCCTGACTTTGCGGAGGCGCATTACCGTCTCGGTCAATCCTATTTCGGGCTCCACAGATACACAGAGGCGCTTGAAGAATACAAAAATGCCGTAAGATACAATCCCTCACATGCTGAAGCCCATTATTCGCTTGGTGTTTTATACTCAATGTTAGGCAAAGATGATAATGCGATAGACGCGCTCAGGAAACTCGTCAAGCTCGATCCGAAGCATGAAAAGGCGTATTACACCATCGGCAATATTTACAGCGAAAACGGTAGAAACAAGGACGCGATTGATGCTTATAAGATGGCCGTGAAGATCAATCCGAAATCCGCTGAGGCGCACCACCGCCTCGGAATGCTCTATATAAAAGCGCACGATTTTAGTTCAGCTAAAAAGGAACAAGAGGCCCTCAGGAGAATTGACGAGGACCTCGCAAAGGATCTGGAAGACAGATTAAAGACAGAAGAGTAATAATCTTAAATTACTTATCTCATCCCGCCACGCTGAGACTTTCCTGAATTCATTGTCCCAGTAGGTCCTAATTTTATAAGGCAATCCTCCGGCGTTATCACGAGAGGTCATCGTAACGGCGCCGTTAACATCAGTCCTGTAAATCATTGCGCCTGCGTGTCCATATCGTTCAAGCGTTTCTTTGTGAGGGTGGTTATACTGGTTATGTTTTCCCACACTCATAACTGCCGTTTGAGGATTGACAGCCTTCAGAAATTTTTCCGAACTTGACGTGTTGCCGCCGTGGTGAGGCGCTTTAATAATATCGCTTTTTAGCCATTTGCCAAGATGCAAAAGGTTTTCTTCGGCTTCTGTCTCGATATCAGCGGTGAACAGAATTGATGCGTTGTCCGATACGAGCTTCAAGACCAAAGAGCCGCTGTTTTGATTTGAGAACTGTCCCCTTGCCGAATCCGCGAAGAATTCTTTGTAAGGATGAAGCGCGTAGATCCGGTATCCTTTTGCTTCAAGCGCGTCTCCCCTTGCCAGCACACGGTACGGGATTTTCTTTTCAAGCATTTTTCTGAAAAAGTTTTCCGCCTCATTTGTCCTCATGCTGTTCAGCCAGATCTCCCCTACTTTAAAATTATCCATTATGTAAATGAGCCCTCCATAGTGGTCGGGATGAAGGTGGGTAGCAACAAGGTAATCAATGCTTCTTATCCCTTTAGACCAGAGGTACGGGGCGATCACGCTTCTCCCTGTGTCCGGCTCCTGTGTGCCTCCGTCAATGAGCATTGTCTTTCCATCAGGCAATTGCACCACGGATGAATCCCCCTGCCCCACGTCAAGGAATGTAACTTTAAATTCCTTGCCCTTGAAATGCGGAGTTATTAAATAGATGCAGATAACGAGGGCGAGAGGCAAGAGTCTCCACCCCCTTTTAATTCCCCCCTTGTCAAGTGGAGACACAGAGGGGTTAATGATAGATATCAATGAAAGGAAATAAAGAACTATCATGACAATTGACGGGTTGGGAATGTGAAAGTTTGAATGAGGGACCTGAGAGAAAGTTTTAACAAGCGTGAGCGCAAATCGCGAGAGAACGTCCGTCAAACCGCCAAGCGGCATTGAAGACATCTGAAATATGAGGGCGAAGAAGGCCGAGAAAAAACCGAGCGGGAGTATCACGAAACAAACAAGGGGCGTTATTACCAAATTCGATAACGGTGAGATCAAAGGGAATTGCTTGAAGACAAGCGCGACCAGAGGGGCCGTTCCGGCAACCGCGGCAATGGTCATAAGTATTACGGTTTTTACTTTGTCAGTCAAGAAAGTGCAGATACCGCCATCAGTTGATAAATGCACTCTTGCCCTTCCCATTGTTCTGCTTTCTGTGTTCTGCCTTCCGTCTTCTGACTTCTTCTCCGCGGCATATCCGATCGAAAGCACGGCAATGAAAGAAAGCTGAAAAGAAAGATCAAAAAGCGTTTTCGGCTGGTACATGAGAATGATGAAAGCGGCGATTGCCAGGGAGTTCAGCCACTGGTCCCTCCTGCCCAAAAAAAGCGCGAGCATGTAAATAAATATCATGATAAAAGAACGGACAGCCGGGGCGCTCATCCCAGAAAGCAGCACGTACAACACTAACAAAGGCAGTGTTACCAGAATGGATATCTGGGCAGGAGTAATATACAGGGTCATTCTCGTCAGTGCCTTTTCAGGGAGATACGTTGTCAGCGTCTTGATGAGTTTGAAGATTATAAAGGCCAGCAGTCCGAAGTGAGTTCCCGATATGCTGAGGATGTGCGCAAGCCCCGTGACGCTGAAGGCGTCCCTGATCTCCTGATTAATGTTGCCTGTGAGACCTGGGATTATCGCTTTATGCAGGGCAGAGTTTTCATGTGAAAGGCTGTTGTCAATGATGTCTCCAAGCAACTGACGTTTCCGGTTTATCCATGCCGTTAGCCCTGTGTTTTTGCCAACGCCCTGTATCCGGCTGATGAAGCCGACAGCAATTATTCCGTCTTCCTTCAAATCATGTGAATATACGCCGGGGTTATGAAGGACATTCGGCCCCCTCAATTTTGCGGCAGCGCGTACTTTTTCACCGGCAGGCAATGTGTAAGATGCAAAGGCTTTATTGACTGGTTCGTCTTGGGCTATATAGAGTCTTACTTTCCCCTGAAACGGTTTCCCGTCAATGAAGACCTGATCAATAGTAAACCGTAATTTGTTGTTGGACCACTCAGGAACATCTATGACATCGCCTTCAACAACCGCCTCGCCCTCCGGCAAATTTATTTCTGGAACCTTTTCCTGGCGGGTAAAACTGTAGAGAAATCCAAATGCAAAGATAAGGACGATAAAGGATATTTTCTTCAGGTCTTTGTGCCTCTTAAATAAGAAGACACTTATTGCAATGCACAGAATAATTATTGATGCCGGAAAGAACGGAAAGAAATTAAATGCGGCAATCCCTGATATAAAAGAGACGGTGAAGGCGATCATTGACCAATTGCTATTATTTGTAGGGAGAGGTGGACCCCAATGGTTGGACAGTTTTGGGGCTGAATTAAGGTGGAAACCATCCGCTTTCATGCCGCCAGTTTTCCTGGAACTCCGGGTCTTGGCAGTTTCCAGTATGCCTCATACGGGGTCCTGTCGTCCAGTGAAG
>JACQZF010000004.1 GCA_016213945.1 Nitrospirota bacterium | reverse complement strand
TTGACCTCGCGTCTGCCGTTCCTGAGAAGAAGGGCGCGCGGAGAGAGGCTGTTGAGTCTTCTTTTCTTTCTCAAATGGGCGAGGCGGCAATTGACCTTCGGGATTCATCCATCGGGATACTTGATTTCATAGGTGATGTCATATCATCTTTCGGAAGATTATTGCTGGGCAGGGCGCGGTATCGCAGGTCTGAATTGTTTGTCATCATTCAGGATTGCGGCCCAAAGGCATTCTTCATCGTCTCGCTCATCAGCCTTCTTGTAGGCCTTATCCTCGCATTCATCGGCGCTATCCAGTTAAAGATGTTCGGCGCTCAGATATACATAGCAGACCTTGTCGGCATAGGCATGGTGCGCGTTATGGGAGCAATCATGACAGGCATTATCATGGCTGGCCGCACAGGCGCAGCGTTTGCCGCGCAGATAGGGACGATGCAGGTCAATGAAGAGATAGACGCGCTTGAGACGATGGGCATTTCACCTATAGAATTTCTTGTTCTCCCCCGTATTATCGCCCTGACCTTGATGATGCCGCTTCTCTGCCTTTACGCGGATCTCATGGGGATACTGGGCGGCATGATAGTCGGGGTAGGGATGATGGATTTGACAGTGATTGAATACGTTATGGAGACTAAGAAAGCTGTGAGCATGGGCAATCTTTGGATCGGGTTATTCCACAGCGTTGTCTTTGGAGTGCTTGTATCAATGTCAGGATGCCTGAGGGGGATGCAGTGCGGCAGGAGCGCTTCATCTGTCGGAGACGCAGGCACTTCAGCGGTGGTCACAGGGATTGTCAGTATAATAGTGGCAACAGCGGTTATAACTTTTGTCTGCCAGGTGATCGGGATATGACACTATTATTCCCCCTTAGAAAAGGGGGATACAGGGGGATGTTGAGATAAAACACACCCCTAACCCCTCTTTTTAGAGGGGAAGATTCTCGCCTCGGGCGAGTCAGCGAGGAGACCGGACAAGCCAACAGTAGGTACTTTAAGTCAGACAAATGAACCAATTGAAACCACATATAGAAGTTGAGAACCTCACAATGGGATTCGGGGACTTTGTTGTGCAGAGGGACATCTCGTTCACTGTCAACAGGGGTGATATCTTTATCATTATGGGCGGCAGCGGATGCGGCAAGAGCACTCTGCTCCGTCATTTGATCGGGCTCCAGAGGCCGCAAGAAGGGCGTGTGCTTTATGCTGGTGAAAGCTACTGGGACGCGGAGCCTGATGACAAGGAGCGTTTGAAAAGGCGCTTCGGCGTTTTGTTCCAGAGCGGCGCTCTCTGGAGTTCAATGACCCTTGCAGAGAACGTGGCTCTGCCTCTGGAAGAATATACTGACTTGCCTGCGGAGAAGATTAAGGAGATAGTTTCACTTAAACTCTCTCTGGTGGGTTTGTCAGGATTTGAAGAGTACTATCCTTCTGAATTAAGCGGGGGCATGAAGAAACGCGCAGGACTGGCGCGCGCCATGGCGCTTGACCCTGACATACTCTTTTTTGATGAACCGTCCTCAGGACTCGACCCTATAAGCGCAAGGCTTATGGATGATTTGATACTGGAACTCAGGGACAGCCTCGGCGCTACTTTTGTCATAGTGACCCATGAGCTTGCAAGCATACTTGCGATAGGAAGTAATTCTATCTTTCTTGATGCTGACGCAAGGACGATGATAGCAGGCGGAGATCCTAAGAAGCTGCTTGCCGAGTCAAAGAACGCAAAGGTGCATAACTTTCTAACAAGAGGAAGGGAATAAACAATGGAGAACGCAGATGAGTAAACAGGCGAATAAGGCTCTGATAGGCAGCTTTGTCGTGGGCGCGGTTGTTCTGGTGATCGCAGGTGTGCTGATCTTCGGGTCAGGACGGCTCTTCACCAAGATGGAGAAGCATGTGCTCTACTTTAAGGGCTCTGTAAAGGGGCTGAACATCGGCTCTCCTGTCATGTTCAGGGGCGTCAAGATTGGTTCAGTGACTGATATCTTGCTCCAGTTCAATTCAGAGGATTTGTCAATGCGTATCCCTGTGATCATAGATGTTGAACCTGAAAAGTTCATATCACAGGATAATGTACGGGAGATGGGAAAAGGATATATTGACCAGCTTATCACCAAAGGACTGAGGGCGCAGCTTCAGATGCAGAGCATGGTTACCGGCCAGCTCATGATAAATCTTGATTTTTATCCTGACAAACCCGCAATGCTGGCAGAGACAAAGGGCGAATATCCTGAGATCCCGACCATATCATCTAACCTTGAAGAATTGACAGAAAAATTGGGCAGCCTCCCGATAGAAGAGATGTTCAGCAAAATGGTAAAGGCCATAGAGGGGATAGAGAAGATCGTGAATTCCCCGGAGCTGATAGGGAGCGTAGGCTCATTTGATCAGGCGCTGAAGGATATCCATTCGCTGCTGGCAAATATAGACAAACAATTTACCCCTCTGGCAAACAGCGTCATCAATACTTCCATAGCGGCTCAATCCGCGCTCGGCCAGTTTGAAAAGACTATCAAGATGGAAGAGGGCGCGCCAGCTGATCTGGCAGTGGAAATCAAGAAGACACTGGCAACAACCCGGGATGCGATGGAGGCGGTCAAGAGCATTACAGCTAAAGATTCAGAATCTGTTTATGAATTGAATAACGCGCTTAAAGAGCTGTCGGCTGCGGCGCGTTCGATACGTTTCATGACTGACTATCTTGAGCAGCATCCCGAAGCGCTGATAAGGGGCAAGAAGGATGCAGGAGGAGAATAAGATGATGCGTTCATTATATTTCAGGTCAACGGTATTCTGTTTAATTATTTCCATTACGGTTCTCACCGGATGCGCTGTTACAAAGGAATCAAGATTTTATACTTTGAATTCAATAAGTAGCCAGGCTGTTGTTCAACAATCCGTTGAGACGCATGAAAGGGGTTTAATAGCTCTTGGCCCGGTTGAAATACCGGATGTCCTTGACAGGCCGCAGATAGTTTTTTATTCAGGCAGTAATCAACTTGTATATTCTGAATTTGACCGCTGGGCAGGATCTCTGAAGGATGATATCTCACAGGTTCTTATAAAAGAGATATCAGAGCGTCTCTCATCGGGCGGGGTGGCTGTTGTTTCATGGCGTCAGTCTGTACCAACAACATATCGTATTGATCTTCAGATCACTAAATTCGGGAAGACATCAGAAAATGAGGTTGTGCTGTCAGCGCGGTGGACTCTATCTGAAGGAAAGGATAAAAAAGTGGTTTATGTACATGAATCAAAAATCAATGAACCTGTAGACGGACAGGGACATGCTGCCGTTGTCACGGCGATGAGCCGGTCGCTTCAAAGTTTAAGCCGGGAGATCGCTGATGTTGTTCGTAAAATTTCCACTGAGCAATTGTAATCTCAGGAATTCTTCAATCTTTTTTCATGCAGTAATCGTGTATAATAAAATTCGATTTTAGTTAATGTGTCGCCGGAGTGGCGGAATTGGTAGACGCAAGGGACTTAAAATCCCTCGGTCTTTTAGGCTGTGCCGGTTCGAGTCCGGCCTTCGGCACCATTTTTTGTTTCTGTTTTTCCTATCAGCATTATGTCTAAATCAAAAAAAGATAACAAAGCCTGCCAGCCGGAAATATCTCACTCCTATTCTCTTCGGGAAAAAATAATCATCTTATCCGTTGCATGTGCGATAGCCATGGCTGCGTTCATTGTATTTATCCCCGCGTTAAAAGGCGAGTTCCTGATATGGGACGACAACCTGCTTGTTGCTGAGAACAGGAATATACAGTCGATTGATACTGATTTTTTCAAGTGGGCGTTCACAGATGTTGCCATTGCCGCCTGGTATCCTGTAACTGTAATGTCACTTGCGATTGATTATTTTTTCTGGGGGAAAGACCCGTTCGGATATCACCTTACAAATAATATCTTTCACGGGCTGAACACATTCCTGGTATTTATCCTTGTTTTTTTCCTGGTGAAGCTCGTGAGGGCAAAGGATGAAAAGGGTATAACGATGCCCCTTGTTTCGGCATCGGTCACTGCTTTGCTATTCGGTATACACCCTCTGCGTGTGGAATCAGTGGCATGGACCGCAGAGAGGAAGGATGTTCTCTACTCGTTTTTCTACATCCTGAGCATTTTAAGTTACTTAAAGTATAGCTCTGTAACTACTTGTAAAACAAAGTATTATATTGGCTCGATTATTTTCTTCGCAATGTCTCTTATGAGTAAATCAATGGCTGTGACCCTGCCTTTGGTTCTTATTGTCCTTGACTATTATCCGCTCGGCAGGCTGCTGCCTGAAAAGGGATGGGGTGAAGTTAAGAAGACGGCCATTGAAAAGGTGCCTTTCATCTGCATGAGCCTCTTTGTTTCGGCAGTGGCTTTATACACACATAATGAAAAAGGGGCGGTGATGGGCATGGAAACGCACCCGGTTTACATGCGTTTTTTTGTTGCTATGAAAGGGTATATCTTCTATCTTTACAAGATGGTCATTCCGTCAGGCCTTGCCCCTTATTACCCTTATCCCGGAGAAATAACAATTCCCTCTTTTGAATATATGGGCGCCACCGTTCTTTTTATAATTATAACCGCGTTTAGCCTTTACCTTTTAAGAAAGAATAGGCTGATTCCCGCTGTCTGGTTTTACTATGTTGTCACGCTGCTTCCCGTTATCGGCATAGCGCAGACCGGAAGTTTTTCTACAGCCAACAGGTACACATATCTTCCTTCTCTCGGCCCGCTGCTTTTAGCCGGGATCGCTGCAGGCGATATTTTTATAAGGACATCTTCCCGCAGCCTGAGAATTATGTATGTGCTTTTATCAGGCATCATTGCCGGTGTGCTGATAAATGTCACTTTAATCAATATCCCTGTATGGAAGGATACGGTATCCCTCTGGTCATACCAGATAAAGCTTTTCCCTGACAGGGTGCCTATCGCTTACCTGAACCGAGGGGTTGTCTATTGGGAGAGGAAAGAGTTCGTGAAAGCTATAGATGACTACAGCAAGGCGATTGAGATCGACCCGCGCCATGCAAAGGCATACAGCAACCGCGGCAGCGCTTATGAAAGCATGGGCAAATTCGACCTTGCCGTAAAGGATCTCACAAAGGCCATAGAGATTAATCCGGAATTGTCAGGCGTATACAGCAACCGCGGCAATGTTTTCATGAAGATGAAGAAATATGATCTTGCCGTCAGGGATTACAACAAGGCCATAGAGATCGACCCGGAGTACGCAAAGGGATACAGTAACCGCGGAGTTGTATATAACAATATGGGCAAGTTTGATCTTGCAATCCAGGATTATACCAAAGCAATAGAGCTTGACAAGTGGAGCGGCAAGGCATACAACAACAGAGGCTTTGCCTATGAAAGCATGGGAAGATACAAAGAAGCTTTAGACGACTATTCCAGGTCTATAGAGCTTGAACCTGATTACATAAGGGTATACAACAATCGCGGGAATACATACAGGAAGGCCGGTGATTTTCAAAAGGCTGTCATTGATTATGAAACTGCACTCGCAAAGGATCCGAAAAACCCGACATCCTATTTTTACCTCGGGCTCTGTTACAAGGATATGGGAGATAAGGAAAAGGCTTTGGCAAGCTTCAGGAGATCGGCGGAACTGGGCAATAAAAATGCTGTCAACTATTTAAAAAATTTAAACATGAACAGGACGCAAGGAGATATAAATCTTCTCCCCTCGAATTATTAACCGCGTTTTTTCAGTATTGCGATATAAGGAAGGTTCCTGAATTTATTCTCGTAATCCAACCCGTAACCGACCAGATACTTGTCCGGAATTTCAAAACCTGTATAGTCAATTTCGACATCAGCCGTTCTCCGCTCTTTCTTGTCAAGCAGGCAGCATATCCTAAGTGAAGCGGGTTTTTTCGCAAGGAGCTTCTTCTTGAGGTAATTAATCGTTATCCCGGTATCAATGATGTCTTCAATGAGCAGCACATGCCTGCCGCGTATATCTTCTCTGATATCCGTATGTATCTTTATCTTGCCGGTGCTCTCTGTCTTGCTGTAGCTGGAGACGTTGAGGAAGTCGATATCTGTTGGAACCTGGATCAATTTTACGATATCTGAAAAGAACATGAACGCGCCTTTCAAGACCCCGATAGATATGATCTCCTTGCCCTTGTAATCAGTTGATATTTCCCTGGCGAGCTCTTTGACCCTGTCCTGTATCTGAAGCACCGTGAGAAGCGGTTTGCCAACTACCATTCTATCCTCCGTTTTATCTGTTTGAATATTTTTATACTATACTATTTTTCGTGTAATATTTCAGCATCATGAAAGATATGTTTGTATCTTTTTGAGTTGGAGCCATATAATAGGCAATTCAATATTCCGGATCAAAATGAAACTTGAAGAATTAATAAAGGTGGTTGACAGGCTCAGGGGGCCGGACGGCTGTCCGTGGGACAAGGAGCAGACAAGGGACAGCCTGAGGCCTTATCTTATTGAAGAGCTTTACGAACTTATTGACGCTTTTGATGAGAATGACCCGGATCACATCAGGGAGGAACTGGGAGACCTTCTCTTTCAGATAGTCCTCCACTCGCAGCTTGCAAAGGAAGAGGGGCTCTTTGAAATGCATGATGTAATTGAGGGTATCGTCAGCAAGATGGTCAGGAGGCATCCGCACGTCTTCGGGGACAAGGATTTCAGGACATCTGCTGATGTATCAAAGTGGTGGGAGGAGCACAAAAGATCAGAGGGGAAGGAAATAAAATCTGTTATAGGCGGAGTGCCTAAGACGCTTCCGTCTCTTTTGAGGGCGCAGGAGCTGCAGGCCAAGGCCTCAGGCGTCGGGTTTGACTGGGACAATGTAGAGGATGTTTTTAAGAAACTTGATGAGGAGGTCGGCGAGTTCAAGAGGGCGCTTTTAGAGAAGGATTACAGAAATGTTGAAGATGAGCTCGGCGATATATTTTTTGTCCTTGTCAGGATATCAAATTTTGTCAAAGTAAATCCTGAGGATGCCCTGCGGAAGACGATAAGTAAATTTATTTCGCGGTTTGAGTATATTGAGAGAATTGCCGCTGAACGGGGGATGGAGCTTTCCGAGATGAAGCTCTCTGAGATGGATGCTTTATGGAACGAAGCAAAGGGCCGTCATCCTAACTGAACTGTGCCGAGTCCGGTAAACTCGATGCCGAACATGATCTGGTATTCAAGAGGTTTTTTTGTATAAGTAGCGGTAAATCCCCAGCACTGGCGTCTATATGCCGTCTTGAGATTTAACTCCTGTACTCCCCCGCCTTTAAGGTCATACCACAGCTTGCCGTACATCTCTACAGGAAGGCTTTTATTATAAACTTTTATCGGATGGTACAGGCCGGCTTCGATCGAGTACTGGTCAAGAAGCGTAGAGCGACGGAAATTTTTTCCAAGGCTTATAAAGCCTGTTTCGCTCTTCAGATTAACAGAAGCGATAGTATCTGTTACCCTCATGCTATAGGTATCATATGATACGTTTATTTTAAAATTCAATCTGTCGCTTGAAAACGCGCCTTCCACGACCACAGGGGTGAACGGCTTGTCGGTGCTGAGCAGGCTGTAGCTTTGTGACAGCCTGAACCTTGACTCAAGCCTTTTTTGGGCGATAGAGCTTGCAAGCCTGTTGGTGAGCGAGTAAGTTATTCTGCTTGTCTGAGGAATATAATCCGTTGAGTCAAAGGTTGTTATATCGTCCTGTTCAACATCAGGTATGTAGGTATACTCAACTGAAGGTTCAACAATTTGATTAAAGGATTTGAACTTCTTAAGAAAACTTGTTGACAATGAAGTGCTCAGGTCAAAGAGCAGCCTGTTCCTGTTCTTGTCCGGAGATGTTAAAAAATAGGCTGTTTCACGCAACCCTATCTTTTGCGTAACATTAACCGTCCTTCCAAAGCTCAAAAACAAATTAGGATTGAGGTCGATCCTCTGTCCGATCTGTCCCTGATCTCTCCAGAAGTTCGAACCTTTAAGCGCCGCATTGAAAGAGGCCGCCCCATGGGTAACTGTATTCAGTATGATGCCTATTTCAGGCAGATTTTGAGGAATTGTGCCGGAACTTCCCTCGAGGTTCTGTCTATACTGGCTGAGGAGATAAAACCTTCCGTTATAGACAGGTTTTGAGAAATGCAGGGTTGATTCAAGATATTTTTGCTGTCTCTCGTTAGAGAGGAAGCCGAAAAAAGCCGGTTCCTTTGATGCCAGCCCGAACCTGTCAGGAGAGGTTGACTCAAGGATATCGTAATAATCGAAATCGGTTACCGCGTGAACTTTCAGGTAGCTGGATATGTTAAATGGGAGCTTGCGGTTGTGGTAGGTCTTTATCTCGGTAAAGTCCTTTGCAAGATCGTTGTCCCGCAGGTGGTACAGCCATGCCTCTCCGAAAGTATCAGGGCTTGATATATATCTGTAATCGAACCCCTTTCCAAGCCCTTTATTACTGTAGTAATCAAGGTAAAAGGCAGCGTCCATGTTGTCGCGTATGGCCCAGAACACCCCTTGTTTATATGTGAATCCTTTAGTATTTGTATAACCGACAGACGGGTTCAATAAACCGGTCTCCCGCTTTCCCAATAACGGAACAGTGAAATACGGCGTATATAGAACAGGGATGTTTTTTATATAAAATTTCACATCTTTGAGGGTCAGCCTTTCGTGTTCGACAGCTGTGATGTCTTTAGCGGAGATATGCCATTCAGGAGGGTTTGCGTCACATGTTGTGACATCGGCTTTATCCATCTTGTAGCTTTCATCTCCTGTTTTTTTCAGGTCGCCGCCTCTAATGTGGTAATTTCTCTTTTTGTATAATATGTAGCTTTTATAAATTGTGCCCAGTTTATTTTCAAGGTTTAACTCCAGCTTATCAGCGTTAATTATAGTTTCACTGCTTTCATAAATAATATTGCCTGTCGCAGCGGCATCAGATGTGGAATTATTCAGGCGCACCTCGTCGGCTTTCAGGCTTTGGTCTTTATACAGTATGCTGACATTCCCTTTCCCGATATATGTATTGTCTTTGGATATATACTCCAGGGAGTCGGAAGATATATTCAAGGATTCCTCTGCGAACGCTGAAGTTAGAAGCAGAAAATGAAAAAGAGCAAATAAAAATATATATCTGATATTAACGGTTGTACGGGAGTTCTTTGTTTCCAATTTACTGTTTATCATTTCCTCTTTATTCCCTTAACCCGGACAGTATGCCCTTATTTCCCAACAGCTCTTTAACCTTGCCGGTCGTATAAAATGACCCCGTTACACATATAATGCTGTCATCAAGCCGCATCTTCTTTGCAGTTTCCAAAGCTTCGCCCACTGTGTCTGTCAGTGTTACTGAAATATGCCTTTTTTTAATGTTATTCATTATCAACCGGGTTGCCTGTTTATTGATCTCTTCAGGAGATGCGGCTCTTTCCCCTTCAGGCCTTGTCAGGATGATGGAGTCAGATATCTCCAGGATCGGTTTTAATATTCCTGAGATATCTTTGTCTTTCATTATACCTATTATTATTGTGATCTTCTTGTCCGGGAATAGTTCTTTTAATGAGCTGGATAATCTTTTGGATGCTTCAGGGTTATGCGCGCTGTCGAGGATAATAAAAGGCGCTTCAGATACAACTTCAAGCCGTCCTTCAAGATCGATCTTTGAAAGGCTGTTTCTTATAGAGATGTCGTCAATATTTTCTCCGCTTTCATTTAGCAATTCCATGGCTCTCAGCACAAGAGATGCGTTAACCGTCTGGTAGCTGCCTGCAAGGTTTAGAGAGATATTTTCAAGAATCCTGTAGCCTTTGTAATCAAACAGCTGTCTGTTGAGACCTGTCGAGACCGGAGAACTTGTAAAGTCTTTTCCGTAAATATGAATAACGGAATTATTCATCTCAGAAGTTTCTGACAAGTTCTTTATAGCCTCAGGCTGCCGGGCTGCGGTTATCACAGGCACACCCTGTTTAATGATACCTGCTTTCTCATGGCTTATGGCGGCAATGGAATCTCCAAGATATTCCGCATGGTCAATATCGATGTTTGTTATGATGCTGAGCTCCGGGCGTATTATATTTGTCGCGTCAAACCTGCCGCCCATTCCTGTTTCAATGACAGCCCAGTCAACTTTGTTCAATGCAAAATAGTAAAACGCAAGCGCCGTGACAACTTCAAAAAATGTCGGGTTCAGGCCTGTACCTGCAAAGGACTCTCTTATTTGATGAGTGAGCGAGACCACATCTGATTCTGATATCGGAATGCCGTTTACCCTGATACGCTCGGTAAAGCTTTTGAGATGAGGTGAAGTGAACATGCCGACCTTCCAGCCGCTGGTTCTGAGAATGGAGGCGATCATGGTCGTGGTCGACCCTTTTCCATTTGTCCCGGCGATGTGGATGGAGCGGAAGGAGTTTTGAGGCTTCCCAAGCATGCCGGTCAGTCTCTCGATATTTGAGAGCCCGAGCTTTATCCCGTGCTTCTGCAGGTCATAGAGGTAATTTACGGTTTTACTGTATAGTTCCGGGTCAGTTAACATAATGAAAGGCAAAAGGTAATTTATAAGATCATATAGCAGGGGATAAGATCTATATCAGCTCGTTTCTCAAGCTGTTAATGAGAGAATAGTGCTTATGGTTTTTTTTAGCTCTTTTCTCGGCACTATAATGTCAATCATTCCATGTGCAAGCAGAAACTCCGCAGTCTGGAAATTATCCGGCAGCTGCTGGTTTATTGTCTGTTCGATTACCCTTTTACCGGCAAATCCGATAAGGCTCTTAGGTTCAGCTATGATTATATCGCCTAACATCGCGAAACTGGCTGAAACCCCTCCAAAGGTAGGGTCAGCCAGTATCGAAATATAAGGTCTTCCAACTTGCTTGAACTTTGCAATAGCTCCTGATGTCTTTGCCATCTGTATCAGAGAGATTATTCCTTCCTGCATCCTTGCTCCTCCGGAAGAAGCGACTGACATGAAAGGAAGCCCTTCTTTTTCTGCTTTTTCGACAGCCCTGACAAATTTTTCTCCGACCACAGAGCCCATGCTTCCTCCGAAGAATGCGAAATCGAGAACAATTATAATTACAGGCTGCCCGTCAATTTTCGCGCTGCCGGATATAGCTGCTTCCTTAATGCTGGAACTGTTCCGGACCGCCTTCAGCTTATCTTTATAAGAGACCTGGTCACTGCCCTCAGGATTGAATTCAAGAGGGTCATTGGACGAGAGCCCGCTGTCAATCTCAATGAAGCTGCCCTCATCTACAAAGAGCGAAATACGTTCCCTGGCTGATATCCTGAAGTGATAATTGCATTTAGGACAGACCTTGAGGTTGCGGTCCACCTCTTTTCTGTAGATGATCTCTTTGCAGGAGTTGCATTTTACCCATAGGCCTTCAGGCACTTTTACCTTTTTGCCTGCCGCAGCTTTATCTTTCTTGAACCATGCCATATTTGAATATTTTAATCCTGGAAGTTAATGTTAATAAGATATTAAGACCTATATCGCTTTTCTCAATGCTCTGACAAAATGACTGATATCTTTACCCTGAGATATCAGTTTGACTATTGCGCTTCCTACGATCACTCCGTCAGCAAGTCCAGACATTGATGATGCCTCCTCAGGTGTTGATATCCCGAATCCTACGGCAACAGGTTTGTTCGTCACTCTCTTTATTGAGCTTAATGTCCGCCTCATTTTCGGGCCTGCTGAAAGTTTTGAACCTGTAATTCCCGTTATGGAGACATAATAAATAAAACCGGTTGAGGCTCCTGAGATTTTTTTTATTCTATCTGGAGTGCTTGTAGGCGCAAGCAGAAAGATAGTATCAAGCTTATGTCTCCTTGCCTCCTTTATATAGTCGTCTGCCTCATCAGGAATGAGGTCGGGCACTATCAAACCATCCACTCCGGCTTTGACAGCAGCTTTCACAAAGCTGCTGACCCCGAATTTAAAGACAGGGTTGTAGTAAGTCATCAGGATTATAGGTATATCGGTGCTTTTTCTTACTTCACTTACCAGTTTTAAGACTTTTCTTAAGGTAACTTTCTGTTTAATTGCTCTTTCTGCCGCCCTCTGTATCGTAGGCCCGTCTGCAAGCGGGTCACTGAATGGAACGCCGAGCTCAATTATGTCTGCTCCTGCTTGTTCGAGGGCAGAAATATATTTCTTTGTTGCCGCAAGGGTCGGGTCCCCGGCCATAATGTAAGGGATGAGAGCCTTTCTCCCTGATGTTTTAAACTTGTCAAATACCAGTGAAATATTGCTCATATTATTAAAGTGTTATCCCTTTGATCTTTGCAACCTGCTCAACATCTTTATCGCCTCTGCCTGAAAGATTTACGATTATGATGGACTTTTTAGGCATTGAGGAAGCCACCTTTACGGCTTCTGCTACAGCATGCGCAGATTCCAGGGCAGGGATGATACCCTCTGTGTTACTGAGAAGTTCAAATGCATTAAGCGCTTCTTTGTCAGTTGCGTAGGTGTATTCTATCTTTTCTAACTCTCTTAAATAACAATGTTCAGGGCCAACAGAGGCATAGTCAAGCCCAGCGGAGACCGAGTGTGTCCCGAGGACATTGCCGTCCTTGTCCTGCAGAAGATAGCTTTTGCAGCCCTGGAAGACGCCGATAGAACCTCCTGCAAATCGTGCAGCGTGTTTTCCGCTTCTTATGCCGTGTCCTCCGGCCTCGACTCCTATCATTCTGATCTTGTCTTTTAAAAAGGCGTAGAAAAGCCCGATGGAGTTGCTTCCTCCGCCGACGCATGCTATCAGGCAGTCGGGAAGCCTTCCTTCTGCTTTAAGTATCTGTTTTCTGGCCTCTTTACCTATCACAGACTGAAAATCCCGTACCATCATAGGATAAGGATGCGGCCCGAATGCAGTTCCAAGCACATAGTGAGTATTGTGAACATTTGCTGTCCAGTCTCGCAGCGCCTCATTTATAGCATCCTTGAGTGTTTTTGAACCGATGGAAACCCCTGTCACTTTAGCGCCCAGAAGGCGCATCCTGAAGACATTAAGCGACTGCCTCTTCATGTCATCGGTTCCCATATAAACTTCGCATTGGAGTCCTGCAAGGGCAGCTCCGGTCGCAGTGGCAACGCCGTGTTGTCCGGCACCTGTCTCAGCTATTATCCTTGTCTTCCCCATCTTTTTTGCAAGGAGAGACTGCGCAATGGCATTGTTTATCTTGTGAGCCCCTGTATGGCAGAGGTCTTCTCTTTTTAAGTATATCTTTGCACCTCCAATAAGTTCTGTAAGGTTTTTTGCGAGATAGAGCGGAGTCTGCCTTCCTATATAATCTTTTTGGAGCAAGACAAGCTCTGCAAGGAAGTTCTTATCCTTTTTGTATTTATTGTAGGCCTTATCAAGCTCTATGAGAGCCGGCATAAGAGTTTCAGGAACGAATCTGCCGCCGTATTGGCCGAAATGGCCTTTATTGTCCGGGACTTTTTCCCCTGTATTTTTCATAATGAATTATCTATATCGTATATCTATTGAATTTTAAGTTTGTATTATATCATAGGCTCTAAATAATCAATAGAAGTAAGGGTTGTTTGTTTCATTGTAATATTAAAAATATGTATTGAATCTGTTAGAATTACCAATGTTATTTAATTCAATTTCATTTCTGGTCTTTTTTGTAGTAGTAACAACCGCCTATTTTCTGATGCCTTTTCGATATCGATGGGTATTACTCCTTTCCTCAAGCTATTTTTTTTACATGTGCTGGAATCCGACACATATCTTCCTGATGATTTTTTCCACCTTAATCAGCTTTTATACAGGCCAATACATGGCAAGAGCAGAGAAAAGATCAACAAAAAAAATGTGCTTAGTTTTAAGCCTTGTTCTAAATCTTAGCGTCCTGTTTTTTTTTAAGTATTATAATTTTATTAACGATTCATTCCGAATAGTATTTAATCAGTTTAATTATTCTTACGTGCTGCCTTCTTTTAATATGCTTTTACCTATCGGAATATCCTTTTACACCTTTCATACTTTGAGCTACTCAATAGATATATACCGCGGGATAAAAAAGCCGGAAAAACACCTTGTCATATTTGCGCTGTATGTGGCTTATTTCCCGCAGCTTGTAGCCGGCCCTATTGCTAGAGCCTCCAAACTCTTGCCACAGTTGTATGAAGAGCACTCGTTTGACTATGACCGTGTAACTGACGGACTAAAGCTTATGTTATGGGGTTTTTTTAAAAAACTTGTTATTGCGGATAGACTTGCAATATATGTGAACCAAGTTTATAACAATCCATCAGAATATCATGGCGCACCACTGATAATAGCTACATATTTTTTTGCTTTCCAGATTTATTGCGATTTTTCAGGCTATTCTGATATTGCAATTGGCGGGGCGCAGGTTTTGGGAGTTGATCTTATAGACAATTTCAAACGGCCATATTTTTCAAAATCAATCCCGGAATTTTGGAGACGCTGGCATATCTCACTTTCAACATGGTTTAAGGATTATGTATATATAGCTTTGGGGGGCAGCAGGGTTCATAAGTGGCGGTGGTACTATAATGTGTTTATAGTGTTTCTGATAAGCGGTCTATGGCATGGTGCTAACTGGACTTTCGCAGTGTGGGGCGGACTGCATGGTTTTTATTATCTGTGTTCTATATGGACAGCGGACTTCAGGGAAAGACTCACGGCATATTTTCGCTTGCCGGAATATCCGTTTATCAGAAAAGTCCTTCAAGTCTTTATCACATTCCATCTGGTTTTGTTAGCCTGGATCTTCTTTAGAGCAAGTTCCATTTCTGATGCCTTTATGATTATTAACAATATGTTCAGCGGTCTAAGCAATCTCGATCCTGATTCCATATGGGTTGTTGGAAAGGCAGAATTTCTTGTTTCTGTCATGTCAATAGTATTTATGGAATGTATCCATTTAGTTCAGAGACACAAAAAGATGAGAAAGTTCTTTTCTGAAAAACCATTAGGTATCAGATGGGCAGTTTACTATTTAATTATTTTTAGCACCTTAATCTTTGGAGTTTTCACATCAAATCAGTTTATATATTTTCAGTTTTGATTGCTATGTAATATGAAACGTTCTGTCATATATAATTCACTGATATTTATCTCAATACTTATTTTTATTGCTCGCGGATTAAGTATGTTTTATTCAGAGATAATAATGTCTGGCAGTTATTCGATGAGGATTGACAGGGATTTCTACAGGTATGACAATAAGATTCTGATGCTTGGCGATTCACATAGCATGACTGGCTTGAATTCGGAGATAATAGGAGATGCATTTAATTTTTCATCTGGTGGTGCGAACTATATGAAGACTTATTATAAGCTGAAATATATTTTAAATGATAAACCCAGAAGGTTTAAGGTTCTTATTATCCCTTTTGATCTACACTCTTTTGCTTCGAACCGGTCAGATGTATTAATGGATTCTTATTATTGGAAAAAGTATGTTAATTATTGGGAGTTAGGACTTAGAAAAAAGAACCTCCCTGCTTATCTTACAGAATATTTAAGGGGGAATTATTTCCCGTATGCCGGAGAATTTGGCAATGTCTATCTTTATTTCAAGGATGGTCAGCAAAATGTGGGTAAAGAAAAATACAGAAAAGTTATCAAGGGTTATATGATCGATGACGAAAATTACTCAAAAAAAGATAAGATGAAATTAGCCAGGACAAGGACAGAAGAACATTTCAAAGGCACAAAATCTGTTGATGAGGATCTGGTTTTTTATTTCAATAAAATCGTTTCACTTGCTTCAGGACATGGAATCAAAATTATACTTATTAAATTTCCTATTACTGATGAGTATTATTCCATTGCATCCGAGATGATGCAGGTTGATAAATACAATGCGCAAATCAATTCATTGGTGGAAGGTAAACCTGATATGTTTTTATGGGATTACCAGAACTTCTTTTTTGATAAAGATTATCTTTTCAGCGATTCTGACCATCTGAATACTGCTGGAGCAACTGAATTTTCAAATATTATAAAGGATAGATTAAAATCTGAGGGGATTTTAGATTTCTAAAAGTTAAAAAAAGCTGCGGGCACGACACAAGAACTTCAATTCATATCAGGATTTTGTTATTAAAGGGCAATAGAATCGATATCTAAAATGATACTATTTTCATCATGATTAAGGAAATCTGTTCTAATATTTTTTGGTAGAAGGGGCGTTTATTCCATAAAACAGAATCTATTTCAAAGGATTTTTGCAGATCATTCATGAAAGTCTCTGTCATTTTTCTACCAAACTCTTTATCCAAAATTCCTACATTGCTCTCTTCATTTCTTCTCAATGATTGAAAATCGAGGTTTGTTGAACCAATAATACTCCATTGGCTATCAAAGACAGATGTTTTTGCATGTAGAACATTGCCCTGGAAATTGTATATTTTGACACCTGCATTCAATAATTTCTTATAGTATGCTCTGCTGGCAAAATAAATTGTTTTAACATCACTTTTTCCAGGCAGCAAAATCTTGAGGTCAATGCCTTTGCTTGAGGCTCTTTCGAATGCCTTTAACATTCTTTTGCTGGGCAGAAAGTAGGCGGTGGTAAGTAAAATACTCTCTTTAGAGTTTTCTATGCTGTGAATAAATAATCCCTTCATTCTTCTTCTTGCTTTTGCTGAGCTGGCAAATATTGGGATCACCCTGACACCAGCAGAAACAATAGGAGAAGGGGAAATTTCTATTATGGGCTTTCCCTTCCATCTCTTCCAGCTCTCCGTGAAACGCTCTAAAAGCACATTGACTATCGGACCTTCCATCAATATCCCAAGATCACGCCAAGGCATTTTCTTATTTTTAAAGTAACCGAAATACTCATCAGCTATATTGAAGCTTCCGATGAAAGCTCTCACCCCGTCAATGATAATAAGTTTCTTGTGGTTTCGGTAAATGTAGCTTTGCGGAGCTGATAATCTAAACGGATGTGATACTCTGAAATTAATTCCGGCGTTTTTCAATTCATACCAGAAGCGGCGGGATGTCAGAAGAGAGCCGAAGTGATCATAAAGCACATAGACCTTTACCCCTTCTTTTGATTTTTCCTTAAGTAATTCAGAAAGTTTTCTGCCGGTTTCATCATCTTTGACCATGTAAAATTCAATGCAGATTATTTCAGTGGCATTTCTGATGCAGTCAAGGATAGACTCGAAAACTTTAGCGCCACTTTTTATTATTTCAACGTGATTGTTTTCAGTAAAAGATGTGCCCAATAAAGCTTCGATTGATTTTTTATCTGAGGTCAGGCTGGCCATTGAAGTGATATTTCCCTTTGCCAAAAAAGCTCATAAAACTATCTTAGGCTTTTTGCTGCGTTAATTGCTTTTTCTAAAAACAGTTTTAGTTTCATCAGGTCTTTCTTTCCTTTTAAAACTCCTTCTACGCCTGTGGCCACATCAATACCATAAGGTTTGACAGTGCGTATAGCTTTTTCAATATTCATATAATTGAGACCTCCGGCCAGAATTACATTGCCGAACTTTTTAGCTTCAACAGCTATGTCCCAGTTAAAGACCTGTCCTGTTCCACCATAGGAATCAGGAGAATAGGAATCAAGAAGAAAAGCTGATACTGAAGAATAATTTTTCAAATACTCAAGGTCAGTAAGTTCCTTTACCCTTATTGCTTTTATGACCTTCTGGCTGAAACTGCATGCTTGGGGCGGTTCAGCTCCATGAAGCTGAATCACACTTAAACCTGTATAGGCAGCAATCTTTTCTATCGAGGTTTTATCTTCATCGACAAAAACACCAACAGTACTTATGAAAGGCGGGAGAGATGAAATAATGGCTTTTGCATTATCAGGACTGACGACTCTTGGGCTTTTACTGTAAAACACAAAACCCAATGCGTCTGCGCCGAACTTAACAGCAGCTTCAGCATCCTCCAAGTTAGTGATGCCGCATATTTTTACCCGGACCATTTGATATTTTAGCACAAGTATTTCTTATTAAACCTATAGTTAGATATCTGTAACATTAATAATCAACCTACGCATTAGATCTGTAATATTATGATATAATCATATAATTTCTTATTATGATAAATATATTCAAACAAAATGGATTTGTGCTGATTGTTTCAATAAAGGCTGTTCTTGTTTTCATAACTACATTGGGCGGAATGCTTCTGGTTATGCCTAAACTTAGAGATATTGCTTCCACTCTTATTGTAACTAAAGGTGGAACCTCAACTAAGATGTACAGTTTGATGGACAATCCTGATAAGGTGCGCAAAGTACACAACATTCCCAAGCCGTTAGTTGGAGGGATAGGAATGATCATTGTTGTTTCATTAAGCAGTATAATATTTGTGCCTCCCGATAATATAAATTTGAGGGGGTATTATTCGGCAGTCATTATGCTTGGGGTTGTCGGTTTTTTGGATGATTTTAGTGACCTTCATTACAGCTGGAAATTGATAGCGCAGGTCATGGCATCATCGATCATGATTTATTACAGCAAGACAGCCTTATCATCTTTTGGCGACCTATTATCTTTCGGCTCTATTGACCTTGGTTATTTTATGTTTCCTGTAACAGTTTTTTGTACGATAGGCGTTATAAATGCAATAAACATGATTGACGGACTTGATGGACTTGCGGGAGGGGTTTCACTTATTGCGTTTATTTCCTTTGCAATCCTTGCTTTTATAAATGGGCAGATTGAGCTTATGCTGCTTAGTCTTGCATTGAGTGGCTCGGTGCTGGGTTTTCTTAAATTCAACTGGTATCCTTCCACATTGTTTATGGGTGATGCAGGGAGTTTTTTTCTTGGTTTCTCACTAGCTTTCCTCTCAATCTCTATTACGCAGGGTGGTTATGGCATTGTCCCCCCGATGGCCGCTCTTATGATACTTGCTATTCCAATTGCTGACACATTGACTGTAATGATAAAAAGAATGCTACGAGGCAAGAGTCCTTTTTTTGCTGATAAGACACACTTGCATCATATGCTTTTGAGTTTTGGATTGAAAATTAATGGCAGTGTTATAGTTATCTTGGCACTGTCTTTAATATCTTCAATTACAGCTATATTGGGCACGGTTCTTAAAGTTTCTGATTACAATATGTTTTTTATTTTTGTGATAGTTTTTCTCGTCTATTTTTTTGCTATGTTTTCTGTTAAATATGATTAAGACGTGCAAAGAAGAATTTTGGGGTTAAGAGGCGAAGAATATCGCCATCTGGAAATTCTTTTACATCAATGATCGAGGAGATATAAAATGAGACACTCTTTTAAGTTAAGAGTCGCTATTATTAATAACATTAGAAATATTTTTGTTAACCTTTTTTTAATAATTATTTCTTGTGTTCTTTTGTTTGCTGTATTAGAATGGTCTTTTAGATTATTTAATCCGCAACTTATAATTCCAAGATATGTCGAAACAAGTTCATATGGTATTCGAAAACATTTGAACAATGTTAATGGTGAAATTATTACGCCTGAATTCAGTCATAAAATCGCCACTAATTCTCAAGGATTTCGTGGCAAGAAGGAGTATTCAATAACAAAAGATAGCGATGTTTATAGAATCATTGTATTGGGGGATTCTGTTACATTTGGATATGGGGTTGAAGATAAGGAAACATTTTCTGCAATACTTGAAAAAAAGCTTTCTTTGGTTAAAAAAGTTGAAGTCATTAATATGGGCGTATCAGGATTTGGTACGGCTGAAGAGCTGATCAAACTTCGCAAAGAAGGTTTTAATTATAATCCAGACTTAGTTATTCTTGGTTATTTTCCTAATGATCATTTTAATAATATTATTTCAAATCTATTTAAAGTAGAAAATGGCAAACTGATTCGAAATGCTGAAGTATTTGCACCTGCTTTATTTATTCGTGACAGATTAAATAAGGTACCTGGTTACACTTTTTTAAGTCAGCATTCTCATTTTGTAAACTTTTTACGTAACCGCATTTCTTATAGTATTATAAGAACAATAGGGAAGGCACATAAAATTGATTCTTATGTGCCTGTGAAGGAAAAAATAACCGCGAAGGAGAACGAACTTACTGCAATGCTTTTAAATGAGTTTATTCAAGAAGGGTATAAGCATAATATTTCTGTAATAATATTGGATATTCCTGAGATGATTAATAAAAAACAAAGTTACAGCAACCTCCCAACAGAGTTATTACTACTTAATAATAAAACATTTTTAGTTGATGTACAAAAACAAATATTTGAAAGCTATCCATTATTAGAAATTAATTATAAAGTTGATAAACATCTCAGGCCATTAGGGCACGAGTTAATCGGAGATTGGCTTTCGGCTTTTGTGAAAGAACGAATTTGGGCTGAAAAGCTGTAGTAGAAAGTATAGCTACTCTTACATGGTGAAGTAACATGTAAGAAATGATTTACGTATAAAGATACGAAGACGATAAAATGAGCAAGCTATCAATCATAAGAGAATTCTGGGGATTTCTCAAAGAGCGTAAAAAATGGTGGCTTGGGCCGATTGTTGTTTTTCTGCTTCTGCTCGGCGTATTGATAATCTTCACCGAGGGTTCCGCGCTTGCGCCATTCATATACGCACTTTTTTAACAGATACTGTCTAAGATTACCATGAAAAAAATAATTAGTCTGATAATTATCATAAGTGCAGTTATTGCTGGAGTGATTGTCTTTTCGTTCTTTGCTAAGAGGGCGGAACATTTTGACCCTGCAATAACTGGATTTGGAAATAGGTATAAAGGGTTTGAGGAATGTTTCTTTGATGGTTTAATGGTTAAAGGGCCAAATTCAAAGCTTTTTGCATCTATGAGAAAATCAAAGGCAGAGGCTAATAAGATTGCTTTGTGGCTTGGCGCATCCCAGTTGCATTCGTTAAGTAATCCGCATGATGAGGATTCCATTGCACTATTCTATGCAAATGAGCGATCAAAAAATCGCGGCTCTTCACTAAGATATTTTCAGATATCACATGGCAATGCAACAATGTATGAGCTTCTTGCAGCCTATTTGGCTGTTCGTGATGGAGGGATAAAACCTGACATACTGATTTTTGCAGTGACCTTTGATGATCTTAAGGAAAACGGGTTCAGGAATAGTTTGCAGGTTAGGGTCACAGATGAATTAATGCGCGTTGGCGGTGAGGGGATAAAAATACTCGAAAAGGAAGTTGAAGGATTGGATAAAATAAAAATCTCTAACCCGGTTGAGAGGAGTGAAAGGAGTGAGACTCCCCAGGAAGCAGTTGAAATGAAACTTGTAACGTGGATTGAAGACTTTTGGAAGCCATATAGCTTCAGGGGGAGACTGAAAGGTGAAATTGATTTATATTTCCGTGAAAAGGTAGCCGGATTGATATTCAGAGTTTACAAAAGAGAAGCCCAACTTGTTCCTGTCGATAAAATTAAATGGAGCCTTCATGCATTAGACGCCTTGATAAAAATTACAAAATACGATGGAGTTAAACTTGTTTTTTACAGGCAGCCGATTTTAATTGGGAAGGACTTTTATAACGACAGGGTGGCATATGACGAGTTTTTTAAAGAATTTGTCGGTAAATTACATGCGAATGGCGTTGAATATATCGATTTTGAAGCGTTGGTGCCCCCTCAAGACTATGGGCTCACAAATTCTGATTTGCCGGATCATTTTCATTTTAACGTGAACGGGCATCGTTTGCTAGGAACAAGTATGGACAGTTTTATTGAACAGAGGGGATATTAATGCTTTTTAACTCTTGGGGATATATCATATTTCTTTTTATAGTTGTGCCAATGCATTGGTTGCTTCCTCATAGATTCAGAACCGGCTTTTTTGCCCTTGCAAGTTTGGGGTTTTACTCTATGTGGAGTTGGGAATTTACGTTTCTTCTCTTATTTACAATCATTGTTGATTATGTAGCTGCAAGAAAGATTGTAAAAACTGAAACTCCGTCGATACGAAAAATATGGCTTGTTTCCAGCCTTATCATTAACTTAGGACTACTTGCCTTTTTCAAGTATACATATTTCATTTTAGATAATGTAGGAGGACTGTTTTCAATCGCCGGGATAGGCAGCTTTTCTGCAAAAAATTTAGGTATCTCAATTATTCTGCCACTGGGAATATCATTTTATACTTTTCATTCAATCAGTTATACAATAGATACATACAGACGTGTAATACAACCAACTAAGAATTTTATCACCTTCACCGCATATGTTCTTTTTTGGCCACAACTGGCTGCAGGACCAATTTTGCGTGCCAATGAAGTTATCCCGCAATTTCAATCGGAAAGAAAAAATGACTGGGGGAATATTGCTCGAGGGATTGAATACATTATTGTAGGGCTTTTTCTAAAGGTTGCATTGGCTGATAGTGTGGCTCCGGCGGTTGACTTCTGGTTTTCTACAAATATAGAATTTATGACTGCTTTGGATGTGTGGGTTGCAGCATTCCTCTTTGGATTTCAAATTTATTTTGATTTTGCAGGATATTCATATATGGCAATGGGCTCGGCATTACTGGTTGGGATAAAGCTCCCGGAAAACTTTAATTGGCCATATTTTGCAACGTCGCCCAAAGAATTTTGGAAACGTTGGCACATTTCTCTATCATCATGGATTAGAGATTATCTTTATCTGCCACTTACCGGACAAAAGTTCAGAACGAAGAGTGAGGGTGGTTTGTCAGTAGGAACAGAAGATAATAAGTTGTCAAGGCAGAACCAATCGCTTATTATTGTATGGGCTATAATGGGGCTTTGGCATGGGGCAAAGTGGACATTTGTTTTCTGGGGGATATATCACAGCTTAATTGTATTACTGTATAGAAAAGTCCGTCTGTTGGATAATCTTAGCAAAAACAAACCAGTGCTTGCATGGATCGTAATGCTTCCGCTTGCTATGGCGGGTTGGATATTTTTCAGGGCAAGATCACTTAAACAGTCGCTTTTAATGTTTGGAATGATTCTGAATCCGTTTATGTACAAATTTTCCTCTGGAATAAAAAAAATGACGAACCCATTTGCGGGATGGTCATATATTTGGGCACTCCTGATTTTTTCAGGCATGATTTGTTTATATATTATTAAGGTAATTAATGAGCGCAATAAAATACCATTTACAGTCAAATGGAGCTTTAAAGGAGCGGCGCTTGCAGTAATGGTATTTTTTATACTGCTATTGATTAAAAAAACAAATCAATTTATTTACTTTCAGTTTTAAATTAATCTGTATCTGATTGTATAGCAAGAGGCGTATCTCAAAAATCGGGGCATAGTGCAAAGTGTAACGGCACAAACTGTATTTGTAAGTTTCCCTAAAGCGAGACAGATAATAAGTAGAGCTTTCAGGTATTTCACAAGAAAGCTCTACTTATTAGTGGCACTATGAGAGAGTGGGGGGCGTCAGGGTAAATAACTTTATGAGAAGTTACGATAAAGATCGCCCATATTCTTCTCTGGACTGCAAAACTCCCCATGAGGCTTCGCTCTTCTATTTATTACTTATTTTTGCCCCGTTAGCACACGGCGCGGTAGAAATATGGTCCGTTGCCGTTCTGCATTTACTTGCGTCATCTGTCGTCGCTTTATGGATAATATCGATGATACGCAAAGGGCATATCAAGATCAGGCGCACCCCTTTAGACGCATTTATTATGTGTTTTATCTTATTGGCAGGTTTTTCTTTTTTGATTTCTGTCTACCCCTATGCGAGCAGGATGCAATTGTACTTCATTATCAGTTATGCAGCCTTATTTTATTATCTTACAGGCACTCTTAAAAGCAGACACGAGATTTTCAGACTTGTTTGGGTATTAGTAATATTCGGGTCTCTGTTTGCTATCGCTGGATTAATCTTTGTCAGCGGCAGCCTGCCGGGATTGAAAATCTTTTCATCAGGCAATTACAGGATCTCTTTCACTTTTGTTAATGCCAATCACTTTGCGGGTTATCTGGAGATGATTGCCATGCTCGGTCTCGGGCTTGCTTTTGCATATCATGGTGCAAAACGTTTTCTGCTGTTTGCGCTTTGCATATTTATTGCCGTTGCCGTCTTTTTTTCACTATCAAGGGGTGGCACCATAGGGCTATTATCAGGTTTGGTGTTTTTTTCTGCCGTTTTTGTAAGTTTAAGGGTTAGCAACTACTGGATACCTGCAGCTTTAGCATTCCTTCTCATTTTCTCCATGGTATGGATTGGGCAGGATCCTGTAATGGACAGGCTGGTTACATTAAAAGACCCTTTTCTTGCCGGAAAAGATAGACTGAAAATTTGGGCTGGTGTATTGAACATGATAAGCGATAATTTTTGGTTTGGTACAGGTATAGGCACTTTTAAATATGTCTTCCCTCGTTATTTATCCGAAGTTTCGAGAAGTTTTATTAATCATGCGCATAATGATTATCTGGAATTAATGGCTGAAATGGGTGTAGGAGGAATATTAGCGGTTTTATCAGGAACAATGGTGCTTTTTATTACAGGTCTGAGAGATATTTTCACTTTTAGGCATAGCCGGCTGCAGGCAGTAGGAATTGGGGCACTATCCGGATGTTTTGCTTTGCTGGTACATGGGATGACTGATTTTAATTTTCATATACCTTCAAATGCGATACTTTTTATAGTGTGTTTAGCGGTAACTGTTAACTCAGTGATTGTAACCAAAGAACTCTATAGTAAAAAGCAGTTAATGCTGATTGATGTTAAAGTGCCTGAACAGTGGAGGCTGCCGACGTATTTGTTTATTATTGTTTGTTTTCTGGTGTCATCTATTCTGGTTGTTTCACCATATATTGGGGAGAGTTACCTGAAAGAAGCGAGGCGTCTTCAAATGTCTAAAGATTATGAATCTGCTTTTATTGCCATTAAGAAAGCGCTTCTTCTGGATCCTGGGAATGCTGAAAATATGGCTGCCATGGGTGATTTATTGGTTTCAAGATCAAATGATTCCGGCAGTAACTCGGAGAAAGAGATGTATATGAGCAGTTCTCTGAAATATTATGATGATGCAATAAGTGTGTGTCCTGTTAACAGCTATTATTATTCAAATAAAGGTTTTGTGCTTAATCAATTAGGGCGTAATGATGAGGCTGAAGAGGCATTTATTAAGGCGGTGAATTTTGCGCCTATGAATTCTGTTGCGCGTTATTCACTCGGTTACTTTTATCTGAAACAGGGCAGTCTTGCAAAAGCATATGAAACATATAGCGTACTGTTGCTGCTGGATAGGGGTTTTCTTCCAAAGGTGCTTAATAGCATTTGGATAGTCAGCCCAAGTTATGAGAGTCTTAAACCGGCTGTGCCTGAAAATTCGGCACATAGAAATGAATTTGCTGAATATCTTTTTAATAAAAATGAGCAGGAGGCAGCTTTAAATGAATTAAGACTTGCTTTTTCTTTGGAACCTTCTGCAAAGAATGCACTTACATATCTTAACGGACTTAGTCGCGTAGAGGAGTGGGATCTGGCAGTAAAGACAGGTGAGAGATATCTGTTGCAGTTTAATCATGAGGTGTCATTACTAAAGCATATGGCGCTGCTTTATGAAAAACTTGGCAATAATGATAAGGCGATTTCCATTTATCAGCATCTGATTGCTGATAATCCTGAAGAAGTTTCAATCTATTTATCTTTTGCAGACTGTTACCGTAAAAGAGAGCAATATTCTGAAGCTATAAGTGTCCTGGTCGGAGCAATTCAACACATGCCTGCTGATGAAAGCCTGTATTATGCTCTTGATGACTTATACCGGAGAGATCATAAAAATAAGGAAGCTATTAATTTATTGAAATCTTTACTTGAATTCAAACCCGGTGATGCTGATATATATTTTAAAATAGCTTTAAACTATAAAGATCTAAAAATGACTGAAAAGGCCTTGGAATATCTGAGATTGGCAATTTTTCAACGGCCTCAGAAAGCATATTATCGCTACATTATCGGAATGTGGTACAGGGAGCTGGGGTTATCCCAGCTATCAGCAGATCAGTTTAATAAATGCCTTGATATCAATTCAGGACATGAAGACTGTAAACGTTCTGTTAATGAAATTTATAATGAAGTTGGAATAACTAAGTAAGGATATAACTTCATGGTTTTTTTCATAATGTTATCATAATGTTGTATACAGCTCTGTAGTTATGTTTTGACCTTTGTTTGAGATATTATTATTATATATATAAATCATTTTAGTACGCTACGAATACTGAAGGCTTTTTTTGTTGGATTAATGGCAAAGTAAAACCTTTTAAATAACACCATGAATATACGTTTCAGTTCATTAATTGCATTTTTTATTTTATTAACCGGCATCAGCGGCCTTTTAATTACAGAAAGTTATTCAGATCAATCCGGCAAAACTTTTGGCAATGTAAGGGTCGGAGGCAATGTATTTGTCAAATCAGCAAAAGGTGACTGGATCCTTTTCAAAGATGACTTCCCTCTTCTTGCAGCAACAGATATAAAAACAGAAAAAGGCGTTGTTTCAATACAGTTTGTTGATGGTTCGCTGGTTGATGTTTCCAAGGAAACAGTTATTTCTATTCAGGGGTTGCCGCATGATTATGCCATTCAGGTTCAAAAAGGATCGTTCGCTTTCAATATAGAACCTTCCGCATCATTGACAGTTGTTACTCCTTCAGCAAAACTTTCCATTGGCGGCAAGAAATTTGTTGTACAGCAACTTGCGTTTGGTGAACTGAAAC
This sequence comes from Nitrospirota bacterium, assembly GCA_016213945.1. Taxonomy (GTDB): domain Bacteria; phylum Nitrospirota; class Thermodesulfovibrionia; order UBA6902; family UBA6902; genus SURF-23. The sequence continues at coordinate 121,569 of JACQZF010000004.1, read as the reverse complement.
GTTATATGGGTGTTGTTTCCGCTGATGGATTGGTCACTGAGATTAAAAGTGTATCAGGAAGGATACCGGTAACTATTAAAGGCGACACGAAAATCATAGCTCCACGAGAGAAAATATCTATTGATGCAAGAGGCAAATACGGAGTTTCGCTGGTCGAGAGCAAAAATTTCTTTATTGGATCTGATGCTGATTATAAAGGTTTTATAAGAAAACCCGGAACTGACTTGAAATCTAACTATGTTGGGAAAGTCAATTATATAAAGATCAGCTCTTCAAAGGGGAATGTCAAGATATCAAGAAATGGCAAAAAAAGGGATCTCAAACTTGAGGAGGGTATTTTACTTAATGATGTTATTGAAACCGGAGCGGATTCAAGGGCCAAGATTTCTTTCATTGACGATTCGCTGCTGACACTTAATGAATTTACTAAGTTGACAGTAAAGGAGTTCTTATCAGGAAAAAATGATAAAAGGGGTAAGACTGTTTTTTCTATTGAGAAAGGTCAGGCCAGGTCAGTTGTTGGCAAAAATGAACTGATAATACATTCTCCTACAGGTGTTGCTGCTGCGCGCGGGACAATAATTATATTAGAAGTTGTTGAGGGGAGAAGCCGTTTATATGTTATTCAAAATGAAGCCACTTTTACTTTTTATACTCCTGACGGCCTGTCTGAAATCATACATAATGTAGATGAAGGATATATGTTCGGGGATGGATTGACGGAACCGGTACCTATCCCCCCGTATAAGCTATTGGAAGATTTCAAGCTGATGAAGTCGCAAGAGTGTGATTATTGTCAGAAGTTGGATTCTCTTGGCAGCTGTGTCCCTGATGAAAGCAAGGATCCTGGTCCTTGTATGAGTTGCCAGGGCGGAGAAGAAGTTACTGATGATACAGAGGATCCAGGGTCGTGCAAGAAGTGCCAGGGCGGACAGGTTGTGGTTGATGATACAGAGGAACCCGGATCATGCAAGAAGTGCCAGGGTGGACAAGAGGTTACGGATGATACAGAGGATCCCGGTTTGTGCATGAAGTGCATAGGCGGGGCAGCGAGTGTAGATGATACAGAAGATCCCGGTATATGTCAGAAATGTGAAAATGGCGCCTCGGTTATTGATGATAATGAAAAGCCAGGCAGGTGTCAGAAGTGTGATAACGGGGAAGTTGTTCCGGATCTTTCCAGCCCTGATATATGTCCGGCAGTCGAGTGTAATGTATGTCAAATTGTTAATGAAGCAGGTGTATGTGTGCCTGATAATAGCAGAGACCCGGGGATGTGCAGGAAATGTCAGGATGGTGTTGCTGTGGCAGACAACCTTGAAGACCCTGGATCATGTAAGAAATGTGAGAATGGCAATGCAGTAGCAGACAACCTTGAAGACCCGGGGATGTGCAGGAAATGTCAGGATGGTGTTGCTGTGGCAGACAACCTTGAAGACCCTGGATCATGCAAGAAATGTGAGAATGGCAATACAGTAGCAGACAACCTTGAAGATCCGGGGATGTGCAGGAAATGTCAGGATGGTGTTGCTGTGGCAGACAACCTTGAAGACCCGGGATCATGTAAGAAATGTGAGAATGGCAATGCAGTAGCAGACAACCTTGAAGATCCGGGGATGTGCAGGAAATGTCAGGGTGGCAATGCAGTGGCAGACAATCTTGAAGACCCTGGAATGTGTTTAAAATGCGAAGGCGGAATGCCGGTTTCTGATAATTTTGAAGACCCTGGATTGTGTTATAAATGTTCCGGAGGAGCATCAGTAGTTGATGATTTTGAGCCTTGTAATGATAATGACATTTGCACTATAAATGACCGGTGTTTTGGCGGGTCTTGTATCGGTAATGAAGACTCCAGCCCTATTGACCCTGAGTGTTTTTAATGATAGGTTTTTTTAGAAATATTATAGATAAGTATCTTTTGATTTGCTCATGGCTTAAACAATTATCGATGCTTTATCCCGCACTGCTCTCTCTCTTTCTATTGTTTTTATTGTTTGCAGGCCCTGCGTATTCGATTCAACTTGGAAATACGGAAGTTACCCCTCAGTTAATTATCAAAGGTGAATATGATGACAATATTAATCTTTCAAGCGGATTAGACAAAGATATAAAAGATGATTTTGTATTACATTTCACACCTACTATTCAGTCGCTGCTTCCTTTCAAAGGTCATAAGTTTTTCTTGGATCTTACCGCAGATTATCGGAGGGGAACAAAGGAAAAAATCTCAGAGTTAAATACGAGTTTGCGGGGAGGTGCTGATTTGGTTTTCCCCGGCGGATTTATTCTGAACTTCATTGATACATATTCCAGAACAAAGTTTGACCGTACTCTTTTTGAAGAGTCAGATGTATCTCACAGCCAGGCTAATACTTATGAAGTGACGTCTTCCTATACTTTCTTGAGAAGAATAAAACTTAATGGGGGATATAGACACAGATGGGAAGAATCCGAGAATGATTCTGGAACAGATGAACGCAATATTGATACTGCAGGAGGCGGATTGTCAATTCCCATGACCTGGCATTCTTCCTTATATAGTTCATGCGAGTTCGACGATGAAGACTTTAAAGAAACTAACGACCGTGATTTCAGTTCAAATCGATATCTCTTAGGTGTTAAATGGGAAGGCCCCTACAGATTTTCTCTTTGGGTTGAAGGCGGACAAAAAGAAGTTGACTATGTGTCTTTGCAGGAAGATGATATAAATGGTTTTTTTGGCAATATCGGACTTGGTGTCAGGTTTTCTGAAATTACTCAGGGACAATTTTCTTTTGGCAGGAATGTATATGGGAAATATGAATATGATGGAAGGCTTAATTACCAGCATTCAGAGGATACAACTGTCAGTTTTTCAGCCTCTAAAACAACAAACACGTCTTTTTCTATTTCCTCAAGAAGTAATACATTTGAGGCTGCAAGGTACAGTTTAAAGATCGAAAAGAATTTTATTGATAAATTTTCCATTTCATTGAGCGGAAGTTATATTATTCACACTTTTGATTCAGATGGCTTGGGTGAGGATAAGGATAAAATTATTGTCGTGGAGGGCAGCGTAGCCTATCCAATACAGAAATGGCTTGATGTGGGCATGAATTATCAGTATGCACAAAGGAGTTCCAATAACGCATTAAGTGAATATAAGAACAACAGGGTCGGAATGTTTCTAAAGTCTGTATTTTAACTAACGCACCATATTATAACGTCCATTGATATAAACAATTAATTCCTGTTACTATTAAATTATAGTATAGCTGTATTATAGAAACTAAAAACAATATACAATTTTCTTAATTTCCATCATGACAACATGAGAAATAAATTTACCTTAATCTTTTTAATAATTATATTTATGGGTAGTCTATATCCTGTTTATGCCCTGAATCAGGCAGAACGGTCTGAAACCGGCAAGCCGGTGAGTGTCGAAGCTGCAACAATTGATTACAGGGTTGGTGTAGGTGATGTTCTTTCGATAAATGTACAAGATAATCCTGGATTTAGTGGTAATTTCCCCGTGAATGATAAAGGCAGTATCATGTATTTTATGTTGGGAGAGATAAAGGTGGAAGGCTATTCTTTATCAGAGATTGAGAGAAGAATAAGGGAATTGCTTGAAAAAGACTATCTTTATAATCCCATAGTTAATATTTCTATCACTACATATGGGAGCAGGAAGGTTGAAATATTAGGCGGCATGGGGAAACCGGGTACTTATTATATCAGTAACACAACCCGTTTGTTTGATTTGTTTACGACGGCCCAAATGATTTACCCAAAATACGGAGATAACATGAAAGGGCAGATGGTTCGTATTCTAAGGAATAGAGCATCTGAAGACATCAAGGCAGAAAGGAATATAATAACGATTGACCTATACGAACTTCTGGTCAATGTGGATGAAGAAGCGAATGTTTATTTGCAGGATGGTGATATCATCTATGTTCCAAGCGGATTGGATTATATTTATGTAGTAGGTGAGGTGAAGAGGCCCGGTCCTTTTCCTTATCATCAAGATATGACTATTCTTAAAGCGATAACATTGGCGGGCGGCCCGACAAATGCTGCATCTGTCAATAATGCTTTTATTAAAAGGATCGTTAATGGGAAAGAAGTTGTAGAAATTAAGGTTGAAATGGTAGATTTTCTTCAGCCTGATGACATCGTCGAGGTTCCACTGAGTTTCTGGTAGAGTCGGCAATAAGGACAGCGAATAACATATGAGGCCTGAAAGTAATGTTTGATTACAAACAATATCTATATATAGTTCAGAAACGGTTGTGGGTTCTTGCTGCCGCTTTTTTTCCTGTAGTGATTTTTGTCGCTATTTACACCATTAAGCAGGTTCCTGTTTATAAGGCTACGGCTGTTGTTATCATAGAACCAGACATCCCGCGTGTTGTTGATATAGGCGGTGCTTTTGATGAGGGAAGAAGCTCCACTTTCTACAATACCCAATATGAAATCATAAAATCATCGGCTGTGGTAAAAAAGGCTATAGACATCATGGAACCACAATATAAAGAGGAATTCGTCAAGAGAAAAGACCCTATTGAAGCATTTCGGAGACTTATTTCTGTAACTCCGGTAAGAGGCAGCGCTCTGGTCAATATCAATGTGGATAATCTAAACCCTAAAATGGCAGCTGAACAGGTCAATGCGGTTGCAAGGGCATATATGCAGTACAACCTTCAAGATAAGTTGTTGGCGACAAAGGATTCCTTCACATGGCTGTCGGAACAGATAGCAGTTTTGCAAAACAAGGTGAAGTTGTCAGAAATGGCAATGCTGCAATACAATGAAAAGGAGAATGTTGTTTCTCTTGAAAAAAGGCAGGGCCTTCTTGAAGAAGATCTGTCTGATTTGCAGATAAAATATACTACTGCGCTTACAAAATACAAAGAATTAGAGGTTACTTTAAAAGAGATGAAGGAATTAAAAGACGGTTCTAAGAAATTTTTCAGAGCCATACCTTTATCATATCAAAGCAATAATTATATAGCCCTTCAGTCTGATTATAATTCCCTTGTGCTTGAGTTGGCTGAAAAGTCGAAGAAATATAAAGACAAGCACCCGGATATAATCAGCTTAAAGGCCAAAATAGATAATTTAACCAGTCTGATAGAAACCGAAGTCAATAGGACCATAGGAAGTATTGAACTGGATTATCGTATAACCAAAGCAAGTTTGGATTCTATTTTGGCGAGCATTGATGCTCAAAAGCTTGAGTCAATGCGTCTGGCGCAGCAGGCGATTCAGTATGGTGTTCTGAAGCGGGATGCAGAGACAAACGCTCAGATGTATGATGTACTGCTGCAAAGGCTGAAGGAGGCGGATATCAGCGGCAATATTACGGCTAACAATGTCCGTATAGTGGATGAGGCAAAAATACCTGAGCAGATAAAACCACCTTTGTTCCGGAACCTTTTAAGGGCTGCACTTGCCGGGCTTGTCCTCGGGATTTTTATATGTTTTTTGCTTGATTATATGGATTATACGGTAAAGAGCGGAGATGATGTTAATTTACGGCTTAAAGAGCAGCTTCTCGGGATAATTCCAATGATCAAGGGCGGAGTTGAGCTTACTGATAAGGAAGATCCGGATGAGATCAGCCGTTATTACCGTGACATAAAAACAACTATAGGTTTTTATGGAAAAGAGCATAAGCTCAAGACGATGCTGATAACAAGCTCAATCAGAGATGAAGGTAAAACCACGAGCACTGTATTTCTCGCGAAGTCATTTGCACTGTCTGATAAAAAAGTATTAATAATAGATGCTGATATCTTCAAACCAAGGATCGCTAAAATATTTAAAGTTGACCATGAGGTTGGAGTAAGTGACTATGTAAATAGCAACGCTGCATTGGATACTTTAATAAAGAAGACCGCTATACCGAATCTCCATGTTATCCCCGGAGGCCTTATCCCCCCCAATCCCGGAGATATTCTCAGCTCAGACAGATTAAAGTCTCTGATAAATTCTGTAAAGGATGATTATGACATTGTCTTAATTGATTCTCCTCCTCTAAGTGCCGCCCTTGAGGTTTCTTCCCTGGGGGGTGCGGTAGATGTTGTCGCGTTTGTTGTGAAGGCGGGTAATACATCTCGAGCGATTACCAGAAAGATATTGGATGTCCTTAGGGCAGGCAAAGGCAATATTCTTGGTGTTATCCTGACATCGGCCACACGTGTTTCAGGAGATATGAGCGCATATTATTACTATAAAAAATATTATGCCGATTACGGTGAGAACTGAGTTCTATTTTTTATAAGGTTAAGCAACCGGTTTATCCTAAGACAGCCGGGCACCTTACAGAAATACGGTATATGCTGTTAATTTAACTTTATAATGTTATTGCCTCTGATTTATTGTTGCCATATTTCTGGGAAAGAAGGATTAAATGAAAAAATCAAATATATTGGTAACCGGCGGCGCCGGATTTATAGGTTCTCATATAGTTGATCTGCTGATCGATGACGGGCATGAAGTAATTGTAGTTGATAATCTTTCATCAGGCAATGAAAACAATCTCAACAAGCGGGCAAGACTGTTCAAGCTGGATATTCAGGATGCCGGACTTGAACAAATATTCAGGGAAGAGCGCCCGGAATATGTTATTCATCAGGCTGCCCAGATAGATGTTCGCCATTCTGTTGCAGACCCTATATATGACGCGAGCGTCAATATACTTGGAACGTTAAATATTCTTCAAAACTGTATTGCGTATAATATAAAAAAAGTGGTTTTTGCCTCATCAGGCGGAGCTATTTATGGAGAACAGCAGTCTTTCCCGGCATCTGAATCGCATCCCTTTCAGCCTATAAGCCCTTACGGTATTGCCAAACTTACGGTAGAGCATTACTTGTTCTATTATATGACTGTTCATGAGTTGAATTATACAGCGCTTCGTTATGCCAATGTTTACGGTCCCCGTCAGGATCCTTTTGGAGAGGCCGGGGTTGTTGCTGTCTTTACCAAGAAGATGCTTGATGGTGAGCAGACTGTTATTAACGGGGATGGTGAGCAGACAAGGGACTTTGTATATGTTGAGGATGTTGCAAGGGCCAATGTTCTGGCATTGAGAAACAATACACATGAAAAGGCGTTTAATATAGGTACAGGTATTGAGACTTCAATAAAACAGTTATTTGATCTTCTAAGAAATATTATTGACCCATCGATAAAAAAAGAGCATGGCCCGCGCAAGGCAGGTGAGCAGTTAAGAAGTGTGCTGGATTGCGCAAAGGCAAAAGATAAATTACACTGGACATGTGAGACTTCTATTGAAAACGGTTTGAATAAGACTGTTGAATATTTCAGATCAATTAATTAATATGCCTTAGTATTCCGGTGTTTGTCTCTCCTTGAAGCAAAGATATTTATTGCAAAAATACTGTGAAAAAATATTTTTAATCAAACTCGGAGTGTTGCCCCCTTCCAATGAAACTGCTGAGAAATTATGAAAAACCCATCCCAAATTAACCCTAAAATAATAAACAGAATCTTTCTGATATTTCTCATTTTTATTTCAAGTTATCTTGTCAGTTTGTTTATTGTATATTTTACATATTCAAAGCTCATAGTACTTACTATATTATTCGTTGCGCTAATGCTATCTTTAGCATATCCTAAGTCATTTATATATTTTGTGCTTATCATGTTTCCGCTTTTGCCGTTGTTCTGGGGGGGGACCGGGATGATGTTGGGAGACAGCAAATCTCTCCGTATTAATATTGGAGGAATATATAAAATCATAGTGCTGTGTTTTGGAATATTGTATCTTATTCATAAAAGGACTAATATTTTTAAGGACAAAATGTTTATTCCCATTGTGCTATTTACTTCATTATCGTTGGCAGGCTTATTTTTGTCTTCGGAAAAAATGTATGGTTTTCGTCAATGGGTTGTCTATACGATGCCCGTTATTTTTTATTTTTTAATTTTGGAGAGTTTTGATGATTTAAAGGAGGCGATCAGGTTATTTAAAACTGCTTTGATATTATACTGTATTCCTTCTATTGTTAACGGCTATTATTTGATATTCTCTTATGTTCCTCCTGTATATATAGATCCCAAAGAACTCTCTGCTATTGATAAATATGCTCGATTTGGCGGTGTGATAAATCAAGCAAACATATTTGGTCTTCAATTAGATATTTTTATCATGCTTTCCATATACTTTTATTTTAATGCCCGAAATAGATTGATATATACAACTGTTTTCATAAGCATGCTGGGTTTACTGTTTTTTACTCTCTCACGTTCAGCTTGGGGTGCTTTTCTTGCAGCTGTTTCCATAATAGGTTTATTAAGATATAAAAAAACTTACATTCAATTTATGTTGTTTATTGCATTGGTTATAGCCTTTGTCCCGTTTGTATCAGACAGAGTCTCTGACAGAATAAATGATCCAGATAAGTTTAAGCCAAGAATAAATACTGTTACGTTAGCATGGAACCTTTTTAAAGAAAGTCCTATTTTGGGTCATGGTCCGGGAGGTTTTGACACTTCATTTGAGGACAGCAAGAAGGGGTTATATGGGGTTGCAGGTCATGATGCGCATAATGAATATATGACCTTGCTAGTAGAAGGTGGTATTCCTTTGTTGGGGCTCTATCTATTTATGATTTACAGATGCTTTATGCTTGCGGTTCAGGTTTTCAAGCTGCCGGATAAGTCAGGAAGTGATTTCGGTCTTTTTATGATGTCAACTATTATTATAATACTTGTTGTAGGGTTTACCAATTCAAGCTATAGAGAGGTAGGGATTTATTTATGGACTGCTATGGCTGTAGGTCAAATTCATCTTCGTCAGGCAGGTATTAGTCATCCTGAAATAGCGACTTGATAGGCAAAAGGATTTCATTTGACAATTATTTTGCGACCATATACAAACAAATTTATCTGCTTTCCGACTATGCTGGCCGTTTTTATAATGAATGGGATGATATATGTGCGGCATTCTCGGCGTAGTTGATCGTAAGGGGGTATCGGCAGAATCGCTGAGCATGATGCGTGATGCCATGGTTCATCGAGGCCCCGATGACGCCGGTATTTGGCTCAACAGCGACAGGACCGTAGGGCTGGCGCACAGGAGACTTTCGATTATCGACCTATCTCATGCCGGACGCCAACCAATGGCCGACTCTGACGGAAAGATAAGGATCACATTCAACGGAGAGATATATAATTTTCAGACATTAAAAAAAGAACTTGGGGAGATAGGTTACTCTTTTCGCAGTAACACGGATACCGAGGTGATCATGAATGCTTATCATGAATGGGGCACGGATTGCCTTCAGAAGCTGAACGGGATGTTTGCATTCGGGCTTTATGACGAGAACCGGAGGGTTCTTTTCCTCGCACGAGACCGGCTCGGTAAAAAACCTTTATATTATTCCGCTTCGTCTTCTGAGAGGAGGTTTTCTTTTGCTTCTGAAATAAAGGCGATGTTGAAAGACCAGTCGATATCGAGGGACTTAGACCTGCAAGCTCTGAACCATTACTTTACCTTCGGCTTTGTCCCGGATGATCTAAGCATCTTTAGAAGTGTGCGGAAACTTCCACCTGCTCACGCAATGATATATCACACGGAAAGCGGCAAAAAGGATATCTGGAGATATTGGGATGTCCCCGAACCGTCAGGACAGATCCGCACTGAAGAGGATCTGTTGTCGGAACTGGAGAGCCTTTTAAAGGACGCCGTGAGGCTCAGGATGATAAGCGACGTGCCGCTTGGTGCGTTTCTGAGCGGCGGGGTTGATTCGAGTCTTGTGGTTGCCATGATGAGCATGGTTTCTGACCGTCCTGTAAAGACCTTCTCGATTGGATTTGAGGACAGTAACTTCAATGAGCTTCCATATGCCAGGATTGTGGCAGAGCATTTCGGGACAGAGCATACTGAACTGATAGTTCGGCCGGACATGTTCTCTATACTGCCTGATCTGGTGCGGCAGTTCGATGAACCGTTTGCAGATTCATCCATGCTCCCGACATATTACGTGTCAAAAGTAACAAGGGAGAAGGTCACTGTTGCACTTTCGGGAGACGGCGGTGATGAGATATTCGGCGGATACAATCTGTACCGTGCCGGTCTGTTCGATTATTACATGAGGCTGATGCTCCCCGAACCGGTCAGAAAGGGGATAGCATGGTCCTCGCGGTTCCTTCCCGAAAAAGGCCTGGCGCGGGTCAAGAGTCAGTTAAGCAAACTTCAGTATACCCAATACGAGTCTCTGATAGAACGTTGCAGTGAAGCTTACTTTAAAACTTCTTATAGAACAATGCTTCTGAGCAGTGAGGCGCGCGCGTCCCTGAACAGCAGGTTTCTGGAACCTGAGGGGTCGAGACTGGGGCTGTTCGAGAACCGGCATGACGGGATCATAGATCGGATGTCTTATGTGGATCTCCACACGTATCTTCCGAACGATATATTGGTGAAAGTGGACCGGGCGAGCATGTTGGCATCGCTCGAAGTGAGGGCGCCTCTTTTGGATTACCGTATTGCGGAGTTTTCATTCCGTAATGTGCCGGACAATATGAAGATACACGGTAGCACAGCGAAGTACCTGTTGAAGAGGCTTGCCGGGAAGATTCTGCCGCAGACTCTTGATATCAATAGGAAATGGGGGTTTGCCGTTCCTGTAGCAGACTGGTTCAGGGGCCCTCTTTCTACGGGTATAAGGGACACATTGCTTGGCACGAAGAATGTATATTTTGATCAGGCTTGCATTCGACGGCTTCTGGACGAACACAGTCAGGGCCGGGATCATAGCTTGCGGCTGTTCAGCCTTCTTGTTTACTATCTCTGGGAGAGAGAATATCTCAAGGTCTGAATATATGGCGAAGAGCGAAAAGGTACGGGTCGCCTTCATCATCCCGAATCTCGGGAGAGGAGGGGCGGAGAGAGTGGCATCTGTCCTTCTGGAGAACCTTGACCGTAGCAAGATACAGCCCTTTTGCATATTCTATGACTCACGCCATTTTTATTCCATACCGCATGATGTTGAAACCTGTTCCCTCGGCATCACAGTAGGTGGGAGTCTTCAAAATAAACTGATTAATTATATTAAAGGCATATTAAAGTTAATCAATATTGTAAAAACAAAAAAGCCTGACTTAGTATGCAGCTTCCTTAACAGAACAAATCTATTTGTGGTATTTGCAAGGCTGCTATCATCGACTTTTAGAAATAAAGTAAAATTGATAATAAGTGAGCGGACAACACCTTCTGTGGAGTTGGAGGGTAGTTCTTTCTGGCTTGTAAGGTTTTTAATAAAGTTGCTGTATCGTAAAGCTGACAGGATAATCGCTGTATCTGAAGGTGTCAGGCTTGATCTGATCGAGAATTTCAATCTGCCTGAAGAAAAGATCAAAGTAATCTATAATCCTTTAGCCTATAAAAAGATCGAGGAGCTTTCTATCGAAGATTTAGAAGGGTATGAATGGTTTCTGGAGAACAAGCCTATTGTTATAAATGTCGGTTCTCTTAGTGATCCAAAGTCACAGGACGACTTATTGAGGGTATTTAAAATTGTCAGAGAAACAACTGAATGCAGACTTGTTTTGTTAGGGGAAGGAGAAAAAGAAGAAGAATTGAAGAAACTGTCGCAGGAACTGGGCATAAATAATGATGTTGCTTTCCTGGGATTTCAGGACAACCCGTTTAAGTTCATAAGCAGGTCTTCAGTCTTTGTTCTTTCTTCCAGGTTTGAAGGATTTCCGAATGTTCTGACAGAGGCTATGGCATGCGGAATCCCTGTCATTTCTACAAGATGCAGGTCTGGGCCTGAGGAGATAATAACGGATAATGTGGATGGCTTTCTCGTTCCCGTGGGAGATGATGTGAAACTGGCTGATGCTATTCTAAGGGTACTCGGAAACAGGGATATTGCATCTTCCATGGCCGCTGCTGCCAAGGCGTCTGTTTCGAGATTTAATATAAATAATATTGTAAGGGAATATGAGGAACTTTTTATTTCGGAGATGAAGCATAAACAATGAAGATAGTGATAGTTAACAGAAGATATTTTGAATCTACCGGCCCGGAGAGATATTTCTTTGGCATAACAGAAAGACTTGAGAAGGATGCCCATCAGGTTATCCCTTTTGCAGTCAGGTTCAAAATGAACAAAAAGACACCTTATGAACGATATTTTGTATCACCAATAGCAGATGAAGAAACACTCTATTACAGGGATTACAAAGATAAACTGAATTTCATACAGAAGCTCCGCGTAGCTTCAAATGCGATTTATTCTTTTGAGGCAAAGAAAAAGATAGGGCAGCTTATTGATGACCATGGTGTTGACCTGGTATTTCTTGTAGGAATTGCGAACTCGATATCTCCGAGTGTTATCCATGCTGCCAAAAAGCGTAATATTCCCGTTGTAATGAGAGTATCGGATTTCTTTATGTTCTGCGCTGAAAACACTTTTTTGAGGGACCGGAAGGTCTGCCGTGAATGTGAGATCTATGGATATACAAGAGCATTCAAATATAAATGCCTGCATAATTCATTGTCTGTTGTAGGTGTGAGAGTGCTTTCAATGTACATTCACAGGTGGCTTAAAGTATATGACAAGGTTGATGCTTTTATAACACCGTCTCTCTGTATGCGTGAGGCGTTTTTAAAAGCGGGCTTCCCTGAAGAGAAGCTTTTTCATATCCCTAATTTCATAAATGTGGACAATCTTGCTCCCAAATATGAGAACGCGGGCTACATGCTGTATTTTGGCCGCATTGACATGGATAAGGGGGTGATAAATCTTATTAAGGCGTATGAGAAGGGAGGGTTTCATGTACCTCTTCTCATTGCCGGCGCCTCAAGTGATGGTGAAGATAAAAGATTAATGGAATATGTCATGGAGAATGGAATTAAAAACATTACTTTTCTTGGATTTAAGGGCCGTGATGAACTGGTCCCTCTGATCAGGGATGCCATGTTTACGGTTGTTCCATCCATAGTGCTTGATAATAATCCCCAGAGCGTTGTTGAGTCCATGGCATGTGGAAAACCGGTGATCGGCAGTGACATCGGAGGCATTTCCGAACAGATAACATCTGAAAGCGGCGTTCTTGTTCCGCCTGGAGATATTGATGCTATCAGAGAAGCTATTGCATTACTCCTATCAAACCCTCAGAAGGTCATTGATATGGGCAGGCAGGCCCGCAAAAGGGTAGAGAAAGAATACTCCCTTGAAAACCACTATAATAAATTAATATCAATTTTTGAGCGGTTGGTGGCCAATAACAGAATCTAATATTTATGACAATTTCAGTGATCATCGCGACAAAATACAGGCATGTTGACGTATTAAATACTCTCAAGAGTATTGAAATACAGACCTTTTTGCCAACAGAGATAATAATTATTGATCAGAATACTTCTGAAGAGCTAAAAGATGCGGTGTTTTCCTTATTAAATGGCAAGGGCACCAATACCGTCCTGGAGTATATCCATGACCCTGGGATCACCGGACTTACCCATGCACGAAATGTAGGCATTGAAAGGAATAGAAGTGATATTGTTCTGTTTCTTGATGATGACGTGATCCTGGAGAATGACTTTATATTTAATATGATGCAGATTTTTATGAAGAATCCGGATATATACGGTGTCAGCGGTATTATATCCAATTCCAGCATGTCATGGCTTGAGAGACTTTTTAATAAAGTTTTTTGGGTGGGCAATTTCACTGACATGCGACAGATCATATCTTCCGATCTCCGGTACAGGAATTTCGAGTATGTGCCGGTATCAGTTTTATACGGCGGGTTGACAAGCTACAGGAAGGAGGTCTTTGAAGGGTTTAAATTTGATGAGAACTTCATAGACTATGGACTCTCTGAAGATTTTGATTTTTCTTTCAGGGTGTCAAGAAAATACAAGGTTGTTATATCTCCAAAAGCAATACTGGAGCATGTCGCTTCAGATATCGGGAGGAAAGATAATAAGAAACTTATAGAAAGCATAATTTTATCGCTTAACTATTTTTTCAGGAAGAATTTGGAGAAGAACTTATTTAATTATCTGTCATTTATATGGTTGAATGCCGGGCTTGTTCTTAATGCTCTTCTCATTGCCGGCTACAAACAGGATTTTACTATGCTTAGAGGATGCTGGCATGGGATAAAAAAACTTCTTCTGCAGGGAGAAAGCGATTTCATCAAAACATCTGCATGACGGTTTATTTATATACTTATCAATCCAGGGGAGTTCATGTTCATGGCAGCGTTTGAGGCAATATGAAAGAAAGCCGAAATATCTCCTTAGATATTTTGAAGGGGGTTCTAATAATAGAAATGATGCTCCATCATAGTATTCATTCTGTTTCTACAGCAGCAAATCAATATCTGATGTCATATATTTCTCTTGTTACCGGGTCTTTTATCTTTGTCTCAGGATTTATAATTTCAAATATCTATCTTAAAAAATATAATATTAATGATAAAAAGCTTCCTCTTCGATTATTGCTAAGAGGTGCTAAATTAATCTTAATGTTTACTGTGCTTAATATAGCATTGACCCTGTTTTTTGAAACAATTTATCATGATGGCAGCCGGAGTATCAATTATTATCTTAATAATGTTCATTATATTTATCTTTGGGGTGATACAGAAATGACATCTTTCGAGGTGTTATTGCCGATAGCGTATCTTTTAAGTATTTCAGCTTTATTAGTGGTTACTCTAAAAGGTAGAGCAAGAATTGTAGCAGCTGTTCTTTCTATGATACTTATTTTTATTGATATGACTATGAAATTTAAGTTTACGAGTTCCTATAATTTTGAGCTGATTTTAATTGGCTTGTTCGGTATAGGTTTCTTGACTACTGAGAGGATAGAAGGAATTATCAACAAGTATAACTATCGTTCAATGACAGTGTCTGTTATATATCTAATTTCAATGAGCCCCTTATTTATCTTCTTAATTGATATGTTCGGTAAAGTCATTGTCGATCATTTATCCTATCCTTTATATGTGGTTGGAATAATGTCCAATTTTTATTTATTTTATTTTATAGGAAAAAAAATACCTCGTGAAAATATTGTAATAGACAAAATTATATTTTTAGGGAGAAATTCTTTATTTTCTTATGTTATCCATATTGGCCTTATAAAAATCATATCCATAGCTATTGCCGGCTTTCCGAGCTTTAATAAAATTATTGAATTATTTATATTGACCTTGATCTTCACGATATTGAGTGTCATGTTTGTTGAGCATTACAGAAAGAGAAGCCTCGTATTCGATAGAACGTATAAAATTATTTTTACTTAATAGAAGTTATCTGCATACAGGATAAATTAACGAGTGGAGACCATAAAAAAAGAAATAATAAAAGCCACAGACGGTTTAAATTCGGTTTTATTATTTACCGGCAATACCGGCTCAGCACTGCTGCTGGACATTGTAAAGGATTTGAATATAAAGACGGTCTTTATAGATACAGGCTATCATTTTGATGATACCCTCAGCCATATAAAAAGTTTCAGCAGTAATATAGAGATTATCAAGGCTAAAGACGTTTCCGTGGTTCCGGAAGATGGCATGGACGAATGCTGCTTCCGGAGAAAGGCGGATGTCCTGAATCAATATCTTGAGAAAAATAATTTCGGATGTCTGATACTGCCGTTTAGTAATGAAGAGGTTTTGAACGGCATTGAAGGCTCTTTTCTCAGCGGTGTCAATGGAAAAATTGAAATAGTAAGGCCGTTGTCCTCTTATGTAGAAAAGGATATCTGGACGGGAATACGGGATAATAATCTCAGGTTCAATGAACTGTATAAAAAGGGATACGGGTTCATTGACTGCAGGTGCTGCATAACGCGTTTCAAAAGAAGGAGCGACAGCGCTGCGAAGGAGCCTGATCAGATGGATATAGAGACCGTGGAAAAACTGAAAGCGTTAGGATACATGTGAAGACGCGGTCTTATGGAGAAGATGTGCCCAATGCAGTTTCTGATCCGGAAAAAATAAAAGAGGACAATCTGTTAGTCGGCGCCAAAGGCGGGATGGTATCGTTTGTCCTGCAGATCACGGCGTTGGTCTTAGGTTTTTTAAATACGGTTATTCTGGCAAGGGTGCTGGGCGCTGACGGGCTTGGAGAAGTTGTGTTAGCTATTAGCATTCTGAGCATAGCGGCACAGCTTGCAGGATTCGGAATGGACAGCGCGATGATGCGCTTTGTCCCTTCTTATCTTGAAAAGAAGCAGCATGCTGAATTAAAGGGCATGGTATTTTTTTGCCTCAAATTCTGTTTATTGCTTTCCGGTTTGCTTATGGCCGTTATTCTTCTCCTTTCAAGATTCATATCTGAAGATATCTTTAATTCAGCCGGTCTCATGAAGCTGATACCGGTTATAGTTTTTGCGATACCCGCAAACGCCATCAATGTTGTGGCAGGGGGTATATTGAAAGGCTATAAAGACACTTTCAGGGCATTGCTTCCTCAACTTCTGGTTTCTCCTCTCCTAAAGATATGCATATTTATTTTTTTAATCTTCTACAGGCCGGTCCCACTTTATGCTGTAGTTGCCCTGCTTGTCTCAGAGACTCTCGCAATGATATTCTCCCTGAAATTTGTCTTATGGAAACAGAACAATACAAAGGGAACATACCTTAAGGCCGAGGGAAGGAAGGTCATGGGGGTTGCCTCCACCATGATGTTCACGGGCCTGAGCGCGTATATTTTCACAAATGCTGACCTTTGGACCGTCGGAATATTCATGTCAACCGGGGATGTCGGGGTATATGGCGTGGTCTCCAAACTTGTTACGCTGGTGGCATTTTCTCTCGGTACATTTGCGGCGATAATCCCGCCCATCATCTCTACCATTCATACCTCAGGCGACCGTACCGAGCTGAAGAGGGTTGTGAGCGAGAGCACCCGATGGATATTGAGTATGTCGGTGCCGATAATTCTGGTTCTGACGGTGGAAGGCAGGTTTATTCTCGAGTACGCCTATGGCAAAGACTTTGTCATAGGGTTTGGGGCTCTGGTTATTCTGGCCGTGGGACAGCTTATAAACGCAGGTTCAGGCCTTGTGGGATATTTCCTTATCATGACCGGAGAGCATAAGACCTTCATGAAGATAAATATTTTCTTTGGATGCTTGAATATCATACTTAACATAATTCTTGTCCCATATTTCGGAATTATTGGCGCAGCGTTGTCTACGTCCTTCTGCCTTGCCATGGTAAATATCGTATCGGTTTATATCATTCACAGTAAGCATTCAATACTGACTCTTGCAAGAGGGGTGAATTTTGATATTCTATTTTTAACTGTGGTAGCGATAATCTATTATCTGATAAATATCATGGATTTTAATATGGGCTATCATTTTCTTTTAGCGATTGCTTTGACAGTTTATATCGGTAAGTCTATTATTAAAGGCGACCTGCCGCTGCAGTATTTAACGGCAAAAAATCTGAACTGAGGCAACATTTCTGCTTTGGTTGTAGTTTAAAAGTTGACTGTCATAAGGAGGCTGATCTTGACAAGCGATTCAGGAGCACAACATTCAAAGGAAGTTCAAGAAGGCGAGCGTTTTGAGTTTGGAAAGAACTGGAATAAATTTCTCTCTGTCCTGAATGACAAAAGGATTGAGGAGGCTGAGCGGTCTTTAAAAGAAATGCTTCAGGTTAATGACCTGAAGGGCAGAAGCTTTCTCGACATAGGTTCAGGAAGCGGTCTCTTCAGTCTTGTTGCAAGACGCCTCGGCGCAAGGGTACATTCTTTTGACTATGACCCGAATTCCGCAGCCTGTGCCGTGGAGCTCAGGAGGCGTTATTTCCCTGATGACAGTGATTGGATGATTGAGCAGGGCTCTGTCCTTGATAAAGATTACATAAAGTCTTTAGGTGAATTTGATATTGTCTATTCATGGGGAGTGCTTCATCACACCGGCGATATGTGGAATGCTCTTGATAACGCCCGGATCCCTGTCAGGGACGGCGGGCTGCTTTTTATAGCCATATACAATGACCAGGGCATGAAGTCGGATCTATGGGTAAAGATAAAAAAGGCGTATTGTTCAGGAGTGATAGGTAAGTCTGCCATTGTAGCGGTATTCATCCCGATATTTATTTTGTACGGATTCATCATTGACCTTATCCGCATGAATAATCCGATCAAGAGGTATTCTGATTACAAAAATAAGAGGGGGATGTCTATTTTTTATGACTGGTTTGACTGGTTGGGAGGGTATCCTTTTGAGGTTGCCAGCTCGGGAGAAATATTCGATTTCTATTTTAAAAGAGGATTTAATCTTATCAAGCTGGTCACGACTAATGGCCTTGGAACTAATGAGTTTGTCTTCAGAAAATAACCGACTATTACCATAGCGTTTCTCCATGTTTTCTTAAGTTATTTGTCCTTAATTTTTTACTGTTAGGCCGTTAATATAATTATCATGTGCGGAATACTCGGGATATTCGATAATAAGCGCCTGAACGAAGGCCTCTTAATTCAAATGCGTGATACTCTGGTTCATCGCGGGCCGGATGATTCAGGGATATGGATAAGCCTGGATAAAAGGATCGGCCTGGCTCACAGAAGGCTTTCTATAATTGATCTTTCAGAGGCAGGCAGGCAGCCTATGTCTGATGACGAGGGCAGGATATGGTTGACCTTTAACGGAGAGGTTTACAATTTTGCAGAGATCAGGGAAGGCCTCATTGATAAGGGTTATAAGTTCAAAAGCCATACAGATACTGAGGTCATCATTAATGCCTATAAAGAGTGGGGCACTGAATGCCTTAATAAGTTCAACGGGATGTTTGCGTTTGGAATTTATGATGATAAAAAGAAAATATTTTTTCTCGCAAGAGACAGGACAGGCAAAAAACCTCTCTATTATTTAAGTGATGGAACCGGAAGCAGGTTTTACTTTGCGTCAGAGATAAAGGCAATTCTTGAGGATAGGAGAGTCTCTAAGGAATTAGACCTGAAGTCTTTAAATTGTTTCTTTACATACGGCTATATCCCGGGAGAAGGAAGTATTTTTAAGGGGATCATGAAGCTCCCTCCGGCAAATGCTTTGGTATATTCAATTGACACAGGGCAGATAAAAATATGGAGCTACTGGGATCCGCCGAATCTTTCTGATAACTCAGCTTCTGAAGCTGAGCTGCTCGAAGAACTTGAGGTTCTGTTGCAGGATTCAGTGAAAATGAGGATGGTCAGTGATGTCCCCCTTGGAGCATTTCTGAGCGGAGGTGTTGATTCCAGCCTGATTGTTGCAATGATGAGCAGGGTTGCTGATAAGCCGGTTAAAACTTTCTCGATCGGTTTTGAGGATAATGCGTTCAATGAACTTCCATATGCAAGAATTGTAGCCAACCATTTTGGGACTGAACACCATGAACTTATTGTCAAGCCTGATGCCTTCAACATTCTTCCGGAACTTGTTCCGCAGTTTGATGAGCCTTTTGCAGATTCTTCCATGATCCCCACTTATTATGTCTCAAAAGCAACAAGGGAATATGTAACTGTCGCTCTTTCAGGCGATGGCGGAGACGAACTTTTTGGAGGATACAGGCATTATCTTGCGGCACTTCTGCATCAGCGGGCTTCGGAATATCTTCCATCCTTCATAAGGCATCTGGCAGCAGGCGCAGACTCGTTTCTTCCTGAAAAGGGGAGGGCTCTCGCCAGAAGACAGCTCGCAAAGCTTCGACTTAGCCCGAATGACGCGTTTGTGGAACGCTCCAGTGACCCCTATTTCGGGATAAGCAGCAGGTCAAAGCTTTTCTCAGGAGAGACTCTGGATTCATTAAGCAACGGGCTTGATGAACCTGAACTCATGCTGCTGGCGCTTTTGGAAAAAAGAAGAGGTGATTTCGTAAACAGCATGACCTATGCTGATATGAAGACATACCTTCCTGATGATGTCCTGGTGAAGGTCGACAGGGCGAGCATGATGGTTTCTCTTGAGGTTCGTGCGCCGCTCCTTGATTACAGGATAGCTGATTTCTCTTTTGGAAAGGTTTGCGGCAGCCTCAAGGTAAAACGCCTTACTACTAAATATCTTCTTAAGAAACTGGCAAAGAAGATATTGCCGCTGGAGCTGGATATAAATAGAAAACAGGGTTTTGCTATTCCCATATCAAAATGGTTCAGGGGGCCTCTGAAATCTGATATAAATGATATTATACTTAGTGGCAATGATCATATCCTTGACAGAAAGTATATCGCCAGGATTATAGATGAACATGGAGAAGGCTACGACCATAGCAGCCGGCTTTTTGCGCTTCTGGTATTCTGTCTGTGGGAAAGGGCATATGCTCTCCATGGGT
The DNA here is from genome assembly GCA_016213945.1 of Nitrospirota bacterium. Lineage (GTDB taxonomy): Bacteria > Nitrospirota > Thermodesulfovibrionia > UBA6902 > UBA6902 > SURF-23. The sequence continues at coordinate 101,265 of JACQZF010000004.1, read as the reverse complement.
AAGCTGATGGCTTTATTAATGAACCTCGAATTGTTATTTGTCAGGCTTTAAAAAAAATGGAAAAAGTTATTGTCATAGTTTGTGATACGCTGAGGGCAAAGAGCCTGCCGCATTACGGCAATATCAGGGATACGACCCCGCGGCTCAACAGTGTACTCGAACAGGATTTTACAGTGTATAAAAGGGCATATGCTCCGTCGCCCTGGACTCCTCCCTCTCACATTTCGCTTTTTACAGGATTATACCCTTCTCAGGCAATGGAGCATCCTGATTCGTTCAGGTTAAGCCCTGTTTTCAAATCCCTGCCTGAACTATTTAAGGATTCAGGATATAAGACATTTGCGGCAAGTGCCAACGCCCTTATCTCAAGGCCTAACGGCTTTGACAGGGGATTTGATACATTCTTGCAGTTGTGGCTGCCAAACCCGGAAAAAGACGATACACTGCTTGTTATTGAAGGGAATAACCGTTATGAAAAACTGAACGGGCTTTTGAGGCGTCTCCTTAGTAAAGATACGAGACGGGATGTATCAAAGGGCATAAGGGAATTCATATACAAGAGATTCAGAAATATCCTTGACGATGCCACCCCGTCAACAGACAGGGCGATGAAGATGACTAAGCGATATTTACTTGAGAACAGAGATCAAAAAGTATTTTGTTTTTTAAATTTAATGCAGACTCATAATAAATATAATCCGCCGGCTATTACAAGAAACTTATTTGCAAAGAACAATAGAAGATTGAACAAGTTTTATGACAATACGCCTCAGGTAGATCATTTTGCAGTTCGCCCATTTTCTTCCGAGTTGATCAATTATCTTGAACTAAGATATGAAGAAGAAGTCCTCTACCTTGATATTGTTATTGAAGGATTCATTGATTTCCTGAAAAAAAACAAGCTGTATGAAGATGCAACCATTATTATTACAAGTGACCATGGCGAGCATTTTGGTGAAAACGGCTATATTGCACATGGTTTTTCAGTTTTTGAGCCGGTTATAAAGATTCCTCTATTTATTAAATGGGGTGGAGATTCCAGGGGGAAAGATCCAAATAGCGGCAGGTTGGTCATGCTGCACGATCTATACTCCACTTTTATCAATCGTCTGGATCATTGGCAGCCTTCTCCTCTCAGTTCATTTGATCTGAATTCTTCGGAAATAAGGCACTGGATATCTGCCAGTCTGCCTGATCTGTCATATGCCGTCAACGCATGCAAAGAAAAGCGTGCGTCTTTTTCCCTTGATGAGTTAGGCTTATCAGGAAACAGCTTGACAGCATACGTTTTTGAAGATCAGATCAAGATTATTGAGAACGGCAATAATTATCTTTGTTTTGACCTTAAAACAGATCCTTGTGAAAAAAATCCTTTTTTGATTACCATAGAGCAAAGAAAGTTATTGGAGAAAATAATAAAAGCATTGGCTTGACCTGGTTCAATAAGCTCAAGAAGTGAATATTGGATAATTAAATATATATGCTGATTAAGAAACCATATAATTTTATTCTTAAAATAATTTCAACTATCAAAAATGCGGTTAAAAGTTTTAAAGACATGTCCAGTCTCAATAAAGAAACTTTTAATGCGATTGATACGAGTGAGTATTATGCCTTGCAAAGCCAATTGCAAAAGCCTGAGCAGACTTTGTTAATTATGTTCAAGGATGATCTTAAGAACATGAAAATGCTCGATATAGGAGTCGGCGGAGGAAGGACGACATGCAATTTTGCTAAGCTGACAAAGGAATATATTGGGATCGATTATTCGGAAAACATGATAAAAATGTGCAGGGAAAGATTTAAGGATTATCCCGATTCTGTTTCTTTTGAGGTGTGTGATGTGAGGTCAATGAGTGGTTTTGCTGATCATACCTTTGATTTTGTTTTGTTCAGTTTTAATGGAATTGACTGCATCTCGCATGAAGATAGGATCAAATCTTTTCATGAAATAAAACGCATATGTAAAAAAGGCGCTATTTTTTATTTTTCTTCACACAATCTTCAGAGTATCCATAAATTGTTTGCAAAAATATCAAGATCTGATTTAACCAGCATGTGGAAATTAAGGGAATATTTATTATTAAGGCTTTTAAACAGAGATGCTGAATATTATATAAAAAAGAAACATGCTGTTATTAATGAAGGTCTATCGGATTACAGGATCAAACTTTATTACATAAAACCAAAAGAACAGATCCAGCAACTGCATGATGCAGGATTTAATAATATCCGCATATTTTCATTGGAAGACGGCCGTGAAATAACTGAAAGCAATGAGTTGGATGCTATTACGGATGATTGGATTTATTATCTGTGCTATAGCTGAGATCTCCATTCCTTGCATCTTTTTAACCCGATCATTATCGTTCCCGATCAAATGGTTGTAGATAAAATACTAAAATGATAGATGTGACAATAATTGACAGGGTTACAAGTTACAGGTTGAAACTTTTTTATGATACGCCCCTTATCATCGACTCGTTCAGGTTTGTACAGTATAACGCTGCTATAAATACCGAGGGAATATTCGGGTTTAAAAGATACGGATTTTTTACTAAGCTAATTGATCTTACCATTTCTCCTGAAGGGCTGCTTTTGCAGTGCCGAAAAAATACGAAATATGAGATTAAACGTGCAGAGAAAGAAGGCATCAGGTTTGAAATAGAGAGCAATCCTGACTTTTTTATTAAATTTTATTTATCTTTTGCCAGCTCTAAAAGCACGGCTAAGGAGATAGTTGAGGGTGGGATTGATGACATCCCCATATATAAAGGCAATTTAGTTATAACAAAAGCGGTCTTTGATAATGAGGTTTTGGTCATGCATTCATATGTTGTTGATAAAGAGTGCAGGAGAGTCAGGCTGCTGCATACAGCATCGCTGTTCAGAGATGTAGATAATGTACAGAGGAGAAACCTGACAGGCAGAGCAAACAGGTTCCTCCATTTTCAGGACATGCTTTATTTCAAGGAGAACGGATTTGATATATATGATATGGGTGGATATGCTTACAATACAGATGACGAGGAACTGAAGAGGATCAACGAGTTCAAGGACAGTTTCGGCGGAGAGGTGGCTGAGGAGAGCATATATATATCATTTCCCCTCTATCTTTTAAGAAAGGCTGTTGAGAAGGCCAAGCTATTCAAAAAATGGATGTAACAATATGAGAAGATCATCCCATCGATTTTATGAAGTAGTAAAGCCTGTGAATAGGACCTTGGATCATATCTGCAAATAACGCCATATTTACTGATCCGGTTATACAGTAGCGCCCTATGATGTCCGGCTTTTTCATGAGGTCGAATTCTGTAACTTCAGAAGTGAATATCTTTTCATAACCGGCTTTGAACACTGCGTTTGTAACCTGCTGATTATAGTGTCCTCCGGGTATGCAGAAGTATTTGCATTGTTGTCCTGATAACTCTTCAATTCTATTTTTTGATTCAGTTGCTTCATTCAAAAGAGTCTCTATAGTTGTATTTGTCAGAGTATAATGGTGGACAGAGTGTGAAGCAAACTCGGCCATTCCGGAATCAGCCATTATTCTGATATCATCGGGTTTCATCGGTTCATAATCCTGATCCCTCAGTAATTTCTCATTATTCACAGGAACATCCAGGCCCTTCAGGATATCAGAAACAAACCCTTCTCTCATCTCCTGTTTTATTTCAATGCAGTTAGAGAGCAGCCAATTATAAAGCTTGATCTTATTATCTTTAGTGCCGAGCATGAAATCATATTCTGAATCATCGTATTTTATTTTTAGGGTATTTTTAGTTGTATTCATTACAGCATATTCAATTACATCGTTCCATAGTGGGATCCTGTCAGCAACAAAATCCGTAGAGATGGAGTAGAGAGCAGGAAGATCATATTTTGTTAATATTGAGTATGCAGATGTGTAGTTGTTCCTGTAACCATCATCAAATGTTATGACAACATTTTTCTTATTCCTGGAAAGATTGCTCCCCGACAGGGCATCTGAAGCCTTAATGACATTGCAGTGGCTGGCAAGGTATTGAACCTGGGATTCAAACTCTTTTTCTTCGATGTTGTAGCCGTAATGATTTTTCAGTGAATCATGAGGGCGTGACTTTATTATCCCGTGGTACATAAGAAAAATAACACTGTTTTTTCCATAGGTCCCCATGAATCTGTTCAGGCCGGAGGCATAAGCCATTTCGCAGAGAGATGTGACAAGAGAGTAAAGCATTCACCCATCCTTAATGTTATCGATTATAAAGCCGGTTATATTGTAAAATATACAACGGCATATATCCATGCTGTCTTTTCAAAGGATATAGAAGTCTGCCTGATATTATCTGAATATGCCTAAAACCTGTTTCAGGATGCATGGTTGAGATTTAATTGTCTATGAATATTAAACCTGACCTTTCTATCCACTTTAAGGTATGCTGATACCGCTGACACCGGTGAAGAGGCGGTGCGTGAATCCGGCCGTCAGCAAGGGGTTAAAGATAGAGGGGCTGTTCCCTTTTTTATCCGGCGGGCAGGCGTTGTTCGGCTCTGCGCGTGAGGCCCTGTATCACGGCCTCTGCCTGCTGGAGGATAAGCCCCGTAGGATTCATCTTCCCGCTTATTGCTGCAAGAGCGTACTTCTTCCTTTAACCCGGCTTGGTATAGAAGTTCGTTTTTATGATGTGGGGGATAGGCTCGAGCCTGTTTTAAACAGAAATGACTTTAGCAGAGGAGATCTTTTCCTGCTTATACATTTTTTCGGAATACCGCAGGATGCACTGTATTATGATAAGCTTTGCAGTGAGTTTGGAATGCTGCTTATTGAAGACTGCGCGCACACGCTCCCTGACCCGGATGCTGACATGCCTATGGGCACGACAGGCATTTTTTCAATATACAGCCTGAGAAAGATGCTGCCCGTTCCTGACGGCGGTGTGCTTCTTGGGAATGCACCTGCATTTAAAACTCGTATGGCAAAGATACCTCATTATGTTAATAAAAGATTGTCCTGGAAGAGATGGGGAGTGACATCTCTTGACCGGTTTGCGAATTCATTCGGCTGGCCTAATACGCTTGTATTAAAGGATAGACTGAGGAGACGATTTAATTCATCGGATACCGCATTCAATGAACGTCTTTCACCTGATGCAATCCCTGAGGTTAATCTTGTAACATCTCGTTTATTAAATGAATTTAATGTTAAGGCTATCAGGGATGAAAGGCTCAGAAACTATATGATGCTTTCTGGGCTGCTCTCATGCGTTTCAGGAATTAACATACCGTTAGCATCTCTGCCCGGAGGTGCTTTTCCCCAGGCATTTCCGATTATCTCAAAAGCATCAGATAAGTTATGCGGATATTTGAGAGCTAAGGGTGTGGGCGCAGGCAAATGGCCTGACCTAGAGCTTCCGGAATCGCTGGATCTCTCACGTTTTCCGGGTGCGTCTTCATGGGTCAATTCGCTCCTGCTTCTGCCTTCTCATCAGGACATCGGTTTTAAAGAGATCGACTATATAACAAAAACAATGAAAGAGGGCATAGCGTGAAAATTGCACGGCTCAGATCATTATGAAGATAAGAAAAGAGCATACAGTATTATTGATCATTTTATTTCTCAGCACTGTAATACGGGTCATTCTTTTCAGAAATGAGGCATTCATAGGCATAGACGGGGCATCAATGGCGCGCCTCGGCAAGAACCTTGTTGAGAGCGGCAAGTACTCGTTTGGAGAGAATTATAACTGGGGAATATTCTTTCCCCCCGGCTACCCTGCATTTATCGGATTGGCAAACCTGCTGTTTGATGACCTTTACTTTTCAGGTAAGATCGTTTCATTGTTCTCCAGCCTTGTGACAATATTTCTCTGTTATCTGATAGGTAAGGAATTATACGATGAGGAATCAGGGCTATTTGCCGCGTTTGCTTTTTCTATCCATCCTTTTATGCTTGAAACATCATCTGCCGTGGGCACTGAGGCTATCTTTTTATTGTTCTTGGCGACATCAATGTATCTATTCATGCTCTCGCTCAGAAGAAGGGGTGGTATCATTTTTTTTCTTTCAGGCGTTTCTACAGGGTTAGCGTATCTGATAAGGCCTGAAGGGCTTCTCCTTCTTCTTTTACCTGTCATAGCTGCTTTCCGTTCGGATTTATACGGAAAGGGGCGGTATTTATCAAGGCTTGGCATAACTTTTGTGGTTTTTATTTTAGTGGCATCACCGAATGTTTTATTTCTGAAGAGGGAGACCGGCAAGTTACAGCTCTCAGGCAAGAATAGTTACTTGGCGGGGATGCTGGAGGCTGGCCTGGCAGGGCTTAAGGAGGGTGGCCCCGAGGCTAAGAAAGACGATTTAAGATATGACAGGTCGGTTTATTCTATTGATGATGACGGGATAAGTTTGAAGGGGCTGAACAAAAAGCAAGACGCATCTGTTATTGGTTTTATCGTTAAAAGGACTTTCAGTTTTTTTCAAAGCTACATACGGAATGCCGGGGAAGCAGCTTACATACTTTTAAAACTTTTGCTGCCCGTCATATTCCCGCTCTTTTTAACCTTTTCAATAAAAGGGATTATAACATCCAAAAAGAACTTAACCCTTCTCTTTTTTTCACTTCTGCTCTTTTCGGTCTATCCCAGTTTTTTTATACAGATAAGGTATCTATTTCCTACTGCCATTCTGCTTATTATCCTCTCATCTTCCGGTTTTGCCCGGTCTCCGTCAGCATGCTCCCGAGTCTTCGATCTTTTTGGCATAAAGTGGAGTCTTCTTATCAGGCATCTGAAACCATTGCTGGTCATTTTCTGTATCGCAGCGTCGGCATACACGAGTTTCAGCACTAATATCTTTGACGAAAAAATAATCCCTGTTGAGCATATCAAGGCCGCGGAATATCTGAAGGAGAAATATTCACCTGAATATGAAGAGTTCAATGTGATGCACAGGGTCCCGTGGGTCAGTTTTTACAGCGGTTCGAGATTTACAATGCTCCCCTATGCCGGCTATTCGGATATGATAAGCTATGCGAAGCGTTATCATGTTGACTTTATCGTTATCGACGGCAGGACCACAGTGAGGCTATGGGAAAACTTTGATGAACTTCTAAATATGGAAAAATACTCTGATGAGGTTGAACTTGTTTATGAGGACAACTCCGTAGAGATGATAAGGGTCTTCAGGGTCATATATTGATCGTATGAGCAAGAGACGGCTGATAGAGATGAAGTATAAGGCAGCGTGGTACGCCGGCACTGCGGTTTCATCCCTCCTGTACTTTTCGGGAATTATCGGCTTATATAATCTACTGCGCCTGAGGAGGCAAAGGCATATTGCGGTCGTGCTGATGTACCATAGGGTGAGCGATGACGGGAAGCTGCCTGACATAACAGTTTCAACAGGGAAGTTTGAACGACATATGTCATATCTCGCGGAAAACTTTGACGTTGTGACTGTTGATGATATCGTTCAGGGATATATCAAAGGCAGTAAATGGGAGAGGGATATTGCGGCAGTGACATTTGATGACGGGTTCAAGGATAATTATACTGATGCTTTTCCAATTTTGAAAAAAAATAAGATCCCGGCAACTGTTTTTGTTGCAGCCGATTATATAGGCAAAGACTTCGGGCTCAGCACGGATGATATCATGGAGATGCATCAAGGGGATATTGCATTCGGGGCTCATACCATCAGCCATCCTGTATTATCTGGGCTCGGCAGGAAAGAGGCATTTTTTGAGATAAACGGTTCAAAGGCGGTGTTGGAAGATATACTGAAAAGCAGGGTCTCATATTTTGCTTACCCTTACGGGAAGAGGGGGCGGGACTTCAATGACGACTCGATAAATATAGCCATGGAGTGCGGGTTCAAAGCAGCATTCGCCACTGATAACGGATTTATAACATCAAAGAGCAGTCTTTATGCCTTAAACCGTATTGGCATGAGAGATTTCCCGCTGTTTGTTTTGAGAGCGCGTGTTTCAGGAATTTTTGAGAGCAGCTTGTTTTACGCGTTGCGTAGGCTGGCGCGAATTTAATACTGATGCAGGATAAGGATTAGATATGATCAAGGTCGCTGTGATAGGCACTCGCGGATTTCCGGGTGTGCAGGGAGGTATAGAATACCATTGCGAACAGCTTTATACGCGCCTTGTTCAGAGAGGGTGCGATGTCACAGTCTTCACAAGGCTTCCCTATGTGGGCCCCGGCACAAAAGAGTACGGCGGGGTTAAGCTCGTTCCCATAGACTGCCCGAAGAGCAAATTCAGCGAGAACATCATACATTCATTTAAGGCTGTTTTAAAGGCGAGGGGGCTGACGCCTGACATAGTGCATATTCATTCCTCTTTTATTTTCGCCCTGCTTGCGAGGATTCTCGGCATGAAAGTGCTGCTGACGATACATTGCCAGAGTTATAAGCATAAGAAGTGGGGTTTCTTTGCGAGCCAGTTCCTGAAGCTGAATGAACTCGTCGGCATGCTCTTTGCCAACAGGGTCATAGCCATCTCACAGCCCATCACCTCGGCCCTGAAGGAACGGTACAGAAGGCCTGTCACATTTCTCCCAAACGGAATTAATATTCCTGAACCGGCCCATACTGAGGATGTCCTGGACAGGTATGGACTTTCAAAAGGAAGGTATTTTCTTTTTGTGGGGAGGTTTGCCGAGGGGAAAGGTCTTGAGGACCTTGTCGCTGCATTTTCAAGCAGGGATTTTGCCGGGTGGAAACTTGTTCTTGCCGGCCGCGCTGACCATGAAGGGAAGTACAGCAGAGGGCTTCAGGAGATGGCCCGGAATAACAGTGACATAATTCTGACAGGCTACATGACCGGCCTTCCTCTCAGGGAGCTTTATACACATGCCGGCCTTTTTATACTCCCTTCTTATTATGAAGGGCTTCCCATAGTAATGCTCGAGGCGCTGAGCTACGGCCTACCGTGCATTGCGAGCGAGGTACCCGGGAATCTCGATATAGGGCTGAAGAGTGAAAATTATTTCAGGGTAAGAGATGCTGAATCCCTTGCATCTATTATGGAAGAGTTCACAAAGAAAGAGATGACCGGCAAGGAAAAGGCTGAACAGATAGCCTCGGTCTCAGAGAAGTACAGCTGGGAGAAGATATCCGCAGATACGATGAAGATATATGAGGAATTAACAAAATAGTGGAGGGGGCTCATTCAGCCATGGATTCTGTTTTTACGGTTGATGTAGAGGACTGGTACCATATACTGGATATCCCTTCAGCGCCCAAAATGTCTGAATGGGCGTCTGCTGCGCCTCATGTAGAAAAGGACTTCATTAAACTTCTTGATCTGATCAGCGAAAAGAATGTCCCTGTCACCTGCTTCTTCCTCGGCTGGATTGCAGAGAGGTTTCCGCATCTGGTGAAAGAGGCCGCTGCCAGGGGCCACGAAATAGCTTCTCACGGTTATTCCCACAGGCTTGTCTATGAGATGACTGAGGATGAGTTTTATCATGACGCCGTCAAATCAAAAAACATTATTGAGGATATTGCGGGGCGCCCTGTCCTTGGCTACCGCTCTGCCGGCTTCTCTATCACAGAGGATACGCCCTGGTATTTTGAAAACCTTATCAAGGCGGGTTACAAGTACGACTCGTCGGTCTTCCCGGGGCCGAGAGGCCACGGCGGGTTAAAATCTGACCGATACGGGCCTTATCTCGTAAAGGGGAGAGCAGGGAATATCATTGAATTCCCGATAACCCTTGCGAAGTTTTTATCAAGGCGCATCTGTTTTTTTGGCGGGGGATATCTGAGGCTTTTTCCTTATCCTCTTATCAAAAGCATGGGCAGGAGAGTTTTAAGCGAAGGGAGGCCTGTCATTTTTTATGTGCATCCGCGGGAGGTCAACCCGGGTCATCCCAGATTAGAGATGAATTATAAGAGAAGATTTAAATCTTATGTTAATCTAAAAACAACTGAGAGCAAGGTTTCTAAAATACTTGAGGATTTCAGGGTCATCACTTTTGAACGGTATATCAAAAAGCATAAAGAAATGCTGGAGGGCTGATTGTGACTAAGAGCACATCTGGGTTTTTTCATTCTTACGCGCATGACTTCAACGCCATTTACGGGAATAAGAACACGCCGCTGAACAGCCTTATAAACAGGATATTCAGAAAGAGCATGAGGCTGAGATACGCCAAAACCATCGAGGGGTGCTATCCGATAGAGGGGAAGAGGGTTATTGATATCGGATGCGGGCCGGGGCATTTCAGCATTGCGCTGGCCCGTATGGGTGCGCAATATGTCCGGGGAATGGATTTCGCCGAAGGCATGATAAAGATTGCAAAGGCAAATGCAGAAGATGCCGGTGTCGGAGAAGCATGTGATTTTATTATGGGTGATTTTACAAAAGACGGGATTGACGGTGATTTTGATTATTCGATAGTCATGGGTGTCATGGACTATATTGAAGAGCCGAAAAAGGCTATTGAGAAGGTAATGTCGATCACCAAGTCAAAGGCTTTTTTCAGCTTTCCCGTTGACGGCGGCATCCTCGCATGGCAGAGAAAAATAAGATACAGGCAGAGATGTGAACTTTACATGTACACCCAGGAAAAACTGCATGAGCTCTTCAGCAGCAGCGCGGGATGCGGGAAGTTTGAGATCGTGAAGATCAGCCGCGATTTTTTTGTGACCGCATTCCCCGGATAAGTTGTTTCATTTGTAAGGCCTTTCTTTTATGAAGATCAGCGCAATCTCAACATTTGAGGGCTTATCAGGGATTGAATCTTCCTGGAAGAGGATATTCCGGGAGAGCGGTTCGGCCAATATTTTCCTCTCTTGGGAGTGGTCATCATTATGGCTGAAGCATTTTGTCAGTGATGGCGGCATTTTTGTCCTGAAGGTTGAGGATGATGGCGATGTTGTCGGCATAGCGCCGATGATAGTTGTCAGGGGACAAGTCTGCTTTATTGGAGGCGGGCTGGCGGATTATACTGACTTTCTAATCCTGAGAGATCAGAGGAAAGTGATAGCGGCCATTCTGGATTTCATTTTCACAAAGACGGACTGGGTGATGATATCCTTTCCAAGAATACCTGAATCCTCCCCGAATCTCCTTCCTTTGAGAGAGCTTCTTTCAGGGATAGCATATCCATCGAGGGTCAGAGCTGTTGGAGTTAGCCCGTGCGTAAGAATTACCGGAACCTGGGATGACTACTATAAAGGCACGAGCAAGGGATTAAGGCAGGACATAAGAACCGCTCATAACAAGTTCAGGTCAATGGGGGAGACGACTTATGAGGATTATAATGAGAACAATTCGGAAGAGCTTCTAAATTGTTTTTTCGAGATGCACAGAAAAAGGCAGGCTGGCAAGATCGGAGAGAGTTTGTATGAAACGCAGGTGAACATGGATTTCTTCAGTGAGCTTGCCTCTGCATTCCATGCTACGGGCTGGTCTGATTTTTCTGTTTTAAAGATAGACGGCCGCATCATTTCGGCCGTGTTTGCATTTAAATATCACAGGATCTTTTTTTACTGGATACCTGTGTTTGCCCCGGAATTCCTGAAATATTCTCCGGGTAAGGTTCACATCCAGATACTCCTGAAAAAATGCTTTGAAGAGGGCTTCAGAGAGTTTGACTTTATGAGGGGTGATGAGTCTTACAAATATAAATGGGCAGATGGCTCGGCCAGCAGTTATGAGGTGAAGATTTACAGGAGCAGATCCCGCTATAGGCTCGATTCCATGAAGGACAGGGCAAGGGGCAGTCTCAGGAATATGTATAATAGAAATCCATTGTTCAGAAAGATTCTGATAAGGTTCAGCAAAATGACATTATTGTCACACCTTCGGCAGTCGTGACGGTGTGATAAAGAGTCTTGTCCTTGCCGAATTATATAATTCATTTAGCAGTTGGCATTACGGACGTTAGCTGTCTGTTTACCGTATCTGTTAAAAGAGCGCGTATATGAACGGCGCCAGCGCAGAGCCCTCGGTGAAGATTATCAGCGCGCCGAGCAGGAGCAGAAAGATAACGATAGGCCCAAGCCACCATTTTTTACGCTCTTTCAGGAATCCCCAGAATTCTTTAATGATAGATAACTTGCTCATTTTATCATCTCCATGTTTTTATCATAAATAGTTATTTTCAATTTCATGTTGTTAAAACTGTCTTTCATAATCACTTTGCTTGAATTGTTTTGGTTCTCTGAGAATCCAGTAACTTTCTTTTGTGTTGTCCATTTTCAGGTCAAGAAACTGTTTGCCGAGTAACCTTGGGACAAGGCCTATTGCCGTAAATACGAGATAGAACAAAATTCCGAGAATTACTCTTGTCATGAACCAGCCAAGAATGACGGCAAGGGTCATCCATATCCGGTAAAGAGGTTTTAATATTTGAGGAAAAAGAAGTCCGCTAAATATAAGAACAGCAGATACGATGAGAATATAAGGAGCCGCACCTTTGTTATACCAAAAAAGCACTCCGCCGAGAATCAGGAATGCCCCGCCCACCGTAAGGCCAAACTTTCTAAGGTCACTTTTTTCAGCCTTAATATTTTTTATTTCTTCGAGAAGCATTATTTTCTCCTAATCAAGTTCGAACTCGTTCTTCCAGTCAACATCGCCTTCCAATGCCTTCTGCTCCTTCTTGTCAAGGAGGATATTCTCCATCACAAGATAATCCATATTTGTGCGCATGAAACAGAGGAACGCATCTTCCGGAGTGCAGACTATCGGCTCCCCCCTTACATTGAAAGAGGTGTTGATGATGACGGGGCAGCCGGTCTTTTCGTCAAACTTCTTTATCATCCTGTAATATTGCTTGTTATATTCTCCGTCAACTGTCTGTATCCTGGCTGAATAATCAACATGTGTAATTGCCGGGATACTGGAACGGGAAATATGAAGTTTATCAATGCCGAAGAGCTTCTGTTCATCTTCTGTCATCTCTTTACGTATCTCTTTTTTCACCGGAGCAACTAAAAGCATATACGGGCTTTCCCCGTCCATTTCAAAAAAGTCCGATACTCTCTCTCTTATTACAGATGGCGCAAATGGACGGAAGCTCTCGCGGAATTTTATTTTAAGGTTCATGGTCTCCTGCATCTTGGGAGACCTGGCATCTCCAATTATTGACCTTCCTCCCAATGCACGGGGGCCGAACTCCATCCTTCCCTGAAACCACCCTACAACCTTCTCATCTGCAATTAAACCTGCTATCTTGTCCGGCAGTTCGTCATCACTCAATTGGGTGAAAGGGATTTTCTTTTTCCTGAGGTAATCAGTTATATAACTGATTACAAATTTAGGCCCCAGATAAGAACCCTGCTGAGAATCCTTTTTCCCGTCAGCGGTTCTCTCATTTCCCAGGTACTTATACCATGCGAACATTGCTGCGCCTAACGCGGCCCCTGCGTCACCTGCTGCGGGCTGTATCCAGATGTTGTCAAAGACTTTCTCCCTCAAAAGTTTTCCGTTTGCCACGCAGTTTAAAGCTACTCCGCCAGCAAGGCATAAGTTTTTCTGCCCTGTTTCTTTTCTGATATGTCTTGCTATCCGAAGCACTGCTTCTTCTGTAACCACCTGCACAGAGCTTGCGATGTCCATCTCTCTCTGTGTGAGCTTTGACTCTGGCTTGCGCGGCGGCCCGTCAAAGAGCTTATCAAACTTGTTGTTGGTCATTTTCAGTCCGGCGCAATAGTCAAAATAATCCATATTCATCTTAAATGAACCGTCTTCTTTCAGGTCAATGAGTTCTTTTAAAATTATATCCTTGTATTTAGGCACTCCATAGGGAGCGAGGCCCATGAGTTTATATTCTCCGGAATTTACCTTGAATCCGGTAAAATAAGTAAACGCGGAATAAAGCAGCCCTAATGAGTGAGGGAACATTATTTCAGCGAGAATATCAATATTATTGTTTTTCCCGACCCCGTAACTGGCGGTGCTCCACTCGCCCACGCCGTCCATTGTCAGGAACGCGGCTTCCTTAAATGGCGAGGGGAAAAATGCCGAGGCAGCGTGGGATTCATGATGCTCGGTGAAGATTATTTTACCTTTATATCCGAGTTCATCTTTGATTATTTCTTTCATCCATATCTTTTTCTTTATCCAGAGCGGCATAGCCTTAATGAATGACTTTATCCCGGCCGGGGCAAAAGAGAGATACGTTTCCAATATCCTTTCAAATGTCATAAAGGGCTTGTCATAATAGGCTACGCAGTCTATATCCTGAACCGTCAGGCCGCTGTCCTGCAGGCAGAAATTTATCGCGTTTATTGGAAATGCCGGGTCGTGTTTCTTGCGGGTAAAGCGTTCTTCCTGAGCGGCAGATATTATCTTGCCGTCACGTACGAGGCATGCGGCGCTGTCATGATAAAAAGCTGATATGCCGAGAATGTTCATATAGCTACCTTGTTAATCTGCAATTATCTGCGCCCTCTGCCGAAGGAAAGTTCATTTTTATTTGTATTTGCCTGCCAGGTTATTATATCTTATTTTAAACAAGTCAATTAGCATTGAAAAACCATCCGTCACAGGGTTTACCTTAGTGCCTTTTTTATCTATCCATACGACAGGGGCTTCTTTTATCTTCATGCCCATTTTCTTTGCTATGTATAAGATCTCAACATCAAAAGAAAACCGTTCGAAAGTCTGCAGAGCGGCTATTTTTTTAGCAGCCTCTGTCCTGAATAATTTAAATCCGCACTGCGTGTCTCTGAAACCTCTTAAGACCAATAAATTAACCAGCAGAGGGAATGTCTTTCCCAGTACCTGTCTGTAGAACGGCTGTTCAACCTTTATTGTGGATTCGTTAAGATTTCTTGAAGCGATAACAATATCATAACCGTCATTGATATATTGGATAAATTTCTCCAACTCTTCTATCGGTGTTGACAGGTCACTGTCTGTGAACAGGACTATCGGATATTGAGCGTTCTGTATGCCTCTTTTTACAGAGTAGCCTTTGCCCTTATTGGTATCATTTCTGAGAACCCTGACGTTACGCTCTTTATATTCTGAAGCAACTGCATCGGTCTTGTCACCGGAACAATCATCTATTATTATTATTTCGTAAGAGCCGAAATGTTTTTCAAGATAAGCAGTGACTTGTTGGAGTGTTGACCCTATGCGCTTTTCTTCATTGTATGCAGGAATTACAACTGATATATTCATTAATTATAGGACATCAGATCAGCTAAAAGGATAAACGAAAAAAGTCATTTAACTGTGCATATAGTAAATGTTTTAAGCAGAGAAGGTCAAGCAAACGAAATGATAGACAACATCTGTTCGCCAGACTCGTGGAGGTTAAAAAGTTTATAATGTATCACTTGAACTGGAGCGGAATCTAAATGGACAATACCGTTACTAAAGAAAACAGCCGGGCAATTGGGTCGAAAAAGGGTTTTGCCGCTCTCCTGATAATTTACCTTATTGTCGGCATTATTCTGGCATTCTACTATAAATATGAAGGCCTGCATTCAGACGCCGTAGCTTATTTCAGCATTGCGCATAAATATTCAAACGGTGATTACGCGGATGCTGTTAACGGATTCTGGTCTCCTCTCTTCTCATGGCTGCTTGTCCCGTTCATAAAAGCCGGGCTGAACCCGCTTCACGCCGCGAGGATACTGAACCTTATCTCGGGGTTTTTTCTTCTCACAGGCATAAGGTCGCTCTCTTACAGTTTTGATATTTCAGACAGGCTGAGGGTGGTCATGCTTATCACGGCTGTCCCTGTCATACTGAGCTACACGACTATCATCTTCCCGGATATGATCTTGCTCTGCCTGCTTGTTTATTACCTTGCCATAATATTCAGGGCTGATTATCCGGGCAAGATATCTAACGGGATAATCAGCGGCGTTATCGGAGCAACGGCTTATTTCTCAAAGAATTACGCATTCCCGTTCTTTATATCGCACTTCACATTATTCAGCATCTTTCATTATATAAAGAACAAAACCGGAGCTGAGAGGGCAGGGGTACTGAAAAATGGAGTTGCCGGGATGTTGGTATTCGCTCTTCTCAGCGGTTTCTGGATCTTTGCCATAAGCAGTAAATACGGACATTTTGCTGTCGGGACCGCAGGCAGCTACAACTTCTCACAGATAGGCCCGGAACTGCCGCAGATGTCAGAGCAGCCCGAGCCGGTACTGTTCATGGGCCTTATTGAACCTTCCAACAAGACGGCGGTAAGCATTATGGAAGACCCCACTTACATGAAGGTCCAGTCATGGAGCCCGTTTCAGTCACAGAGGTATTTCATGCATTTTGCAAAGCACGTACTAAATAACATATACAATATCGCCTTCGTCTTTAATAAATTTTCCCTGCTGTCAGGCGTGATCATTATCGCCTATGTAATATTGATTTTTTATTACGGCAGGATGTTTCATAATACTGAGCTCCTTTACCCGTTGTCTACCTTGATTTTGTTTTCAGCAGGGTACACCCCGTTTATAATCGATGTCAATAATGAAAGATATATATGGCTCGCAAACATCCTTCTCCTGCTCATGTGCGGCCATTTACTTACAAAGCTGTTCAGTACGGGATCTTTCATCAGCGGTCTATGGAGAAATATTCTCATGTTTATCTTTATCCTCTCTTTTTTGAAACTTCCGCTTGGGGTCATTTCAGAAAAGCCTGACCGGGGGGAGAGAAATCTCGGTCTCTTCAGCGGGATAGAGTCTGTGTATGATCTCCATGGCAGGATAGCATCCAATGACAGATGGGGCGATACGCTGCAGATTGTCTATTATAAAAACATGCGGGATAACCGTTCGCAGTATCTGGGGATGCCTAAAAAGGGGCAGAGTGATGATGCGCTGCTGAATGAACTCAAGGTATATGATATAGACTACTATTTAGTATGGGAAAATGAAGCAGCGCTTCCCGAATTTCTAATGAACAAGAAAGATATTACAGGCGGCGGGGTGCCGGGCCTCAGGGTCTATTCTCTTAAATAGAAAGCTCTATCCGCAGTGCTGTTCTAATAATAATTAATGATGATGTTCACATCTTTATCCGTGGCCCTGCTTATTTCCAGTTTCAGATCGTACGGGTAAGATGCCAGAGCCTGCGAGCTCTCTATAATGACTTCCAGTTTATTGCCCGGGAAGTTCATGTTCAGCCATGATTTAATATTGTAGTTATTCATATACACTACTTCTTCCGCATGCGGTATTATCTTCTCATAGGAGGATATCTTGCCGGGGAAATTGTAAATATGGAGTACAGCATCATCTGGAAACATCGGCAGTGCCTGCGCAAGCTTTAAAAGAATAGAGTGTGTGACCATGCCGCTGTCCTTCCATTCACCGTAGTCATGGAAAAGGGGAGAATACCAAATAAAAGATGCTGACAGAAATACTGCGGCAGCAAAACCCGGTGTTTTCCAGTTGTGAAAAAATGAGGAGATGAAAGAAGAGCCTTTAGTTAAGTTACGTACGGTGTAATGAAAACCTTCAACGGCAGCAATTGAAAGAATGCCGCTGAACGGGATGACGGCTATATACAGATAGTTGCGGCCTAACACTGATGTTGCCAGATAGATCCCGAGCGGCAGCACCATCCAGAATAACAGGAAGAGAGTGATCCTGAGGCTGAAGGGGCCTGAAGGGAACCTTCTTATCTTGTCAGTGTCATGTGTTGCCCAAAGGCAGGCCGATGTTAACAGCAGAAGCAGGAAAGAAGCTCTCAGCGCCAGATCTCTGGCTTTATATATGTATGCTTCGACAGAATAGAAATCTTTGCTGTTCATCTCATTAACGAGGAATAGCGGGCCTGTGCCGTCGTATGCCTGCCGGATCATGCCGTTGATGTAAGGTGAAATTAATGGATATGACAGGATACATATCAGCGATATTGCTGAAACAGCCGCAAGCATAGACCTGAATACATTAACAGTTTTTATTCTGTCCCTATTGACCTCCTTTGTTATTTTGCCCCTGAATACAACTGCTGAAATAAGCAGGACTAACAAAAGGATGAAGAAGAAGCCCTGTTTCGCAGGAGACTGAAATGGACTGAACAGAGAGTCGATCATCAGGAAATCTACCGGGTAAAGCAGCTTTATAAAGTAGTCTGCGCCTATCTGTATGGATATCTGGCCTACAGCTGCGATCCCGGAGAGTTTTTCAACATAACCTCCTATCCCTTTCAGGACATGAGAGCGCCAGGCTATATAAACAGCCGTCATTATGAGGTAGGGTAAAGCGCCTTTTATCGCATGCAGGATGGTCTTTTTAGAGAGCCTGCCGTCATATGAATGAAGGGCGACATAATCGGCAAATATAATGAAGGGCAAGATAACAGCCACCTCTTTGGACAAAAGGGCGAGTCCATAAAAAAACATTGAAAAGAATAGATATATTCTTTTGCCTGACATTGTTTCAAAATGCTTTAAAAACATGATCAGGGAAAGGAGGATGAAAAGAGCGGTTATGGTATCAAACCTTCTGACCGTGGCAGGGATGTTTTCAACCAGTAGAGGGTTTAGGGTAAAGAGTACCGCACTCAGCCAGGCGGTTATCTGTTTTCCTTTCGTCAGGAGCCTGACAAAGAAGAATACAAGTATGGAGACCGACATATGCAGCAAGAGGTTTGTAAGCTGATACCCGAAAGGGTTCAGCTTCCATACGGCATAGTCAAAGCTGAATGATAATGCAGGAAGGGGGCGGTAGCATTTTTGCTCCACATCTGCCATCGGTGTGCCGAATGCGAGGGGGTTATTGAGTATCGTCACAACATCATCGAATGACCTGATCTGTCCGGCTTCAATAATGGCCACTGTATCAATGCCGGTAAAGAAATTGCCGAGGATGTTTTTATAAGAGAGAAAAGTTAGAAGTGCGATTGAAAGTATGATGAGTAAGGTAATTATCCTGGAGACTGGATGATTGTTTTTTTTATCGCTCATTTTATTTGTAAGTATAATTTAACGTATCTGCACTTTACAACACGTCAGCCGCACTGTTAATTCAGGCAGAAAATCTTTATTTTCCCCAAGGGGTAAAAAAAAATCCGCTGTGCTAATATTAAATAAATTAAATCGGCCTGTTTTTTTTAGCGCCTGCGATCGAACAGGGTATCGAACTTAGGAGAAGGATATTGCCTGAAATATCAATAGTCATCCCAGTTTACAATGAAGAGAAATATGTCAGCAGCTACATTGGCCGCCTCAGCGCTGAATTAACGGATGCGCGGGTTGATGATTATGAAATAGTGCTGGTCGAGAACGGCAGCACTGACAATACCCGCAGGATCGCCCTGGATATGGGGGAGAAGAACAGCAGGCTGAGAGTGATCACCCTGGAAAAGGCCGATTACGGAGCTGCGTTAAAAGCCGGGCTGCTTGCGGCAAAGGGCAGTTATATACTTCAGTTTGACCTTGATTACTGGGATATTTCGTTTTTGCGCAAGACGGTTCTCCTTTTCAGGGAGTTTGAATACAACATTATCATCGGGTCAAAGAACATGCTTATGTCAAAGGACAAGAGGCGCCCGATCAGACGGATCATATCTCAGGGGTTCAGATTTTTTCTATGGACCTTTTTTGACCTTAGGGTCAGCGACACTCACGGCATCAAGGCCTGGAAGAATGATGAATCATTGAGGCAGGTAATCCGGGAGACAAAGTTCGGCAGGCATATTTTCGATACGGAACTGGTCCTCCGCTCACAAAAAGCCGACCTGAGCATAATTGAACTGCCTATGACCGTTGTAGAGCAGAGGCCCTCTTCATCAAAAGCCCTTATAAAGAGGATACCTGAAGCTGTCACAGACCTGATCTATCTCTGGTGGGAGCTGAACTTCGCCAGGAAAGATAAGTAAGGGACTTGTTTCAAGATTGAAGTATAGGACGGTAAAATGCTGTCTCCCTCCAAAATACTGATAGTGAACGCAGACGACTTCGGGCTCGCCCTGCCGGTGAACCGCGGCATAGTCAAGTGTTTTAAGGAAGGGATAGTAACAAGCACCTCTCTCCTGTCAAACGGCAGCGCGTTTGACGATGCTGTTGATCTGGCAAAGAGTGACGGGCTGAATGTTGGCATACACCTTACGCTTATGGACGGGATTTCTGTGGCAGAGGTTGGGAGGGTGCGAAGCCTGACAGACGGGAGCGGAAATTTTTTTAAAGACTATGCCTCGTTCTCAAAAAGATATTTCAGCTCGAAAATATCTCTGAAAGAAGTTGAGGCGGAGTTCAGGGCTCAAATAGAGAAATTCCTCGCAGCAGGGCTGAAACCTTCTCACATAAACGGCCACAATCATGTTCATATGTTTCCAGCAATAACGGATATCGTCATAAAGCTGATGAAGGAGTATGGCATAAAGACGGCAAGGGTTCCGCAGGCACCGGTGCTCCAGTCATTTACAAAGCTCAATCTCAACTCTTTCGCAAAACTCTTTCTCATCACATTTGCCATACAGGCAAAGAGGAATATAAAGGCAGCCGGCCTCTTATCGCCTGATCATTTTGAGGGGCTCTTTGCCAGCGGAAGGCTCTTCAAGTCCGAGATACTGCGGGTGCTGCAAAGTTTAAAGCCGGGAGTAACGGAGTTAATGTGCCACCCCGGTATTCTTGACGATGAACTGGCTGCAATATATCCATGGAATTACGGATGGGAGGAAGAGGTAGCCTCTCTATGTGATCAGGATGTCAGAAACAAGATAGATGAACTGGGAATAGAGCTTTCCGGTTTTTAATTGAGTGTATTTCCAATTTGTGTTCAAGTTCTCATGCCCTATGACAATTTTTTCGGTTCTATGCAATAATAAAACGTTTTAAAAAATGAGATCAATCATATGGAAATAAAGAGAAACCCTGAAAAACTGGCCAAGGTTATAATCCTTTTTATAATATTGATCCTGGCTGCCAAGGAGATCTACTATTCACAGAAATATTCAGACCAGCTTTCGGAGATAGCCGACCCTTTTTCAGAGGCTAATGCATTGAGGGCAGGGGAAGGCTACTTTAATGACGGTTTCCTCAGTAATGCCGGATTGCCTGATGTTCTTTATGGCAGCCAGTTTCCTGATACCGGTTTCAAAGAGTACATAAAGAATAAAGAAAGCCTTATTTATACTCATTACCCTCAGGGCCCGGACTGGCTTGCAGGCATATATACCAATATATGCGGGGTGGGCAATATCGGGTGCTTCCGCATCTTTCCTGTATTGTTAGGCATTATTTCGCTGGCTGTCTTTGCAAGGATATTGATCTCAGCTCTCGGGGCTGTCAAAGCCGCTGTACTGATGACCGCTGTCGCATTTATACCCATGTCCACCAATATGATGCACGGGCTGCATTATCAGGGTTATGCTTTTTCTCTGCTTCTTATCCAGTTGGCGATCCTTATCAGTCTTTTTAAGACAAAGGGCGGATCCGGCAAGCTCAAATTATCCATCCTCTTCTTCCTTGGTTTTTTTCAGGGGTGGCTCTCTTTTGACTATTTCTTTCTTGTGTGCCTTTGCTCGCTGCCTCTGGGACTGCTTTATTTCCGCCCGGGTGAAAGAGACTACTGGAAGATATTCTTTCTTGCCCTTGCAGCCCCGACAGCCGGGTTCTGTTTTGCGCACCTCCTTCATTTTCTTGAGGTAAGCCTCTATTACGGCAGTATTCCGGCCGCCTTCTCGGACATGATAGTTGAGGCTAATAAGTATCAGGTAAGTGAAGCGGCACATCCGAAATTTATCGACGTAGCCGGCGGCCCTGGCGCTGATTTTATAACAAGCAGAATAATATTATTATTGAAATATCTGAGCGTCTATTCGAGAAGGAGCATCTTCTTTATCATTAATTTCCCTGTATTTTTAATGATGGTCTTTATACTGCTATGGATCAAGGACGCAAGGCTGGCAATAAATAAACCATTACAGGTTGTGTTGAAATGGTCATCTTCCGTAAATAATTATTATGTGGTCTTATCAGCTTTGCTTGTATCTTCGCTCTGGATCGTTATCATGAAATCACACTCAGTGATACATACCCACTTTCTGCCGAGACATCTTTTCCTGCTTTACTTCACAGGTTTATTAACGCTGCTTGAATGTGTGAGCCCGGACAGCACTGATGAAAAAGAAGGACATTAATCATCTCCCATGCGGCCATGACCCTGATGGTATAGAGGTCAAGGGATACAGGGCGAGGTGTATCTCATGCGGTTCTTTCTGGGACATTGATTATTTTGGCGATGATTTTCTCTATGACTCGGAATATCCCGAGGCCAGGCATCACTTTGATGAGGCGATAGGGAGGCTCAAGGTCAAAACATTAAGAAGGTGGCTCAGCAGCAACGCTGTCTCTACATCAGGGCTGGCTGTGTGTGAGGTGGGCTTCGGCGGCGGCACCTGCCTGAAGTATTTAGCTGAAAACTCCAGTGCGGTCTACGGCATTGAAGTCGTTGACGCAAACCTTGACCATGCGAGATCCATCGGGATAAGGAATGTCTATAAGTTTACCGAACTTCCGGAGAAATTGAGTGATAAGATAGATCTCTGGATATTCCAGGACAGCTTTGAGCATATTACAAAGCCTCGGGATTTTGTTCCATGGATGGTGAGTAATTCTTCTGACGATGCAAAGATACTGCTGGTTTCGCCGGAAGCTGGTTCCATGTCTGAAAGAATACTTGGAAGGTTCTGGCCCCACAAACTTGAGGATCATAGATTTCACTGGTCGCAAAAAGGTGTGGTCGGTTTTTTTGATACCTTCGGCTTCAGGTTTTTAAATAACTTTTACCCGTTAAAATACATCTCAATGAATACAGTGATATCACATATTTTATTCAAGTTCAGGCTCAGGCCTTTATCAAACATCAAGTTCCCGGCAGGGGACATGCTCAGTTTTCCTTTTAATTTCGGCGAAATGGGCCTTTTGCTTCAGAGGCGCAAATAGATGAATGTAACTGCAACAAGGAGGATCGATTATTATCTTGGAAGCATACTCATAGCTATCCTGAAACCGGTTGTAATACTGATGGGCCTTTTTTTGCGCAGGAAGCACAGCCTTGAGCTCAAAGGCGATCTCACTATTGTGAAACTTTTGGGTGGCGGCAGCCTTGTAATAGCATTCCCCTCACTGCTGGGACTGAGAAGAAAGTACCCAAACCTGATCACTAACCTTGTAACAACAAAGGGGACAGCTCAATTCGCGCGTACCCTGAACATCTTTGACAATATTCTTATCATCGATGATTCCGGCATATTCAGGCTGCTCGGCAGTTCACTCAGGGCTTATTCAAAGATATTCAGGTGCGATACCATCATTGACCTTGAGG
This sequence comes from Nitrospirota bacterium, assembly GCA_016213945.1. GTDB lineage: Bacteria > Nitrospirota > Thermodesulfovibrionia > UBA6902 > UBA6902 > SURF-23. Next base: position 78,021 of record JACQZF010000004.1, on the reverse strand, counting down.
CGCACAGCAGGCTTTCAACGGTTTTTTCATTATTGACCTGCGCGCGCAACCGTATAGGGTTTTATCTTGAGGAGGCTTTCTGGAGAAGAAGGATAAATACACACCTTATCTATTTCAACCTTTTTTCCGGCTCATATCATTTTTATGACAAGATATTTCAGTTGTTTTCTGTATCCCCTCTGTCTGCGGAAGAATGCAGGGAGCATATTATAAAGAACCTGCCAAAAACAGCACCGGCCGATAAATACAGAATATGTATCGGACATTCGACATCCGACCTTGGGAAGGAGCGCATTCTTAATGCAGAACAATGGAAAAGGATATTCTGTTCAAGGATCGATGAGCACTTTTCAGCCGAGGTCGTTTTCCTGGGAGCGCCCCGGGATTTCGAACTTGCTTCAGCTATCATCAAAAATCTTAGGCCGCATTTTCCAAACCTTGAGTTTATCAATCTATGCGGAAAGGCGGCCCTTGATGAAAGTCTTTCGATCCTGAGTTACTCTGATGAGTTCTGGGGAGTTGACTCTTCTCTCTTGCATTATGCCCGCATCTTCGGCATAAGGTCTGTTTCATACTGGGGGCCGACCGACCCGATGACACGCCTGCGTGAAATACCCGGGCTGGAGGAGGAGGTATATTATTCAAAGGTGCCCTGTTCCCCGTGTATCCATGTAACTGAGACACCTCCATGCATGGGTGACAATATCTGCATACAGAATCTTTTTAATGAGAAGAAACGTGCGTGGATAGGCCTTGTGAATTGAGGGACTGCCGGAACTCTTGCCGAAATGATGCAGAATTTCGGCATACTCAAAAAAACAATTATTATGTGTGCGCTTACACGCAAATATTAAATATTAATATGACTAATAAACATATTTAATTTAAGTTGACAATGATTATTTATATTAGTTATTTTAAGACAACAGAAAAATGCTGCATCTAAGTCAACGTGATCAGAACAGTTTTTATAAATTCAAATATAGTTCAGGAGGTCGTATGTCAAACCTAAGAAGCAAATTGAACAAGTTCAAGGGAATTCCGGTTTTTGTATTTGCTTTGTTTGCGCTCTCACTTTCATTTTTCTCAGACAGTTTCGCAAGCACAGCGATTGTTGATCCGTCTGTGAAGATGCAGGCGAATGAGGACTACGGCAAGCTTCCTCTTTACTTCATCAGGAATGACGGCCAGGTGGATAAGAGCGTCTCGTTCTATGAGAAAGGCAAGGGACATTCGACATTCTTTACAAGTGACGGCGTATATCTGGCGCTTGTAAACGGCGGCAAGTCATACGACGGCCCTGAGAGGGCAGACGCAGGAGTTGTAAAGCTCGGCTTTCTGAACGCAAACAGATCCCCGATGATATCAGCAGAAGGAGAGCAGGAGGGGAAGATAAACTTCTTTACCGGAGGCAGGGAGAACTGGAGGACAGATGTCCCGACCTACAGCACAGTCGTTTACAAAGAGGTCTATAAAGGCATTGACCTGAAATTCTACGGCAGCGGAGGCCGGTTTGAGTATGATGTCATAGTCAGCCCCGGAGTGGATCCGTCTGTTGTGCGGTTCTCTTACGAAGGCATAAGCGCAATGAATGTGAACGGCAGCGGCGACCTTGAGCTCGGGCTTGCCGGAGGCGTTATCATACAGAAAAGCCCTGTCATGTACCAGGAGATCAACGGCAGGCGTGTAGATGTCAAAGGCAGTTTCTCAGTAGATAAGACAGACAGCGCTTTTTCTTACGGTTTCAATATAGCGTCATATGACAGGAGCCATCCGCTCATCATAGACCCTATCGTCCTCACATACAGCACCTATCTCGGCGGCGCGGGTATTGATAAGGGCTGGGAGGTTGTTGTTGACTCTTCTGGCAACGCTTATATCGGCGGTGAGACAGCGTCTGTTCCCTTTGACCTGCTGAATGCTATAGATGCTGCAACCGCAGGCACCTCAGAAGGGTTTATCACAAAGATGAACCCGACTGGCACAGGGCTTGTCTGGTCCACCTATCTTGGCGGCGGCTTTGCTGATCAAGTCTATGATATCGCGCTCGACAGTTCGAACAATGTCTATGTGACAGGCTCAACCAATTCAACCAACTTTCCTACAACAGCAGGCGCGTTTCAGAGAGCCAAGGCAAGTACTGCTGTCAGCGCTGTATTTGCAACCAAGATAAACGCGGCAGGTAATGCGCTTGGCTATTCGACATATATTCATCCGGTTTCGGAGACGGTCTCAGCAGATGACATAGGTTACGGTATTGCGGTTGACAGCACGGGCAACGCCTATATCACAGGAAAGGCGGTCTCACAGTTCTTCCCGAGCGCAGGCACGCCTGTTCAGGGCGTTAAGCCGACCGGCAACGATGGAAAGGCAGATGTCTTTGTACTTGAGCTCAACTCTGCAGGCTCCGGCCTTGTTTATTCTTCATTTATCAGAGGCGGCGGAGGTGAGTGGGGGTCGAATATCGCGCTTGACAGCTCTAATAATGCATATATAACAGGCCAGACCAATTCCGCAAGCTTTAAAACAGTAGCCGCCAAGCAGAAAACAATTGGCTTATCAGCTGTATTTGATGCCTTTGCCGCAAAGATCAACGCAGCAGGCTCAGCCTTTATATACTCGACATACCTTGGAGGCACGGGCATAGATATCGGAACTGATATCGGTGTTGATGCATCAGGCAACGCCTATGTGACAGGATATACCGAGTCTGCAGCCTTCCCGACATTGCTTCCGTTATCAGGCCATGGCGCTATATCAGGAACCAGAGATGCTTTCCTGACAAAATATAATTCAACAGGGTCAGCATACGGCTACTCCACATATATCGGCGGTTCGGGGATAGACGAAGGCAATGGCCTCGCTATCAATACTGCTGACGGTTTTGTCGTTATCACAGGAACGACCGCCTCAACCAACTTCCCGACACTGCGCGCTACATACCCGAGCCTTTCCGGCGGCGCTAGCCAGGACGTATTTGTTCTCGGAATGTCACCTGCAGGCGCGCTTGATTTCTCAAGTTATTTCGGCGGGACTGTTTTGGATATCGGTTATGGCATAGCATTAGGCAGCAACAATACACTCTATCTCACAGGAAGCACGACATCAACGGCAGATTTTCCGACGACAGCCGGAGTATGGCAGACCACAGGAGCCACGACAGAGGTCTTCGTATCCAAGTTTACGGATAATTCACCTAACCTTTCCGTAAGCCCGGCATCCAAGGATTACGGGACGTCAGTGGTATGCGCTCCGGGCACCACAGACCAGGTCTTCACACTATCAAATACAGGCCTTTCGAGCCTCACGGTTTCTTCGATATCTTTAACAGGCTCGGGCAACGCCGGTTACGTACTAACTGTAGGCAACGGCACAGGCGGCACATGCGGCGCAACCCCGACCATAGCGGCAGGAGCAAGCTGTACGGTTACTGTCGGGTTCAGCCCTTCGGCATCACAGGCTTATCCTGCTTTTCTGACGATAGCCTCAAATGACCCGGGCACACCGACTGAAAATATTACCTTGGCAGGTACAGGGAACTGCGGTGCGACATGGGCGCTGAATTACACCAAGGCAGGAAACGGCGCCGGTACGGTTCAGAGTTCACCCGCAGGGATAAATAACGCTGCCGGGAACGCCTCTGCCAATTTCGCTGAAAACTCAAATGTAACTCTTACAGTCACGCCTTCTGCAGGCTCAACATTCACCTGGACAGTCAGTGCCGGAACATGCTCCGGCTCAACAAGCCCGTGCATAATAAATATGGGGACTGCGGCAAAGAATGTAACAGCTACATACACGCTCAGCACTCATACTGTTGGAATTTCACCTGCAGGAAACGGCAGCGGAACTGTAACATGTAACGGAGGCGCCTGCTCAAGTTACAATTACGGCACTATTGTAACCCTTGCAGGAACTCCTTCTACAGGCTCATCATTTACAGGCTTTACCGGTGACGCTGACTGTACAGACAGTTCGTTGACAATGACAGTCAATAAAAACTGCACAGCAACATTCACGCTTAACACCTATGCCCTGAATTACTTCAAGTCAGGCACAGGCGCAGGCTCAGTGCAGAGCTCACCGGCAGGAATAGATGTCTCTTTCGTGAGCGCTACTGCTTCATTTAATTACAACCAGGCCGTGACTGTTACACCCTCGGCATCCGCAGGCTCATCATTCACAAGCTGGAGCGGTTGCGACAGCACTACTGGAAATGTGTGTAACGTCACTATGACAGCGATAAAAAATGTCACAGGCACATTTACGCTCAGCACACCGTTATTGACTATTACAAAGGCAGGCGCCGGAGCAGGCACGGTTACGAGCTCAACCGGAGGAATTAACTGCGGAGCCACCTGCACAGCAAACATCAACTACAATACATCTGTAACTCTTACGGCAACTGCGACTCTTCCCGGCAATACATTCGGGGGCTGGAGCGGGAATGCAGACTGTTCAGACGGAGTGGTGACAATGGATGCGGCAAAGACCTGTACTGCCACATTTGATGTTGAGATGCTCGCGTTGAACTTAACAAAAAACGGAACAGGAACCGGCACGGTAACAAGCACACCTGCAGGCATGAACTGCGGAGCCACCTGCTCGCCTACTTTTGCTTATAACACTTCAGTAACACTCGCCGCCACTCCAACCGCAGGCCATGCATTCGCAGGCTGGGGCGGAGATGCCGACTGTTCAGACGGTGTATTGACAATGACAGTCGCGAAGAACTGTTCAGCAACATTTAATCTTGTGCCTGAGATAGATATGACCGCTCCGCCGGCAGGAACAAAGAATTACGGTGATGTAGTCGTCGGCCAGACATCTTTCGCGGACTTTGAAATAAAAAATATCGGCACCGCCAATCTGGTTGTGAGCGGGATAAGCCTTGTTACCGGAACACAGTACTCTCTTAATGCTAACGCCGGAGCAACGCCTTGCGTGACAACAACACCGACGATAACTCCCGGTAATAACTGCACAGTGCGGGTAACCTTTGCGCCTTTATCAACCGGCGTAAAGAATGAAACACTTAGGATAGCTTCAAATGATTCTGATGAAAACCCGTTTGACAAGAGCCTGACAGGCACTGGTATCGCTGCCACTCCTGAGATAAATGTGACACCAACCTCAAAGGCATTCGGCCAGATAGTAAAAGACACTGTCTCTGCGGCGCAGGATATTAACATAACAAATACCACGACAACAGATGGTTCACACTCGGCTGCAGCCCCGCTTAATGTCTCCGGCATAAGCCTGACAGGTACGGATGCGGGTCAATACTCTCTGAATCTCAGTCCGGCATCCAGCCCATGCGGGTCAACAACTCCTACTTTAGCTATTGCAGCAGGCTGTAATGTAGCGGTATCATGTGCTCCTACTTTGCCATTGGGTACAAAGAACAATGCTAACTTGACGGTTACTTCGGACGATGTTTCTGAACCTACAGTCAATATACCTTTAACATGCACAGCTGTTGATGTTCCCAAATATACTCTGGATTATACCAAGGCAGGCACAGGCAGCGGCACGGTACAGAGCTCACCGGCAGGAATAGATAACGCTGCTGCGAGCACCGCTGCGGATTTCAATGAGAACACATCAGTAACGCTTACTGCTACTGCATCAGCAGGCTCGATATTCACGGGCTGGAGCGGAACCAATGGGGCCGCATGCGGCACTGCTTCAACATGCGTGGTAGCGATGGGTACTGCAGATAAGGCTGTCACAGGCACATTCGTTCTCAATACCCTGACCTACACCAAGGCAGGCAACGGCAGCGGAACAGTATCAAGCTCACCGGCAGGGATAAATGCAGCTGCCTCAAGCACAACTGCCAATTTCAATGGTGGTACAGTTGTAACTCTTACGGCATCTCCTGCGACAGGCACAACATTCAACGGCTGGAGCGGGGCAGGCGGCTGCACAGGCACAGGAACATGCGTGCTTACCATGGACGGGCCAAAGGCTGCGACAGCCACATTCACGCTTGATACATATGCCCTGACCTACACCAAGACAGGCACAGGCACATGTACAACAGTAAGTTCACCGGCAGGCATAAATTCCTTATCAAGCACATCTGCCAATTTTGATTACGGCACATCTGTAACGCTTACGGCGACACCTGAGCCAGGCACAACATTTAACGGCTGGAGCGGGACAGGCGGGTGCACAGGCACAGGCACATGCGTGCTCGCGATGACCGCGGCAAGGGCTGCGACAGCGACCTGCACGCTTAACACCTATGCCCTGAATTACACCAAGGCAGTCGGAGGAAACGGGACGGTACAGAGCTCACCGTCAGGAATTAATAACGCTTCCGGAAACGCATCATTTACATATGATTACAATACACCGGTAACGCTTACAGCCACTCCGGATGCAGGCTCAACATTCGGAGGTTGGACAGGTTGCGACAGCACTCCCGGCGGCACATGCGTAGTGGCAATGACATCTATAAGGAATGTCACTGGGACATTCAACTTGATCACATGGGCGCTGAACTACACCAAGGCCGGCACAGGCAGCGGCACGGTTGTGACCACAGTAGGCGGCGTACCCATAGGGATCAACTCCTCGACCAGCGCCTCTTTCAGCTTCAATCAGGGCACCGTTGTGACGATCACAGCTACACCGTCTGCAGGCTCAATATTCACGGGCTGGAGCGGAGCCGCAGGATGCACAGGCACAGCGCCATGCGTGCTGACCATGAATGCGGCAAAGGCTGTCACAGGCACATTCGATCCTAATACGCTGACCGTCACCAAGCAAGGCACCGGCACGGGCACAGTAACCAGCTCAACCGGAGGGATAAACTGCGGAGCCACCTGCTCTGCTAATTTCGATCCAAACACACTGGTAACGCTCACAGCTGCTCCGACAGCTACTGCTGGTTCAGGTTCAGTATTCACAGGATGGAGCGGGACAGGAGGGTGTACGGGCACAGGGACATGCGTGCTTACTATGAATGGCGCCAAGGCAGCAACAGCAACATTCACCCTGAACAGGCTTACGGTGACTTATGTCAGGTTAAACACTACTTCTCCAACCGGTTCATTATCAGGTTCAGGAGGATTAACTACCCTCACCGCTTCCGGAACCGCTGCTTATAATTATCCCCCGGATACAACAGTAACACTTACCGCCTCCGCGACAGCCGGCTATGCAAATAAATGGAGCGGGATAGGCGGATGTACAGGCAGAGGGACTACATGCGAGCTTTTAATGAATGGGCCGACATCTGCCACAGCTACATTCTTCCCTCTGGCTACGACCGATACTGACGGTGACGGAGTTTATGACCTTTACGATACTTCACCTGATAGCGCAACTGTTGCAACACCTTTGGCTTCCCCGCTTTCAGGTACTGTAGCAGGCAACATAATAATTGATACAAGCGCAAATGCAGGGACGATATTGACGGAGGTATCGTCTGTATCATCAACATCCTCCACCCTTAAACAGACCAACAAGCCGGAAAATGTGCTCTTCCCTGATGGGATTGCCAAGTTTAAAGTCAGCGGAATGGCGCCGGGCTCAACTGTGACAGTTACTCTTACATTCCCGTCACCGGCTGCCCTCTACCCGCCGGGTACAAAGTATTACAAGGTAGATCTTGCGACAGTCTCTGAAAGTGTTGGCTTTTATGAATTTCCGAATGCTGTTGTCAACGGCAATACCGTCACTCTGACACTCACTGACGGGCCTGATACACTTTTCACCAAATCCGGTGACTTTGATCAGACACCTAACGGTATAATAGTTGACCCGGGTGCTTTAGGAGCGCCTGACCTTACCGGTGCAACAGCCAATTACGGCTCAAGCGGCGGCAGCGGATGTTTCATAGCTACGGCTGCTTACGGCTCTTATCAGGAGCCTCATGTATGGATACTCAGGCAGTTCAGGGACAATATACTGCTGACCAACAAGGCAGGCGCTGCATTCGTGAAGATGTACTACAGGACGAGCCCTCCTGTAGCCGACTTTATCAGTAAGCATGATACCCTGAGGGCTGCCACAAGAACGGCGCTTCTTCCTCTTTATGGCTTTGCCCGGCTGACCCTTGCGTTAGGGCCGGCAGGCTCAATGATCTTCTTCGGCATGATATTTACTCTCGCTGCCGCGGGAGCTGTTATCAGGAAGAGAAAGAAAGAGTAAGCCGTATTGCAGATGTTCTGATGTTTGATCCGGAAGCCCCCGGCTGAAGACGGCCGGGGGCTTTTTTTTATATCAGCAGGACAAAACTGCCATGCCGTGGGATATAATATCCTGTGGCGGTTTTACAATGTACATATATGGAGAAAGATGAAACCAGGTAAATCATTTTTAATCATCCTGCGCATAGTCTTTATCATCTTTTCCGTCTTATTTATCAGAGACGCTTTTTATAAATGGGACGGTTATTCTTTTTATATGAGGTTCATGGATTTTCTGCCTGACCTTTCGCTCTCTTTTGTATTGTGGACAATCCCGGTTCTTCCTCTCTCAGTAATGCTTTGGACGGGAGTCTATCTGCTCAATAAACTAACCCTGGTATTCCGCCGGCCTGTCCCTATTGAAGGCCTCCTTGTCTGCTTTGTACTGATCAGTCTGCTGCTTGCTGTGAAGCTGACATTGTTGAGCAGGTTCTCGATCGGGGAACTGACAGGCATCAACCGGTACTGGATCATTATCATCATCATTTTTGCATCCGTGGTTTTTACAATATCAGCGCGGAAATATATGGACAGGATGCTGACAGAGTTCAACGCCCGCATAACTCCTCTGGTCTGGATATTTCTTCTTCTCTTTGTAACGGCAGTTCCTTTCTCTTTTATCAAAGCGGATTCTGAAGGGGCATATCCGCCTGTTCATTCAGAGGCGCGGCATGACGGCATGAAGCAGAAATATCCCAATATCATTTTAGTGGTCATGGATACATTGACCGCCCGCGACATGCAGGTGTACGGCTATGAACGCCCTACGACCCCGTTCATATCGGAATGGGCGAAAGATGCGGTTGTTTTTAACAGCGCATACGCATCGTCAAACTGGACGAGCCCGACCGTTATGAGCCTGATGACCGGCCAGAGGCCGTGGACACACGGTATCTGGCATATGACGAACCAGCAGGCGAGAAGCGCGTATGTTAACAGCCTTCCGGCTGTGCTTAAAGATCACGGCTATGATATATACGGGTTTGTGCAGAACCGTTACGCTCACCCTGATACATTAGGGATAAGAGCGCCTTTTAATACTGCGGAAAGTTATTACACATTCTGGATATCAAACGGGTGGTGGTTTGATGAACTCGCTGCTGTCTTTGCAGAGAGGAACGTTGTCAAGGAATGGATATTTGAAAATAATGAAATTGCCGACCTCATAAACGCGTACCGGCCGGCCATGAGCGATACCCTTTTTCCGCCTGAGAAGGTGTACGGCAGTTTTCTGGATTACATGTCGCAGACAGACAGAAACATCTCAGATAGGCCGTTCTTCGCATGGCTGCAGCTCTATCCGCCGCATAACCCGTATCTTCCGCCTGAGCCCTACAGAGGCATGTTCGGCGATGCAGGAAGGTTCTCTACAGATAGTGTGCAGGAGCGCAGCGGACTGCTTGAAACCGGATATGATGCGGGCAGGCAGGCAGATATTGATATCTTAAGAAAGCGGTATGATGAATTCATCCTTTATTCTGACAGGCAGTTTGAATTATTTATTTCACGCCTTTCCGAGACGATGGATATGTCAAATACTGTCATCATACTTACGGGAGATCACGGAGAGAGCTTTGAGCATGGTTATCAGGGCCACAGCGGGGCACACTTGTATGAATCCATTGTGCACGTGCCTTTGATGGTCAAGCTGCCGGGAGGCATACACAGAAAGGCAATTGATATGCAGACCGAACAGATAGACATAGCTCCTACCATTCTTGAACTTTCTGGTATTCCGGCTCCCCAATGGATGGAAGGAAGGTCGCTTCTCCCGTTGATAGAGGGGAGGGCGTTTCATCCAGAACCGGTCTTTTCCATGCAGTTTATAGAGAACAAGGCGCTTGGGGAGCCTATTACCAAAGGCACTATAGCGGTATGGGACGGCGAGTATAAGTTTATTTATTATCTCGAAGCCAATATATCTCTTCTGTTTAACCTTAAGAATGACCCTGATGAAATGCATAACATCATTAATGAGAAACCTGCAGTGGCTGAAGAGCTTAAGAAACTTATTAACAGAGGCCTTTCCGGAGCAAACGAGGAAATAGTTGGCTCAGGCAATAATAAATGATAGCTGCTTTTTTAAAAGAGTTGCAATATGATAATATATTATATTGCTATTAGCATGCTTTAGAAGTCTCATTGAATGAGCATTAGGAGGAAGTAATGATACATTTTTTACGTTTAAGATGGAGATTTTTATCGGCCCTCATCATAATACAGTCATTCTTGTTGCCATACAGCGCTGATGCATATATTGATCCTAACACAGGCGGCTTCTTCTTCTCCTCTGTACTGCCTTTTGTATACGGGATACTCGCTGTTTTAGTCATGTTCTGGAAACGCATAGTCAATGCTGTTAAAGGTTTTTTCTCCAGAAAAAAAGATGATGATGACAAATAAGAAGTCTTTTCTGCTGATGCTGCGAATAGTCTTCATCTTCTTTTCACTGCAGTTTGTAAAGGACGCTTTTTATAAATGGGACGGGTACTCGTATTACATGCATTTCATGGAGTTTCTGCCTGACCTGTCGCTTTCGTATCTGCTCAGCTCGCTCCCTGTTATTCCCGCAGTTATTATCTTATGGGTTTTATCATTTATTGTTTACCGCATTATCTCCAGGGTTTTTCCGGGTATTGTGCTTGAACATGTCCTTTTCTTTACCGTACTGGCGGTTGTTCCATTTGTATTCAAGAGGGTCTTTTATCCGGAATTTTTTATTACCGGATTTACAGGGCTTGGCAGGCCGCAGCTGCTTGTCATAGGACTTATCGCAGTGGGTATTCTGCTCTTTATTTTCCGCGGGAAGACAGGGGAATATGCCGGTAAGATCATCTTAGGAATTGACACGCGCATTACCCCGCTTGTCTGGCTTTTTACATTTTTATTGATATTGTCAGTGCCTCTATCATTCATGAAAGAGAAGGTGTCTGATAAGTTTGTCCCTTCGTCAACAGGCATCGTATCCGATGTAAAAGATAGGCCCAACATCGTCCTGCTGACTATGGATGCTTTGACTGCGCTTGATATGGATATATACGGCTTTGAGCGCCCCACAACGCCATTTATCTCTGAATGGGCTAAGAACGCAGCTGTGTTTCAAAGGTATTATGCGGCGTCGAACTGGACAAGCCCTACAGTTATGAGCATGATGACAGGGCAGAGGGTATGGACACATAAGGCCTGGTTTCAAACAAAATATAACCCGATCACTCATTATGATGAGAGTCTTCCACGCGTACTTAGGGATAACGGTTACGACACTTACGCTTTTGTGCAGAATTTCTTTGCCCATCCCAGTGCGCTTGGTCTTGGGGAAGCATTTTCTGTAAAACCAAGCCACTTGATTTTCCAGATAATTTCTGACTGGTGGTATGCAAAGCTGATAGCATATTTTGAAGTGAGGCCGGTTGTGCAGCGTTGGGTATTTATGGATAACCCCATCTTTAAGATTATTGGTGATGACAGGCCTAATATCACAGAAACCCTTGTGCCGCCTGACAAGGTTTATGACAATTTTTTGGCGCACATCAGAAAGGCTGATTCAGCAAGAGGTGTATCAGAGCCTGTAAAGCCGTTTTTTGCATGGATCCATGTATACCCTCCGCATGATCCGTTCTTTCCGCCTGAAAGATACAGAGGCATATTCGGGGATGCTGAAAAGTATATTACACTCAACAGCCAATACACCGGTTTTAATTTTTATGCTGCTTATGACATGGAGATGCAGCCGGAGGTGGATATACTGAGAAAGCGCTATGATGAATTTATCTTATATTCTGATGAACGATTCAAAGAGTTTTTATCACGCCTTGCCGATGTGGCGGATATGTCAAATACGATTATTATCCTCTCAGCCGACCATGGAGAGAGCTTTTCGCACGGCTGGCTCAATCACTGGGGTTCTCCTCTTTTTGAGCCCATCGTCCACCTTCCGCTGATCATAAAGATGCCGGGAGATGGCAAAGGCAGAAAAATAGATATGCTTGCTGAACAGTCAGACCTCGCTCCGACCATCCTTGACATCGTTGGGATTCCCGTTCCAGGCTGGATGGACGGCAGGTCGCTTTTTCCTCTTATCAAGGGTGAGTCATTAGAGCCGAGGCCGGTATTGTCAATGCAATTCCTTCATAACAAGTCTTTAGGTAATCCCATTATCACAGGTTCCATAGCTGTGTGGGAAGGTGATTACAAACTGATCCATAATCTTGATGACGGGAAGAGCCTGCTATTTAACCTGAGGGATGACCCTGATGAGGCGGTGGATCTGGTTGAAAAATATCCTGATATCACCAAGCGCCTTCGGGGTATTATAAAAGAAGATCTTGCAGCTGCAAATAAAAAGATAGTAAAGGCGGATTAAATGAAATATATTTTTTCATTACTGCGCAATCCTTTTTTTGTGCTTATTTTTATGCAGATTATCATATTACCAGCAATTTCTTCCGCTTATATTGACCCGAATACGGGCGGCTTCTTCTTCTCCTCTGTGCTGCCGTTTGTTTACGGGATACTCGCTGTTTTAGTCATGTTCTGGAAACGCATAGTCAATGCTGTTAAAGGTTTTTTCTCCGGGAAAAAAGATAATGATGACAAATAAGAAGTCTTTTTTGCTGATACTGCGTTTTGTCTTTGCTGTCTTCTCGCTTTATTTTCTCAGGGATTCATTTTATTACTGGGACGGCTATTCCTACTATATGCGTTTTATTGAATTAGTTCCTGATCTCTCTCTGGTTTATATAATATACACATTATGTGCTGTTTTAATAACTATTTTAATAGGGATATGCATTTATTTGCTTGCGCTGATCCTCCGCAGTTTTACCTCCGTCAGGATTGAACATATCATATTATATTTCTTTCTTTCTTTTTCATTGATAGTTCTCAAAAGAATATTTTTTGCTGATATTTCTGTTAGTGACATCTTTGGAGGATATCATTTTGTATCTCTGATAGCTGCGGGTGCGATGTTATTTAGTCTGGTTTTCATTATGCGGAGCAAATGTAAGAATATAGTTTTGTCATTAGATGGCTTCCTGACGCCCCTTGTTTGGATATTTTCAATAGTATTTATTCTGTCTTTTCCGATATCATTTTATGGCAAAAGAGATGTGGGTATCCTCCAAAAGTCTGAGAGTAATATTGAGGACAAAAAGACTGCTTCGAGCGCCTCCGGGAAACGGCCTAACATTATATTTGTGGTAATGGACACGTTAACATCCTTAGATATGGAGCTATACGGTTATGAATTGCCGACAACGCCTTTTATAAATGAATGGGCAAAAAGCTCTTATGTGTTTAACAAGGTTTATGCCGCTGCTGACTGGACAACTCCGACGGTAACAAGTCTTATGACATCACAGCGCCCTTGGACTCATCGTGTCTGGTATCAGGTGCAGAATAAACCTGTTTATCGTTCAGAGAATAATTTACTTAGGTCGCTGAAAGACAATGGGTACAATATATACGGATTTATACAAAACAGAAGCGCACATCCAAATTATTTAGGTATGACATATCTCTTCTCGGTGTGTGATGATTATTTTACATTTTGGGATACAAGAGAGTGGTGGTTTAATATGCTCGAGCAACTGGTGATCGGAAGGCCGATTGTCCATTCTTGGTTTTTTGTAGAGAATAATCTGATCTCAAGGCAGTTGAAGGCGGCACCTAAAGATCTGGAGACAACATTGTTCCGGTCAGAAAGGGTTTATGACCGTTTTTTAGAATTTGTTTCTGAAGCGGATAAACAAAGCAAAATGAATGGTAAGTCGCAAGGAAATGAGAGCAATTCAAATCAGCCCTTTTTTGCGTGGCTGCATGTATTGCCTCCTCACGACCCTTATTTGCCGCCAGAACCTTATAAAGGTATTTTTGTTGATACGAAGGTTATAAAACAGAAAAGTATATCTGTCGGGAATTATGAACCTGAAGACCAACCGTTCGTTGACATCCTGAAGAAACAATATGATGAAAACATCTTATATTCAGATCAACAGTTTAAAATATTTTTATCGCGTCTTTCTGAGATAATGGATATGTCTAACACAATCGTTGTGTTGACATCAGACCATGGGGAAAGTTTTGCACACGGATTTTACGGTCATGGCCCGCATGGCGCATATCTCTATGAGCAGCTTCTGCGTGTCCCATTGATAATAAACATCCCTGGACACTTAGAGAACAAGGTAATCAATACACCGGTTGAACAAATAGATATTGCTCCTACTATTCTTGAACTTGCGGATATTCCGGTTCCTCAATGGATGGAAGGAAGATCATTGGTTCCCTTGTTTTCAGATGGTTATTTAGAAAAAAGGCCTATATTTTCCATGGCATTGATAAAGAATAAATTATTTGGCAATCCCATATCTAAGGGAGCTGTGTCTGTATTGGACGGAGATTATAAACTTATTTTTTACCTGGAAAATGGGAAAAAACTTCTTTTCAATCTTCATGATGACCCTGAAGAAGTAAATGATCTGGCTGAAAAAGAACCGGAAATTGCAGGGCGCCTTAAATTATTGATTGAGGTCGCGTTGTCAGGTGCAAATAAACGGATCACTGAAGCGCAATAATTGTTTTTATACTAAACTGATGACCTTTTTAAAGAAAAGGTAAAAATAGCAGGATCATTTTAATAAGACAGCTTATAATTATCATCCGAATATCCTCCTTATCTAATAGGAGGTTTTATCGTTTGTATTTATTGAAATAATAAAGATCAATTTTTTTAAGGGATTTTTTATATATGGCATTTTTTCAAAGTAAGAACACAGGAGTTTCTGCCGGTAAATCTTTACTTACAGTATTTAGAATACTTTTCGTTTTATTATCCGTTCATTTCTTTCTCAATATTTTTGTAAATAAATGGGGCGGGTATTCTTATTATATGAGCTTTTTCGATTTCCTGCCTGATCTTTCGTTAGCTTATATCTTGTGGATAGTTATGGTTTTTGCTATTACACTTGTTGTCTGGTTAATGACGTACTGTGTTGCTAAACTGCTCCCTGTCTCCCTTCAAGTTGTCAGATTTGAACATTTGTTTGGCGGCCTGTTAATTGCGGTTTTGTTGAGAATGGCTAAAAGGATTTTCTTCAAGGATGTTTATTTAAGCGAGCTGACCGGATTAAATAATTTGACGTTGCTGATAATATTCATATTGTTGGTTGTATGTATTGTTCTTATAATTAAAAATGTGATTAACAGGTTATTGTATGGACTGGAGAATGGAATTTCACTGCTTGTCTGGTTTTTTGCTTTACTGATTATCGCAGCATTGCCTTTATCTTTTATCAGTAAGATAGATTATGACTCTCAGAGCGTTCCTGTTGTTAATTGTACCGACATATCTAATCCATTGATACCCCCTTCTATGAACAATAGATTCGCCTCATATCCGAACATTATTTTGGTAACTATGGATTCATTAACCTCAATGGATATGCAGTCTTACGGTTATAACCGGCCTACCACTCCTTTTATATCAAAATGGTCTAAAGATGCCATTGTATTTAAAGAGGCTTATTCATCGTCAAATTGGTCACCGCCTTCTGTTATGAGTATTATGACAGGCCAAAGAGTCTGGACTCATGGCGTCTGGCATCGAACTGAGATCTTTCCTGTGAAGAAGTATGAACAAAATTTTCCAAACCTGCTGAAAGATAATGGGTATGATGTGTTTGGGTTTGTACAGACCACATATCTTCATCCGGTCTCGTTAGGTATTGGAGAATCATTTTCTGTGAAGGTCAGGCCCCAATCTATGTGGATACCTAAAACATGGTGGTTTGATAAGCTTTCCATGTTATTCATGGAGAGGCCTATTGCCAGGGAGATGGTTTTTGAATCTAATACCATTGCCCAGTTAATTATTAGGTTTCGTCCTGATATACATGTTATAGAAACTCCTTCAGAAGCGGTGTACAGCGGCTTTTTGGATTGTATTTCACAATATGAGCCGGGAAACAGGAACAGGCCGTTTTTTGCATGGTTGCATGTCCTCCCCCCTCATTATCCATATCTGCCGCCCGCACCTTACTTAGGTTTTTTTGGAGATGAAGGAAAATTTGTCTCTAATAATGAACAGGAATTAATAAATATAAATAAGGAATATTCAGATGAGATGCAGCCGGATGTGGATATTCTTAGAAAGAGATATGATGAGTTGATATTATATTCAGACAGACAGTTTGAATTATTTATGTCACGTCTTTCAGAACGCATTGATATGTCTAATACAATTATCATTTTGTCCGCTGATCATGGGGAGAGTTTTTCCAATGGCTTCAGGGGGCATGTTTATGAGCATCTTTATGAACAGCTTGTCCGAGTTCCTTTAATTGTGAAGTTGTCAGAAGAGGGTAAGGGCAAGGAAATTGATGTCCCGGTTGAAAGCATTGATATAGCACCTACAATACTTAAACTGGCGGGGATCCCCGCTCCTGGCTGGATGGAAGGAAGGGTGCTTCTTCCATCGTTAGAGGGGGAAGAACTTGAAATTAAACCGATTTTTACGATGCAGTTTAATGAGAACCGTTCTTTAGGACACCTGCTTACCAAAGGTGCGGTAGCAGTGAGAGAAAGGAACTATAAACTGATTTATTATATGGAAAGTGGCAAAAAATTACTTTTTGATCTTGGTAAAGATCCTCATGAAACAAAGGATATATCAGATGATGAACCGTTGATAACGGCGCATCTCATGGAACTGATCCGTGATAATCTCTCTAAAGCGAATAAAAAAATAACAGCATCATCTTTTAATAAATAGGTTATTCGTACACAACGAGGCCGCTATTTTTTCTTCATTAAATAGAGGGTTCTTTCAGAATCCTTGATATTTGTAGCTGTAATAATATTAAAGCAACTTCTGAAGTGGTGTTCAAAATGGCTTTGTGTGTAATCCGGAAAGATATCTTTTCTGCTTGAGAGGAGCCTTCTTACCTGAGAGTCTGATTTCGGGACGAATTCAATGATCAGCCATTCACTTATCTTACTGAAGAAATCAGCGATCTTGTCAAGAGGGACATTGTTGGAAATGGCTAAATGATGGATCAAGGCAAGGGCGATTACCATATCGGCAGGGCCTCGTTCCACAAAAGACATTCTTTCGGAATGGTCCCAGCCGATTCCGGGGCTGGGATTGGTAAGATCCAGCAATAGAGGGAGTATATTTGTTTCATTATTGCGACTACACTCAAGGTAATTATTTTCAACACATGCAGGATCAATATCAAATGACATCGTCCTGATTCCCTTAGAACTTGATATACGGCTGAAGGTTCCTATGTTAGCTCCAAGATCCCAGACAACTTGCGGCTTGTTTTTGGAAACAAATTCTGAAACGATTTCTTTTTTATGATCAAAAGAACCTGTGGAGTAATTAGTATCATCGTAATAATCAGCCCATTCAGTATTTCTTCCCTTCCATTTTAATTTTCTTATTCCTGTTTCCAGATTATCAATAAGCCCGAGCAGCGATAACCGATTGATCTTGCGATCACCATGATCAACCACTTTATTTGAAAAATATTGCTGGCTTTTTGCATGTAGGTGAATGTGTGACAATAAAGAAATTCTCAATCGTGTCCTTAAAGGTAAAAGGGCACTTGCAAGATCCAACGGGATTCCGTCAATGTATATTTTAAACAACTGATTCAGTGAAATATTTTTGTAGCTCATCAATGATAGCGGAGCAAGAAAGTGCTGGCAGAACTGCCTGTATGCTACCCATGGCTCTCCTTCATTGTATTTCTCAAAAGAGAGGGTATCTATGAAGGTTGGTTTGCCATTCACAAATTGTATGTTATAGGCGGTGCTGTCTTTTAAGATCATCCCGTGGTCTACGGCACGTTTCTGAATCTCAAGTGTTGTAAGGGCAGCATCTTTTAACTGACTGAAGCACCATTCATATGGATAGGAGATAAATGGTATTAATTCAGGCTTGAGAACTTTATATGCAGCGTCAGTCATTGCCAGTTTTATGTCAGCTTCCAGATGAGGTATTAATAATTTAGAATCAGAAAGAGATTTATACAGGCCGGAGGTTATCAGCAGATCGTAATCGTCTTTATAACATGTATTTACCTGACGATAAATCTGTTTATTCTTGTAAAAAAGGAAGCCGCTTGGGTCACGAAAAGAACTTTGTATAGTGCAGTCAGTTTTCAATATTGTTATCTTTTTTGCCCGAGAATATATTTCTGAAAATATTTTTTATTTTATTCCAGAATAATTTTATTGCGAAAAGGCCTCCAAAGAAAGCTGCTAAAATCAACTGCAGAATATAGCTGCCAGTTCCTGCATCAAGATAGGCATAGGCTATGGAAGGGAATATTATCACCAGCATTAATATCGTTAAAATAAGATTTTTGTATTTCATATAATTCCCTTCAATAAAATTTACTTTATATTACCATTTTTTGAAGTATAAGACTTTGAAATTATTATAATCTGAACTATGCTGATTAATCAACTATCTTTTCTATATAATATAAATTAATCAATGTAACATCATGAAAGATAATACGTTATGAAGTGCAATATGAATTTCGAATCATGGGGCAGATTTCCGAAAGTTGCGCATATCGGCGAACTGGTTCCCCATACTATCAGGAAGGTAGGGGAGTACCTCGACTCAACGGAACCGCCGGTACTGCCGAGAGGGCTGGGTCGCAGCTACGGAGATTCATGCCTCAATGAGGGGGGGTATCTGCTCTCCACCAGGCATCTCAACAAGTTTCTCGGTTTTAATCCGGACTCAGGGATAGTAAGGTGTGAGTCGGGTGTTTCTCTTGATGAGCTGCTTCAGGTCTTTGTTCCTAAAGGCTGGTTTCTTCCTGTTACGCCCGGGACAAAATACGTGACCATCGGAGGCGCGATAGCCAATGACATACACGGCAAGAACCATCACAAGGCAGGGACCTTCTGTAATCATGTAGTCTGCTTTGAACTGGAGAGGTCTGACGGGAGCAGGATATTATGCAGCAGAGACAATAATCATGACTGGTTCAGGGCAACGGCCGGGGGACTTGGCCTTACAGGGGTCTTACTTTGGGCTGATATCGTTCTGAAGCCCGTTCACGGGCCGTATATCGATATGGAATCCATAAAGTTTGAAAACCTCAATGAATTTTCCCGCATATCAGCTGAGTCCGCAGAGGGCTTTGAATATACTGTCTCGTGGCTTGACTGCCTTCGTGACGCGGATAAGATACGCGGTATTTTTATGAGGGGGAACCATTCGGAAAAGACATCTGAAAAAGATTCAGATATGCTGCACAGCCAGCCGGGGTTTGCGTCATTTCCTTTTGATGCCCCATCTGTGCTTCTTTCAAATCCTACGATAAAATTATTTAATTTTCTGTATTACAATAAGCAGCGGGGTAAATCTTTAAAGAGCCGCGTGCATTATGACCCCTTTTTTTATCCTCTGGATAAGGTAGCTCACTGGAACCGCATGTACGGCACTCGCGGATTTCTCCAGTGGCAGTGTGTTGTGCCTCCTGCAGATGATAATAAAGCGATAAAGATGATATTAGAGAAGATCACGGAAAATAAGCTGGGTTCTTTTCTTGTGGTATTAAAAGAATTCGGAGATACAGAGGCTCAGGGAATGCTTTCATTTCCTATTGCCGGGACGACGCTGGCCCTTGATTTCCCAAATACGGGGCAAAGGCTTTTTGATATACTTGATGAATTGGATAAGCTTGTCATTGAGTTCGGCGGGAGGATATATCCTGCCAAAGACGCGCGCATGGCGGGCAGCACCTTTCAGAAAGCTTTTCCTTTACTTGATAATTTCAGGAAGTATATTGACCCGAAATTTTCATCAAGTTTTTATAGAAGGGTAGGGCGGCACGACTTATTATCAGGAGGAGATTGATGGCCGGAATTAACAAGATAGCGGTTTTTGGAGCATGCTCAACGATTGCTTATGAGACGCTTAAACTATTTGCCAAAGACGGGGCTGCGTTTTATCTGTGCGACAGGGATGAGGATGAACTGAAGCGGCTTTCAGGCGACCTGTCCGTAAGAGGGGCAGGGGATGTCGGATACTCTGTATTTAATGCACTTGATGAGAGATCGATCAGTGAAGCTGTTGAAAATATCTTATCGAAGCATCCTGATCTTGACGGTCTTTTCATTGCTTACGGCACCCTGCCTGACCAGAAGAGATGCGAGACTGATATCAGGGAAATGAACAAGGCCTTTACAATTAATTTTACAAGCACAGCGTCTATCCTGACACAGATGGCTGATCATTTTGTTAAGCAGAAACACGGCACTATCGCCGTTATCTCCTCTGTCGCGGGAGACCGGGGGCGGGAGAGTAATTACGTATATGGTTCTGTCAAAAGCGCATTGACAGCTTTTACTTCAGGCTTAAGGCAGCGTTTGTGCAAAGCAGGGGTGCATGTCCTGACGATCAAGCCGGGCATGGTGGATACCCCAATGACTGCGGATTTCAAAAAAGGTATTTTGTTCTCTCAGCCGGATGTGATTGGCAAAGGTATTTATAACGCTATCTTAAAAAAGAAGAATATAGTTTATCTGCCATGGTTCTGGCGATGGATCATGTTTATCATCAGGAATATACCGGAAAGGATATTTAAAAAAATCACATTATAGGATTCTCAATGAGCATATTGTTTTATAAAAGGATTATTAAGTGGATAACATAATACAGTACCTTAAACTTTTAAGGGTTCATCAATGGCATAAGAACGCCTTTGTCCTGCTGGGTTTTTTTGCGTTGGGCGACTATGGCAATTATGGATTGCTTTTAAAGGCAGTCATGATGTTTGCCGCTTTTTGTCTTGCATCGTCATCTGTCTATATCTTTAATGACTATCATGATATGGAGGCGGACAGAGGGCATCCCACAAAGAGGAACCGTCCTCTTGCAAACGGGGCTATTAGTGTCTCCTCTGCGATAGTGCTTTCCGCCCTTTTGTGTGGGGCGAGTATTTTGTCGGCGTTTTCTGTCAGCCCATCCGCATCGCTCATTATATTTCTCTACCTTCTGAATAACCTGACCTATTCGGTCTATTTTAAAAAAATACCCATTATTGATGTCTTCCAGATAGGACTCGGCTTCATGCTTAGAATATTCGCCGGAACCGTCGGTATCGGCATTCACATATCTGAATGGATGATACTTACAGGTTTCATGATCAGCCTTCTCATTGGCTTTGCAAAGAGGTATGCCGAATTGACCTGCACTGAATCGACGCATAATCACAGGAAGGTCCTGCGTGAATACTCGATAGAGATATTGACATCATTCATGATGATAATGGCTTCTGCCACGATAATAACCTATTCGCTCTACACGCTGAGTCCGAGGTCTATTGAACTGCACGGCTCGGCAAACCTTATCTACACGATACCATTTGTCATATTCGGGATATTCAGGTTTCTTTACCTTGTGATATACCATAAATCAGGGGATGACCCCTCATCACAGATATTCAGCGACCGTCAGCTTGTACTCACGATATTTTTCTGGGCGCTGACCTATGGCTTCATCATCACATGAAGTGCCTGACAGGAGACACAGGATGAAGGAAGGGTTTAGGCAGATATGGGGTCAGGAGAGGATAGACCTCAATAATAAGGATCTTGCTTCGCTGAAGCTTTGTAGGTGCATTGAGAGCCTTCACACACAAAAAGGCAAAGTGGTTGAGATAGGATGCGGGGCAGGCAAGTTCATACGTTCGCTCAGTTCGTATCTTCCTTCGCTTGAGTGTTACGCCGGTGATATTGACGCCGATGCGATTGATCTCGCAAAGTCGTATGGTGACGGGGTCTCATACTCGGTCTTTAACGCTGAGTCCCTTCCTTATGAGGATGACTTTTTTGATGTGGTTCTCATGTTTGACATAGTTGAGCATGTGGAGAACACTGAGAAGCTTTTCGATGAGGTGATGAGGATTAGCAAAAGAGGCTCAACCATACACATCTTTATCCCGTGCGAGAAAGAGCCGCTCACCATTCACTGGCTTCTCTGGAGACTGAGGCTCGGACATGACCTAAAAAAGAAGCACGCCGGGCATATCCAGCGATTTACGAAGAAGGAGTTTATCGATAAGCTTGAGAAAAAGAATTTTGAGATAAAAAAGATAGAGTACAGCACTTATATAATAGGCCAGGTTATCGATATGGCGTATTACATACTTCAGGAGGTGAGGCCTTTCAAGGAGAAGGTAGTCAGGGCGCATTCATCAAAGGATGTTACTGAAGATAGCGGATCGCTCACCGGAAAGCTCCTTAAGAAGCTAATAAACTTAGCCTTCCTCGTAAGTTATTATGAATCGATGTTTTTTAGGGGGGGGCTTTTCGCTCAGGGGCTTCACGTTACCTGTACAAAGAGATGAGCCCTCCTTAGATGATGCCGAGGCGAAGTTTCCAAACTATCCATATTGCCTCCCACATGATGCTCTTTGTCATCTTGGTCTTTCCCATATAGCGGTCTGTAAAGACTATCGGTATCTCTTTCAGCCTGAATCCCTTTTTCCACGCCTTGTGATTCATCTCTATTTGGAATGAGTATCCCGTTGACCTCACTTTGTCGAGGTCTATGGACTTGAGAACATCTCTTCTGAAGCATTTATAGCCCCCTGTGGGGTCTTTGACAGGCAGGCCGGTGACATAATGAACATATTTGCCTGCCGAATAGCTCAGGAGGAGCCTGCTCATCGGCCAGTTTATAACATTGACGCCAGTGATATATCTTGAACCAATGACAAGGTCGCTGTTTGGAATCTCTTTCAGAAAATTTGGGATTTCCTTGGGGTCGTGGGAGAAATCGGCATCCATCTCCATAATATAACTGTAACCTTTTTCAAGCGCGAATTTAAAGCCTGCGATATATGCCGTTCCGAGGCCGAGCTTCTTCTCCCTCTTTATCAGGTTAAGGTTGCTATGTGTTGACATTAAACTTTCGATGATCTCATAAGTCTTGTCAGGGGAGTTGTCATCGACTATGAGTATATCAATGTCGGCCGCCTCATTGATGGCAGAGATGAGCATGCCGATGTTCTTGGCTTCGTTATATGTTGGTATTATGACTAATGTGCGGTTCATGAATCTTAAGCCGGCATCTGCATGGCTAAGCAACCCTGGGAAAAGGCAGTATAAGAGATATTGAAGTCATCAGCCGTAATCATTTGGTTGCTCACATCTTAACACAATATAACAGTTATCTTCTATACCTATAAATAATATCCGTTAAAAATTGCGTCTATTTTGATATGTGAACTTACCATATGATATTATAATTAGCCTTTACTCATTAACTGGTATTAACTTTTCTTGTTTGTTTTTCTGGCAGTTACAGCTTGAATGACTGAAAATAAACTTACAGGCTATTTATCTGGTTTTTTAAAATATTTATTATTATCAGTCGCTGCATCCTATATCGTTGTATATGCTGCTATTGCGTTTTTCAGGCTTTTCTACCCTTTTGACCTTGAGTGGCTTGAGGGAGGATCAGTCATTCATGCCGCCAGAATATTATCAGGGCAATTAATATATGTAAGCCCGTCTCTGGAATTTATTCCATATAACTATACCCCGCTCTTTTTTTATGTTTCGGCAGCAGCAGCCTTTTTTTTTAAAGTCGGTTTTCTGCCTCTTAGACTGGTATCAATCATATCCTCCCTCGGATGTTTTTATCTAATATTTTCTTTTGTAAAACAGGAAACTGAAAGCCGCTTCAGCGGTTTTCTTGCCAGCGGTTTGTTTGCGGCTACTTTTCATTTATCAGGATCATGGTTTGATGTTGGAAGGCCTGACTCATTCTTTCTTTTTCTTCTTTTGTCGTCGCTTTATGTGATACGATTTAAATCTTCAAATAGTTCTTCCATTATTGCTGGCATACTTATCTCTCTGGCTTTTCTGACAAAACAGACAGCGCTTCCGATATTGCTGCCGGTCATTTTGTATTTATTATTGACTGACTGGCGCCGTTCAATATATTTCATAATTACCTCTGCAGTAATAATATTAGGGAGCACATTGTTCTTTGACTATATTCATAATGGATGGTACATCTATTATGTTTTTGAATTGCCGTCAAATTTCTCTTCAAGAGTAGTATCTTCAAGGTGGTTGACCTTTTGGAGCGAAGATATAATCCCTCCGTTTAAGATTGCATTTGGCATGTTGTTAGTTTACTTCATGATGTTTTTTGTTAATCCGAACAAAAATACCTTTATTTTTTATTTTCTGATATCTGTTGGTATGTTCGGCGCATCTCTGGCGCCAAGGCTGCAGGCAGGCGGCATTGAGAATGTTTTAATACCTGCACATGCCATGATCTCCGTTCTCTTTGGCCTCTCATTTCATCGGTTATTACAAGTTTTCAGAGATATGTACTCAGATAATAAACATATATTGGTCGCTTTTATCTATGTGCTCTGTTTATTGCAGTTTGGTTCAGGGTATTTGACTTACAATCCATTTAATGAAGTGCCAAGCCAAGAAGATATGGAGGCTGGCATAGAGGTTATCAATATATTAAGACAGATTGATGGTGATGTTTTTCTCCCTTCCCACCCTTATTTAGTAGAACTTGCCGGGAAAAAAGGCTTTGCGCATCGGATGCAGATAAGTGATAATCTTATTTGGGGCAATGAAGTCGTCAGGAAAAAGCTTTCAAATGAGTTGAAAAATATGTTTCGAGGGAAAAACAACAATACTATTATCTTAGGGAGCGATAATGAAAAATTTCTTCCTGAAGATTTATATGACGTTTTTGAACAGAATTATATTCTGAAGGGTATGATTTCTTATTCTGATGAAGATAGTTTTAAACCCATATTAGGTCTTTATACAAGACCAGAGCGGATTTATGTCCCTGCAACACGTGATATTTTAAATTATAAAAAGTGAACAAATATAAATCCGTAGGTTGATATGGTTGTGTTCATAAAAAATGAGTAAAAAAACTATAATCTTTTTCATTGTTATTCTTTCAGGTTCGGTTTTTATTACCGGTGTCTATTTTTCTTTTAGAGAATTGATGCCCATTTCCCCCCAATCTGAGGAGATGCTTGATCAGAGTATGAGCTTCAATAGTGCAATTGGAAGAGGCGGTTTGGGCTACTTTCCACCAGGATATGCTATATTACTATTTCTTGCACGATCAATAAATATTTCTCCTGACTGGACAAACCTGTTGCTTTTCTTTTGCACTCTTTTTCTATTACATATATATTCAAAAAAATATATTTCAAATATTAATCCGATTTGGTTATTTCTTTTTTACTCAATTTGTGCCTTTAACTATTGGAACCTCTCTCAGTTTACCGCTGAAGCTTTGGTCATTCCTATGAGCTTTTTGGTATATTTCACGCTTCTTGCTTACGTAAATAAACAGACCTATATTTCATTAGTTATCTTATCCGTATTGAGTTCAATAATATTTATTTCACGATACCATGCGATGTTGTGGCTATTCCCCCTTATGATTATTAATATCGTTTTATTAAACAGCAGGACTCAATGGCGGCAAAAATATCAATTGTTACTCTTTAACATAATATCTCTTGGGCCGATTGGGCTTCTTTTGCTGAAAAACTACAAAAATTCCGGTTATTTCACGGGGATGCCGAGGGTTGGTTATGAGTACAGAAACTTAAGTGGAAAATACAGTTATTTAGCTGAAACTTCTTTCTGTAATAATGTCATGTTAACTTTAAAGACTTTTTTATTGGATTTTTTGTCTCCTTTTAAATATCCTGACCATGAGGTCAATCATCTTCCTTATGATTTTTCCATAATTGAAATAGGTCTCTTCATTTTATTTATTTTGACATTATTTATTATTTTCTTAACCCTGATCAAACATCGTAAAAATATTAACTCAGGCAGTTTATTAAAGGCATTTATAACTGATCTTCAGAATTTATCGGCACTTATTGTTCTTGCTGAATTTTTCTTTGGATACATATTGATTACAATTATCGTATGGACATTCACAAACAATGATGCTATTTATTCCAGATTTTTATATCCTTCTTATAGTTATTTTATTTTATTAATGTTTGCGGGATTTTCATTTGTAAAGCTCAAAACATCTTCCACTACTGTGCGCCTGCCATTTATAGCTCTCTATTTATCTGTTATGGTAATAAACCTTTACAAGATCGCTGTTACCTTACATCTTCTCAAATAATGATTCGTTGATTTACAACCGTAAGATTCCTCTAAAGCAGAAAATTATCTGTTATAATCTTCAAAACGGACATCGGAAAAAGTATTAATGCTGCATTTTTGACATTTCGCCGTTAAATGTTATATCTTAAACAATCCTTATAGCTTTATAATATTTTCCTTTATGAAAACTTCAGCTGAAAACAATAACAAAATCAAGATAAATATTATCCTATATGCATTACCTGCAGTAATTATATTTACAATAATTTATCTTATCCGTGGAATAGCCTTTCAGGATGATGCTTTCATATATTACAGGTATGCTTCTAATTGGGCAGCCGGATATGGCCCGGTATTTAATATTGGGGAGCATGTAGAGGCTTACTCAAACCTGTTTTGGGTTGCAATTATTGCATTCGGGGGAAGGTTTTATGATATTGCAACTTTCGCCCCATACCTAAACCTTTTCATAGGGATAATCTGTCTCTTTTTCATAAGCTATTTAAGCGGCTTTCTGAAGTTTTCCTATCCTCGCCTGATGGCAATTGTGCTCCCGGTTTTCTGTGCGCTTTCAAACGATTTTTATTACTATGGAGCAACAGGAATGGATACATTAGCATCTTCATTCGCCCTATTGCTTTGTATAATTATCATGTATAAATGTAAAGGTAACGGAAAATACACAGCAGTTGCATTACTGTCATTGCTTGTGATGTTATTTGCCAGAACAGAAGGCTTTCTTTACGTAATAGCCTGGCTTTCGATTTTGGCTTATTTCGAATACTCTGAAAACAAAAAACTGCCCAATAGTCTTTCTGCTGTCATAATTATATCTATAATTTCGATAGCAACCTACTTTCTTGTCAGGCATAGTATTTATAACTTATGGACGTCTTCACCAATTACAGCCAAAGGTTATGCATCTCATCTTTGTAAGAGGATCATTTTTGCCGGTGATTTCTCATCTATTAAGGAACTTATAAGGGTAATTCTAAGTGGTTTGAATTACTATGCTTTCTTCTTTTATCTTGGTGCCTGGATACCTTTTATTGTTCTGTTCTTCCAGAAAAAAAATAAAGAGAATATCTTGCTTTGCTTATTTTCAGCCAGTCTGGCCATTAATGTGTTTATCTCTGTCTGGGCAGGGGGTGATTATATGCCTTTTGCCAGGCGATTTGTACCTGTATTGCCAATAATGATTATTTATGCCGCATGGGCTATGGATACATTGATAAGAAAATACTGGGAGAAAGGTGGGTATAGGAAGTATTCTGTATTAGTGATTTCTGTTATTCTGTTTATTTCATGGAGTGTACATTTTATGTCTATCAATCCTCCATCCTCCCCATTTAGAACCCGAGGTGTATATACCACTGATACAGAGCAATATAAATATTTACGTGAAATAGGATTGATGCTTAGAGATGCCCCTGCTCCTACCACAATACTTAGTCAGATGCAGGGGAGGATGTCTTATTATGCCGGGCCGAAAGTATATGTGAGGGATATTTTAGGCATAACGAATTACCACAATGCTAAATATGGAGAATATGCATTTGCATTTGAAGGCAAAGGCGGCTGTGGAAGGACAGATTTTAATTATTCTTTTAATACTCCATTTGATATCTTTTTTTATAACTCGACAAATATGCATAATAGGTTCATTGATTTCTGCAATGAAAGCCCTGGTGTTTGTGATAGATACAGGTTTTTTAAGAGTGCCCAATGGCCTGACTCATTCTTTTATATAATCGCAAATATTGACCACCCTGTTTCAACTATGATGAAAGAAAGATATAATACAGATTCATTTCCTATTAATGAAAGTCTACGCAGTATTATTCATGCGGATGAAAAGGTATTAATAGACAGCTTAAAAATCCAATAAGGTCGGGAAAAGGCATAACATACCTTTCTTGATGCAAATTCAATTTCTTCCGGAAGAAAACTCGTTTCAGTTAATGGAAGTCATGATGTTTGAATAAAAGATCTATTTACTTAATATGTCTTTTGTTATTTGTTTTGATAGCCCTATCATTCCACTAAGACATCTGTCCATTGGATACAATTGTGAAGAGTCAGAAATATAAAGGTTTTCAACTGGTGAGCGAGTTGGGATTATGTTCTTAGAAAAATCTACCGTAGATATCGGTTGGGCATACTTATCCCTAAATACTTTATAGTCAACAACCCAATCCAAACTAAAATGTCTATTTATTAATGGTAACGGCTTAATAGTCCTATTGAATAGCTCCTGTGTCGGGTATTTGAAAAGCGGGTCTTCTGCAGAAACATAATATGGGATATAAGCTATTTTATTGCCTTTAAATTGAGGCGAAGGATTAAGGTTGGTATATGTTATTATTCCATTATAAGTGAAGTTAGAGTCGTTGATATTCAGCCAGAAAGTGTCGGTAATATCATGCTTCAACTTGAGTACCACACAAACTACTCCGATAAATGATATGCGTTGTATTTGCTTTTTTAATTTATCGGCGTTATCAGGGAGAAGTTCATCAAGAAGCGGCAATGCTACAGTAGAAATAACTTTATCAAAAAAGAGTTTCTCATTGTCAACAATAATTCCCTGAGCCTTATTGTTTTTAATAATTATTTTCTCTACTGATCTTCTCCTGTGAATATTTACGCCTTGTTTCAAAAGGTGTTCTTCAAGGTTATCGACCAGAATCTTTGTCCCTCCTTCAATATAGGCTATCATTTCCTTGGAAAGTAGATTTTTTCTGGATGATGCAACGCGGTGTATCCTGTGCCAGATCCATGGTGCAGAGATCTTATCATAATATGGCCCAAATTTTACTTTTAAAAGAGGATGCCAGATTATATTATAAGCTTCTTCCCCAACCAGGTTTTTAAGCCATGTGACAGCAGTGATACCCTCAAATCGTTCCCAATCTTTAGAAGTGATAGCAGACTTTAGTGCAAGACCAGATTTAAGCCTGTTAATGAAACTTAAGGGCTTAAATTTCAAAAGATCCAACGGTGTACTAAAATTATAAGATTTACCATTGTAAAAAATGCTTTGCTTATTGTGTTTCCATCTAAGACGATTTTCAATTCCCAGTTCCTTGATTAAGTCTAATAAGTCATCGTCACACCCACAAATAAAATGATAATATTTTTCAAGCTGGGCGCCGCCAAAATCAAAGCTGGAAGCTAATCCGCCAAGCACATGATCCTTTTCAAATATGGATATCTCAGCATCGCTGGATTTGCTCAACTCATATGCGGCAGCAAGCCCGGCTATTCCGGAGCCAATTATTGCAA
Organism: Nitrospirota bacterium; assembly: GCA_016213945.1. GTDB lineage: Bacteria > Nitrospirota > Thermodesulfovibrionia > UBA6902 > UBA6902 > SURF-23. Next base: position 48,370 of record JACQZF010000004.1, on the reverse strand, counting down.
TTTTCATTTCACTAAGCCATTTAACCTATTATCATAAAATAATTAGTAGTTACGATGAATCGCTGTATTTGATTCCCAAAACATTTACATGTTTATTATATCATTATTAGATAGTGTTTTGACTTCATCTTCCCACTGATAATGCAAAAACAGCCAGGGATATTCTCGCAATAGATTTTATCAGGCTGCGCCTCGGGAAACTGCTAACCACCTGGAGCGGCTCTATAAAATTAGAAGAAAAAACATTTAGGTTATGATAAAATCTATGAGTATGAAGAAAGCATTGATCACAGGCATTACCGGCCAAGACGGCTCTTATCTTACTGAGTTACTTTTGTCAAAGGGATATGAAGTCCATGGCCTTATCCGCAGGGCAAGCACATTTAACACCAAGAGAATAGACCATCTGTATGTTGACCCGCATGTCACTGATGCAAAACTCTTTCTTCATTATGGGGATCTCTCGGATGCAGGTCAGCTTACAAATATTGTCTATAACATTAAACCGGAAGAGATATATCATCTCGGCGCCCAGAGTCATGTAAGGGTAAGTTTTGATATGCCTGAATATACCGGTGATATCACTGCCATAGGCACAACACGATTGCTGGAGGCCATAAGAATGAGCGGAATAAAGACACGATTTTATCAGGCATCGTCATCAGAGATGTTCGGGGCGACCTCTCCGCCTCAGAATGAGAAGACGCTTTTTCATCCGCGAAGCCCTTATGCAGCCGCAAAGGTTTATGCTTACTGGATGACTGTGAATTATAGAGAGGGGTACAATTTATTTGCCTGTAATGGAATCCTTTTTAATCATGAATCCCCGAGGAGGGGCGAGACATTTGTCACGAGAAAGATAACAAGAGCGGTTGCAAATATTATCGCAGGTAATCAGAAGAAACTTTTTCTTGGGAATTTGGAAGCCCGCAGAGACTGGGGGTTTGCACCTGAATATGTTGAATGCCAATGGCTTATACTTCAGCAGTCTGAACCGGCTGATTATGTTATAGGAACAGGTGAGAGTCATTCTGTAAAGGAATTTGTAGAACTTTCTTTCCGGTACGCCGGTATTGAACTGGAATGGAGAGGTGATGGTATGCAGGAAAAGGGTTTTGTAAGTTCTATTGCTCCCTCCTTAAATATAGAATTGAAAAACGGAGACGTTTTAGTTGAGATCGATCCTCAGTATTTCAGGCCCGCTGAGGTAGATCACCTCCTTGCCGATGCTTCCAGAGCTAAGGAGAAGCTCGACTGGGTGCCGAAAGTTACCTTTAAAGAGCTTGTTCAGATAATGGTTGATGCGGATATGGAACTTCTTGGTGTTGTATCCCCAGGTGAAGGCAAAAGAATATTAAGTCAGAAGAACATAGGATGGACAAGTAATAGAGTAACAATTAAATAAGCACACGCAAGTTTTTTCTTATAAGTTCTCTCTGATAATTTAAGCATGGAAAAAGCCTCGAAAATCTATATTGCCGGTCATAGAGGCATGGTGGGTTCATCTCTGATGAAAGCCCTTCGATCCAGCGGGTACAATAATATCATTACCAGACCCCACTCGGAACTTGATCTCACCAGACAGAAAGAAGTTGAAGATTTCTTTGAAAGAGAGCGGCCTGACCATGTATTTTTAGCTGCTGCAAAGGTGGGAGGTATTTTAGCGAATAACACGTATAAGGCTGAGTTTATATATGAAAATATAATCATAGCCGCAAATGTAATTCATTCATCCAGTAAATATGGCGTAAAGAAACTTCTTAATCTCGGGTCTTCCTGTATTTATCCCAAATTTGCAGAACAGCCTATCAGAGAGGAGAGCCTTCTTACTGGAAGTCTGGAGCCTACAAATGAGCCATACGCGATAGCAAAGATCTCAGCCTTGAAATTATGCCGGTATTATAATGAACAATACGGCACAAATTTCATATCTGCTATGCCAACGAATTTATACGGCCCTTTTGACAATTACAATCTTGAAACAGCGCATGTTTTACCGGCATTATTAAGAAAATTTCATCTTGCAAAACTCCTGAGTGGAAATAAATATCAAGAGATAAGAAGGGACATCGGCAGCTATCATTTAGGGTTTGGCCTTGATGCCGAATTAAATCAAAGGAGCGATAACTCCATTTTTGAATTTCTTAAAAGTGTAGGAATCAGCGAAAGTCGTGTATTGATATGGGGAGCAGGGGAAGTTTATAGGGAGTTTCTGCATGTTGATGATCTTGCGGATGCGTGTCTGTTTTTGATGCTCAACTATACTTGCAATGATATTGGAGAGTGCGTCAATATAGGTACAGGGGAAGACATACGGGTAAAGGATCTTGCATTATTGATAAAAGATTTAACAGGATTTGATGGTGAAATAGAACACGATGTTTCAAAGCCTGATGGAACGCCGAAGAAACTGCTTGACGTAAGGCGTATGGCTGATCTCGGCTGGAAGGCAAATATAAAACTTGACAAGGGGATCAGGCTGACCTATGACTGGTACCGCAGAAATAGTCAATATCCTGGAGCAATGAAAGTTGAATAAAGCTGAAAAAATTAATTTTTTTGACTCCATTGCCAAAGACAGGGGGAAATGGAGAAAGAGAGGCGCCTACTATCATGAAGAGCTTGAAAGGTATCTTCGTTTTTTAATCCCTGAAGGTTCTTCAGTTATAGAGATAGGCTGCGGCACGGGAGAGACACTCGCTGCTTTAAAGCCGGTTAGGGGGCTCGGCATTGATTTAAGCCAGCGTATGGTTGAGACTGCTAGAATCAAGTTCCCGGGTTTGCAGTTTGAGGCCGGCGACTTTGAATCCCTTAATATTGAAGAAAAATTTGATTACGTGGTGATAGACGGAACAATTGGCGTTGTTGATGATATTCAGTTAGCTCTCAACGAGCTACATAAAGTATGTAAATCTGAAACACGCTTGATAATAGTTTACTACAATTATTTATGGGAGCCGTTACTGAAGTTCTCTGAGTTTGCAGGACTCAGGATGAAACACCTTATGCAGCACTGGCTTCCCATAGAGGATATATCTAATTTACTTTTTCTTAATGACTTTGAAGTGGTGAAAAAGGGCTATCGCTGTTTAATTCCTGTCTGGATCCCGCTTATTTCCGCATTTTTCAATAGAATCATTGGGAACTTTCCGTTTTTCTGGAAACTTGCCTTGGCTGAAGTTATTGTTGCCAGGCCTTTGATGAAGAGAAAATCCTCAGAAGATGTTACATGTTCAGTAATAATTCCGTGCAGGAATGAGAAGGGAAATATTGAACAGGCTGTTTTAAGAACGCCTGATATGGGTAAGCATACTGAGATCATTTTTGTGGAAGGAAATTCCAGTGATGGGACTCTTGAAGAATGCCAAAGGGTAAAGGAAAAGTATTCAGACAGGGACATAAAAGTATTTGTTCAGGCTGGCAAAGGGAAGGGTGATGCGGTGAGAAAAGGTTTCTCTAATGCAAAAAATGATGTCCTGATGATACTGGATGCCGACCTCACTGTTCCCCCTGAGGATCTCCCTAAATTTTTTGAAGCTATAGCTTCCGGTAAAGGCGAGTTTATCAATGGCTCAAGGCTTGTTTATCAGATGGAAAAAGAAGCAATGAGATTTTTAAACCTTCTTGGCAACAAGTTTTTCAGCAGGGCATTTACTTATCTTCTCGAACAGAGAATTAGGGATACATTATGCGGTACTAAAGTCCTATGGAGAGAAGATTATGACAGAGTCATCGCCGGAAGAAAGTATTTTGGAGACTTTGACCCTTTTGGTGATTTTGATCTCTTGTTCGGCGCTGCAAAATTAAATCTTAAAATTGCCGAGATACCCATCAGGTACCGCGAAAGGGTTTATGGAAGCACACAGATAAGCCGTTTCAGGCATGGCCTGCTTCTGTTAAGGATGACTTTATTTGCTATGAGGAAGATAAAATTCATATGAGTATGATTTCCGAGCATTTTGACCAGATAGCCAGGGACTATGACTATTATAAAAAAAGAAACTGGTATTATTACTCCAATTTGAAAAAATTGTATAAAACCCTGATTCCTTCTGGCAGCAGGGTACTTGATATCGGATGCGGCACGGGGGATATTTTAATAGAACTGGATGCTGCATATGGACTTGGAATTGATGTCAGTCCGGAGATGATTAATTTAGCCAAATCCAAATATAAGGACAAAAATAGCCTTGAATTTATAAGCGGGACAGTGGAAGAACATGGTTCCTTCCTGCTCTCCAGAAGATTTGACCATATTTTTTTATCCGATGTGATTGAACATCTGGAATACCCGCAGAAAACGATCAATGCCCTGAGTCAGGTCCTTCATCCAGGGGCTATCTTAATCATTTCAATGGCGAATCCGCTTTGGGAACCTGTATTGCTTCTTGCGGAAAAATTAAAGTTGAAGATGCCGGAGGGTCCGCATTATAGGATAAGCTCAAAAAAACTTGAGAGCTTTTTGCTTGATAATAAGCTGGTCATAATTCAGAAAGGCCATCGGTTAATTCTTCCGGTACACATTCCTTTTATATCAGATTTTTTCAACAGGGTGTTTGAAGCTGTACCGATTTTTAATAGGATGGGTCTAATTATGTTTTGGGTTTGTACAAAGGACGGTAATTGAAAAAAATCCTCAATTATCTCAGTCGTATTTGATATTAATATCATAATTATTCCCTTCTCGCTTTAATATATCAAGTGTTATTTTTTTCGGCTCATTTTCCAGCCTTATATCTCCTTCCTTTATAACTTCTATTTTATTATTCGGGTCTAACAAATCTATCCATGCCTTTATACTGAAGCCTGCAAGTCCTGAAACTTCCTCAGAATGAGGGATTTTAGATCTGTAAGTGGAAACCTCATAAGGGAAATTGTAAACATGGATTATTGCATCATCGGGTAATCCAGGAAGAGTATTAGTGAGACTGTAAAGAAATGTTTGGGAAATGTTACTAATAGCCTGCCACTCGCCATATTTCTTCATAAGAGGAGAAAAAACAATTAGAGAAACAGCTATCCCTGTGGTTATAATGGATAGAAAGATGTTATTGAATAAAGAAATGGCTTTGAAAGACCCGGAGAGACGGAATTCTTTACTTGCTGATATTAATGAAAAAATGCTTTTGAACAAGAGAATAGATAGAATGATACTGAAAGGAATGATTGATGAATACATACATCTATGACTGGTTGAATTCCCCAAATAAATACATCCGCTAAGGGGTAATAACATCCAAACCAATAAGAATAAAATTACCTTGTTTTCTGCTGTGCCTATAAAACAATGCCGGATTTTACGATAGTTGTAAATAATGAATACAAATAAGATGCAGATCAAAACAATAGATATAAATGGCAATGACTCTGCATTGGTACTTAATGATAAAAAATCAAAAGGGTAAAATAATTTAATAAAATAATCTTTAGTAATAAATAATAATGAGTTGCCTATTGACATTACATTATCTGGATTGAGTTGCTTTCTGGTATTCCCTCCAATTTCTTTTAAAATATGAGAACGCCAGGCAATAAAAACAGATGTAGTAATAAGATAAGGAGTCATTCTCTTAACTATGTAGTTGAGTTTGATTTTAAATGAACTTGTATTTTGCACAAGAAGCAATAAGGAAAAGAATATGATCGGCAATAATAGAATACCGGATTCCTTGGATCCAAGAGCGAGTAGATAAAAGGTTAGAGATAAAGTAAGGAGGAGTTTTTTATACAAAACAGAGAAGGTATATTTCAAAAATATAATTATTGAAATCAAAAGGAATAATGCTTCCATTATATTATGTCTTCTGGCAATTACAGGTAAGGTTTCCATTGCTACAGGATGAATAGAGAAAACAATCGCGCTCATCCAGGCAGTCAGCACATTTCCATTTGTGAGTATTCGAGCTAAGAAAAAAACCAATACTGCAGTCAGTGTGTGTAATGCAAGATCTGTGAGATGATATCCAAACGGATTTAATTTCCATACGAAATAATCAATACCGAATGAGAGAGTTGACATAGGGCGGTAATAGAGCCAGCCTGATTCTATAAAGCCGCTCCTGAAAGGGTTGTTAATTATCCTGCTTATATCATTGAACGAGTGGATTTGATGGTTGTTTATTAACGGGAGGGTTCCGCTGCCAATGAAAAAATATCCAAGTATGTCGTAAAATGCTATAACAGAAATTGTGATAATAGATAAGATTAACAGGGTTGTAATGAATTGCGGGGAGAAGCAAATGCCTTTCTTTGTCATATCTAACTCGATTTGTGTTATTTTCTTAATATACATGACCCTATAACAAAAGTTATAGATAGAGAAGTTTATTTTACCAGAAAGCTCTACTTATTAACTGGTTTGCTCCATGGAAGCTGGCGATTTTCCTATATTAAACGTCCTATATTAAACGTCTTGTTTAATATGTTTAAATCATATAACATACAGTTAGTAATCAGGTTTTTAACAGAAGCTATCTTAATGTATCAACATAAAGCCGGAGTTGTTATTTTCATAGGTCTTTATCTGACTTTCGGCAACCCTTATGCAAATGTGCTCATTGAATGATTCGGTGCTGCTTCAGTTGCTATAAGTGAAAATCTGAGGGTTTCCACCTGTAATTGATGATATATTACTGCGATCAAGGCTTATAGAAATATTTTAGAAAGAAGACTGTGATTATTTTCTATAATGTTTAGGGTGAAAAATCTTATCATAAATATCGCTCTTGTACTCTCAAGCTTGTTATTGCTACTTGTCTTTCTGGAATTTATTTTCTTCCGTTTCATTATGATAGCTCCTGACCTGCCGGAACTAGATTTCCAAAACAGAGTGGTTAAGTATAAACCAAATCAGCGTGGCACATATCGGGTAAAGGATGAGATAGCTGCTGGTTATACAATTAATTCTGACGGTTGGAACTCAACGTATGCTTCATATAATAAGAATAAGACCCCTGGAAAATCCAGGATAGCGATTATTGGGGATTCTTATATTGAGGCGTTCTCAGTCAACTCTAATGAAAGCGTTGCTGAAAAACTTGAAAATAAATTGGGGAGTGATAGTTTTGAGGTTTACAGGTTTGGAATAAGCGGGGCGCCCATGTCCCAATATCTTCATATGCTGCGCAGGGAAGTGATCAAGTATCATCCTGAAATGGTAATTATCGTGCTTGTTCACAATGATTTTGATGAATCATACAGGTTTTTAAAAGGCAGTTACGGAAGTAATTTCATGAAGATCGTGATCAAGGACAATAATGTGTCTGAAATAGAGCCCGAGCACTTTATACGGCCCTGGTATATGCCGATAAGGGAAAGCGCTACATGGAGATATCTGGCCTACAGGCAGCAGGTCCCATATAACAGGATAAAGGATATTTTTCTGGGCAATGATGCTGAATATCAGGCTAATATTTCAGTTGCCTCTATCGCCACAGAAAAAGACCTCAGTATAATAACTACTAATTATTTATTTGCTGAAATGAAGAAAGCCTGTGATAATATCGGGGCAGAACTTCTTGTCATAATGGATGGAGATAGAAAAGCAATTTATAGTAGAATTAATTCAAAGGAGCTTTACAACAATGGCGCATTGAGCCTTAACAGTATTTCCGGCGAGGCTGCCGGCCGGAATGGCATTGATTTCATAGACCTTCACCCGTTTTTTGAGGCTGATTATAAGGAGCACAAGGTTAAATTTGATTTTAAATATGACGGGCATTGGAATGCCTACGGGCACGAAATTGCGGCGGGGGTTATTTACAAGCATATAAAGGATATGGATATTTCACAGAATAAATTGAACTTACAAATGAAATAAATTAATAGACCGGAGTTTTGATCGCATGATAAAAAAATCAAAATATAATAAAGTCATCCTTCTCGGGATGGATGGGCTCGATCCGGGGATTTTGTCCGGATTGATGGAGCGCGGTGAACTGCCGAATTTTTCAAAGCTCAGCCGTTCAGGCTCTTTTTCTTCATTGGCTACAAGCAATCCCGCACAGAGCCCTGTGGCCTGGGCTTCGATAGCAACCGGCAGTAATCCGGGGTATCACGGGATATTTGATTTCATAGGCCGCAGAGTTGCGGACTATATGCCTGAGCTGACCATAATGAAGGCAAACCACAAGAACATGTTCGGGAAGAGAGAACTGATGTTCCTGCCTGTTATGCATGGCGATGCATTCTGGGATATTACTTCCGCCAATGGAATTCCTTCTACAGTATTGAAATGGCCGGTGACTTTTCAGCCGAAACAGAACAAGGCCAGATTATATGCAGGGCTCGGAGTTCCTGATATCAAAGGCGGGCTTGGAAAATATTCTTTTTATACGTCCAGGCAGGTATCCAAAGATGAAGAGGGGATAGAAAAGGTCATCAAAGTAACCGTAACTGACAATAAGATAAAGACCAATATTAATGGCCCGCAGGTTGCAAAATTAAGCAGCAGGGAAGACGCCAAAACTGAAATGACCATCAGCATCCTGCCTGACCGGTCAGGCATTGAGATCGAGATTGACGGAAATAAGATATCGGTCAAAAGCCGGGTCTGGAGTGAGTGGGCTGAGGTTAAATTCAAGGTCGGGCTCATGAAGACAGCCTCCGGCATCGTAAAATTCTATCTTAACCGGACAGCCCCGCATTTTGAGCTTTACATGTCAGCGGTGCAAATCAATCCTAAGGATCCGGCTTTTGTAATAACCAGCCCTGATGAGTACATCCGCAGCCTTGCGGCTGATCTCGGCTTCTTCTATACCCTTGGAATGTCTGAAGATACCAAGGCGCTTGAAGACGGCAGGATAGATGAAGAGGCCTTTATAACAATGTGCGATGAGATAATTGATGAACAGGAAGAGATGCTCTGGAGTGAACTTGCGAAATTCAGGGAAGGTGTTTTTGCATTCGCGTTTTTCACTACAGACAGGATACAGCATATTTTTTGGTCAACGATCGATCCTGAACATCCGCTTTATGATGAAGCCTATGCAAAAAAATATAGCCATGTAATTGATGACTATTACAGGAGAATGGACCGTATTCTCGGGAAGATAATGGAAAAACTTGATGAAGATACTGCGTTTATCGCATTCTCAGATCACGGATTTTCAACCTTCAGGAGGGTTGTGCACCTTAACTCGTGGCTTGTGGAGAACGGCTTTATGAAATTAAAACAGAAGGTTTCTGTTGATGACAAAGAAGGAGGCCCTTTATTTCAGCATGTTGACTGGAAGAACACGAAGGCGTTCTCTGTCGGTTTCGGGAGCATATATCTCAACATGAAGGGACGTGAAAAACAGGGCATTGTGGATCCCGGCGAGGCTGACTCAATAATCGGCATGATATCAGATAAGCTTTTTAATCTTGCTGATGAAGAGAAGGGCAGGCGGGCAATAAAAAATATTTATAGAAGCAGGGATATTTATTCAGGTGGACAGCTTAATAATGCGCCTGACATAGTTGTTGGATTTGAGGATGGATACAGGGCCTCATGGCAGACCGCAATAGGCGGTGCGCCTCATAATATCTTTGATGACAACCTCAAGAAGTGGAGCGGTGACCACATTGTGGATCCGTCCATAGTTCCAGGTATCCTGCTCACTAACTTTACTGTAAATCATGGAACACCAAGCCAGATGGATATTGCTCCAACAGTGCTTGCATGTTTCGGTTTGGCTTCCGACGGTATGGAAGGAAAATCATTAATTTAAAGATGCTGTTGGCTTAATATAGGATATCCAATATTAGCAAGTCTGGTTAGATAAAAGCTGAGTCCTGTTCTCTCACTATAATAAGGTTAGACCATAGTGGATTTTTCTTCTTGTATTCTGTTTTTGTTGCACTTCACATTGTAAGCGGTATCAGGAAACCTTACAAAATATACCTGCTCAGGTCCTCATCCTTGATGATAGCGCCTAATTTATCCTTGACATACTTTGCGTTTATGGTCACATCTTTCTTTTCCATGTCCGGGGCATTAAATGATATTTCTTCAAGAAGTTTTTCAAGTATGGTGTGAAGCCTTCTTGCGCCTATCTGTTCAGTTTTTTCATTGACAATGGCGGCTATCGATGCTATCTCTTTGACGCCGTCTTTTGTGAAATTGATATTTACGCCTTCAGTCGCTATCAAAGCGATATACTGCTTTATCAAGGCATTTTTCGGCTCCTGGAGAATTCTAAGGAACTCTTCCTTTCCGAGCGCGTCAAGTTCAGCCCTTATCGGGAACCGCCCCTGAAGTTCAGGAAGAAGGTCCGAGGGCTTTGCCGCGCTGAATGCTCCGGCTGCGATGAAGAGTATATGGTCGGTCCTGACAACTCCGTGTTTTGTATTTACTGTGGAGCCCTCAACTATAGGCAGGAGGTCTCTCTGCACGCCTTCGCGCGACACATCAGGCCCGTGAGAGGAACCTTTAGAAGCTATCTTGTCAATTTCATCTATGAAGATGATCCCGTTCTGCTCGGTTCTCTTTATGGCTTCCTGCACAGCTTTGTCCATATCGATGAGATTGTTTGCTTCATCCTGTATAATGATCTGAAGAGCTTCCTTGACCTGCACCTTTTTGCGTTTCGGTTTTTCAGGGAGGAAGTTCCCTAACATCTCTTTCAGGTTTATCTCAAGGTCATCCATCCCGATGTTGGAGATGACGCCGAAAGGCATTGCTTTTTCACGGATCTCAAGATCAATATACCTTTCATCCATCTTTCCTTCTCGCAGCTGCGCCCTCAGTTTTTCGCGTGTTTCATTGTATCGGGCTTTTTTGTCTTCTTCTGATTCGATATTATCAGGTGAAGGAATATTTTTAACAGGCCTGGGCTGCGGCAGAAGGAGGTCAAGCACCCTCTCTTCAGCAAGTGATTTAGCCTTTTCCTGTACGCTCTCCATCTGCTCCGCCTTTACCATGCTGACTCCCAATCCGGCAAGGTCTCTGACCATTGACTCAACATCTCTGCCTACATATCCGACCTCAGTGAACTTGGAAGCCTCGACTTTGACAAATGGGGCGTCTGCGAGCTTTGCAAGCCTTCTTGCTATCTCGGTCTTTCCTACGCCGGTAGGCCCTATCATAAGGATATTTTTCGGCATCACTTCATCCTTAAGGTCTGCGGGGAGATGCTGTCTTCTCCAGCGGTTTCTCATGGCGATAGCCACGGCCTTTTTCGCCTTGTCCTGGCCGATTATATACTTATCAAGTTCTTCAACTATCTTCTTAGGTGTGAGATTATCCATTAAGTTCCTCTATATTGATTGAGTCATTTGTGTATATGCAGATATCTGCTGTTATCTTCATCGCCTCTGCGACGATCTTGCCTGGCTCCAGTTTTGTATTATCTATAAGCGCTTTTGCTGCTGCCAAAGCATACGGCCCTCCTGAACCGATTGCAGCAATGCCGTCATCAGGCTCTATCACATCACCGGTTCCTGAGATAATAAATGAGTGGTCTTTGTCAGCGACAATGAGAAGGGCTTCAAGCCGTCTCAAAATCTTGTCGGTTCTCCAGTCTTTTGCCAGCTCAACAGCAGCCCTTTTGATATTGCCCCTGTAAGTCTCAAGTTTTGTCTCAAATTTCTCAAACAGCGTAAACGCGTCAGCAGTAGCGCCGGCAAAGCCGGCAAGCACCTTATCGTTGTACATCTTTCTGACCTTTTTCGCATTGTGTTTCAATACGGTCTGGCCAAAGGTCACCTGTCCGTCGCCGCCCATTGCGACCTTATCTTTCTTTCTTACACACAGTATGGTTGTTCCCTTAAACATTTCTATCTCCATTAAATGAAAACGTATTATATTATCATCTCTTCTTCTTTGCAAGGGGATGGGCTTTGTCATAGACTTCAGCAAGATGAACATTGTCTACATGAGTATATACTTGCGTGGATGATAAGGACGAGTGGCCCAGAAGCTCCTGTATCGTCCTGAGGTCTGCCCCTCCATGGAGCATGTGAGTTGCGAATGTGTGCCTCAAAACATGGGGGCTTATCTGTCCGATGAGGTTTATCATCCTGCTGTACTCTATCAGCAGGCGGCTGACGCTTCTCTGTGTCAACCTTCCGCCGCGGCTGTTGAGAAAGAGAGCTTCTGATCTTTTCTTCACTGATACTCTTTCAGGAAGATAGTTATTTATAGAGTCCAGGGCTTTTGCTCCGACCGGGACGATCCTTTCCTTTCTTCCTTTCCCCTTGACCCTTATAAGCGATTCCTTTATGTCGAGATCGCCCATATCCAGCGATGTCAGTTCGGATATCCTGAGCCCGCATGAGTAAAGCAGTTCAAATACGGCCTTGTCTCGTGTTGCCTTAAATGTTTCACCGACGGGGGCGTCAACAAGAGAAAAGACCTCATCAACTGACAGGAACCTCGGCAGTTTCTTTGGTATCTTTGGTGTTGCAACGAGTTTTGCCGGGTTTTGCCTTACGTATCCTTCCCTGCTGAGGAATTTAAAGTAGCTTCTTATTGTAGCAAGCTTTCTCGCTATGGATGTTTTTTTCAGCTTTCTCTGATGAAGGGCCGCAAGAAAACTTCTGATGTCAAGGTTGTCTATTTCTTTTGGTTCTTTATCAACAAAAGAGAGAAACTCTTCCAAATCTTTTGTGTATGCCCTGATAGTGTGCGGGGATACATTGATCTCTGCCTTTAAATAGTTTTTAAAATTTTCGATATTGTTCTTCAATTCAATGGCTCAGTGCAACAGTCTGTATTGGATAAGATAAGCCGTTGCACCGGATAAATATCCTATCAGTGCGAGCGGGCCGATGCGTCTGGCATACCAGAAGAACTCGATCTTTTCGAGCCCCATTGCGGCAACTCCGGCAGCTGAACCAATAATGAGGATAGAACCGCCGGTGCCGGCGCAGTATGCCAAAAATTCCCAGATAAAAGAATCTGTCGGGAATTGCGCAAGCGGGTACATTCCCATGGAAGCGGCAACCAGAGGAATGTTATCAACGATGGCGGAGACAAGGCCGATGACAATTACGATCAAGGACTGGTTCCCGAGTTTGACATCAAGCCACTGCGCCAGAGCCGGGAGCATGCCGTTGGCTGAAAGAGAAGCCACTGCGAGAAGGATGCCGATGAAGAAGACCACCGATGCCATATCAATCCTCCTGAGGGCTTTGGCCAATGTGAGGCTCTCGAAATCCTCTTCGGGCTTGTTCCGGTGCAGCAGCTCGCCGACCAGCCAAAGCACCCCAAGCGCCAGCAGTATGCCGAGATATGGGGGCAGATGCGTAACAGCCTTGAAGACAGGAACAAAGATCAGGCAGCCCATCCCCATAAAGAACATCAGGTTCTTTTCGAACTGAGATGTGGCAACTGAGGCATGGCCATCTTTTTCGGGAGACACGACGCTGCCTTTGAGCATGAAGGAGGCGATAATAAGCGGAACCATCATATTGATTACCGAAGCAATGAATACGCCCTGCATGATTTTGCCTGTTGTGATCTGTCCGCCGATCCACAGCATGGTCGTGGTCACGTCGCCCATCGGAGACCAGGCGCCGCCGGCATTGGCGGCAATTACGATAATGCCGGCGAAGAAGATGCGTTCTTTATTATCTTTGAGAAGTCGCTTCATAAGGGCTGCCATTACGATAGTTGTCGTCATGTTGTCAAGAATGGCAGAGAGGAAGAAAGTAATGAAGCCTATGATCCAGAGCAGGCTTGTCATCTTTGTGGCCTTTATGCGTGAGGTGATGACCTCAAAACCGCCGTGGGCGTCGGTCACCTCGACGATGGTCATAGCGCCGATAAGGAAGAATACGATTGCGGCTGTTTCGGCAAGCTTTTCAGTGAGCTGTCCGGTTACTGCGTGCACGCCCAGCGGGCTTGCGAAGGAGTACAGGGTCCACATCAGGCCTGCTGCTATCAGCGCTGTGGCTGACTTGTTGATCTTGAGGGGGTACTCAAGCGCGATAATCGCATAGCAGAGCACGAAAATTACTGCTGTCATGATCATCATGGTTTGAGCCCTCCTTTGCGTTAGAGTGATTATAGCAAAAAAAATGCCCCGATGAACGGGGCATTTTCTGATCTGATATTTTTATGGATATTGATGCTTAGTTCGGGACGATCATGACCTTGCAGCCGGCATGGGAGACAACCTTTGCTGTGACGCTGCCGATGAAGAGCTTCCTGAGCACCTTTTTCCTGCCATGCTTGCCCATGACGATCATGTCAGCCTTCAGCCTTTCCGCTTCTTCAACAATGAAGTGGGCGGGATCTTCTCCGCGGTGCACAATGATATTGCATGATACTTTTTCGCGCTCAGCGCAGGTCTTTGCGGCATCAAGGAACATTTTTGCCTCTTTGTCCGCCTTCTCAACGATTTGCGGGGCAAGCGCTTCGTATTCATCATTGACCTCGACAACAGTCATGATGTGGAGCTTTGTGCCGCACGATTTAGCAAGGTTGATAGACTCAAGCAAGGCCTTTTCGCTGCATGGCGAACCGTCAATCGCTATAAGGATATTTTTTAATCCGGTTATTGGGCATGTATCTGACATATTAGTGGCCTCCTGCGTTAAGCAATCCTGATGAAGCTCCGGCAAGTACGATTACCTCAATTAGCGCAAATATTATGTAAGCTGTGTCCTTCTTGCGGATAAGCCCCGGAAGGATAGCGAGGTAGCAGATAATGGTCAGGAATGAGAGAAAAGCTATAGGCAGAAAGTTGAGCATATCGCCGTGATTGAGATTCCCTGCCCATGCCCATCCGGTATGTATGCCTGTTTTTTCCAGATATTCCGCAACCCCGCCCGGGAGATTCCAATAGTTCTGTACCTGATCAATAGGGATTATCGGTTCTAATATGCCTAAAGCGTATACGGTAAATGAGACAACAAGCCCGATGAGGCCAAGGATCATACCCTTGTTAAGAATGTTTGCATATAATACTTGTTCTTCTGTAGCTTCCGAAGCCATATAATCCCCCTTTTTTTAATAATCTATTATGTTGATTCCTGACTTTTTTTACCCTATTCCCAGGCCTTTGGAAAGCGCTTTAAGGCCGGCAATTCCGAGAACTAATATAACCATTATCCTGATCACCTTTGGCTTTGTAACAGCCAGCACCCTGACACCGACGAGCGATCCTAACATTATGCCTATTACAGATGGTACGACCATTAGAGGAAGCACTGCCCCGTTATTCAGATATATCCAGGCGGCTGATGTATCGGTTATTGATAAAAGGAATTTGCTGGTTGCAACTGATATTTTGATCGGGGCGCCAAGGACAAGGTTCAGTACCGGGACATTCGCCCATCCCGCTCCGAGGCCGAACATGCCGGCCATTACGCCTATAATTACAAAAAGCATCAAACCTGTCGCAGTCCTGTGTATCTTCCAGTTGACCTCTTCTTTTAAGGTCGGTTCATAATAGACGCCCATGATCCTTAATGTCTGGGACAGTTTGTCAGGCTTTTGAACATTCGGATATTCTGATTTTTTAGCCATTATTATAATGACAACAATAAGAAGAATGGTTACTCCAAGCATTGTCTGTACGATGTTTGTTGGAAGAGCGAGGCCTATCATGGCGCCCACGATAGCGCTGGAAGACGCGATGAGCGCCATCGGCATTGCCAGCCTCAGGTCAGCCATGCCTTTTCTGAGCAGGCCAGGGCCTGCGGCAAGGGCTCCCGCAAGGGCGACTATCAAACCGGCGCCTCTTACGAAGTCAAGATGGAATGGCAGGAATCCGCTGACGATCGGCACATACAGCACGCCGCCTCCGACACCTGCGAGAACAGCGAAGACTCCAAGGAAAAATGAGAGAACCAGCAGGATCAAAGGCCAGAACCACCATGCATGCTGCGAAGTCTCAGCAACCGCTGCCTGAGGGTCTGACGCAAATACATCCGCAACACCAACTGCAAATACTAAAAGAAGTAACAACGGCAAAAAGATCTTTGAGCACTTAAAAATTTTCTTTAGCATTTCATCCTTCCTGTGAATTTTATTTTGAATTTATTGAGTTAACGATGTTTCATAATGTTTCATATCGCAACAGTTGAAAGTATTTTAAATCAGAGAGTTAAAAAAATCAATAAACGGCTCATACTGAGGCGCTTTTTTTGTGAAAACTGAATATCAGCCACCCGATCAGCGGAAATATTGCGAGGCTTAATGTAGCGGTTTTGTAATCAACAATCTGGCCAATAAAGGTCCACCATACAGGCCCAATGATGGCTGCCATTCTTTCTGATATGGAAAGAAACGCGAAGCGTGTGGCTACCTCTTCTTTTGGCGACATCTCAATAAGCACCGGCCTGATAGTTGTCCAGACAGCTCCCAGCAGAAGCCCGAATGTTATTCCCATTACATAAACAAATATTTTAGGAACAAACGGAAATATGCAGAAAGCGAGCGCCCAGGCAGGGAAGAGCATATTGAATACTTTCTTTGCGCCGGCCCTGTCAGAGAGCTTGCCTATCAGCGGCGACCCGGCGGCGCTGACGACCGCTGCTGTTGCAATTACAACTACAATGCCCTGGCGGCCCATGTTGTAGACCTTGTCCAGATATATTGACATGAAGATTATTATCGTATGGGCCGCTTCAGTAAGGAAGAGGCATGAGAGTATAAATAACAGAAATTTCCTGTCTTTCAGTATGCGTCTTACAGATACGCCGTTAACTGCCTTAACCGGTTTTTCTTTTACATAAAATCCGGTGGGAAGCGAAAAGAGAAAAAATGCGGCCGCAACGAATATGAAAGCAGATGTCTCGGTTGAGCTGAACTTTGATATGAGGAAAAGTCCTGCCGCGCCGCCTACATAACCGATGCCAACGCCGATGCCGGATGAGAATGAGTTGTTCTCTTCATCTGAGACAGAGGTGAGCAGAGAGTTGTAAAGAACAAGGCTCTGCTGGTAAAAGAGATTCACAAAGAAGAATGCAATGACCGCTGAATATAATGTATCGCATCTTGCAAGTATCAGGAGGCCTGCCGCTGAAAGGGCGACTGATGCGAGAAAGAGCGGTTTTCTTAAGGCAAACTTGTCCGCATATCTGCCGATAAAGATAGCCATGATGACAGAGACGAACAATGATGATGAATAGGCGTAACTGTAGTGATAAGGCTCCCCCCCGAGCACCTTGGTAAGCCAGAGCGGGAAGAAGACAGAGAGGATGTTTGCGGAAAAGATCGTTTCGGCAAAATCGAACGAGGCCCATGATAAAAGCGGAATGATCGTCTTTTTTTTATGTAACATAACCCATGGTTTTAGCCGATTTGATATAGTATATAATAAAATAGAGCGGCTGGTTTACTTTCTTTTCTTATATGAAAACCCTGACAGAATTTTCACCAGGCAAAAACGATTCGATCCACGCAGTATCGATGCACCGCCGTTTTGTTTATTTTCTCTTGTTTGAGGTCATTGCGGTAATCGTAGCTCTTTTCTATGGGAAGTCTGTCGGAGATATGGAAAAGCCTTTTAAGGAAGGCGAACTCCTTACGGGTTTTTCCTTTATCCAGCTTCTTGCTGTTTCGGGATACTCCTGGGGAATATTCAGGATACATGAGGTATCATTCAATCTTCGCGCCCTCAAGGCAAAGCATGTAGTATGGTTATTCATCTCACTTGGATTTCTCTTTCTTGCATTTGACGAGGTCTTTGAGATCCATGAGAAGACGGATTATCTTATTCATGAGGTTTTTCAGATAAGAGAAACCGGATTTACTGACAGGATCGATGACCTTATCATTTTATTGTACGGCTTGACAGGCATGTTTGTGATCTATCACTACCGCGACGGATTAAAAAAATATGTGTCTGCTCTGCCTTACCTGAAATGGGCCTTCACTTTTCTATACATAATGGTACTGCTGGACGTGATAACCAACAGGAACGATATTATCTTCTTTCTTATTAAAGATAGTTCATTGGCTGGTTCGGTCAGCATGTGGCTTCGCATAGCTGAAGACGGCTTTAAATTTATTGCAGAGGGCGCTTTCTTCGGGATAGCTTTTCGCTGCTCCCAGATCATTTATACCGATCCGCTGATAACGACGAGCACATCTATCGATCTGTATAATGCCATAAAGAAGATACACCACAAATACAGCAGATATGGACAGAACTATGGAATTATAATTTGTGATGTCGATGATTTTGACAACTATGTTAATTCATACGGCCATGTTCAGGGAAACAACATTATCAAGTTTGTAGCAGACAGAATAAACAACTCTCTCAGGTATTCAGATGATGTCTTCAGAAGAAGCGGCAGGGAGATACTGATCATCGCCAGTCATCAGAACCTGAAGGAGACGTCTTTTGTTGCTGAAAGGCTCAGAAGAGATATCGAGTCTCTTAATATTGAGCACAAAGGCGCTGACAGAGGTATTTTAACCATGAGCTTCGGAGTTTCCGCCTTTGATAAAGAACATATCACAAACTGGAAATCCGTAATAATCAGCGCTGACAAGGCATTGAATAAAGCAAGGTCATCAGGCAGGAACCGTGTCTGCCATTCAGATGACATAGCTGAGTCATAAAAGATCCCTTGATACCATTCTGAAGTCATGTGCATTTTGTCAAGGGAATTATCATCTTTATAAATACGATCATTATGAACCGTTTTCATAGATCATCACTAATTTTGCTTCTCTTTTTTTTCATTGCTGCAGGATGTGATTCCGGGCCCATGATCAGGCCGGTTGACTGCCCGAAGAAGAATTTGAATGTAAATATGATGACCGGGTATACAGGAGGGGTGATCAGGAGAGACCTGGAGGTCATCGTAAGATTGAAGGTCAGCTGTGGCGGGAACCCTGTGCCTGATGCTGATGTAAGGCTGGAATACTGGTGGAGTGACAGCCAGTTCGTTCATGTGACCGACAGTAACGGAGTTCTGCAAGTGGAACGAAATGTGATGACCGATCCCAGGGGCAATGAGGTGAGGGCTGTTGTAATGGGCAGAAACGGCAAGAAGGTTGTAAAGATGAAGGTAGAACAGAACTGGGATGATATTATGTCGCGCACCTCTTCTGATAAAATTAAATAATGCCTCTTATTCTTGTAACAAATGATGACGGCATCTCTTCTGCCGGGATCAAAGCCCTTTCAAAAGCGCTGGGATCTCTGGGTGATGTTTATATTGTTGCGCCTGAGACTGAGCAGAGCGCGGTTGCTCATGCGCTGACACTTCACAGGCCTCTTAAGTCCGCCAGGACAGGTAAAAATAAATTTTCAATCAACGGGACTCCGACCGACTGCGTTATCATTGGTGTTAACAAGCTTCTTCCCCGGAAGCCGGATATACTTGTTTCCGGGATAAACCACGGCGGAAACCTCGGTGATGATGTCACCTACTCAGGCACTGTGGCTGCCGCGATGGAGGGGACGCTTCTCGGCATCCCATCTATTGCAATATCTTTAGCTATCGACCCTCAGAGCAACGGAGGCCTTAATATCAAGCCCGCAAGATTCAGGCAGGCGGCTGACATTGCTGTTGAATACGCAGGCATAGTTTTTAAAAAAGGGCTGCCCAAAGATACCCTGCTGAATATAAATGTTCCGGATATATTAAAAATAAAGGGTGTGAAGTTCACGAAGCAGGGCAAGAGGGTATATGACAGTTCCATCCAGGAATTGTCTGATCCAAGGGGTAAAAAGCATTATTGGATAGGCGGCGGCATGCCGATATGGGAGCCGGGTGAGGAGACTGACTTTGAAGCTGTTAATAACGGATCTGTCTCTGTCACTCCGGTGCATCTTGATATGACGAACTACAAGGCGCTTAAGTTTATTAAAAATAATTGGAAAGTTTGAAAAGTTATGAAGAATTATGATGTGATAATTGTCGGCGCAGGCCCTGCCGGTATTTTTGCCGCGCTGGAACTTGTCTCTTCAGGCAGGGGGATCAAAATCCTGCTCATTGAAAAGGGCAGGGAACTGGAAAAGAGGATATGCCCTTCAGGAACCAAAGGCATCTTCTGCAATGAATGCCCTCAATGCAGTCTCTTATGCGGATGGGGAGGAGCGGGCGCATTCAGTGACGGCAAGCTGACCTTGTCAAAAGATACAGGCGGAAACCTTTTGCGGTATATTGACAGCCGCGCATTAGATGAACTCTTGAAATATGTGGATGACATATATGTGAAGTATGGCGCTCCATCAAAGGTTTATGGAGATGATGCCGGCAAGGTTGAAGATCTGAAGAGGCTCGCCTCGGCAAACGGCCTCACCCTCATCCCTTCAAAGATAAGGCACATAGGCACAGACATGTGTCCGTCTGTCCTGAAAAACATGAAGCTCGCGCTGAATTCAAATATTGATATCATCTTTTCAGAAGATGTCACTTCTATCCTGTTTGAAAAAGATAAGGCCGTCGGGGTCAAGACAAAGGGCGGAGATATCTTTCATTCTGATTTTGTGGTTATCGCACCGGGCAGGGAAGGCGCGCTATGGCTTGAAGAGCAGGCGAGGGCGATGGGGCTCTCCTTATTAAAAAATCCGGTTGATATAGGCGTCAGGGTCGAACTTCCGGCAGACGTTATGAGTCCTTTAACAGAGGTCGTATATGAGCCTAAACTCATCTTTCAATCAAAGACGTTCAATGACAGGGCAAGGACCTTCTGCGTTAATCCTTACGGCGAGGTGGTAAAGGAATATGTCAAGGGCATCTGGACAGTGAACGGCCACAGCTATTCAAAGAAGAAGACGGAGAACACTAACTTTGCAATACTTGTAAGCACCAGCTTCACAGAACCTTTTGACGAGCCGCATCTTTACGGAAGGAGCATAGCGTATCTTACCAACCTTCTCGGCAGGGGGATAATACTTCAGAGGCTTGGCGATCTTCATGCCGGACGGAGGTCGAATGTAAAGAGGATATCAGATGGCCGTGTGAAGCCGACCCTTTCAGAAGCTACGCCGGGAGACCTCAGTTTTGCGCTGCCGTACCGGTATGTATCCGACATCCTTGAGATGCTTGAGGCCATGGATAAGATTGCGCCCGGCGTTAACAGTGACGACACTCTTCTATATGGTGTGGAGGTGAAGTTCTATTCCAGGCAGATCAAACTTGACTCCAACCTTGAGACAGAGATCAGGAACCTCTTTGCTGTCGGCGACGGCGCAGGCGTCAGCAGGGGGCTTATCCAGTCTTCAGCATCCGGCGTAATTGCTGCAAGAGAGATACTTGGAAGAATAGGCACAAAGGCATAAGACAACAATATTAATGGCAATTTCAGTTGTGTCATTCCCGCTTGTCGGGAATCAATATTTATAAAAAGTAACGATTCCGAACAAGTCGGAATGACAGCAGGAAGATGTTTATGGCATATGAAAAAGAACGCCTCTTGATGGTTGAGGCACAGCTCAGGGCCAGAGGCATAAAAGATGAGCGGGTGCTTTCAGCAATGGAGGAGATACCCCGGCATCTCTTTGTCAGTGAAGACCTGAAGGAGATGGCATATGACGACCGCCCGCTTCCTATCGGTGAGGATCAGACGATATCACAGCCGTATATGGTTGCGCTGATGACGGAACTGCTCAGACTGAAAGGCGATGAAAAGGTGCTTGAGATAGGAACCGGCTCAGGTTATCAGACCGCGCTCTTGTCAAGGCTTGCATCCAGGGTATTTTCAGTTGAGAGGATCGCGGCTCTTGCACTAAAGGCAGAGAAGGCGCTGGATGAACTTCATTGCGGCAATGTAAAGATATCTGTCAGTGACGGGACATTGGGGCTGCCCGGGGAGGCGCCGTATGACGGGATCATAGTCACTGCCGGTGCCCCGGAGATCCCGCAGGCTTATATCGGCCAGCTTAAGACAGGCGGCAGACTTGTGATCCCTGTAGGCAGCCGCTATTCACAGGTGCTTCAATTGGTACAAAAGACCTCATCAGGCATTATTGTCACAGAATCGACAGGCTGTGTCTTTGTGCCTCTGTTAGGCAAAGAGGGCTGGGGATAATTGAATAAATTATTGACAATGAATTTGATTTTATGCACTATAGATTTTAATTATTTCAGCCGCATTTTCAGGAGGAGAAATGTTTGAGGGCCTAAAAAAAATATGGATGGATGGAAAGCTCGTTGACTGGGCTGATGCGAATGTTCACGTTTTAACCCACACGCTTCATTACGGCATGGGAGCTTTTGAGGGGATCAGGTGCTACAAGACAAAGAACGGGTCAGCCGTATTCAAGCTGCAGGAGCATGTGGACAGGCTCTTTGATTCCTGCCATATCTTACAGATAGCTCCTCCTTTTACGCGTGATCAGATCAGCAGCGGGATAATTGCGACGATAAAGGCGAACGATCTCAAGGAATGCTATATCCGTCCGATCGTATATATAGGTTACGGAGCCATGGGGCTTTACCCGAAGGGCAACCCGATAAAGGTTGCTATTGCCACATGGCCCTGGGGAGCTTATCTCGGAGATGACGGATTAAAGAACGGCATCAGGGTGAAGATAACTTCATTTGCCAGGCTGCATGTAAATATCTCCATGACCAAGAGCAAGACCTGCGGTGATTATGTGAACTCCACAATGGCAAAGCGCGAGGCTATAGCGTGCGGCTATGACGAGGCGCTCTTCCTCGATACCGACGGCATGGTCTCTGAAGGGACGGGGCAGAACATCTTTATCGTAAGGAACGGCGAGCTTATTACGCCTTCTCTGCCGTCTGTGCTGGAGGGCATTACAAGACAGAGCATAATGGATATGGCTCGCAAGCTCAAGATACCGGTAACCGAAAGAGGCATCACAAGGGATGAGATATACATAGCTGAAGAGGCGTTCTTCACAGGCACAGCAGCCGAGGTTACGCCTATAAGAGAGGTGGATAACAGGATGATAGGCAGCGGCAAACCCGGGCCTATAACAAAGAAGCTTCAGAAACTTTTCTTTAAGATCGTGAAGGGCGAGGAGAAGGCTTACAAATCTTGGCTTACCTATATTTAAAAAATATTTGCACACTGCGTTTTTTATGTGTACTATCTTTATTCTATGGAAAAAAGAACATTTGAAAGAGTTCCGGTCAAGCTGTCTGCACGGCTGGTTTATAACGAGGTCTCGTATCCCGGTGTAGTTGTGAACCTTTCCAACAAAGGCGTATTCATCAGCACAAGGTTAAGAGTCCCTGAAGGCTCTGTAGTTCAGATCGACATGCCGTTAAGGGATAAAGTGCTGTTCGCGCCTTTCCAAGTTAAAAGAAACATGTCATCACCGGACTTCAGGGAATACAATGAACTCAACGGCCTCGGCTGTGAGGTCATGAACGTCACCAGTTGTTTTGAAGAGTATATTGAAAGCATTAAGACAACGCATTAGGAGTATAGCCACTTCTTTCTTTAGAGTTCACTGTATTTCCAACATATGAGCGAACCAAACGATAACGAATTGTCCCTTAAGCTACAAAAGGCAGACTATGCTACCTCTGCTCTTAAGTCTGCTCTTGGAGCTGTTCCATATGCAGGTTCTCTACTTAGCGAAATAGCAGGAATTGTAATCCCCAATCAGAGGACTGAGCGCATAGTGAAGTTCGCAGAAGCCCTTGGAGAGAGGCTGGCTAAGTTGGAGCAAGATTTTGTGAAGGCACAGTTGAAGGATGAGAACTTTACTGATTTAATAGAGGAAGGGTTACGTCAGGCTTCGCGCTCTTTGAGTGATGAGAGGCGGGAGTATATAGCATCAATAATCGCTAACAGTCTCTCTTCTAATAATATCGAGTATCAGGAATCAAAGTATCTTCTTAGAATCTTGGATGAGCTAAGTGACATAGAAATCGTTTGGCTTCGTTATTATTGGGATCCCACTGATGATGGAGACAAAGAGTACCGTGAAAAGCACAAAAATGTCATAGGACCTGTTTCTACTGCCAAGAGGCGACCGCAGTCTGTCGCAGACAAAGAGACTCTCCAATCTAGTTATAGAGTGCATCTGGCAAAACTAGGGTTGCTGGCCATAGCTTATGATGCCAAGGGAAAGAAAACATTCGGTGGTGTTGATAAAGAATATGCTCTCAACTTATTGGGCCATATGCTCCTAAGAGAGATTGGTCTTAGTTTCTAAACATCCCTTATGTTCATGCCTCAGCAATCTCCATTTTAACTGCATAAGATATTAACGCACTAATCAACCAACTCCCTTCTCCCTGCCGAAACCGATCTTCTTTTTCATAAACCATTCTTCATCCGCCCCAAGGCAAGACAGCAGTTACAAATCCTCAGGGACAAAGGTTTAGGGAAGCGGAAATCATGGAGTGTAAAAAATATTCTTAGCCGGTGAAAACAACTATGCCAGTTTCGAGGATCTCTTTTGCAAAACCCTTTTTCTCTCTGTACTGTTTTGGTGTCAGGCCGATAGGCTCAATAGGCTCGCCAAATTTATGATGGGCTTTGCTCAATATAAGCTGGCGCTCGAAAATATCTAACTTTTGAAATGACGGAGATATGATTGCGATATCTATATCACTATATTCTTTTGGCTTTCCTTTGGCATATGAGCCGTATAATATAGCCTGTGAAACCTCGATGCCAAGCTGTCCGAGCTTGTTTACATACCTGTCTATTATATTTTTAATCTCTTGTCTTTTTTTAGGCATTTAATCAGCTCCTTGGTTTTTTGCAAATAAGCCTCGACTTTTTTTCTTGTAAAAGCTTTGACCATAGCCTCAATATCTTCAGGATATCTTGTAACAATGCTCAGGTCGTTTAAGGATTCCAGTGTTTCAAGATGTTCTTCAGGAAGTTCTACGCTCACTGCATTTAAAAGGTGGATCAGGTTATGAGTCTTGGGCGGAATCTTTTTTGACGCAGCCTCATATAATCCTTTGAGCAGTTTTTCAACAGAAAGATGACACATAAAAAGAACATAAATATGTCTGCCTGTTTTAAGCATATGTTCAGCAGTTGTTAAATCATATTGAGAAGACTTAATCCAGTTTGCAATCTGCTTATTCATAGTGACTTAATTATACCAAAATCAGGACTCAAACACGCAGCTTCAAAAACTTCATTCCGACAACCACCACATCCGCCCCATAGACCGCCGTCAGTTGCAAATTCTCAGGGGCAAAGGAATGCTGGAATTTAAGGGAAGGTATGGAGTTGCAAAACAAGAGGCGGGCTTATGCTTTTAAAATATTTAATAACTTTGCTGTTGTATAAACCTCAATCCCGGAATGTTGAAAATCTTTGTCATTGCTCCATACAGGTATTTTCAGCTTCATTGCAAGCGCAAGCAGTTCTATATCGTCTTCATCTCTGTCTGACATCTTCTTAGAGGCCTTCTGGATCTGGTCTTCGTAAAAATGCCGGGGATGGATCTTCAATGGGAGAAGTTTTAACTGTGACTCAAGGATCTCTTCGCTGAGTTCATACCGCTTTGATATAACACTGATGTACTCTCTGACCTCCTCAATATTAAACTCTGTTGTTGCAATCTCAATATCTTCTTTCAGGAAAACACGGAGCGCTGCCTTGCCGGCAATGGCGGAGAGGATGACGTTAGCGTCTGCGGCGAGTTTTTTTAAAGGCGCTGAAATCTGCAAGCAGTTTCCTCTCTGTTATTCCCTCTTTATCAAGTGAACGGCTTATTGATTCTCCAAGGCGGACAAGCAGTTCTTTTCTCAGCTCCAGAGGGAAGCTTTCCGGATGGTCGATCGGAAGATAAAGCCCGGCTACCTTGCCGTGCCTTGTCACAAGAACCGGCTCATCATCTTTAAAATAACTTGTAGCCTTATCTCTGAATTCTCTTACCGTTGCCACCTTCATGAACTAAGTATATCAGGACAATTAAAAATGTGTCAACAATTGTGGTCACAATTTGCGGCTGTCTCAACCGTCTGTCAAACAACCTCCCTGTCAAGAGTCCTGTACTGTATCGCCTCTGAGACGTGTTCTGCATTTATTCCTTCTGAACCTTCAAGATCTGCTATCGTTCTGCTGACCTTGAGAATCCTTGTGTATGCCCTTGCGGAGAGGCCGAGCTTGTGCATCGCTGCTTCAAGTATGCTTTGAGCGTCTGCCTCCAGCCTGCAATACTTCTTTATCTGCCTTGATGCCATCATGGAGTTTGAGTAGATATGCTCTTTCAGGAATCTTTCGGTCTGTGTCTCTTTTGCATTTTGAACTCTTGAGCGGATGATCTCTGAAGGCTCTCCGCAGTATTCGTTTGAAAGTTCTTTATACGGAACTGCCGGAACTTCAACGTGTATATCTATTCTGTCCAGCAGCGGGCCTGACACGCGCTGTCTGTAACGGTGTATCTGCGACGGTGAGCATGTGCACTGGTGCTTCGGGTCGCCGAGATACCCGCACGGGCAGGGGTTCATCGCGCAGACGAGCATTATAGATGCAGGATAGGTTATTGAGCTGACAGCCCTTGATATCGTGACAGATGCGTCCTCAAGCGGCTGCCTCAGAACCTCAAGCACATTTCTCTTGAACTCAGGGAGCTCGTCAAGAAAGAGCACGCCGTTATGCGCGAGGCTGACCTCTCCGGGCCTTGGTATCTGGCCTCCGCCTACCATCGCCACGTCGGACAATGTATGATGCGGGGATCGGAAGGGGCGGGTGGCAAAGAGCGGCTGTTTTCTCTTCAGTATCCCGACCACGCTGTGTATCCTTGTCGTCTGAAGGGCCTCTTCAAATGTCATGTCAGAGAGTATCGTCGGTATCCTCTTCGCAAGCATCGTCTTTCCCGATCCGGGCGGGCCGATAAGAAGGATGTTGTGCCCTCCTGCCGCTGATACCTCAAGCGCACGCTTCACCTGCTCTTGGCCCTTTACGTCTGAGAAGTCGTTGAGATAGACGGAGTTCTCCTTCATGATCTCGGATATATCTATATCTATCGGCTTTTTTGTATTTTTGTCATTAAAAAAATCTATCAGCTCAGGCAGGCTTTCAAAGCCGAAGACGTCGATACCTTTAACTACCCCTGCCTCTCTCTCATTCTCTTTTGGAATGACCAAACCCTTCAGCTTGTCATCCCTCGCCTTTATCGCCATGGAGAGCGCGCCTTTGACAGGTTTTATCTTGCCGTCTAAAGACAGCTCGCCGGATATCATGTAACCGTTAATAGCGCCCTTTTCGATCACACCCTCGGCAACAGCTATGCCTATAGCGATAGGGAGGTCAAACGCAGAGCCTTCTTTCTTTATGTCAGCGGGCGCGAGATTTACGGTTATCTGCTTAAGCGGGAAGTTGAAACCTGTGTTCTTCAGCGCTGACTTAACGCGCTCTTTGCTCTCCTTTACCGCAGCGTCAGGCAGCCCGACGGTTGAGAAGTGCGGCAGCCCTCTTGATGTAATATCCACTTCAACATCCACGACATGCGCATCGATTCCTATCAGTGCGGCGCTCAGTATTTTAGAAAGCATCTTTCATCTCCTTAATTTTTTGTCATTCCGTTTTGTCCAGAATCAGTTCAAATCTGTCATTCTGGCTTGTCCAGAATCGTTCTGTTCATTAACCTGCCGTTAGATTCCCGACGAGCGAGAATGACGGCAGGGATTAGGCTTTTAGGTTATTCTGTCATTCTGGCTTGTCCAGAATCGTTTCAATAATATCTTCATATAAATCCCTGAATGTCGAATTATTCCATTTAATAAGTTCTATTTTTTCCTGTCTATCCATGTCTTTTATTTGTTTTTCCCTTATTATTGCACTGAAGCTATTCTCATACAGCTCATAATAAACAAGTTTGTGAAGATTGTATTTAGCAGTAAAACACTTTGTATCTAAATTATTTTTATGCTCATATACTCTTCTTATGAGATTGTTTGTTACGCCTACATAAAGAGTCGGTCTTGAGTTTGCCATTATGTATACTGAAAAGAATTTATCATTCATATTTAAAAGCGATTCTGGACAAGCCAGAATGACAAAGTAAAGATGGAATAAAAACTTCTGTCACTCCCGCTTGTCGGGAGTCTTGTTGTGTATATGATTCTGGACAAGCCAGAATGACAGAACAGGTTTAAGGTAATTAATATATGACCTATTATAATGATAAGAAAACATAGTATACTTGTTTAAATAATTCAAGCTAACTTATTAACTTCAAAGATAAAACGGCTTTATGACGCATATAAAACTCACACTGCAGTTTGACGGTTCCGGCTACTCAGGCTGGCAGGTTCAGGAGAAGGACAGGACGATACAAGGAGTGCTTGAGGATGCGCTTTCTTCGATAACTAAAGAGGAGATATCTATCACAGGATGCTCAAGGACAGACGCAGGTGTTCACGCATTGGAGTTTGTTACATCGTTCAAGACTAATTCGACAATGAGGCCTGATGAATTTCTCCGGGCTGTTAATTCAAACATACCGCAGGACATCAGGGTTGTTGATGCTGAAGAGTGTGATGAAAACTTTCATCCGCGTTATGACGCGAAGAGCAAGCTCTATTCATATATCATCTCAAACGCAGTGCCGCAAAATGTCTTTCTCAACAGGTACGCGTGGCAGCTGCCTTTAAGGAAACCATTAGATGTCAATGCGATGAAAGAGGCTTCGAGGTTCTTGATCGGCGAACATGACTTCTCATCCTTCCGCGCTTCAGGCTGCGGTGCAAAACATCCGGTTAGAAATGTGATGAGTATAGAGATATTCGAAATGCCTTCAATAGATTTCATGACATTCAAGCTTGATGCACCTGTCATAAAGATATCAATTGAGGCTAATGCCTTTCTCAGGCATATGGTCCGCAATATCGTCGGCACGCTTGTTGATGTCGGGCAGGGCAGGACATCTCCAGCCCAGATAAAAGAGATACTGAATGCCAAAGACAGAAGCGCCACAGGAAAGACCGCTCCTTCCTGCGGGCTGTTTTTAGAAAGGGTGATGTATTAGTTATCAGAAATATTTTTAATAATTCTCAGCTAACAATTCGTAATGAGCCTGCGGGTGTTTGCATGCTGGGCACTCTTTGGGCGCGTCAGTGCCTTCGAAAACATAGCCGCAGTTTCTGCAGTGCCACTTTGACTCGGAAGGCTTTTTGAAGACGGAATTGCTTCTAAGATTTGCCGCCAGCCTTCTGTATCTTCCCTCATGAAACCTTTCAACAATTGATATCTGTTTGAATGATTCCGCGATCTCTGGAAAGCCTTCATCCCTCGCGGTCTTCTCAAAATCCGCGTACAGTGTTGTCCACTCCAGATGCTCTCCTGCTGCGGCGTGGTCAAGGTTCTCGGCCGTGCTTCCGATCTTTCCCGCAGGGTAAGCCGCGGTGATCTCAAGGTCTCCGCCTTCAAGGTATTGAAAAAATACCTTCGCGTGCTCTTTCTCATTCTCAGCAGTTTCAATAAAGAATGCCGCTATCTGCTCATAACCTTCTTTTCTTGCAACGCTGGCAAAATATGTGTACCTGTTCCTCGCCTGCGACTCTCCTGCAAAAGCCTTTAACAGATTCTGTTCCGTCTTTGTTCCTTTTATTGATTTAGACATGAGAGATCCTCCGTGAACTTGTTTTGAAATGATTTTATCATATGATAATTTATAGTCAAGTTACCCCACGACATTATAACTTCTTATCCTGATCCCTACTCCTAAATCCTCTGCTATCTTTTTACACTTCTCTATATCAATGTCCGGGAGTTTTACAACGGTGACGGTTACTGCGGGGATATACTGTCTTGCTTCTCTGATAAATGAGATCACGCCTTCAAATGAGTCTTTGAAATCAGGTTTGCATACCTTATTGTATTTCTCCTTATCATCTGCATCAAGGCTGATGGACATGCTGTCAACTAAACCTTCAAGTTCAGGCAGTATGTTTCTCTTATATATCATGTTCCCGTGGCCGTTGGTATTAATGCGGACTTTGCTTCCTTTGCTCTTAAGCCATTTTGAAACTTCCTTAACAACATCCAATTTCATCAACGGCTCACCCAAACCGCAGAAGACGATCTCTTTGTAGGGAGATGGATCTCCGATAGCATTTATGACCTCTTGTGCAGACGGCTCATTTTCGAGGTGGAGGTTATGGCCTTTAACAAAGCTTGTATGGAACCTGACGCAGAAGCCGCATCTGTTCGTGCATCTGTTTGTGATATTCAGATAAAGCGAATCTCTTATCCTGTAAGCTATCGCTCCGTTCTTTGGTATCTCTCCTATCTTAAAGAGGCTCTTTGCGTTCAGCGTGGTTATCCTCGCGATGTCTTCTAAGGTCACACCTCTTAAATCTGCTATCGCCTGAGCAGTGTATCTGACATATGATGGCTCATTTCTCTTTCCTCTGTTTGGAACAGGGCTGAGATACGGGGCATCGGTCTCGATAAGGAGGTTTTCATCAGGGATCATCTTCGCGGCCTCTCTGAGCGCTTCAGCCTTTTTGAAGCTAACAGGCCCTGCTATTGAAATATAAAATCCCATATCAATGACCTTCTTCGCCATATCCACGCTGCCGGAAAAACAGTGCAGAATGCCGCGAATCCCCTTGGCGTATCTCTCTAAAATATCCAATGTGTCATCTTCTGCTTCACGGCTGTGAACTGTGATCGGAAGAGCGAGTTCCTTTGCAAGCGCTATCTGCCTTTTGAAAGCAGCGATCTGAATATCTTTAGCAGAATGCATATAGTGGTAATCAAGGCCTATCTCGCCGATCGCTACGACCTTTGGATTCTTAGCCCACGCTTTCAGTTCATTATAAAGCTTGTCATCAAGCGTCTTTGCGTCATGCGGATGGATGCCTATTGTCGAATAGATGTGAGCGCACTTTTCTGCTATCGCGAGAGACTTGATATTGCCTTCCCTGTCAGATCCGATATTGATTATATATCCAACGCCGTTCTCTTTTGCTCTTTTGATGACCTCATCCCTGTCATTATCAAAAGGCTCCATATCAAGATGGCAGTGGGAGTCTATGAGTTCAATATTCATTTTGTATGTAGAAAAGTTTTCTGTTGCAGGATAATTGCCCAAATCGGCAACTGTTATATTATCTGTATCCATGAATATTGTCAAAGAAATAAGCGCCATTTTTTCTTTACAAAAATATCAATTATTAGTTTATTATAAGCATGAAATACTCAGATATCTTTTTTTATAAATCAGCAGTAATAACATAAGGAGGAAATATTTCAATGGAAGACATAAAACTGCCAAGGTCAACGTCATTGTTGTGCAGCCTGTTGTTGCTCGTTTTAATTTCATTTTCAGGTGTATCTATTTCTTCAGCCGAGAGCGAGCTGCATCTATCCGATGAGCTGTCGTTGACACACAATGACATTACAGGGCCCGGCAGCTTAAGTTCGTCGCTGACGGAAGGGACGCATTATCTTAACGTGCTTGGAATAAACGGAAACGGGACAGTGAGCCGATTTGACTACACATTTAATATCGGGAGCAAGGCAACAGACGACCCGAGGAATGACGTAAAGAATATATCACTTACCAACCTTAACCTTAAGCTGACAGACAAGGTCAATACAGTAAACATAGGCGACACCTTTGAATCATTCTCGCAGTATTCATTAAGTTCAGCGCTGAAGGGAGTTTCATACAGATTTTACAATAAAGAGGCAAACTCTCCTGAGGTCATAATCGTGTACGGTGCGGCACATCCGAGATGGGACAGTATGTGGAGGGATATTGATACAATGTCGCTTGAGAGGCAGGCAGGGGCAGCGCGTATCAAATATGGCTTCAACGATGAACTTGATGCGGGGATAAGCTTACTGAAGTCAGAAGATGACAAGATCTTCATGGGAAGCCCGCTTTATGACAATCTCATATACGAGATAGACGCTGAATATAGGCCGATAGCCGGGCTGACAGTGAATGCAGAAGCAGCCATTAACGAAACAAGCGAAATACCTTCTGCAGGAGCTGCTGACATAAGTTCACACGGAAGCGCGTTTAAGATAGGGGCAGTCGGAGACGGCGGGCCGAGCAGGGTAACATTGGAATATGAGAGAGTATCACCTGAATTCATAACGCTGCTCGGATCGGCGACCGCTGACAGGGAGAAGTTCAAGGCGAACTGGAGATACAAGTATGACAAGAACATCAGCATCAAGACCGGGTTTTTGTGGTACAGGGATAACCTTAAAGGGCAGAAGACATCCGGAAGGACAGACCACTACAAACCTGAGATCGGTGTGACAGTGAAGAAGGTATTTGACCGTCAGTATGCGGCGGCAGACATAGGATACAAACTTGACATAAGCGAGAATAACAACAATACAACCAAAGTGGACAACATATTAGACCTGAACTACAGAGACAGGTTCGGGATATTCGATTCAGACACGAACCTCGGCTATACATCATATGATGGAAAAGGTACATCAGAGAGCGAGGAGTTCACATACAACACATCTTTAAACTCAAGGCATACATCGGGAAGGTTCATATTCAAGCCTGCGGTCTATCTTGGAGGGTGGACATCCAATGATGAGCTTGATGACACATCTGATGTTATATACGAATATTCAGCAGGGCTTGGTGTGGATATCCCTGACATGAAGATAACATCGAACATTAAGGTTGGGCAGAACAAACTGGATAAGGATTCCGCAGGAGCCGACGACTCGTCAAAGATCTTTGCAAATATGAGCATTTACTACAGGCCGGGGCTCCTTTCAAGGCTTAATCAGGGGATGCTCTATCTGAGGGCATATGTAAATGATTTCAATTATACGACCGGGACGAAGGACTTCAGGGAGAGCAGCATAACAACCGGCATTAATATCCAGATATAAGGGAGGAGAATATGAAAAATATAAAGATATATATAATCGCGGCACTAATAATGACGTTCATGCTTTCGGCAAGTGCGGAGGCAAAGTGGTGGATCTTCGGCCAGTCGAATGAAGAGGTTTCGATAAATTATCTTTACATCAATAAGGTAGCGTCTGAAGAAGGCGGGCCAAAGCTTGTCATCTATAAAGAGTCACTATCTGACGGGATGATAACGGTTAATGGCAAGGCCTCTGTCAGAAAAGGGAAGATAGGCGGTGTCAGGGTCACTACTGATAATAAAGAAAAATGGGAAGACGCCAAGTTTTCTGATAACGGGGCGTTTGAATATCTGTTCAGGCCGGAGACGGGCAAAAGCTATGTTATCTATGTGGAGATAATGGATACAGCCGGCAAGACGAACGACATCGAGTCAACGCGCAAAGAGGTGACTGTTTCAGATGAGAGCGTACAGTCGCTGATAAAGGAAGCATTGGACAGGATGATAGAGGCTTACAGGAACGAGAACGCGGGGCTCTTCATGTCATATGTCAGCGAAGAATTCGCAGGTGACGCAGTTAACCTTGACCGTGCAATAAGAAAGGACTTCAGCGCATTTGACAACATTGATATCAGGTACACGATAAACAACATAGCATCAAATGATAAGGGCGTATTCGTTTCATTGAATTTTAACAGGACTGTCATCTCATCAAGGAGCGGGCAGACATTCACAGACAAGGGGATAACGGAATTCGTATTCAGGAATGGCGAAGAAGGGCCGAAGGTATACAGCATGAAGAACCCTCTTATATTCGGCCTGAGCGACGCGGCTGAAGTAGCCACGGGAACTGTCATGAATGCTGCAAATGAGTCGATACTTGTTGTTGACGAGTCAGGGAACGCATCGACGATGCCATTTGACGAAGCTATAGCCTTTATAAACGGAGAGGAGACAGGCGGCGAGGTGGAGTCAGGGTCGGCGACACTTACCCAGAGAGGCATCGCTCCCGTGGATTTTGATACTCTTACAGTCTCGACAGGGGATATACAGGCGGAAGCCGGCCTTAATCCGGTGGTTGGAGATATCGGCCCTAAATGCGCCTTTCCCAATCCTCTGATACTTTTCAGGTCCGGAGTGAAATGGAGCGATCTCGGTTCAGGCTCCATTGACAGCATCACCGAAGTCCCTGACCAGTCGGGCTACAGCTCTGCAGGCCATACTACTATAGTGGAAGACGAGATATATGCCTTATATTTAAGTGACGGCAAATACGCATTGATAAGGATATCATCGAGCACTTTTCTTGATGGTATTTTATGTACAACCCCTTCTTCAATCGTGCTTGAGTATAAATACCAGCCGGACGGTTCAAGGCATTTTTAGCAGTCCGGCTTTTATAGATATCCGGAGGGTTTAGTCATTCACTATGATTAAGGCGCGATATAGATATAAGATTGCTATCTATATCTGTATCTGCGCCTTAATCATATCTTTCCTGTCCGCCTCTACTGCGGCCAGCGATGAACTGGACAGCCTGCGCGCGTCTGTTGAGATGTACCGTGATCGGACGCTTCAAAACGCGAGGGAAGCCCGTGACGCATTGCAGGCCTGGAAAGTATCCCCGAATTCAAAGACACAGGACAATTACAACCGCCTCAGGGATGAAGCCTATGATAATTTTGCTGCTTTGAGGAAGATGGAGAATGCGATAAATGAGGCTGAAAGAGCCGGCTCTTATTCGATGATCATCATCAACACGCTGATAGGTTCATTTAAAACCTCTGTTGACGCCGCAAGCGAGGTGATGAACACGATTGGCGGGGCTATCTCTGACACATCCACATGGCTCTTCGGCGCTTCTGACGATGAGCTCTTCGGCCCGAACTGGCAGCAGATAAACAGCCAGTATGCCTCGTTGCATGAACGATATCTCAATATCCTCGCACGCAAGAAGGCCGCGATGGAAAAGCCTGACAACGAGGCAGAGATTCAGGCAATCAAGGCAGAAATCGAACAGATGAGAGTCAGATATGACAGCCTCAGAAAGACAGTAAGAATAGAGCAGCGCAATCTCGGATGGAAAGCGGCCTTCTGGGGAGAGGAATACATGGGCAGATATATCGCAGCCTGCGTTGATAATTTTGATTTCATGAATCTGGTAAGCAATGCCATGTCCCTCAATATCAAGCTCATCTACGATATCTTCAAGCCGGCAATGCTTCTTGAGATGGGGAAGAAATATATTTCACCTAACCAGGGCGGCAACCTCACCCCCCGGATTCACGACGCGCTTGTCCTTGATGTGATGGGAATGGCCTCAGCGCCCGACGCGTCTGAACAGTTTCAGAATTTTGCCAAAGGCCTAAAGGAAGGAAAGATAATTGATACGGCAAAGGCAAAGATGATGGAGGAGTATGAAAAAAAGCTTGCCTCTGAGATAACGAACCTTAAACATCCGCTTATGAATGCGGTCAAGGGAAAACTTGAGGCAGAGATGCAGGATGAGATAATGGCGCATATATCAAGCCTGCCCTATGAGAATCTGCCGGGAGGCGCTATCGGAAATATCGACGATGTTATGAAGAACTTCTTTGAGAGCAAGGGCGTGCGGGATAAGTACATACAGAAGACACAGGACGCGATGAAGGCTGAGTTCGACAAGGTCGCTAATATAAATGTCAAAGGCAAGTCAAGCGCTCTTTCACAAAAGCTCGATGCCGTCGGAAGCATGGTGGATGTCGTGAGCGAGCTTGGGACTATTTATTCCAGCTCTCCCTATGTTGATACTGTCCTTGATTCTGCAAACGGCCTTGCAGGAAGGATACGCGAGAGATACAGGACGATGCTTAAGGAGAAGAAGATAGATAGGTACGAGCAGACCGAGGATGAGTATCTGAATGCAGTATGGGAATCGGAATGGGGAAGACTCGGCACGAATGGCAAGAAAGCCTTAACTGAAGCAATCAAAGACGATCAAAACAATATCAATGCACGCAAAGGTGTCATCACTCTTTCTGACAACAGCGAAAAAGCCCAGGAACAACTTGATAAGAATGCTCTGCCTGATTCATACCAGCTGCCGACTGGCTATGCGGATGCGTATATTCAGACAGCCCAGAATCTTGACAGGCAGATGAACAGCAATGATGTCACAGCCGCTGAGTTTATGAGCGTTGAGCTGCAGGCGTTCGAAGCAGTGAGTGATGCCCTCGTACTGATAAGCGATATCAATAAAAAAGTATACGATCGTAAACTTGAACAGATCGCTGAAACCTATCGTCCGCAAGTTGCCGGAGTCAGGGCCGCACAGGCGGCATTATATCCGTCTCCAAATTCCCTTATGTGCCGTAGTTATAACAGTTTCGATAAAGCGGCATGGGATGCTGCATCTATTGAGGAACGGAAGAGCCTTGACGCACAGTGTGCAATATGGAGCGAAAAGGCCAGAGTCTTAAATGTGCAGCTGGATAATCTTTATGTCCAACAGAACGAGGAAAAGGTAAAGGCAGGCGAGGAATATCAGAAATATGTAAAAGCAGTTGAGGATGAATCAGCTAAGTTCTCTACTGAGAGGGCAAAATGGATACAGACATGGAGTGAGCGGGGTATGGCTGTGCTTGATAAGCTCCCGGTAATCATTCAGGACATGGGCACTCTTCGTAAGAAAGCAGGCGAGGGGATATTTTCTAATGGCCCGAGGTCATACGGCACGATAGCCCTTGAACTGGAGAAGGTTGACAGCAGCATGCAGGCAAGGAGCAGATACCAGAGCTTTGAATTTATCAGCGCGAATAAAAACAAGAGAGGCTCAGGCCTTGATTTTCATGGCCTCACAAAAGCGCTTTTTGATATGAGGTCGGCTCAAAAGAATATTGACGAGCTTGTCAAGTCAGCAGTTAAGGACGCGGTCTCAGAAGGCGACGCGATAACTGCTGGATACCGCCGCCTCATTGATGAGGCTTCTGTCATCGTTGACACTGAAGGGGGCTGGGGAGAGTTGTATATTCTCATGGCAAAAAATAATTATTCCCCAGGCATTTCATATGAACAGATAAAAGATGTGGTTTCTCCTCTTGATGTCCTGAGCCTGTTATCGCAGGAGGCCATCGCATTTTCCGAAAGCGGACAGTCATGGATCGATGATGCAAAGACACTCGTAACTGATTTCAATTTTGACCTGCTTGACGGATGGGCCGGAGATATATCCGGATACCCTGATGCGGTAAAAAAGATGCTTTCTCTTGAAGATGAGTCCAGGCAATCTGTAACTTCTGTCAACGCCGCAGTTGACAAGGCATATTGGATACTTATAAATGACAGGCGTTATCTTGACAGCAGTGATAAAGAGCTGCTCGGCTCCCTGTCAGCCGAGTTCTCAAAAGGCGGCATGAACGAGTATTCCGCTCCCGACAGGAGAATAGCGCAGTGGATGAAACGCCTGAAGATGAACTCTTCCTCGCTTAAGAAGATAATGGAAATGAGCTTAAAACCTGATTCGTTACGCGTTGCTGTGAATAATTATCTTGCTGACATAGGGGGCTTTGAAGATATTCAGGAGAGTATAGATCCAGCGATCAGGGCCGGATACCGGGCGCTTACCATGGATGATTTTCCGGGATTCGGGAATGGCTGGACAGAGGAACTCGGCCTGCCTTCAAGCGGAAAGGTTATCTCAGTAAGTTATGCGACAATGAGTTATTACAAGGGATTGCTAACACGTCTTAGCAATCTTGAAAAAGGTGTCTCAGCGGTGGATTCGGCAATCGCAGAGCTCGAAGCAGCTAATGAAGAATACAGGCAGCAGTTGAAGGATTATTACATGAGGATCATTTTTCTTGCAGCTGAGAAATTGCCGGAGATAGATAAACTTCTTGATAAGGATGAAGTTGAAAAGGCCAATATTATGTTTGAGGAGTTAAAGGCTTCTTATCCTGAGTTCCCGCTCATTCCTATCGGGCTCGACGGCAGTTTTGCTGTTGAGAACCTCGGGTTCGGCGATGCATTGATAAAACATACTGCGCTTATGGACAGGGTTGCAGGGCGGCTGGCTGTCATGCTGAAAAAATGGATGGAGAGCGGCGGGTTGTCAGATGAAGAGACGATAACATCAATAAAGAGCCTTTACGAGAAATTCAGGGAAGCCTACGAAGAGAGGAACGACTCGCTCCTCATAAGTTTCCTCGGCGACGATTGGGAGGCGGGTGACGGCACAACCCTAAGCGACCTTCAGGTCAATTTTGCAAGGACCTTCAGGACATTTGACGAGATACAATATTCGCTGCAGAATATGAAGATAGTGAAACAGCCGGATAGCAGCTTCATGGTAACTTATGATGTCATCATCACGAGCAGAATATACAGCAGAAATATAAAACATGAAGAGAAATCCTCCGTATCTGAATTAGTGAGCATTGAAAACGGCAAGGCAAAAATAATGAAAACGCTTAGCGGCAGGTTCTGGTATGTGGAATAAGTTATATAATATAAACAGGACTAAAACAAGGAGGGGATATTCATGAAGAGAAGAATGTGGATCGTGATTTTGTTTTTATCTGCTGCATCGGTATTGTTTTCAGTCAGTTCATATGCGATGAGCGACAGGCCTGATAAATCAGAAACTTCTACTGAAAAAGCTGTGGTTACCGATCCTCAGGAGACACAGGAGCTGGCAAAAGCAGCGATTGACAGAATGATAGCATCATATTCGAAGAGAAATGCCTGGGAGTTCATGGAGTCTGTGGCAGATGATTTTACAGGTGAGAAGGCATTGCTTGACAGGACGGTGAGAAAAGATCTCAGTCTTTTTACAGACATTGATATTCGCTATACCCTGGATAATGTGATTTCCGATTCAGGGGACAAGGTATCTGTTACCATCACCTTTACCCGCAGCCATACAGTCGTTCAGACAGCAGGCAGAAATATTGCAAGCGGCACGACAGAGCTCATATTCAGAAAGTCCGGGAACAGCCTCAAGCTCTACAGTATGAAACCACTCTTGATCTTTGGCGTCAGCGGCCAGTAGGCTGCGGGCATCTAAGCGTCTGTCGCTTAAAAAACATTGGAATGAGAGATTTATCCTATTGAAATCTAAGGGATTTTGTCAAAGCTCAGCTTGAATTATTTTGTTAAATATGATACTTTTCAACTTACCTTTATTTCCGAAAGGAGGGTTTACGATTGAAAGAGAATGAGATAATTCAAATCTTAAGAAGTGAGAGTGAAGAATTTATTAAGTATGAAAATGAGCACAGGGTGTTGGATCTGTCACTTGATGAACTGCAGAAGAAGAAACACCTTACTGTTGAAGAAGAGATCGACAAGAAGAGGATGCAGAAGCAGAAACTCCAGTACAAAGACCAGATGGCGCAGATGATAAGCCAGTACAAGAAGTAATATAACAAAAGTTTTATATCATATTTTTGCAGCGATAATACCCATCACAATTACGGAACGGGCTCTGCAATCTCATAACGGGATTCGTCTCTCTCCT
Organism: Nitrospirota bacterium; assembly: GCA_016213945.1. GTDB lineage: Bacteria > Nitrospirota > Thermodesulfovibrionia > UBA6902 > UBA6902 > SURF-23. Next base: position 9,231 of record JACQZF010000004.1, on the reverse strand, counting down.
GAAATGGCTGAGTGAAGATAATATAAATGAAGAGCGATAAGATAAAAAAAGGATTGGAAAGGGCCCCGCACAGGGCATTACTGCATGCTACAGGGCTTCCGCGTTCAGAGATGAAGAAGCCTTTTATCGGTGTCGCGACAAGCTTCACCGACATTATCCCCGGGCACGCAGGCATGCGCGACCTTGAGAGGTTCATTGAAAAGGGCGTACACACAGGCGGAGGTTATCCTTTCTTCTTCGGTATACCCGGCATATGCGACGGCATCGCGATGGGGCACAGCGGCATGCACTACAGCCTTCCTTCCAGAGAGCTTATCGCGGATATGGTTGAGACCGTGGCAGAGGCGCATCAGCTGGACGGGCTGGTGTTACTGACAAATTGCGACAAAATAACTCCAGGAATGCTAATGGCAGCTGCCCGTCTGAATATTCCTTCTATTGTTGTGACCGCGGGGCCGATGTATTCAGGGAACCTGAGAGGCAAAAGGCTCTCAATGGTCAATGATACTTTCGAGGCTGTAGGAAAATACAAAAAAGGCCTTATAGATGATGCAGAGCTTCGAGACCTTGAGATGTGCGCATGCCCGGGGCCCGGATCATGTCAGGGTATGTATACAGCCAACACCATGGCGTGTGTTACAGAGTCTATGGGTATGAGCCTTGCGGGATGCGCGACAAGCCTTGCTGTCTCATCCAAAAAACGTATGATAGCTTTTCACAGCGGTGAGAGGATAGTTGAGCTGGTGAAGAAGAATATAACGCCTAAAAAGATAATGACGCTGGATGCCATAAAGAACGCCATAGCGGTTGATATGGCATTAGGCGGTTCTACAAATACAGTTCTGCACATCACGGCGATAGCGCACGAAGCAGGTGTTGAGCTGCCTCTTGAGCTTTTTGACATTATAAGCAAAAAGACGCCGCACCTTACCAATATGCTCCCGGGCGGAACGGATTATCTTGAGGACCTGGAATTTGCAGGCGGCATACCCGCGGTAATGAAGAGGCTCAAGAGCAAACTGAAAAATACTTTGACGGTCACAGGCGCTAAAACATATGAGATCGCTGACAATGCCGAGATAATGGATGCAAAGGTCATCAGGCCTTTTTCACAGGCATATCATAAAGAGGGCGGCATAGCTGTTCTGAAAGGCAATATCGCACCTGACGGAGCTGTAGTAAAACAGTCCGCTGTCAGTGAGAAGATGATGAAGTTTGAGGGCAGGGCCAGGGTCTTCAATTCGGAAGAGGACGGCATGAAGGCTATACTCTCAAACAGGATAAAGTCCGGAGATGTGGTTGTTATCAGGTATGAAGGGCCGAAGGGCGGCCCCGGCATGAGGGAGATGCTCAGCCCAACCGCAGCTATCGCCGGAATGGGACTTAGCGATTCAGTAGCGCTCATAACTGACGGCCGTTTTTCAGGAGGCACAAGAGGGCCGTGCATAGGCCATATTTCTCCTGAGGCGATGGAGGGCGGCCCTATTGCTATTGTGAGAGACGGTGATGTAATATCCATAGATATTTTTAAGAGAAAGATCAACATTGAACTTAGTGATGAAGAGATAAAAAACAGGCTCAAGAACCTGAAGCCTTTTAAGCCCAAGATACGCAAAGGCTGGCTTGCCAGATATGCTTCACATGTTACATCTGCAAGCACCGGCGCGGTAATGAAAATTTAATTCGTAAGTTTGGTCATTCCGGCTTGTCCGGAATCCTCTTCCGAATATTTATGATTAACACAAACGATTCCGGACAAGCCGGAATGACACAAAAATCAAAATCAAGGTAATAAAACAAATGAAAATGAGCGGCGCGGAAATATTGGTTGAATGTCTGAAGAAAGAGGGCGTAAGGCATGTCTTCGGTTATCCCGGAGGCGTGGTGCTCAATATCTTTGATGTTCTTTATGATGAGAAGGATCTTGACCTCATACTCACGAGGCATGAGCAGGCGGCGGTGCATGCTGCCGACGGTTACGCAAGGGTCAGCGGCAAGGTCGGAGTGGCTATCGTCACTTCAGGCCCGGGCGCGACAAATACGGTAACAGGCCTTGCGACAGCCTCTATGGACTCGATACCTATCGTGGTCTTTACAGGCCAGGTGCCGACTATGCTTATCGGCAATGACGCGTTTCAGGAAGCGGATATAGTCGGAATAACAAGGCCGTGTACGAAACATAATTATCTTGTTAAAGATGTGAAAGACCTTGCCCAGACAGTAAGGGAGGCCTTTCATATCGCCTCAACCGGAAGGCCCGGCCCTGTGCTTATAGACCTGCCGAAGGATGTTACTTCAGGCATGTGCGATTTTGTATGGCCTAAAGAAGTGAATATCAGAAGCTACAACCCGAAGTATGAGGGCAACAAGTGGCAGATGAAGCAGGCCGCCGAGGAGATCACAAAGGCGAAGAGGCCTGTGATAATGGCAGGCGGCGGAGTTATACTTTCCGGCGCGTCAAAGGAGCTGAAGGAACTGGCAGAGCTCACAAAGATGCCGGTAACCGTGACGCTTATGGGGCTTGGAGGATTTCCAGGGACTAACAACCTCTCAATGGGAATGTTAGGCATGCACGGCACATACTGCGCAAACATGGCTGTTCAGAATGCAGACCTGATCGTCGGAATAGGCGTCAGGTTTGATGACCGTGTGACAGGAAGGACAGCTGACTTTGCTCCAAAGGCAAAGATAGTGCATATAGACATTGACCCTACATCAATAAGAAAGACCACAAGGGTGGATGTTCCTGTAGTGGGAGATATAAAGCAGGTTCTCAAAGAGATAATAAAGAACCTTAAGGAGACAAAAGAGCAGTGGGGCGCTGTCAGAAAGTCATGGCTGAAGCAGGTGGATATCTGGAAAATGGAGAGGCCGCTTGACTATGAACATGACAATAAGATCATCAAGCCCCAGTTTGTCGTTGAGAAAATATATGAGCTTACAAAAGGCGATGCGGTGATATGCACTGAGGTCGGCCAGAACCAGATGTGGGCCGCGCAGTTCTATAAATATGACAAGCCCAGGACATGGCTTTCATCAGGAGGCCTCGGCACAATGGGATACGGCTTTCCTGCCGCGATAGGCGCGCAGTTCGCGATGCCTAAGGCGACTGTATTTGATATCGCAGGCGACGGGAGCATCCAGATGAATATTCAGGAGCTTGCCACCGCTGTCATAAATAAACTGCCGATCAAGGTCGCGATACTTAACAACCGCTATCTCGGAATGGTCAGGCAGTGGCAGGAACTTTTTTTCAACGAGAGGTATTCTCATACCAATCTTGATGTTGTGCCTGACTTTGTAAAGGTTGCCGAGGCATACGGCGCTGTCGGGCTGAGGGCGACAACACCTGATGAGGTTGAGCCTGTTATTAAGGAAGCATTGAAGATAAAGGACAGGCCGGTATTTATGGACTTTGTGGTTGACTGGCATGAGAAGGTCTATCCGATGGTTCCGGCCGGCGCTGCCATAGATGAGATGATATTCGGTGAGAAGAAGGAAAAGAAGCAGAAGTTTGACAGCAGTCAAATAAAAATAGCTTAGGATGGGCTCACTATGAAGCACACTATTTCTGTACTTGTAGAAAATAAGTTCGGGGTACTTTCAAGGGTCTCCGGACTCTTCAGCGGCCGCGGATTCAATATTGAAAGCCTCTCTGTCGGAGAGACTATAGATCCTGATATCTCCAGCATGACGATCATCACACGCGGGGATGACCTTATAATAGAGCAGATAACCAAGCAGCTGAACAAGCTTATTGATGTTATCAAGGTCACGGACCTGATGGAGGTCGAGCATGTTGAGAGGGAGATGGTGCTCATCAAGATCGCTCCGGCAAAGGGAGACAGGCCTGACGCGCTCAGGATAACCGACATATTCAGGGGAAGGATAGTGGATTCAGGCCCGAAGACATTTACCATTGAGATAACCGGAGATGAGAAGAAGATCTCGGCGTTTGTAGAGATGATGAAGCCGTACAATATAAAGGAGTTCGTCAGTACCGGAAAGGTCGCGATAGCAAGAGAAGGCTTAAAAAAATAATCTATGTAGTCAGCAGACTGCTCAATTTTAGAGGGGGATTTAATGAATATTCATTACGATAAAACCATCAAGAAGGACATTATAAAAAAGAAGAAGGTCTGCATCATGGGCTACGGCAGCCAGGGGCACGCCCATGCCAACAATTTAAAGGAGAGCGGCGTAGATGTTATTATCGGCGTGAGAAGGGGTTCCAGTTTTGATAAGGCCAAGAAGGCCGGATTCAAGGCGATGGTGCCTGCTGAGGCGGCAAAGATCGCTGATGTGATAATGATACTTCTTCCTGATGAGAGCCAGGGCGATACATACAGGGATGAGATAGCTCCGAATATCAAAAAGGGCGCGTATCTCGCTTTCGCGCATGGTTTCAACATACACTTCAACCAGATAGTTCCGGCTGAAGATATTAACGTATTCATGGTCGCGCCTAAAGGCCCGGGACATCTTGTAAGGGCTGAATATGAAAGAGGCAGCGGCGTTCCATGCCTTGTAGCGATACATCAGAATCCGTCTAAGAACACTATGGATCTCGCGCTTTCATACGCATCCGCAATAGGAGGCGGAAGGGCGGGAGTTATTGAAACCACTTTCAGGGAAGAGACCGAGACAGACCTCTTTGGTGAGCAGGTCGTATTATGCGGGGGCCTTACATCTCTTATAAAGGCCGGATACGAGACGCTTGTTGAGGCAGGCTATGCGCCTGAGATGGCATACTTCGAATGCATGCATGAAGTGAAGCTCATAGTTGACCTTCTCTATGAAGGCGGTATCTCCAACATGAGGTACTCGATAAGCAATACCGCCCAGTACGGCGATATCACAAGAGGGCCGCGCGTTGTTACCGAAGATACAAAGAAAGAGATGAAGAAGATCCTTGATGAGATCCAGTCCGGAGTATTCGCGCGCGAGTGGATGCTTGAATGCAAGGCGAACAAGCCTGTCTTTAACGCGCTCACCAGAAGAGGCGAAGAGCACTCTATAGAGCAGGTCGGCGCAAAGCTGAGGGCGATGATGCCGTGGCTCAAGAAGGGCAAGCTTGTGGATAAGTCAAAGGCGTAAGTCGAAATAATGGTCAACAGTCAAAAAATCCCCCTTACTCCCCCTTTTACAAAGGGGGAATTTCTTCCCCTCTTTAATAAAGAGGGGTGAGGGGAGATTTTACAATCATGTTCCAATTTGCCAAAGAAGGTTATCCCTTCATTCTTTTTTTTACAGTTATTACTCTGCTGACCCTGCTTTTCGGCAAGCTGTGGGTTGCTGCGCTCCCGTTTCTCCTTACGATCTTCATGCTCTATTTCTTCAGAGACCCTGAGCGGGTATTTACCGCTGATAACAATACCTTGATCGCCCCTGCCGACGGCTGCGTTGTGCAGATACGGGAGATAGTTGAGGATGAGATAACGAATGAGAAGATGATCGAGGTGAGCATCTTCATGAACGCCTTCAATGTACATGTAAACAGGGTTCCCTGTGACGGCACGGTGAAGGAGGTAAAGCGCTATTCCGGCAGGTTCATGGCAGCGTGGAGCGAGGAGGCGTCAAAGGCAAATGAGCACATAACCATGCTCTTTCATACTGTGCATGGCAATATAGTTGTAAGGCAGGTGGCAGGGCTTATAGCAAGGCGCGCGGTATGCAGGGTGAAGCCCGGGGATGTCCTGAAACAGGCCGAGAGGTTCGGCATAATCAAGTTCAGCTCAAGGGTTGATATCTTTTTGCCACTTAATACGAAAATTAAAGTAAAATTAAAAGATAAAGTAAAGGCAGGGGAAACGGTTTTAGGAATAATAAAAATAAGTTAAGAATTAAAAGTTGAAAGTTAAGAGTTAAGGATTATTAATAAGTGATGTCATTCTGGCTTGTCCAGAATCATCTTGGAGAAAGATTCTGGACAAGCCAGAATGACAGACTTTAGGAAATATAATTGAAATGAGAAAAGGTATCTACTTACTGCCAAACACGGTCACGCTCTTCGGGATGTTCTTCGGCTTCTATGCCATCATGTCATCCTTTAAGGGCCAGTATGTCCACGGCGCATGGGCGATACTTGCGGCGGTCATATTTGACGGGCTTGACGGCTGGGTGGCAAGGATGACGAATACCGCATCAAAGTTCGGTATTCAGCTTGACTCTCTGTCTGACCTCATCGCATTCGGTGTTGCCCCTTCCGTTCATATATATGGATGGGGGTTGAACGAGTTTGGACGGGTTGGATGGGGCGCGTGTTTCTTTTATGTCGTCTGCGGGGCATTGAGGCTTGCGAGGTATAACGTGCAGAAGGATACTGCCGAGAGCAAGGCATTTACAGGGCTGCCGATTCCGGGAGCCGCTACCATGATAGCCACGCTTATCCTTTTCCATTCAGAGATGTGGGGAGGTGTTCCGCCGCTGAAGAGCTACACCCTTATGGTGCTGCCTTTTTTGCTTGCCGCACTGATGGTAAGCACATTTACTTATCATGGAATAAAAGAGGTCTCAACAAAACAGGGCACCCCTTTCTGGTTCCTTGTCGGTGTTGTAACAGCGCTTGCATTTATATTTATGTACCCTGAGATCGTTATGTTCATCCTCTCTGCAATTTATGTCGCATGGGGCTTGCTGGAAGGGTTTTACCGGCTCAGCAAGGGGAAGAGATCGAATATATCAAAAAGCAATAAGGCGGTTGACAGGGAAGAATGAGAACGATAAAGATATTTGATACTACATTAAGAGACGGCGAGCAGTCTCCCGGCGCATCAATGAATGTTGATGAGAAGGTGCAGGTCGCAAAGCAGCTTGCGCGTCTCGGGGTAGATATTATTGAGGCGGGGTTTGCCATAGCGTCACAAGGAGATTTTGACGCGATAAAGAGGATAGGCGATGAGGTTGAAGGGCCGATCCTTTGCAGCCTTGCAAGGGCGAAAGAGGGCGACATCAAGCGCGCGTGGGAGGCTGTCAGGGACGCAAAGAGGAAGAGGATACATACCTTTCACTCAACATCCGATATCCATCTAAAGCACCAGTTCCGCATTGACCGTGACGAGGCGCTTAAGAGGTCGGTGGAGATGGTCAAATATGCGAAGAGCTTTACTGATGATGTCGAGTTCTCGCCTATGGATGCAACGAGGACGGATATCGGATATTTATGCGATGTCGTAGAGGCGGTCATTGCTGCCGGCGCATTGACCGTGAATATTCCCGACACGGTAGGCTACACCATTCCTGAAGAGTTCGGAAAGATGATAAAGACGATAACTCAGAAGGTGAAGAATATTCATAAAGCTGTCATAGCTGTGCATTGCCACAATGACCTCGGCCTTGCTGCTGCGAATTCGCTTGCCGCTGTTATCAACGGCGCGGGGCAGATTGAATGCACGATCAACGGCATAGGCGAGCGAGCGGGCAACTGCTCTATGGAAGAGGTGGTCATGGCATTGAGGACAAGGCGTGACATATATAACGCGGACACGAAGATCAATACTGAAGAGATAATGAGAAGCAGCAGGCTTGTTACAAAGATAACAGGCATGTCTGTTCAGCCGAACAAGGCGATAGTGGGGGCTAACGCCTTCGCGCATGAGTCAGGCATTCATCAGGACGGGCTTCTGAAGGAGAAGACCACCTATGAGATCATCAGGCCTGAGACTGTCGGTTTTCACAAGACAAAGTTTGTGCTCGGCAAACACTCAGGAAGGCATGCCTTCAAGACAAAGCTTGCGGAGCTTGGTTTCACTCTCAGCGATGAGGAACTTAACAGCACCTTTGAACGATTCAAGAACCTTGCTGACCAGAAGAAGGATATATATGACCAGGATATTGAGGCGCTTGTATCTGATGAAGTAACAAAAGTGCCGGAGGTTTTCAGCCTTGTTGACATGAAGATATCCGCAGGGCTTCATGAAAAGCCAAAGGCAATGATCAAGCTTAAGGTCAGGGGCAAAGATAAACAGAGAACTACGAATGGCGACGGGCCGGTTGACGCAGTGTATAAGGCGATTACCGCCATCACGGGGACAAAGAGCAAGCTTCTCAAGTATGAGGTAAAGAGCATAACCGGAGGCACTGACGCACTTGGAGAGGTCATGGTCTCTCTTGAAGAAGACGGCAAATCCATGAGCGGCCACGGCGCTGACACTGACATAATAATCGCCTCTGCAAAGGCTTATATTAATGTCCTTAACAAGCTTGAAGCAAAGAAGAAAAAGTTAAAGTAGTTCATTAAGATACGGAGGAAATGTGACTATAACAGAAAAGATACTTGCCGCGCATGCCGGGAAGGATAAAGTTGTTCCGGGAGAGCTTATCCTTGCGAAGGTGGACTTTATACTTGCCAATGATATAACAGCTCCCATATCAATTACAGAGTTTAAAAAGACAGGTGCGAAGAATGTATTTGATAAGGGGAAGGTGACCTTTATACCTGACCATTTTGCGCCGCAGAAAGATATCAAGGCTGCGGAGCAGTGCAAGATGCTGAGGGAGTTCTCAAAGGATTACGGACTTGACCTTTACTTTGAAGTCGGCAGGATGGGAGTGGAGCACGCACTCCTGCCGGAGCAGGGCATAGTCGCGTCAGGCGACCTTGTGATAGGCGCTGACAGCCACACATGCACATACGGCGCACTCGGCGCATTTTCCACAGGTGTCGGTTCAACAGATGTCGCGTCAGCCATGGCGACAGGCGAGTGCTGGTTCAAGGTTCCGGAGTCTATGAAGTTTGTCTATTACGGAAAGCTGAACAAATGGGTGAGCGGCAAAGACCTCATCCTTCACACCATAGGTGATATAGGAGTTGACGGCGCTCTCTACAGGGCGATGGAGTTTGAGGGCGAGACGATAAGCGGGCTCTCAATGTCAGGAAGGCTTACTATGTGCAACATGGCTATCGAGGCAGGCGGAAAGAACGGCATTATAGTCCCGGATAAGATAACTGAAGAGTATGTTAATGGCAGGGCCAGGAGAAATTATAAATTCTATACATCAGATGCCGATGCAAAGTATGTTGATGTGAGAGAGTATGACTGCTCAAAGATACCGCTGACGGTATCGTGCCCGCATCTTCCTTCAAATACAAAACCTGCGGCAGAGCTTTCGCATATCACCATTGATCAGGTGGTTGTAGGTTCATGCACGAACGGCAGGATCGAAGACTTAAGAGAAGCGGCTGAGATAATCAAGGGTAAGAAGGTCAATCCTAACACGAGAATGATAGTC
>JACQZF010000003.1 GCA_016213945.1 Nitrospirota bacterium | reverse complement strand
GCGGTTTGTTAAAAGAATGCCTGTGCCGCCGATACTCCCCGAGGCAGTATGGATTAATAAGCCGAAGTTGCTGCCAGTGAGTGAGGATGAAATACACTAAATGCAGATAAGGGGTGTCTCAATGTCATTGACATATTCCGCTCGTTCATCTGCAGCGCATGGTTATGCCTTCTTCTTTTTTCTTAAATATCTTCTCCCTGCTAACAGTGTCCCACCTGTTACAAAGAGAATAGAGCTTATCGGCTCAGGAGCAACAGGAACAGGTGTCGATGAAGAATAATATACGTTAAAGCTCCCGCTTCCTCTTCCAGATGTGCTAACACTAATCTCATGTCCAATTAGAGTGTTCACTTGCACAATCCCGGTATCTGTAGTATGTGATAGACTCCCAAATGTCGTATTGAAAAGAGATGTGCCAGTCGTAATATCATCTACCCGAAAGCCTAAACTCCCGCTGATATCCGTCATAATATAATCTAACTGTAGAATAGGCAGGATTGCCGTGTAATTACCACTAAAAGATGCAGAGGCTGTTGATGCTCCTGCAGAAAGCACCTCAAAACTATTTTCGTTATGTATCCAGCTTTCTGCATAGTCGTAGGAATAAGTACCTTGCAAAAAAATGTGTAGTGGTGGTAACCCAGAGTCACCGGCAGATGTGTAGCTGGGATTTCCTGAACTGTCAAGAACTCTAACTCTTGCACCTACATTATAAGATTGATCGATCCATGTGATGCTATCGGCTTCAGCAATCAGTGGATAAATTGGAAATGAAATAACCGCCAACATCAATAATAAATAATTCTTGAGTCCCATAACACTACCCCCTTCATCGTATAAATTTATAACCCGCTATACTGCGGTCTTTAAGGCATAACGCCCTGATCACTGACGAGTGCCACTGTAAGACATGAGAAAGGAAAAAGACAGTTTGCAGACTGAAAACATCGTCAGCCTAAAAAGCGTCCTGTGGCACTCGTTCACGTGCATCTGGTTGTTAGGTGTTTTTTGGGTAAAATATCTGTTGAATATATGTCCCCCCTACAACTTGAATTGGCTAAAAATATTCAAGTTATTTAAGTTGCTTTAATTACGCAAACATTAACCGGTGCCCCTTGGGAACTGGAATCTCATCTCCAAATTCTTTTGCAGTGTCAATCCACAATTGAATAGCTTCTTTTGCCCTGTCTAAAGCTTTATCATAAGTCTTACCATGTGCAGAACATCCGGGTAATTCGGGAACATCAGCTATGTAAACTCTATCTTCTTCACTCCAGTAAATTATAATCTCGTACTTATGCATCTATAGTTCCTCCCCAAAATTATATTTCAAAATTATGTTTCTAACCTGCCGAACTTGATAAACTTTTGCTTTGCTTCCATCACGTTGTAAATTGATTTTTTCTACAATGCCTTCTTTTCTGAAAATGTGATGGCTTCCTCGTATGCGCTCCTCAAACCCCAATTTCTTTAACAAGCTGCATAAATCATCAAACGATATGTTTGCATCCGAAGAACCACGACATATTTGCAGTAACAACTTGTCATATTTACTCATTTGACATTTAGTCTATCAAGATACAGATCAAAAGTCACGATAAATTATCTGTAATAGTAAGGCCTTAACACCTAACGCTAAGCTCAGTGAATCGCAGCACTGAATCACGTCAACTTGCCTTAAAACTGTTTTGCTTTACTTAAACCAACAACGTGCCGAAAAAGCGTCTTGTGCTGCGATTTCACTGCAGCGCGTTGTTAGGCCTATCTGTAATTCGTCGGAATAATTAATCTCTTATCTTGAAAGACAGCCTTTGTCAATTGCCCAAAATAATAATCAAGCAACTTTTTTATAGCACCAATTTCCCTTTTAATTTTTTGTGCCCATTTATTCCTTGTTGTTCGGTAATCCTTCAGAAAAAGACTCTTCATTGACTTACCAAAATCGTCTTCTGCTCTTGAGAGCAGCTCTAAAGTTGATAGGCGAGAAAGTTCCGGATCAGAATGTCTAAGCTCATGAACATGAATACCTCTGACAACCGTGTAAGGTTTCAACGTATCTGACACGACTGAATAAAGTGGCATAAGTGAGGTGGACCCCATCCCTTGGACAGCCTGAAGCATGAAATAAGCTCTGAGACTGTTGTTGTGTTGAGGCATCAGGCTGCCTCCTGAATAGATTTAAGGTTTTCATAGTATACCTCATCAGGGGTTAAATCGTTCAGTGATTGATGAGGTCTTTCTCCATTGTAAAAACCAAACCATTTCCTCAAGCCTTCCCGTAATTCTGTTCCGCTGTCAAAAGTACGAAGATAAAGATACTGATACTTCACTGTCCACCAAAGTCGTTCAATGAAGATGTTGTCATGGAAACGCCCTCTGCCATCCATGCTTATCCTGATACCATGCTCTTGTAACAATCCTGTAAATGCCTGACTTGTAAACTGGCTGCCCTGATCCGTGTTGAATATCTCAGGTTTACCATAACGCTCTATCGCTTCCTGCAAGGCCTCCACACAGAAACCGGATTCCATTGTGTTGGATACCCTCCACGCAAGCACCTTCCGGCTATGCCAATCCATTATCGCTACCAAATACATAAATCCTCTATTGAGCGGAATGTACGTTATATCCGCTGCCCATACCTGATTCGGCCTGTCAATGCTCATGCCCCTCAACAGATACGGATACACTGTATGCCCGGAATAAGGGATGCTCGTCCTGGGTCGCGGATATACAGCCTCCAGCCCCATTAGACGCATCAGCCTCTGTATCCGCTTCCTGTTTACATCATGCCCATCTCTCTTCAGATACGTTGTCATTGACCGACTCCCATAAAACGGCGTCTTCAAATACTGCTTGTCTATAAGATTCATCAGTTCTATATCGTCCGCTTTCACCGGCTGTTGATTGTAATATACTGACGAACGGCTTATTCCCAAAAGATTACACTGACGACTCAGGCTCAACTTAGGATGCTCCGGCTTTATCATCGCCTTCCGATTCCCTCGTTCTAAGAGTCGAGCCCTTTGGCCAAAAAATCCCGCTCCACCTTTAACTGCCCTATCTGCCGGTATAATTCATCTACCTGGACTTCCATCTGCTTGCGGGATTTCTGCCCTTTGTCAAATACCTCTGATGCCCCTTCCAGCAATGCACGCTTCCAATTGTTGATCATTGTCGGATGCACCCCAAAGCGGCTGGCCTCATCTCGGATTGCCGCCAATGCTACCTTTGCCTTAAATTCCGCACTGTACTGTTTCCTCTTGTTTTTGCTCATTGCCAACTCCTTCTTTTTTCGTTGACTCAGAGCTTAACATGTTGTCCATTTTTTGGGGTCCACCGCAGGACTTTCCGATCTTTCTTTTAAAGAAATAAAGGAAATAATGGATTCCCTGATCCGGAAAAAGCTTTTCACTCCTCCCAAAGCCAGGACCCTGTATAAACAGGCCTCGCAAATTACTATCGTCAATAAACTTTCTGAATCTGTTGCGGAAGAAAATCGGTAAAGTGGGCAAGAAAGTAGTTATTGATGTCCCGAAAATCCTTATTGCTCTTGCTTTTTAACAGGTGCTATAATAAGACCAATTAACAAGACCAGTAAGGAGGTTATTATGGGCACTAAATTTTCTGAAGATATAATCCCTCTAAGCGACCTGAAGGTAAATCCCGGCAAAGTCGTTTCTCATGTGAATGAGACGCACAGGCCGGTATTGTTGACAAGCAGAGGCCGGGGGGTTGCCGTAGTACAATCACTTGATGAGTATGAAAATGAAACTGCGAAGCGAGCCTTCATGCAGGATGTAGTAGAGGGATTAATGGACCTTGAGGAAGGCAGGGACCTTTCTCTGAAGGACGTAAAGAAACGTCTTGGGTTGAAATAGGATGCCGGATAAGGCAACAATCTCATTTGCTTTATCTGCTGTTACTGATTTAGAGGATATTCAGACATATTACAATAACGAAAGAGTGTCGGAAGCTGGTAATCGACTTACAGGCGAACTCATTTCAAAGATAGAACGACTCGCTGATCATCCTCTCAGCGGCCGCATTGTTCCTGAATTCAATGTTGAGCATTTAAGGGAAATTATTCATCCTCCTTTCCGGATTGTATACAGGTTTGACAAAAAGAGAGTACGCATTGTGCGCATCTGGAGGAGTGAAAGACTTTTGAAACTACCATGACTCCTGCGGCAATCGTCCAAAAACTCTGGAACTACTGCAACGTCATTCGTGACGACGGGATGAGCTATGGTGATATCTTCTGGCTCAAAGACGAAAGCCTTAAAGATTCCGACAACCTCCCCGGACCCGATATCATCGCCCGCGAAATCGTCGATGACCTTGAGGCGGCATTAGAACAGCTTAAATTGATAGCAGAAGATTTGGCAGAGGAGGAATAATATTGTGACCCGTTTATTCCTTTCACCCGAAAAACTTTTCGGAGAAAAAATAATGATTGACGGAGAGCAGGCGCGGTATCTTTCGCTCGTGCTGCGTGTGAAACCGGGGGAGCAGCTTGTGATCTTTGACGGCTCCGGCCACAAATATTTTTGCAAGGTCCTTCTGGTCCATAAAAAAGAAGTGGTCGTCGAAAAAATAAAGAAGGAGCCCTACTCCGCTGAATCTCCCGTTCACATATCCCTTGCTCAGGGCCTGCCGAAAAGCGACAAGATGGACTTCATTGTTCAGAAGGCAACTGAACTCGGCGTTAATAAAATCATTCCCCTCATCACAGAGCGTTCGCAGGTAAAACATACTGAGAAGATCGAACGCTGGCGGAAGATCGCTCTCTCAGCTTCGCAGCAGTGCGGGAGAGAACAGATACCGGAGATTGACGGACCGGTGGAGTTTGGAGAATTTATCAGAAACACACCCCTGACCCCTCTTGATAGAGGGGAATGCAATCCCCCTTTGGAAAAGGGGAATTGCAGGATCATCTTCTCTGAAGAACAGCGAGAAAGAAATCTCAAGAAAATATTGACCGGTTTTAAAGACACCAAAAACATCACCCTGCTCATAGGACCTGAGGGTGGATTTACCAGAGAAGAAGTTTCCTCAGCAGTTGAAAAAGGTTTTATCGAAGCCTCACTTGGCCGCAGGATCCTCCGCACCGAAACCGCTCCGCTAACCGCGATCAGTATTATCCAGTATGAACTGGGTGATATGGGATAGATGTTTGTGCTGGCACAGCTTTTTTCGTTCCTACGTCAATATCTCCAGCAGCCTGTCCAGCTCTTCGAGGGAAAAATAATCTATCTCAATTCTCCCGCCTTTTTTGTTGGACTTGTGGATGAGGCGGACTTTTGTGCCGAGGTGGTGCATCATCTTTTCCTCAAGCGAGGCGATCTGCGGGTCCCTGTGTTTTTGAAGTTTGGAAGACGAGGCTTGCGGCAAAGCCCCCTTTTTACATAAAGCCTCTGTCTCTCTGACGCTCAAGCCGTGTTTAATTACCTTGCCTGCGATGTCAAGCTGGCGCCTCTGGTTTTCAACCTGAAGCAGGGCCTTTGCATGGCCTATGCTAAGAGAACTGTCCGCGATCCATTTTTTTATATCAAAGGGAAGCTTGAGTATCCTCAGATAATTGGTCACGGTTGCGCGGTCTTTGCCGACCTTCTTTGAGAGGTCGTCGTGAGTAAGATTAAAGTCACTTATCAGGCGCTGAAAAGCCTCTGCTGTTTCAAGGGGGTTCAGGTCCTCCCTCTGGATATTTTCTATGAGCGCCAGTTCAAGCGCTTCGACAGGCGCGGCGTCCTTGACAATGGCGGGGATGGTGGCAAGGCCTGCCGCTGTAGCGGCCCTCCATCGCCTCTCACCGGCAATGAGTTGATAAGAACCGTCGGAAGTTCTTCTGACTATTACCGGCTGAATGACGCCTTTTTCTTTTATCGACGAAATAAGATCATTAAGCGCCGCGTCATTAAACACCCTTCTGGGCTGGTATTCGTTCGGCACAATTGCTTTTATATTCAGATCGAGTA
The DNA here is from genome assembly GCA_016213945.1 of Nitrospirota bacterium. Classification (GTDB taxonomy): domain Bacteria; phylum Nitrospirota; class Thermodesulfovibrionia; order UBA6902; family UBA6902; genus SURF-23. Next base: position 17,459 of record JACQZF010000003.1, on the reverse strand, counting down.
TCTCCCTGCCCTTTTCCCTCTCAGGGATCAATGCGGAAAGGCCTTTACCCAACGCCGGCTTCATTTTTCATTATCTCCTTTGCAAGTTCAAGATAGCTCTGAGCGCCTCTTGAGCGTATGTCGTACAGTATAACAGGTTTCCCGTGGCTTGGCGCCTCTGCGAGTGTTACATTCCTGGGGATTATCGTTTTATATACCTTGTCGCCGAAATGTTTTCTCAATTCATCGGATACCTGGTTGGCGAGACTGTTCCTGCCGTCAAACATTGTGAGCAAAATCCCCTCGATCTCAAGAGAGGGGTTAAACGAATCTTTTATGAGATTGAAGGTCCTGAGCAACATGCTTATCCCTTCAAGCGCGTAATACTCGCACTGCATCGGCACAAGCAGGCTGTCTGCCGCAACAAGGGCGTTGAGCGTCAGAAGGCTGAGCGACGGGGGACAGTCTATGAAAATGTATTCGAACATATCCTTGACCGGTCCAAGCGCGTTCTTAAGGATCGTCTCCCTGCCTTCTTTTGAGGCGAGTTCGAGCTCCGCGCCTATCAGGTCTATGTTCGACGGAATGATCTTGAGAAAGGGAAGGCCCGTATCATAAATATTTTCTTCTATGGTCTTTGAGCCGGTGAACAGATCATAGAGGCTTCCGCTGAGGCTGTCCTTGTCAATGCCGAGCCCGCTTGTTGAATTTCCCTGCGGGTCTGCGTCAATCAGCAGGACGCGTTTACCGGCATTGGCAAGCGACGCTGCTATATTGATGGCGGTGGTGGTTTTGCCGACGCCTCCCTTTTGATTTGCTACCGCGGTGATTTTTCCCATAATGAAAATAAAAATTAAGAAATTGATTGCTAAAAAGTTCTGAACAGAGCCGCTTGTTCGTCATTCACGCGGCTCCGTCCGGCCTACTGTTGGCTTGCCGGGAATCTTTCTTTTAAGAAGGATTGCGGACAAGCCGCAATGAAAAAAACAGGCTCAGTGTTGTCTTTTATTACGCTCCGTCCTGGACGAACTTAAAACCCTTTTTCATGGACATCTCCGCCCTTGCAAGCTCTTTTCCAAGGTATGCGGCGTGGCTTAATTCAGTTACCCACTTGTTTTCGATAATTGTAAAATAAAGGTCCCGGCTGTTATTGCCTTCTATCTTTCTAAGCAGCTTGTTGTCGTAAGAATAATGTTCAATAAGGATAATTCCATTCTTCCTGGACGGGATGATCACGAAATATCCTGCCTTGTCAAGCTTTACATTTTTGCCATGTGCCTCAGCTGTAACTTCGGGAATGGTTGCAACAGGCTTCTTTATTGACAAACTGATAGCAGTCTTGACAGGTTGTTGAGTATTGCATTCGCAACTGCATCCGCAGCCTGACTCTGCCTTCGCAGGGACCGCTTTCAGTGCAAGCTCCCTGACCGTTTTTGCAATTGCTTTTGTATCAACTGAACCTATCATGTCTTTTACCTGGACCTGTTTGCGGAAGGCATTCACCTCAGAAGCTGTCACATTTTTCAGGATGGGCCGTCTGCCTTTGGAGCCGATCACGCGCATGTCTTTATCAACGCCGTTTTTAAAAAGGGCCAAAATCGTCTTCCCGCTCTGATGCCCTTCCGTGTCTTTCCCTGCTAATACCAAAAAGGTTATGGCAGGGTTTGAGATGACGTTTTTGACTATCTTGTCAATGCCGATATTTTCGGTTTCCGTCTTGCCGACGATACTGAGTCCGGCGGGCTTGAGCCTTGCGATCTTCCCCTCAAGTTCGACGCTTGCAAGCGTGGAAACGGCCACAGGCGCTGTCTTGTCCAGCACCGTATACTCGCCTTCAACAGGCGGCCAGGAATTGTCGCTTATTTTAATCTCGCAGCTTGAAAGTGTTGATGACGCCAGCGCCGGATATTTTGTGGTGAGGATGGTCATCGCCTCAGGCGGGATGCAGTATTTGCACCCGAAGCACGGATACGCCTGCGGTTCGAGTTGTCCTGACCATTCATTTACGCACAGAAGCAGTTCCCGGGCGTCCTTCATTTCCAGAGAGGGAAGAGATGCCTGGAGATTTCCCAGAGTGCCTCTCATGCAGCCGCACTTCCTGCACCTTGAAAGCTTCATGCCGCGCTGAATTTCCGAATGGACTTTTTTAAACGTGGGATTCATGGGAGTATTATGAATTATAACAGCAGAAAACTTCAACCGGAAGATTTATCCTGCAGGAGTTCAGCTTCAGTTTTTTATTATATTTTGCAGTTTGTTATAATGAAAGAAGATGAGCAGCAGGTCAGCAGTCAACAGTTTTCTTATGAACCCTTCTGAAAAATTAAAAAAATTACGGAACAAAGCTAAAAACAACCTGGAGATTGCCGATATAGCTTTCATTTTTTTACGCATTGTCGTGCTCATCGGGGGATGCGCATGGCTTATCTTTTCGGAAACGCCCCAAGAGACAATCAGGAATATCAATGCGCTTCTGATGTACTTTGCAGCAGGGAGCATCTGTATCTTCTTCTCGCTGTTTCTTTTTCCCCATAAAGAAAAAATAATTTATGCCATTGCGCTCTTTTTTGACCTTTCCTTTATATCACTGCTTGTATATATGACCGGCGGATTTGACAGCCCCTTTTCAAACGGGTTTTATTTAATGACGGCGCTGTATTCTTTTTATTACGGAGCTGTCACCGGCATCCTCGTTGCAAACCTGTCAATCATGCTTTATATTGCAACTGGCAGTTTTGATCTTGCAAGGCTTCTTCCATGGACTGATTCAGCCGTCCGCGCGGTGTTTTTGTTTTTACTTGCAGTACCTCTCGGCCTGCTTTCCGAGAAACTTACAAAAGACAAGGAAAAGCTTGAGAAGCTTAACAAAGATCTTAAGGATTCCATGGAAGCCCTCAGTTCGCTTCAAAGCAGGGTTGTTCAGGCGGAAAAGCTTTCCGCAATAGGACGCTTGACTGCGGATATCGCTCATGAGATAAGAAACCCTCTTACATCAATAGGAGGATTTGCAAGAAGGCTTGATAAAAAACTGACGGAGCTGACAAGGGAAAAAGAGTACACGGGTTTTATCATATCGGAGGTCAACAGACTTGAGAGGATACTCAAGGATGTCCTCGCGTTTTCAACAGACGTAAGATTCAATCTTGAGAACCTGGACATTAATGAGACCGTCAAGGATGCGCTCAAGTCATTTGCAGATATATCAAGTGAACAAGCGATAAAGGTGGAAGAAACCCTGGATACCTCTCTTCCATTGATAATGCATGATAAGGATCAGGTGAGGCAGTCAATAATCAATCTTTTGTCCAATGCAATAGACGCAATGCCGAGTGGTGGAACATTAATGATAAAAACATTTATGGAAGAACTCTATCATGTTAATTATGTAGTGGTAGAGCTTGCTGATTCAGGAGTTGGCATCCCAAAGGAAAAATTGGATATGATATTTGAGCCGTTCTACACTACAAAAGAAATCGGCAGGGGCACCGGGCTTGGGCTTTCCCTTTGTAAAAAGATAATTGACGAACATCATGGCTTAATAAAAATTGAAAGCGTACCGGATAACGGCACGTCCGTTAAATTGTTATTCCCCTATCAGTGCGAGGAGGAGTCAGCCAGGATAAAGTGCTGGGAGTTTACCAGATGCGGGGTGGAGAATGCAGAAGGCGCGGCCGGGATGAGATGCGCAGCATATCCTCACTATGGACGGATATGCTGGGCAGTGGCCGGCACCTTCTGCGGGAAAAAGGTAAGCGGAGCGATTGCGCAGAAATTGGGGAACTGCCAGAAATGCGAATTTTACAGGCGCGTTGTTATGCGCAAGGACCTGTAGATCAATCAGCGCTTAATAATGAACAATTGTCAATCAAGGAATTATTCATTCTTGATTTTTCGCAAACAGAGTTTACTTTTCAATGCAATATGTCATAGAATGTCATGTTGAATTTGCCCAAATAGGGCCCATAGCTCAGTTGGTAGAGCTACCGGCTCATAACCGGTTGGTCCCAGGTTCGAGTCCTGGTGGGCCCACCAAACAAGTTCCGAAGACCCGGAGCAGGAGAGACACAATTGAATGAGCAGCTAAAATCTCTGATCGAACTTCAGGAAATAGATTCCGTTATCCTTTCAATCGCCGAGAAAATTGATGCACTCCCAAAGAAGTTAGAAAAATTTAAAACCCCTCTTAAAGAAGCAACCGCCGCTCACCAGAAGGCCAAGACACAGCTTGATACTGTCAGCAAGAACAAGAAGGCCAAAGAGTCCGAATTAGAAGAATTTCAGGACAAGATCAATAAGCTTAAACTCAGGAGCAAGGACGTTAAGACGAACAAGGAATATGAGGCGCACCTGAAAGAGATAGAGGGTTTTGAAAAAAGCAAATACAAGATCGAAGATGATATCCTCACCCTGATGGAAAGCCTGGAGGCATTTACCAGGGAACTGCAAAATGAAGACGTTAAAGTCAAGAAGGCTGATGAAGAGTTTAAGCAGCAGGAGAAACTTCTTGAAGATGAGAAAAAGACATTGTATGCGGAGATGGAAACCCAGAAAGTAAAAAGGAAAGAATTTGTCGTCAGGATAGACGGTGATCTTTATGAGCAGTACATGAACCTGCTGAAAAAATTAGAGGGCCCGGCCGTTGTCCGTGCGAAGAATGAAATATGCCTGGGCTGTAACACCAATATCCCGCCGCAATTGTTCAACGATATACGAAAGAGTGAAAATATTTTTACCTGTTTTTACTGTAAAAGGTTCCTTTACTTCATAGAACCGCCAAGTCCTCCGTCTGACACCAGATCCTGATAAGGCCGGCACATTTAATGACAAGTAATATTTACGAGAAAACAAAAAAACAGCCGGACCTGTTTGACACCGGATACGCCGAGATGCACTGTGACGGGGCGTCAAGCGGGAACCCCGGTAATTCAGGCATAGGCGTTGTAATTAATATCTCCGAAAAAGACGCCAATTTTCTTGGAACAAAAGAATCGCACCGCATATCTGAATATATCGGTCTGGCCACAAACAACGTGGCTGAATATTCAGCCCTGCTGAAAGGGCTTGAAACAGCAAGGTCGCTTGGGATACGCAAGATAGAAATCTTCCTGGATTCCGAATTACTGGTAAGGCAGATAAACGGCATTTACAAGGTCAGAAACAGCAACCTGATTCCGTTATGGACAAAGGCGAAGAGTATTTTAAAAGACTTTGACCACTATATTGTTAAACATGTTCCAAGGGAGATGAATAAAGAAGCGGACTCTCTTGCAGCACGCGCCGCCAGGATTGGCCGGGAATAAGACGGTTAAATTTAATGGTCTTGAATGACCTGCTTTCGCTGAGAGATCTTCCGATCAGCCCTTTTGTTTCATCCCGCTTTTTAATCTTACAACCCCCTGTGCCTGAGACCCGTCCGTGCACTCTATCACTGTAAATTCCACGGGCTCGCCTTCTTCCAGTATGCAGTCGCTCCCGTCGCAAAGAATGGCGCTGTAATGCACGTAAACATCTTCCCCGCGTTTACGTGCGATATAGCCGCAGCCCTCAGCGGCGTCATACCACCTGACAATTCCGATCTCGCGTTTTGCCATAAATTGCTTTATTCTTTTCCTTCAAAAAAATTAGCGGAATATCCCGGCCCGCATCTGAAATGAACTTGAACATCACCCATTACATTAGATATTCGGCACAAACAGGATTTTTCTTTATACCAACAATGGGATGGTGAGAAGACATGTTGCGGGATACTTGTAAGACCGTGATGCGTAATCCGAAATGCGTTATGAGTTGGTCTTTTCACCCATTACGCATCACGCATTACGATTAATAAGGAGGGTGACAAAATTAAAACTACTGCTTATCTTGTGTCAAAGCTCTGTGTACTGCTGACTGTTTCTCCGCCTTTATTATCCCTTGCCAGGACCTTCCAGTAATAAGCAGTACCCGTTTTAAGCCCTGATACCGTTCTGCTAATTCCGCTGAATGTTCCGTTGATTGTATCGCCGTTATTTGAAGAGACGCTGCTTCCGTTACCTCCGCCTCCGCAGGACACCAAAAGCATCCCAGTTATTATGATCGCTATTATATACCGCTTTATCTTGTCTCTGTCCGCTGCAATATTCATAAATCCGATTATTATTCCAAGCAACAATAACGTCCTGTCCAAACCCAGGTCTGCGTAGAAAATACTGCCTTGCTGTGCGGATGCTATATTGGTTTCAGTAATGCAGCTGGTAGCAAAATTTTCATCTTCACATATATAAAGGTCGTATGTCACGGCATCGCCGTCAGGATCCACAGACTTTTCCCACTGAAACTCCGCTGTCGTCTCCAAATCCATCTGATAGTTAGCAGGGGAAACGAGTTGAGGTATGGAAGGCGGGTTGTTATTTACTGCGCTTATTGTTGTGCTGATTTCATTGGAGTATTCGCTTTCATTTCCTGATACATCGTACGCGGTAACGGCAAAGTAATAGGCCACCCCTTCAGTCAAACCGGTAATATTGCAGGTTGTTACGTTACCAACGTTCATGCTTTTGGCATAATTCCCGGATGTGGTGCCATAGAAGACCTTATGGCCTCTAATTAGCGTATCATTCGAACTTGTTACAGGCTGATCCCACGATAGCGTAACATCGCCGGCATAAAGCAATGCAGGGAATAGAAGACACAGTGTTAATCCGGTACGTATAAGTTTATACGTTAGCTTAACGGATCGGATCAACTTCGGAGTCCCTCAATAAGTTTTCGTAGGCACTCCCCATCTGCTCTTCTTCTCTGCCGGAAACAGCTAATGCGGTTGCGATGATAATCCCTAAAAAACCGCCTAACAGAAGTCCTGCAATAAATGCAAACCAATGCATCGTGTCCCTTTCTTTAACGATAAAAATGGTTAGCGTGTCTTTAATAATTAAAAGCAAAAGGCGTGCTAACGAATGAATACTTTGTTAACCTCTTGAAATTTAACTAAACTGTTTCAAGGAAGGTTTTTGCTTTTGTATGGATTTTCCTGCGTCAGGAATTAACGCCTTGTGAAATGAACAACGAAAATTAACCGCCACTGCGCAGGCAACAGACAATTGCGAATTCAATAATTCCATGCTGTATGGTTTTCCCTGCACTTTACGGAAAGGTTTTCAGCCCTTCTTGAAATCTTCGGGCTTAAGGTCATATTTTTTGAGGAGGTTATAAAAATCGGCCCTGTACTTCCCGGCCATTTCAGAGGCCTTGCTGATATTGCCGCCGGTAAGTTCAAGCAGTTGGATGATGTAACTTTTTTCAAAGGCGGCCTTCGCCTCTTTAAGGGAAACTAACTTTTCACGGGCCTGGCTGCTTGTCTGGAAAATAAGATCTTCTGTGATTACATTATGCTGGGTCATAGCCATTGCAAATTCGATGGTGTTCTCCAGTTCCCGGACATTTCCGGGCCAGTCATGGAGCATAAGTTTCTGCATGGCGCCGGATGTTATGCCGTTTACTTCTTTTCTCATTTTACCGCTGAACTTTTCCAGAAAATGCTCAACCAGAGGAGGGACGTCCTCTTTCCTTTCCCTGAGTGGAGGAAGCACGATGGGAATTACGTGGATCCTGTAAAACAGGTCCTCCCTGAAACGCCCCTCTTCAACCTCCTTCTTTAGATCCTTATTTGTGGCAACGATGACCCTGACATCCACTTCAACCGGCTTGCTGCCGCCGACGGGATAGAATTGTCTCTCCTGCAACACGCGCAGACTTTTCTGCTGAAGCGACAATGGCATGTCCCCTATCTCATCGAGGAAAATTGTGCCTTCGTGGGCCTGAGTAAACAGCCCCTTTGTATTTTGCACGGCCCCTGTGAAGGCCCCTTTTTCATGGCCGAAAAGCTCACTCTCCAGCAGGGTGTCAGGGATGGCGGCGCAGTTTATGGCAACAAAAGGTTTGTCCTTCCTGTTGCTGCCCAAATGAATGGCCCGGGCAATAAGTTCCTTGCCGGTGCCGCTCTCTCCATGGATGTACACGGTGGAATCCGTTTGGGCGATAATTGCTACCTGTCCCAATATCTTTTGCATCTTTTCGCTTTTTGCTACGATGTTTGCAAAATCATATTTCTCTACCAGGAGTCCTTTAAGTTTTTTTATCTCGGAAGTAAGTCTTCCGCTTTCAAGCGCCTCGTCAATCTGCTGCAGCAGCTCCTGCGGCTCAAACGGTTTTGTAAGATAGCTGTAAGCCCCTTTTCTCATCGCCTCCACCGCGCTCTCAATGCTTCCGTAAGCGGTAAGAATAAGAACGGGGATTTCGGGATTAATCTGATGAACGTCTTTCATTACCGAGATCCCGTCGCGCTCCGCGAGTTGAAGGTCGATAATCGCCAGGTCAAAAGTGTGTTCCCTTACCGCCTGTACTGCGTCATCTTCCTTTAATGCAGTGACAACCTCATAATTTGCCGATTCAAGTCTCATCCTCAGCACTTCAAGGAGATTGCTGTCGTCATCCACTACTAATATTTTTTCTGAAGACTTTGCCATTGCTATCTTGTCAACTCCTTTTTCTTTCTTTCAATATCGATGTCCACCTGCTTTGCCTTTTCAATTACATTCAGTACACCTCTCATGATCTTCGCCTGTTCGAATAAAGGGCTTTGAGGGTACTCGTTAATAAGCCGCTCAAAATAACCAAGAGACTTTTTGTAATCCTTTTCAGGATTGTCATAATGGGCATAAATCAGCCCCGTGTAAAAAAGCGCCCTGTCTGTATAAGGGCTGTTGGAATCCAGAATATTCTGGGCCTCCCTGAGAGACTCTCTGAAATCCCCTTTTAACAGGAGATGATGGAAATAATCGTTTATCACTACTATCTCGCCTGTTTTTGTCTTGTCGATATCTTTCAGCACGCCCACCCATATTTTTGCCTTTTCAAGGAAAGGGCTTTGAGGATAGTCATGAACAAGCTGCTCGAAATAGTCGAGGGCCTTTTTATAATCTTTTCCCTTATTGCCGTAATGGCTGTAAATAAGTCCGATGTTAAAAAGCGCCTCATCCGCTGGAGCGCTGCCGGGCTGCATGGAAATGACCTTCCGGTTTTCCTCAATGGCCCCGTTGAAGTCGCCCTCCGCGATAAGCTGCCGGCTGTGATTAAAATATTCATCTGCGGCCTGCCTGTTTTTTATCCCGTTAAACATAGCGCAGCCGGTAAGCAAAAATAAAATCAGGCAGGCAAAACAAACGTAAAAGTGCTGCCTTTCCCTAAAGTGCTCTCTACCCAAATCTCACCTCCGTGGGCTATCAATATTTGTCTGACAATAAACAAACCGAGTCCGCTTCCGGAAAATTTGTCTGAACTACCGATGGTTGCCCGCTTGAACTTGTCAAAAATTATATCTGTCTTTTCCTTCGGAATTCCGACTCCCGTGTCTACCACAGAGACCTTCACCTTACCCGCCGCTGCCTGGGAGATTATTTGCACGCTCCCGCCGTTTGGCGTAAACTTCACCGCATTGCCGATAAGGTTCCTCAGCACCTGGAGCATCTTGTCAATATCCGCTTTCACAGGGGGCAACGCCCCGTTACTGCTAACTTCGATCCTGATATTCCTGTTCTCTGCCAGCGGCTCTATCTCACGGGCAGCCTTGTCAATCAGTGAAGCAATATCCTCTTCAGTGAAATTATATACCATCATCCCGGCTTCCATCTTTGAAAGATCCAGCAGAGAGTTGACCAGGTTGATCAGGCGGTTGCACTCCTCATTTATAATGGTTAAAAGCCTTCTCTCCTTCGCCGTTGCCTCACCTTCTTTCAAAGCCTCAAAAAAGAGGTTGGTCCCCTCCTTGATTGTAGTAAGCGGGGTGCGCAACTCATGGGACATTAATGAGATGAAATCGGACTTCATTTTATCAAGCTCCTTCAGCTTTGCGCACATTATATTAAACGCCTGGGCTAATTCAGCAATCTCCGGCGGCGATAACAGCTTCAAATCACTGCCAAAATCTCCTCCGGCAATCTCCCTTGTCTTCTTTTTTATTAGTGAAAGCGGCTTGGTTATACTTATTGTAATAATAACAGAGACCATGATTCCTATGGCAAGCGCGATCACGCCTATTACAATAGCAAAACTTCCCGCATCGGCTTCAGCCTGGCTCAGTTGTATGACCTTGTCATATATGTTCTGCTGATTATAGTCTCTTAATTTTTTCAGTCCTTCCATTATTATGTTAACTGCGTTTTCTTTTTCCTCTTTATATTTATCAACGGAGTATTGCTGTCCGGTCCTGGAATACTCCACCTCATGAGTAAACAAAGACTGATAGTGCTGGTAATTTTTTTTTACCATCTTAAGTATGTCCTTTGCCTCAGCAGTGTCGGCAACAGACATTATCCCGTCGAGATACCGGTCGAAATCATTGCTTGTCAGTATGAACTGATTATGCAAGGCCTCATCTTTAATAATTATGAATTTCCTTTCGTACATCATCAGCGAAAGGATCGCCTCTGAAAGTTTGTGCTCGTAATCTATAAGGCGGTTATCAACTACAATGATAGAACGGGTAACGCTCTGCAGTTGGTGAAGCTTTACAATAGCATAAACGCTTACAGCCATTGCCAGAATAAATATTGTAAGGTATCCGATAACCAGACGTGCAAAGATAGATAACTTCATCTAATAAATTCTCAGGCTTTCAGAAGATAATGCTTACGTAGTCATAGTAAGGTTATTATCATAACATATATTTTTAAAAACACTAAACCTTGATTGACTTGCCACTGATTATCTTTTTTTTGTTTATCTTTTGTTGCCTGAAAATCCTTTTTAATGTATATTGAAATAAATAATGAATTCCTTTTAAAAAGCAGAAAATAAAGGGCATAGAGCATAGGGCAACATAATTATTGATTGTTAAAAGGAGGCATTTAATGGACACAAGAATTTTACTGTCTGAAAAAGAGATCCCAACCCGCTGGTATAATATAACCCCGGACCTGCCTGAGCAACTGCCGCCTCCGCTTCATCCCGCAACAGGGCAGCCGATCGGTCCTAAAGACTTATCACCCCTTTTCCCGATGGAGATCATTAAACAGGAAGTAAGCGAGGAAAGATGGATCGAGGTCCCGGATGAGATCATTGATGTGTACAAGATTTACAGGCCTACTCCGCTGCACCGCGCATACAGGCTCGAAAAGGCCCTGAAAACCAACGCGCGCATTTATTATAAAAACGAATCCGTAAGCCCCGCCGGCAGTCACAAACCGAATACGGCGATCGCGCAGGCTTATTACAATAAACAGGAAGGCGTCAAACGGATAAGCACCGAGACAGGCGCCGGTCAATGGGGCAGCTCGATCGCCCTTGCCTGCAAAATATTCGGCCTGCAATGCACCATCTACATGGTCAAGGTGAGCTATGAGCAAAAACCATACAGGAAGATCCTGATGCAGACCTGGGGGGCGGAGGTGCACCCGTCGCCGACAAATCTGACAAATTCGGGAAGGAAAATACTTGCTGGAGATCCGGATTCACCAGGCTCTCTCGGCATCGCGATATCCGAAGCCGTGGAAGACGCGGCAACCCACGAGGACACAAAATATTCCCTCGGCAGCGTGCTGAATCACGTGTTATTGCATCAGACCGTCATCGGGCTTGAAACCAAAAAGCAACTGGAGATCGCCGGTGAAAAAGCCGACGTGCTCATCGGATGCGTTGGAGGTGGAAGCAATTTCGCCGGTCTCGCGTTCCCTTTTGTCCCGGATAAAATTAAGGGGGAGAATATCCGCATCATTGCGGTTGAACCTGCTGCCTGTCCGACTTTGACAAAGGGGGTATATACATATGATTTCGGCGACGCTGTCGGCCTGACCCCGCTTGTTAAAATGTATACGCTGGGGCATTCCTTTGTGCCCGCCGGGATCCACGCGGGCGGACTGCGTTATCACGGGGACGCCCCGCAGTTGTGCTTGCTGGTCAAAAACAAAATTATAGACGCCGTTGCGTATCCGCAGAAACCTGTCTTTGAAGCCGCTTTATTATTCGCCAGGACAGAAGGAATCGTTCCCGCGCCTGAATCGGCACACGCCATCAAATGCGCCATTGACGAGGCTAAAAAGAACAACAATAACTGCATCGTATTCAACCTCAGCGGGCACGGGCACTTTGACATGGCGGCCTACGACAACTATCTCTCCGGCAAACTCGAAGACTACGAGTACTCGGAAGACAAGATCAAAGAGGCAATCGCGCAGATACCGAAATTTTAACTGTAAGGGCGGTTCGCGAACCGCCCCTACAATTTATACCCTATCTTCCTTAAAAATTCCTTCCTGTCCGCCTTGTCGGGATCTGTCTCCACGCCTCTTGGTGAAAAGCCGTCTACAACTCCCAGTATGCCGCTGCCCTGCTCTGTTACAGCAACAATGACCTCCAGTGGATTTGCTGTCGCGCAGTATATACTGCAAACTTCAGGACAGTTTTTTATGGCGTTGAGGATGTTAATGGGAAAGGCATTTTTCAGGATGATCATAAACACATGGCCTGCGCCGATCTCGTTAAGATTTTTCACGCAGGCGTCAATCAGTCCAGCATCATTGCCCTCTTTCCTTATCAGGCACGGTCCCGAGGCCTCGGTGAAAGCGATGCCGAATTTCGCCTGCAATGCAGTAGTCGCGACAATCTCGTACAAGTCCTCCGCCGTTTTTATGAAATGCGTTTGTCCGAGTATGACGTTGCACCCCTCGGGGATCTCGATTCTTACGGACTTAAATTCCATAAATTCCTCCCTTAAAGCTTATAGCTGACAGCTTATAGCTTTCAGCAAATACTATGTTATAATCAAAATAAATTTCCGGCAGATTGTCAAGACAAAAATGAAAAAACTTTTCCTCATCCTTCTCGTCTCTCTGTGCCTGGCATTGATATCCACGGACACTTCTGCCATAACTCCGGACATCATCGGTCCTGAGACGAAAATAATAAACAACAACATAATCGTTACAACATTTATTACAGATACAGCCGATCTTCAGCAGACAATAAATTCAGGCCTCGCCAAAGAGATAATATTTACTGTGGAGCTCATGCGTTCATTGGACCTCTGGGCTGATGAGTTCGTGGTCTCAAAAAAAATCAGAAAGATTGTTAAATATGATAATCTCCGGGACCAATACCTGACGTCTGTGCGCGACGGCGTTACACGGACGGACAAAAAATTTACGGACTTCAATAAAATGAAAGACTGGATTTTTTCTATAGACACAATCAACATTGCAAATATTAAAGAACTTGAGGCTGGCAGTTATTATATCAGGCTTATAGTGGAATCCAGAAGCAGGGAACGCCTGCCGCTGATAGGCTCTCTGATTTACTTTATCCCTGAGGTTGAAATGAGTCTCGCAAAAGAATCGCCGCCTTTTGTTATAGGGACCAAAAGATGAAGAACCTTAAAATGCTCCTGGGTCTTCTTACGCTCAGTATTGTCGCCTTAATCATTACCGGTGTTGTGCTCAATTATGTCGGGATCGAGCACGGCTCCCTTATGATCAAGATAGGGTTCATATTTATCGCCGTAAACATAATCCTGTATCTCCTGCTGCTGATCTTTTTTGTTGGAAGAAACCTTGTCCGCATCTACATGGAAAAAAAGCAGAAGGCCCTCGGGTCAAAATTCAGGACCAAGCTCGTCGCCTCCTTCCTCGGCCTCGTCCTCATCCCTTCGGCGCTGCTGTTTGTCCTTTCAAACCAGTTGATAAATAATTCCATCGACACCTGGTTTTCATTGGAAATACAAAAGCCGGTGCATGATTCCATGGAGATAGCCAGGACCCTGTATCTAAAAGAAAGGCAATACGCTCTGAACTACGCAAGACTGCTGGCGTCCAGCAAGGACTTTTTGAACCGGGGGCCGCTCTCAGGCAAAGAAACCGGCACTTTCAAGAGCTATTTCCTTAATGAATCCGACGGCTCAGCCTTGCTCAGCGAGGCCTTTAAAGGCATTGCCGATACCGACATAACGTCAACAGACACAGGAGACATTGTAAAAGCTGCTGCCCCTGTCATAGAGGAAAACCGGGTCACGCGCGTTGTCGTTGTCGAGACAATGATCCCGAAGGACATAGTCGACAAAATGGAATCCATACAGAAGTCCTTTAACGCATACTTTCAGATCAGGACCCAGCAAAGTCCCGTGCGCTTCCTGTATTTTTTAATGCTTACCATAGCGACCCTGCTGATAATTTCCCTGGCGCTTTGGGCGTCACTCCGTATTGCCAAGGGAATAACCGTCCCTATTCAATCGCTTGCTGAAGCGACAAAAACAGTCGCTCATGGTAATCTCGATTTCAGGATCGCCCTGAAAAGAGATGACGAGATCGGTTTGCTGATCAATTCATTTAATAAAATGCTTGACGATTTGCACGAGGGCAAACAGTCTCTTGAAAAAGCCTATCAGGAGTCTGACCGCAGGAGGCTGAGCATGGAGACCATTCTTGAAAGCATAAACACAGGGGTCATTTTCCTGGAACGCTCCGGCAAAATAAGCACTCTGAACAACGCGGCTTGTTTAATGCTGAGTATAGAACGCAGCAGCATCGAGGGGAGGAGCTACCGGGAGTTGCTGGGAAAGCTGAAATCCGATGAAGTAACGTCAATGGTCAAGTACCTGAGCGAAAAAGGCTACGGCGCCGTTGAAAAAGAAATCCATATCTACATAAACGGCAGGCCCCTGGACCTGAGGGTATACATGACAACAATCCATGATTCGGAAAATAGTTTTGTGGGGACTCTTGTCGTGTTCGACAACCTTACGGAGATCATCATGGCGCAGCGCGCCCTTGCGTGGCAGGAGGTCGCAAAAAGGATCGCGCATGAAATTAAAAATCCTCTTACTCCCATCCGGCTTTCCGCTGAAAGGCTCCTGAAAAAATGGAATGAAAAGTCGGAAGATTTTGAAACCGTGCTGAGGAGGGCGACAAAAACAATCGTGCATGAAGTCGACAGCCTCAGGTCCCTTGTCGATGAATTCTCCAGGTTCGGCAAGATGCCTAAGATAAACCTCGAGACAACTCATATTAAATCGGTGATCGACGAAGTCGCCGAGCTTTACAGCAACATGAAAGAGATTGAGATCGTCACATCGATAAACGGGGACATCCCCGCAATTGAAATTGATAAGCAGCAGATTAAAATGGCCCTGATAAATCTTATCGACAACGCCATTCAGGCAGGCACTCCAAAAATATGGCTCAACACCCTTTACAACCCGGCCCTGGATCTTATACGGATAGAGGTGATAGATGAAGGCACAGGCATAAAAGAAGAGGACAAGGACAAACTCTTCTTCCCGTATTTCTCCACAAAGAAAGAAGGCACAGGCCTGGGGCTTGCGATAGTAAACAGCATAATATCAAAACACAGGGGATACATCAGGGTGCAGGACAACCAGCCTAAAGGCACCCAGTTCATAATCGAACTGCCGGTGGGGCAGAAGTAAGGGACAACTCTCTAATGTGCAGCTTCCCCTTGATTCTATCTTCTTTCACTCTCCTATTTTCTTGTTCAGATAATGTCCAATTCCCAATATCCCGCCGCTTCCGGGGCGGCGGCAGGGTCGACTCAATATATAATTTTAATCCCCGATCCCCGGTCCCGGAGCTTTGCCGTAGTACTTGCGCCAGATGTTGAAGTCCTGTATCCAGACAGTACCGTTACCGTCTAAATCCACATATGCAGGAGCTCCCTGCTGAATTGTCTTGCCGGCCCACTTGCGCCATTCATTGAAATCAATGATGTTCACAAATCCGTTGTTGTCGAAGTCAGGGTCGCAGACATCTCCATAATGCTGAATGCCTGCTTTGTTCAAATTGTCATCTTCGGGATAATTGCTGTCACGCTGGTCAGGGTTGGAAATGAGTGTGCAGTTGTCGCAGGCATCGCCGACTTTGTCTCCGTCTGTGTCAAGTTGGTCGGTGTTGTATACAGAAGGACAATTATCAGCAGAATCAGGTATCCCATCACCATCTACGTCTATTAGGATAAATACAACTTCACAACTCTTGTCTGCATCCATTGTGACTTGGCATGTAGTATTGGCACAGCTTGAGCAATCACCCCGCCAGCCTCCAAAGATAGATGCAGCAAGGTCAGGTGTGGCTGTAAGTGTTACAGGCGTAACGCTTATATATGTATCGCTGCAAACGCTTCCGCAGTTTATACTGCCTGTATCGCCCGTAACTGTGCCTGTGCCTGTTCCTGATTTGGTGACGGCGAGGGAAACAATAGCCGGCTGATTATCCACCGATGACTCAAAGAAACTCTTTGAACCGTCTTGTCCTGCTGCAACAACAATAAAGAACCAATGCTCTCCTGTTATGCCGTCCATCCACTCTTTTCCTGTGTTGTATTGTGTGTTAGTCGTCGTCCCTAAATATTGAAAATCAGCATAGTCAGACCTCTTGCCATATATGCGATAGCCTGTTGCGCCTGATGCCGCAGTCCATGTAAGGATGGCATTGCCTCCGCTGTTTGAGGTTTGGATATTTGCAGGCGCTGCGGTTGGTGGGTTTATCTGTATAACATCCTGAGAGGCAGGATTAAGCGTAAAGGTGAAAGTTACAATCTCCCCAATGTCGTATACTCCATTAACTGTTTTACTGACAGAAATCGTATTTCCGTCATCATAGCCGATATTAACACTGTATATGTCAGATGCGGCCCCTTTTAATTTCAGAGTATAAACGTCTGAAGATGGATTGTCTATTTGGATGAGTGAACCGCTGTCAATCATTGTTAGCCCTGATGTTGATGGGATGCCCTCTTCAACTGCACCAGTTGTTACATTTACCCCTGATGCCTGTCCGCTCGTATTTATAATATATGGCTGAGGATTACCCGTGACGCGTACATATAAATACGGCGAAACTGCCGCAGATGCCGACACTGATGCAACTGTTGCGTCTTTGAGTACTGCACCAGACCCTGCAACCTGCACTCCCTGTATAATATCGTTGCTACAGCCCGGGTTTGCATCTGTTGCGTTATCGCTTAAGGCATTTACTACGCATTTTCTAAGCCTCTTCATCAACGAACTGTGTCCCCCGGCATTATACTCTCCTATTGTTATCTTACCTTCTAAGGGCGCCCTTGCCCTTGATGCCACAACAGTGCCATCGCCTGGAGTATCCGGATAATTACTTTCACTATCTGAAATTCCATATTGGTACGTTCCACGATTATTATTGGAGCAAAAGATATCGCTGCTCAAATAACAGTCGTTTTCCCAAACAGTCACTCTATCTATTGTATCTTCGCTGTTTGACAGCATCAGAAATGTCTGCACGCCGGTTTCGCCAAGTTTGCCCATCCTGTTAATATCTGAGTTGCTATTTAGTGTCTGTTTATAAACTCAAACGCCATATACTACAATAGGTTACAACGAGTTTGGTTAAAAATCAAAACGGAGTAACCGAGGAGAGAATGAAGAAGATACTGAATGATCTGAAGCTGAAATTCGAAGCAGTGCT
>JACQZF010000028.1 GCA_016213945.1 Nitrospirota bacterium | reverse complement strand
CCTGAAGCCTGAAACCACCTCGCCTGACTGCTGTATGGTTATCCTGGGAATCTCGATGATATTGTTTGTAAACTCGTCAACCAATATTTCATAAGCTGCTTTCGCTTCCTTTACCATCTCTGCGGCAAACATCGCCTGCTGCGGTGAGCTTTCGATATTTTGTTTGATTTTATCGACAACAAGCTCTCTGATTTCTTCCTTCTTTAGATCGTTGATACTTGTTACCTTAGCACCGAATTCAGGCAGGGTTGAAAGCACGACCTTCCGAACATCGAGGCTGATTTGGGCCTTTTGCCTTACTTCCGGTTCGATAATAGCCTCAATTTTCCTCTGCTGTTCTTCAATTGCTTTCTCCATTGAAGAAACCGCTGTGACTACCTCTTTCGGCTGACTTAATTCTTCCGTATCAAGGGTGATAATGTTTTCCTTTCTGATGATCGAATCCGGTTTATTTGCTTCGTCAATAATTTCCTGGAATCTATCATGGGCCACAATCGTCAATTTATCTGCCTTATCATTTCCCGTCCGTTTCCCGTATGGCAGTCGCAGCCCCCTGCCGATTGTTTGTTCGCGCAGTGTCGTAGAAGCGGCGGTACTGAGAGGAACTATCGTATAAAGGTTGGTAACGTCCCAGCCTTCCTTAAGCATATTTACATGAATAACAATTTCAATCCTGTTGTCTGGATTTTCAAGAGACAGAAGCTGCGCTATGTTTTCATCCTTTTCCTCTCCGGTCTGGTTTGAATGGATTTCCATTACCTTGTCAGCGTAACGTCCTTCAAAAAAGGCATTGGACACTATCAGTTCTTTCAACTTGCGTGCATGTTCCGTGTCTTTTGCTACGACAAGAACAAAAGGCTTTACAATCTGCCCCCTGCTGTCTCTTGCAAAAATCACCAGCGCAACCTTTGTATCCTCGTGGATACGGATGCCGTCCTCAAGCTTTATCCTGTCAAGGTCTTCAAGACTATATTGAGAGGGATCAAAGTCTTTGCGGGTGGCTACGGCAGGTTCTTTAACAAACCCGTCCTGTATAGCCTTTGCCAGCGAATATTCATACACGACGTTCTTGAACTTGATCGCCCCGCCGCTGCGCTCGACCTTTGGCGTGGCTGTAAGCTCGAGTCCCAGGATCGGATTTAATTCATTGATAACTTCTAATCCTCTGTCTGCCCGATAATGGTGAGATTCATCCATCAGCAGGACAAGGTCATCCAGATTTGACAGGTAATTGAAATATGAATCGCCAAGGTATTCAGAGAGCCTTTTGATCCGTGGCAGCTTGCCGCCTCTCATTTCCGAACTTATCTTTGAAATGTTGAAGACGTTTATTCTGATCTCCTGCTCTTTATAAAGATCCCCGACTGAATTATAATTGTCTCCGGTTATTATTACAGGATTATTATGGACAAATTCCCCAATGCCCTTGAATACATATTTGGGGTGAGTCGTATTTGAAAAGTCCTCAATGAGCTTATTATAAATTGTAAGGTTAGGAGCAAGCACGAAGAAGTTTCTGATGCCTTTTGCAAGATAGAGATAGGTAACAAAAGCGCCCATTAAACGGGTTTTGCCAACACCCGTTGCCAGTGCAAAGCAGATTGAGGGGAAGTTGCGCTCAAAGTCTGTACAGATAGGGTATAAGCTTCTAACTATTTCAAGCCGCTCTTTTAGAATACTCCCCTCTTGAGAGGGGTCAGGGGTGTGTTTCTTCAGAGCTAACTTCTCTGTCAACTCAGCCAATATATTCAGGCTCACAGCCTGTGGAGGACGAAGGCTTAATCTGTTCTTAATTGAGATTGCTATTCTGTCCATTACTCATCCTCTGTATTAAATAATCCCGGCACTTCATGTTCAGTTTTCTTTTTTGACTTCTTCTTTTCTTTTACCAATGCCGTTGGTCCATTTGGAATAAATTCGGGTTCATCAGGATTAACCGGCATACTCACAATATTCAGGCTGTAATCCTCTTTACCAAATTCACACCGTCCTAACAGCATGTTCGGTATCTTCTTGACCGTGATGTTGGGATAACGGTCTTTGCAGGCTTTTGAAAAAGATTTACAGCATATCAGCAAACTCTCATCCATCTGCATTTCTTCATGTATCCTGTCAAGGGACTCTAAAGTGATAAAATTGGTGGTGGTAAAGATGAAGTCCTTCTCGGTAGACTGTCCCTGCTTCCAGTAAACAGTTTCATCCGGGCTGTATTTAAAGCCCTCATGCTTTGCCATAGCAGCGGCAAGCATGTCGGGATTATATCGTTCGTCAATAATCCAGTGTCCGTATTTGTCTTCTTTCAGCAGGCTTGGAGCAAGGTAGTAATATTTGAATCCGCCTCCGCCCTGCCAGTTTACGGCTTTTGATATGCCGCCTTGATCTGTGCCGTCAACGCCCTTTTTTATACGAGGGATGATGTGCGTGTGGCAGTGTTCACCCAATTCCACCATAATCCATTTTCTTCCCATCTTGTGAGCAACCGCACCGGTTGTGCCGGAACCACCGAAGGAATCAAGAACCCAGTCGCCGGGGTTAGTGGCTAAAGTAAGAATACGTTGGATAATACGCTCTGGCTTAGGGGTAGTAAATACATCGTCACTATTAAATGATAGGGTCTCCTTTTTTGCTTCCTGATTATCTCCGACTTCTTCTCTGACCCATATTGTCTTTGAAACAGAACCTTGTTGTACTTCAGATAGGAATCTTTTAATTGCAGGAACGCTATTGCCATTTGTTCCAAACCATATTCTGTTGTCTTTCAAATACTCCTCAAATCGTTGTTTGGATAATCGCCAGCATGAGCTGCCAGGTGGATTAACTATACGACCAGATGGCGTTGTAATCGGATAATCATAAATAGCGCTGTATGTTTTAACGTCAAGCCCGCTCGATTTCCACGGACCGCGAGGGTCATTATCAGGATTTTTATACCGAGCATCCATCGCCTCTGTTCGTGGCAGAAGATTTGGTCTCCATATTTCTTTGTTTTTTGCATAGACAAGAATATGATCGTGACTGTCTGAGAGCCACTTTGCATCATTTTGCGGGGAGTACTTCTTTTCCCATATCACATTCGCAACAAAATTCTTCCTTCCAAAAACCTCATCGCACAATACCTTTAAATAGTGGCTCTCATCGTCATCAATGAAAATCCACAATGTCCCGTCATCTTTCAGAAGTTTATGCAATATCTCAATCCTCGGCTTCATCAGACTCAGCCAGATAGAATGCTCCAGCCCGTCATCATAATGTTCAAAGGCATTGCCGGTATTATACGGCGGATCAATGCAGGCGCACTTTATCTGTCCTGCAAATTCCTGCTCAAGCGCCTTGAGCGCAAGAAGGTTGTCGCCATGGATAAGCATGTTGCCGCTGTTCTTGTCACCGTAAGACCTCTCCGGGTCTTCAATCAGTATCCTCGGCTCCAGCCTCGGCTGCTCATCCTTGCCTATCCATGTGAGTTCGAGTTTTTGGGGTTTAGACATTAAATCAATTCGCCTTCATTAATATAATCAGGCTTCATTTTTATTTTTACTCTTTTTTATACTACCGAGCTTTTTAGTATTACTCAACATATTTTTATCCGTTTTCTTCACTTTACGCTCCAGCTTTTTAATGTCCTCTTCCGGCGGTAAACTTTCAGGTCTTATCCCGCTTTTCCCCAGTAATGCCCTGACATCCTGATTATTTTTTACATGCTCATTTGTAATCTGGGGCTCTCCTTTAAGGTTTTCTTTTCTGACATTAAAGTTAGTTATTTCTGTTGCCAGGTCCTTTGCTTTTATTGTTATTGTTGGCAGAAAATCCGCCAGAGGTCTCTTTTCAGGGAGGCCCATCTTCTTTTTCATTTGCAAGGTTGTATGCCCGCCGAACAGAGCATAGTCCCCCTTGCTTCTTATCCTGCCAAAACCCTGACTATCAACGCCTCGTTCAAAAATTATCTTTGAAAGCTCTGTTTCCGTTGCAACTAACTTCTCTCTCGCATTCAGGCGCTCTATGAGATTTATCCGCTCTTCCAGAAGCTCCTGCTTACGTGTCTGAATTGCGAAGTAGCTCTGGGCAAAGGCTATCTGTTCTTTACGCGGATCTCCGTTTTGCGCTATCAAATAGCAGGCATAGCGAGTCAGCATTATATCATCAATTTCCCTCTGAGCGCCTTTGCCAAGGTCTATCATTTTGTTGACGTCAACAAAATGATCAGATACCTTCTGCCCAGAGTTTTCACAAGCTGTTTTTGCCTTATCGATAACCTGAACAAAATTGCGCCATTCACTGTAATCCAGCAACGTCTGTATGTCTCTGGCTAACCAATACTCAACTCCGTTTTCAACGTATGCAGTTTCTTCAAAAGCCTTATTGAGTTTCATGATGAGTTCTTTTTGCATGTCCCCTCCTCTTTTAAACTATCTCTCATTTTATGTGGAACAAATAAACTACCATCTATTATAGTCTTATCATCCATATCTATCAGCCTGATTCTAAATCATAATAGACCACTTTTCCAATATTTAGCCTTTTAGGGCAAAATAATGGAAACAGCATGTAAGTCTCTTTAGTTTCAATAAGATGCGTGTGGATTGCTTTTTCGTAATTCAATTCCCTCTACGCCCTTCCTTAAATCAGCTTCCATTTTATAGTAAACAACTCATTAGTTTCTATCTGCTGCTTCATCCTCGACTCTATCTCGTTAATCAGGTTTTCCTTTTTCAGATCAATCTCATCCTGCGCCTGATACAGATTCATCCTAAGCTCATTACGCCTCTTTTCCATCTCTTTTATCTGTCTCTGTGCTTTTACCTTTTCCTCAAGATTCAGGATCTTTTTTGCCTCTGTCTTTCCGGCTTTGATTTCACGGTCAAGTTCCTTCAGCTCTAATTCGATACTGTTTTTTACGTCTTCAGCCCATTTGTCAAGTTTTCCAATTTCATTATCAAAAAAGCCGCCATTGCGCTCGGCATTGGTTTGAAGGATGGCAGACTGCTGTTTGTGAGCAATATGCCGAATTTGTTTCTCAACTACCCCTAACCCCTCCTTATCAAGGAGGGGAGCTGCAACTGCGGACAAAGAAAAAAGCCTTTGACATTGTTCTATATCGAGCTCTAAACCATCATCGGTTAATCCGCAAAAAAGAATACTGTCTTCCGGTTCAAAAGACTGAATGGACAGATTTATTACTGACAACCAGCCTGATTTACCAACGAGCGATTCAATGATGCTGATTCTCTTCGGCGTATTCGAGTAATCAAAGACTACCTCCTGGCTGTCCAGCGATAAGGATTTACACTTGTCAATAAGCCGCTGGGCAAGCGGATGTCCAATCCTGTATATATTTACGTCGTCAATATTCTTTCCTATCCTGTAAGGGCCAGGATGTATCGGCTCACTGTTAAATGGATTTTCACGCAGCATAAAGGAATATCCATCCTCAGCAAAGTCGGCGTAGGGCTCAAGATAATATTTCGTAACCTGCCATAGCCAGTTCTCGTATTTTGAGAGATAATCCCTGCTTTCCTGGAGATTGATTCTGAGTTTTTCATGGACCTCTTCATCGAAGTTTTCAAGCAGCCTCTGCCTGGTAAGACTGATTGTCTCATCAATCTGCGGCTCCATCTCTTTCTGCAGAGCGTCGAAAGCAGATTGTATTTCTTCTTCTGTCCTGCATTGCTGATAAATTTGCGCAATGCGCTTTTCAAAGTCTATGCCTGATTCTATACTTCCAAGCACTTCATCGCTTGCGCCGAATACACCTTCAAAGAGCTTAAATTTCTCGGAGAGAAGTTGATAGACTCTCAGATCAGCAGCGTTCTTCTTATTCAGAAAATTAACCACAACAACATCATACCTTTGTCCGTAGCGGTGACATCTGCCGATCCGCTGTTCAATCCGTTGAGGATTCCACGGCAGGTCATAATTAACAACCAATGAGCAAAACTGCAAATTAATTCCTTCAGCCCCTGCCTCGGTTGCAATCAGTATGATTGCTTCATCTCTGAAATACTCAACCAGTGCAGCGCGCATGTCTGCGCTCTTCGACCCGGTAATCCTGTCAGTCCCCTGATGCTCCTCTATCCACCTTTTATAAATTGTCTGTGATTTAGGATCAGTATTTGACCCGTTGAACAGGACAATCTTTCCGCTGTATTCAGTAATTTCTAAAATGTTCTCAAGATATTTCTGCGTTCTGGTTGATTCGGTAAAGATGACCGCCTTTTTCACACCGCCTCGCTTTTCGGCCTCGTCAAAACCGGCTTTCAATGCGGTCAGCAAGACTTCTCCTTTTGAGTTCTGCTTAATTGATTTTGCCAGTGCGTGGAATTCTTTCAGAGACTTACTTTCTTCCTTGATGGATTTTATCTCTTCGGGAGTAAAGACCTTTGTTTCTTCTTTCTCCTCGTTATCTTCTGCCCACTCATCTTTCATCTCATCAAGTATTTCAAAATCCTCTGATATCGTTTCGTCAAACAACGGCGCTATTCCCTGATTTTCGACAATAGCATCTAATTTATTTGATAGGGCTTCTAATGTCCCTGAGATCGCATAAGTGGACGATGCAAGCAGTTTGCGGAGAATAAGTGTCATCAATTGCCTTTGACTTGCGGGCAAAGCATAAAGGTTTTGCCGCTGCAAATATAAAGATACCAGATCATAAAGCCTCTGCTCATTCTCAGATGGATAAAATTCCTGTGTAATGGGAATGCGGTTGGTGTATTTCACATATTCAAGAACCTGTCTTCTTAATGTCCGTTTGCAAATTGGTTTTAACCGCTCCTTTAAGTCGTCAAAATTATCATTGTTCGTCAAGCGGGCGAACCGGCTTTTGAAACTTGGCAAATCACCGAATGTGTAATCATCAATAATGCTTACCAGTCCGTACAACTCCATGAGGGTGTTTTGAAGGGGCGTTGCCGTCAGCAGAAGCTTAGGCGCATGAGCTACAGCAGCCTTTATTGCGTTTGCGATCTTATTGGTATTCTTGTAGACATTCCGTAAATGGTGCGCCTCGTCAATGACTATGAGGTCCCATTCAACCTGCTTAATATAGACGTCCTTTGACCTCGCAAAGTGATAAGAGCATATTACAATGTCATTATGCTTAAAAGGATTGAGATTTCCATTCCTGATTCCCTGATTGAAAGATTTTGTTTCAAGAATAATTGAGGGTAAAAAAAACTTATCCGACAGTTCCTGATTCCACTGCTTTCGAAGACTTGAAGGAACGATAATCAATATCCTTCTCTTGCGTTCAGCCCATTTCTGAGAAATGACAATCCCGGCTTCAATTGTCTTGCCAAGTCCAACTTCATCTGCAAGAATAGCGCCTTTTGAAAGCGGGGAACGAAATGCAAAAAGGGCAGCTTCAACCTGATGGGGATTCAGATCAACCTGTGCATCGGATAATGAGGCTGCGAGTTTTTGTAAGCTGTCTGACGAATACCGGCGGGTAAGTTCATAAGCAAAATATTTGGCATGGTAATGGGTAAGATGCATAATTAAGGATAAGGATTTTAACGGTAGAAAGCAACGAGAGAAAAGGAGAAAGGACGTTTTTGTTTTATATCTCCATCCTGTAATATAATCTCATGTCTTACAGTGTTAGCAGAGAACATTTTGAGAAGCTCGCGGAAGAGGCGTTGAAGACATTGCCGGAGGAGTACAGGAAGTATTTTGTAAATATCACGATCATGATCGAAGATTATCCCGGCGAGGATGATATTAAAAAGCTGAACACGAGAAAGCACGGCCTGTTAGGGCTTTTCAGCGGCGTGCCGTACACAAAAAAAGGAGGGTTCTTTGATATTCCCTATCCCCTTCCCGACAGGATAATGCTCTTCCAGAAGAATATCGAAAGCATCTGTTCTAATGAAGATCAGCTTGTCGATCAGATACGAAAGACCCTCGTCCATGAGATCGGACACTACTTCGGGTTTTCAGAGAAGGAATTGAGGGAATATGAGAGCTGATTTTATAACGTTCTCTTAAAAGTCACTATCGCGAGGACCATCATCAGGGTTGTAAAGCCAAGCAGAAACATTATGTCGCCAAAGACGATCATGAGTCCCGCGTTTTTGAACAGGATCGACTTAAGGGCGTGGACCGCGTACGCCTCCGGGTTTATCTTTGAGAATGCCTTGAGCCAGTTGGGGAAGCTCTCTACGGGATATACCGCGCCGCTTGGGAAAAAGAATATGACGTTCATAAAACCGCTGAACAGCCCGACAACCCTCGGATGACCGGCCCTTCCCAAAAACAAGAACATCATGCTCAAAAGCGCGAGGGTCGTCAGTATGACGACAATGAGTATGGATATTCCCTGGTCTAATCCCCTTGAGAAAGGGATTCCGGTTATCAGCATACTTACTCCAAAGACAGTAAGGGCGGTTACGGTTGTGATCGTCAGGCCGCTGATGATCAGTCCCGTCACGATCGTGCCACGGGACAGCGGGGTAAGCAGATAGCTCTCATTGATGCCGAGGAATTTATCCATCACAAGATTGAACACTCCCGCGGTCATTGTGCCGAGAAATATAGCCATGATCACAACGCCGGGGACGAGCGACTGATAGTAATCAACCATACTGTACAGATCTATGTTCCTGGTGAAGATCTCACCCGGTCTCTCCCTGACCGGCACATATTGCTGCCTGATAAAATTTATGGTCCCGCCGACAGCATTCCTTATCGTCTCGGCGGAGATGTTGTCCGTATTGTCTATGAACAGACCCACTTCAGGTTTTTTATCGAGCACAACTCTTTTGGAAAAATCCGGCGGTATGATCAACGCCGCCTTGTAACGCCCGTCTCTAACCCCTTCGACTGCCCTGCCCTCGTCATTTAACTGGAACATGGAAATTGTCTTGGGCCCGGCCTCAAGCGCCCTTAGGTTTTCGATCACCCGGTTTGAGTATGTGCCTGAATCCCTGTTTACGACAGCCACCGGAAGGCCCTTGAATTTGCCCTGAAATGAATTGCCAAGGATAACAAGATACAACAGCGGCATCACAAAGCTAATCATGATGACAACAGGATTACGCCAGAATTTTTTAATATCGCGCTCTATGACTGCAAGGAGTTTTATCATATTATTACTTTATCAAACAAAATCCTCGAAGCTTTGCTCCGGGATTAAGCTTCGTATTAGCTTGTCATTCCCGCAAGCGAAGCGCGTCGGGAATCATCCTTGAGGAAAGATTCCGGTCAAGCCGGAATGACGGGCTTTGGACAAAGCAGCGCCTCGCCCCTACATTAACTCTTAACTCATCGTTCACCTTCCCAGCTTCTGGGGCACACCGGCGCCGATAAGGAAGCTAACCTTCTTTGCCTCTTCCTCGCGTATTGACTTGCCCGTAAAATGAATGAACGCGTCCTCAAGGGACTGCTGGTGTATGCCCACGGAGCTGACTGTCCCTCCGGCCCCTTTTACCGCATCAATAAGTGAAGTAAGATTCTGCGCGCCATTGTCTACATAAATGCGCAATGTCTCTCCGTCCACTTTTATTTTATGCACGAACTGGATGCCTGATAATATATTTTTAATTTCATCCAGCCTTGAAGTGTCTGACAGCGTAAGTGAAATAATATCGTTGCCGGGGATCTGTGCCTTGAGATTGTCGGGAGAATCAAGGGCTATTATTTTGCCCGCGTCAATAATGGCCACCCTGTCGCACAGGCTCTCGGCCTCCTCCATGTAATGCGTGCTGAGCATTATGGTAAGGGAATCTTTCCGCCTGAACTTCTCAAGGAATTCCCAGACAACACGCCTGCTCTGCGGGTCCAGGCCAATCGTGGGCTCGTCAAGAAATAAGATGTCAGGCGTGTGAACAAGGGCGCGCGCGATCTCAAGCCTCCTCTTCATGCCGCCTGAATAAGTCGCAACAAGGTCGCCGGCCCGGCTTGTCAGACCGACAAGATCGAGCAGGTATTTGGTCTTCTCTTTCCTCTCCTTTTTGGGAATGCTGTAAAAGCGGCCGTAGATGTCCATGTTCTCATACCCTGTAAGGTCCATATCGCTGGTCATCGCCTGGGGCACAACGCCTATTCTCTGCCTGACACTATCAGGCTTTTCAGATACGTCACAGCAAGAGACTACGGCCTTCCCGCTTGTGGGTTTAATCAGTGTCGTGAGGACCCTGATGAGGGTCGTTTTCCCTGCGCCGTTAGGGCCGAGAAAGCCGAAGAACTCTCCCTCTGTAACAGTGAAGCTCACGTCATTGACAGCCGCAAGCTCACCGAACTTCTTCGTAAGCCCCGAAACCTCTATGGCATTTGGCTTTTGCATAATGGTTTATCCTGATAAAACTTATTTAGGATTTATTCAAATATCGGCAGCACCCTGATCCGAATCCTGTAATCTTCAATAACAACTATGCTTCCCTGCTCTAAAGTGCCCTTGATTTCAGGAAGATATTTCAGCAGTATTGAAAGTTGAGAGCCGGGATGTTTCATAGATCCCCTGAAAAGAATTACAGAAGGTTTCAAATAATGCAGCCGCGCAAGTAACGTTCCAAAATCAGTGTCGGCAGAAATAATTATTCTGTCCTCTTTGGCTGCAAGTTCAAATATGGTTAAATCAGCGGCAGACTGCAAACCGATTTCCCGTACGTGTATTGCATCAATACCGGCGTCTTTTAATCCCGTTGCAATTAAAGGAGAGAGAGCATTGTCTACCAGAAATTTCATACCACAAGAGGAATCTGGCGTTCTTTAACAGCTTCAGCGGCAAAACGGAGGGCCTCACGAATATCTTCAAGTTCGAGGTCGGGGTAAGCTTTTAGTATCTCGGCTTCTGTCATGCCATTGGCAACCATACCTACAACAGTTGCAACAGGGATACGGAGACCCCTTATGCAAGGCACGCCTCCCATCTTGTCAGTCTCTATTGTGATACGCGTATATTTCATTTTCGCTCCGGGGCAACTTATAATTTAACTAAAGTATATCACTTGGCAAAGTTTTTTAACAAACAGAAATATATTTAGCCGCGCTACAAGCTCTCCGATTTTTTCATTCAATGATTACATTAAAGGATATAATGGACGGGTGAACACAGGCAGTTGTATACAGAAACGAGAAAAACAAAAAAAGCATAGCGCCGAATGGCAGCTATGCTTTTGAAAAAGTTTCTATAGAAATATTTATTCTTTGACTTCTTTCTTTGCTGTCTTTGCCTTTTTCTTTTCCTTTTTTACTTCGGGCTTCTCTTCTTTATTTTCCTTCTTTACTTCTTTTTTTGCTTCTTTCCTGGCCTCTTTCTTTTCTTCCTTCTTCTCCGGCTTCAGCAGATCATAATCGACAAACTCAAGTATTGCCATGTCGGAGTTGTCACCTGCGCGGAAGCGTGTTTTTACAACACGGAGATAACCGCTGCTCCTTGTGATCTTCGGGGCGATCTCGTTGAAGAGTTTTGTGATTATCTTATTGTTGGGAATGTGAGAAAGCGCCAGCCTTCTTGAATGCAGGTCGCCTCTTTTACTGAAAGTGATTATGCGCTCCGCCAGTCTTCTCGCTTCCTTCGCCTTTGCAACGGTGGTCTCTATCTTCAGATGTTCAATTAATGATGTGACAAGTCCCCTTAAAAGGGCCTTCCTCTGATTTGCGTTTCTGCCGAATCCTCTTCCTGCTACTTTATGACGCATTTTCCACCCTCTTGTTCTTTGCTAATTTCTGAAGCTCTTCAGGATCTATCCTCATGTTAAAATGCAGTCCCATTTGAGTTATGATTTCTTTTATTTCATTTAAAGATTTACGTCCAAAGTTTTTGGTCCTCAGCATCTCCTGCTCGGTCTTCTGCACCAGCTCGGCAAGCGTGCGGATATTTGCATTTTTCAAGCAGTTATATGAACGCACCGAAAGCTCAAGCTCTTCAACACTCTTAAGAAGCTGTTCATTTGCCACGCCAGGCGTGTCGTAGTAAAATTCATCCGCTACGCTGCTGCCGGGATTGCCTTCGGATTGCTCTGCTGACACCAGTTGAGTATTTTCTTCAGGTTCTTCAACATCAAATGTAAAAAGTGCGAGATGTTCCATAAGGATATCGGAAGCCTCTGTCAAGGCGTTTTGAGGGGTAATGCTCCCGTCAGTCCATATTTCCATAACCAGTTTGTCATAGTCGGTTGAGCGGCCTACCCTGGCGCCCTCTATCCAGTAGTTTACTCTCTTAATCGGGGTAAAGATGGAATCTATTGCCATAGTATCAACCGGCTGATCAGCCTTTTTGTTCCTGTCGGCAGTAACATATCCTTTGCCTTTTTCTACGGTTAGCTCCATTGTCAAATTAGCATTCTTCTCCAGTGTTGCAATGTATTGCTCAGGGTTTAGAATCTCAACCTGTCCCCCTGTCTCTATGTCTTTTCCCTTAATTTCACGCGGGCCTTTCACATTAATCATGACCACTTTGGGTTCATTGGAATGCAGTTTCATTCTCAACTGCTTCACGTTAAGCACGACGTCGACTACATCTTCTTTCACGCCCGAAATCGTGGAGAACTCATGCAGCACGCCAGGAATGCGTATCGAGGTTATAGCCGCGCCCTCAATAGACGATAACAACACCCTTCTCAAGGCGTTTCCAATGGTGGTTCCAAAGCCTCTTTCAAAGGCCTCAGCGTAAAACTTACCATATGTATTTGTAAGGCTCTCAGAATCAAAATTGATATTTTCTGGGAGTTGAAAGCCTTTCTTTTTTAGATCCATTAAGCCTCCTTTAAAAAAAAGCCGTCAGCCGTCAGCCGATAGCTAATAGTTATTTTGAATATA
The DNA here is from genome assembly GCA_016213945.1 of Nitrospirota bacterium. Lineage (GTDB taxonomy): Bacteria > Nitrospirota > Thermodesulfovibrionia > UBA6902 > UBA6902 > SURF-23. Next base: position 13,996 of record JACQZF010000028.1, on the reverse strand, counting down.
ATTCTACGATCAACTGCTCCTGTACAGGCAGTTCAATCTCATCTCTTGAAGGAGCATGAAGTATCTTGCCCTTAAGATTGGTTACATCCATCTCTATCCAGGCGGGCAAACCCCTGTGTTCTATTTTTGAAACGTTTTCTTCTATCACGCTAAGCTTCTTGCTCGCTTCCTTTAATCCAATTATATCACCCGCCCTTAATTGATAAGACGGGATGCTGACCTTTTTATTATTTACTGTAAAATGCCCGTGTAATATAAGCTGTCTTGCCTGCCTGCGGTTAGCGGCAAACCCAAGACGGTATACCGCATTGTCAAGCCTGCATTCCAATACTTGCAGGAGATTGCTTCCGGCAACACCCTTCCTTCTTTCAGCAATCTGGAAATTCCCCTTGAACTGGCTTTCAAGCACGCCGTAAATCTCTTTTGCTTTCTGTTTCTCCCTGAGCTGCAACGCGTAATCAGACGGCTTCTTCTTTCTCTGGCCGTGCTGCCCGGGAGCGTATTTCCTTCTTTCAACTCCGCATTTATCTGTATAACATCTGTCGCCTTTGAGATATAATTTCTCGCCTTCTCTTCTGCATAATCTGCATAGAGCTTCTCTATACCTTGCCACTATACTCTTCTCCTTTTGGGTGGTTTTGTACCATTATGAGGAACAGGGGTCACATCCTTGATAAGGTTTACTTCGAGACCAGCCGCCTGAAGAGCCCTGATTGCAGATTCTCTCCCCGCCCCGGGACCTTTAACATATACGTCTATCTGACGCATTCCAGCACCCATAGCCTTTTTGGCGGCGACATCCGCGGCAATCTGCGCGGCATACGGCGTTCCTTTTCTGGATCCCTTAAATCCCTGCGCTCCTGCCGAAGACCATGTTACTACATTGCCGTTTTGATCGGTAATTGTAATGATGGTATTATTAAACGTAGCCTGTATATATGCTTCGCCGGAATGTACTACCCTTTTTTCTCTTTTAGTGCTCTTTTTTTTCTTCTGGGCCATTAAACTTTATACTCCCTTCTTCTTCATGCTGCCGACAGCCTTCCTCGGGCCTTTACGTGTGCGCGCGTTTGTCTTTGTCCTCTGCCCTCTCACGGGTAATTTGCTCTTGTGCCTGAGTCCTCTGTAACTGCCGATGTCCTGAAGTCTTTTTATATTCATTGCGATTTCACGTCTTAAATCGCCTTCAACTTTAAAATCCCTGTCAATGATCGCCCTGAGCTTTACGCCATCTTCATCAGTGAGGTCCTTTGCCTTTTTATTAAGGTCTATTCCCGTCTCCTGCAAAATCTTGCGGGACATGCTCTTGCCGATACCGAATATCCTGGTAAGGCTTATTTCAATCCTTTCTTTGTTGGGTAAATCTACACCTGCTATTCTCACCTTATCTCCTTTAAAAAGTTAAAAATCAAGAATCTTATTTCTTCACTCCCACTCTTAACTTTCAACTGTCTTTATCCCTGTCTTTGCTTGTGCTTGGGGTTACTGCAAATGACCCTGACTACACCCTGTCTTTTTATAATCTTGCATTTTGCACATATCGGTTTTACCGACGACCTTACTTTCATATCTACCTCAAAAATAGTTAAGAGTTAAAAGCTGAAAGTCTCGATTCCTTCCCTCTTACTTTCAGCTTCTCATTTAAATCTGTACGTAATTCTGCCTTTCGTGAGATCATAAGGTGATAGCTCAACTGTCACCTTATCTCCGGGCAGTATCTTGATAAAATGCATCCGCATCTTACCAGAGACGTATGCTAATATCTGCTGTCCATTTTCAAGTTCAACCCTGAACATTGCATTTGGCAAGTTTTCAAGAATCGTTCCCTGTACTTCTATGGCCTCTTCTTTGGACATTTTAGAACTAATAATTATAATTACTCTTCATAATTTAGTCAAGACAACATTGCTGTCTTTTGTAATTGCTATTGTATGCTCAAAATGGGCTGATAAGCACCCGTCTTTTGTCACTGCCGTCCATCCGTCATCTAAGATTACCACTTCCCATCCGCCGGCATTTACCATCGGTTCAATGGCAAGTGTCATGCCTTCAGCAAGTCTCGGACCTTCACCGGGCCTGCCGAAATTCGGTATTTGCGGCTCCTCATGAAGCTCCCTGCCGATACCGTGTCCTACAAAGCTCCTTACAACCGACAATCCCTGTGATTCCACATATGTTTGAATCGCAGATGATATGTCGGAAATCCTGTTGCCGGCTACTGCTTTTTCTATCCCGGTCTGCAGCGCCTTTTCAGTGGCTGATATCAGGTTTTTCGCCTGATTATTAACTTCGCCTACCGGCAAGGTTATTGCTGCGTCGCCGTAAAACCCCTTGAAATAAACACCTATATCAAGACTAATTATATCTCCTTCTGCCAGCTTTGTCGAAGAAGGGATCCCATGAACAACCTGCTCGTTTCTTGAAGTACAAACGCTTGCCGGATAGCCTCTGTAATTTTTAAAGGCCGGCCTCGCGCCCTTTGAAACAATAAAAGACTCTGCAAAGTTATCGAGATCTTTTGTTGTTATTCCCGGCGCTACGCTTTGTTTAATACCTTCCAGTACCTCAGCCACAATGCGGCACGCCTCTGCCATCCTTTTTATCTCATCTTGTGACTTAAGAATTATCAATGATCAATGTTAAATTTATTTTATATTCTAAAAAAGGGAAATACACAGGGCTGCTCAGCCTTTCCTGCCCTTTAGCCTTCCTTTTTTCAGGAATCCATCATAAGAACGCGTTACCAGATGTGATTCAATCTGAGACATTGTGTCGAGCGCAACGCCTACAACTATCAAAACCGATGTCCCTCCAAAATAAAACGGGACCTTGAAATATTTCTGTAAAATATCAGGCAATATACAGACCGAAACAAGATAAATCGCACCGCCAAAGGTAATCCTTGTGAGAACATGATAAATATAATCGGTGGTCTTCTGCCCGGGCCTTACGCCGGGTACAAACCCCCCGTGTTTTTTCAGGTTGTCCGCCATGTCTACAGGGTTGTATATTATCGATGTATAGAAATAGCAAAAGAAGAAAATTAAGACAACATCGAGCACCGTATAAACTATCGTACCCGGCGCAAGCTGTGTTGACAATGACTGCACCCACGGGATGGATATAAAACCCGCGATCGTAGCAGGGAACATCATGATTGAAGATGCAAAAATTGGCGGGATAACGCCAGCAGCATTAACCTTAAGAGGCAGATGCGTGCTTTGTCCGCCATAAACCTTTCGCCCCACTACCCGTTTAGCATACTGAACCGGGATCTTGCGCTGTCCTCTTTCAACATAAACAATAATGCCGATCACCGCAATCATCATGACCACCACCAGCAGCATCAAAAGAATATGCAATTCACCGGCCCTTATGAGTTCTATCGAGCTGATTATCGCATTCGGAAAACGCGCGACAATGCCTGAAAAGATTATCAGTGAAATACCATTGCCTATCCCGCGCTCTGTTATTTGCTCGCCGAGCCACATGAGAAAGGCCGTGCCTGAAGTCATAGTTATCATAGTCAAAAGCCTGAAGGCCCAGCCGGGGTTCTGCACAAAGGCCCCGTCGCCCATGCTTTCGATTCCAATGGCTATGCCCATGGACTGAACAATACTGATGACTATGGTCCCATATCGCGTGTACTGTATGATCTTCTTTCTTCCGCTCTCGCCTTCCTTTGCAAGCCGTCCGAGGGTCGGAATAACAATGGTAAGAAGCTGCAGTATGATCGATGCGCTGATGTACGGCATGATGCCGAGAGCAAAGATTGTGGCCCTTGATAAGGCACCGCCGGAGAACATATCAAAGAAGCCCATCAGCGCGCCTCCCCTTGCCATAAGGAATTTACTTAATTCCTCACCGTTAATTCCGGGGGTCGGGATGTGGGCGCCTATGCGATAGACGCATAATAGCACAAGTGTAAATAGTACCCTGCTTTTAAGTTCCTGAATCTTGAAAATGTTCTGGAAGCTGTTAACTATGCTCACGGTTGAAATGTTTTAAGGTTAAAAGTTAAAAATTGAAAGACTCTATATTTATAATTTACGGTTCTAAATTATCTCTACGGTACCCTGAGCTTTTAGTATCTTTTCTTTTGCGGAGGCGCTTAATGCATGTGCCTTAACGTTGACAGGCCTGGTGATTTCTCCCTCGCCAAGTATTTTCACCCCGTCTTTGACATTTCTTATTATCCCCTTCTCTACTAAAACATCAGGGGTTATAACAGCTTCCGTAAGCTTGTCCAGCACGCCTACATTTACAATTGCGTATTCTTTCTGGAAGATATTTGTAAATCCGCGTTTGGGCAGGCGGCGCTGTAAAGGCATCTGTCCGCCTTCAAACCCGGGCTTGGTGCCGCCTCCGGTCCTTGCTTTTTGTCCTTTATGACCTCTGCAGGAAGTTTTGCCGTGTCCGGAACCGCAGCCCCTGCCGACTCTCTTTTTGCTTTTTCTGCTTCCTTCAGCAGGCGCAAGATCTGATAATTTCATCTATTCCTCCACGACCTCTCTGACTTCAAGTAAATGAGAAGTCTTGTGAATCATTCCTCTTATAGAAGGCGTGTCCTTATGGACAACACTCTGGTTAATTTTCTTCAATCCAAGAGAATGCACGATCTTTCTCTGTTTTTCCGGATTCCCGATTAAGCTTCTCTTTAATGTGACCTTAAGCGCTTTCATTTGTTTGCCCCTGTTGCTCTTCTTCGTTCTTGCCGATTCTTCTTGATACACTCTCGGAGTCCTTTAACTTTAAAAGGCCGTTGAGCGTGGCACGGACCGTATTAAAGGGGTTCCTGCTGCCTATCGATTTTGCGACTATGTTGCGGATTCCAACCACTTCCATTATGGCCCTCACCGCTCCGCCGGCAATAAGTCCTGTTCCTGGTTTGCCTGGTAAAATAACTACCTTGCCTGCGCCGTAATGCCCGTTGATCTGATGTGGAATTGTCCCATCAACCACCGGGACCTTAACAAGCGCCCTCTTTGCGTGTTCAACGGCCTTACGTATGGCCTCCGGGACTTCCGCTGCTTTGCCTTTGCCAAAACCTATATGTCCGTTTTCATCGCCGACAACCACAAGGGCGCTGAAAGAAAAACGCCTTCCGCCCTTGACGACCTTCGCAACTCTATTTATGTATATAACCTTGTCTTTTAATTGACCAAGGCTTTCAGGGTCTATTCTACCCACAATACCTCCAAGTAAATTTGAGATTTGAAATTTGAGACTTGAGATTTAGAATTCTAAACCTCCCTCTCTCGCTCCGTCAGCAAGGGCCTTGACCCTTCCATGATAGCGGTAACCACCCCTGTCAAATACAACCTTTTTAATTCCTTTATCTGCGGCCCGTTTTGCGACCAGGCCGCCGACTATTTTAGCAGCGGTAACGTTACCGCCTGTTTTTACTTTGCCTTTTAATTCCTTGTCAATGCTGGACGCGGCAACAAGTGTACTGCCTGAATAATCATCTATTAACTGCGCATATATATGATTAAGGCTCCTGAATACATTCAGTCTCGGTTTGTTCGGCGTACCTACAACCTTTTTCCTTACCCTGTCGTGACGTCTCTCTCTTGCCTCAATTTTACTGTATGACAAAACTACCTCCAAACAATTTAGCTGTCAGTTATTTCTTGCCTGCTTTGCCGACTTTAAGTTTGATTGTTTCATTTGAATATCTAACGCCTTTGCCTTTATAAATGTCCGGCAGTCTTAAAGCGCGAATGTTTGCGGCGACCTGGCCTAATAATTGTTTATCTATACCCTGAAGGGTCAACTGCGTCTGCTTTTTATCAACCTCTGCGCTTATACCGTCAGGCAAGTTGAATTCTACCGGATGGGAATATCCAAGCGTAAAAACGACTTTCTTGCCCTGTACCTGGGCCCTGTAACCGACCCCGGTTATATCAAGTATTCGCTGGTATCCGGCGCTGCTGCCCGCAACCATGTTCGCAATAATATTTCTCGCTGTGCCGTGCAATGATTTAAACTGTTTTGTCTCGGAAGACCTCTCAACATGGACAGTTGCGTCCTGCACAGAAACTTTCAGTCCCGACGGAAGCTCCCATTTAAGCTCGCCTTTAGGTCCTTTGACCGAGACGAGGCTGCCGTCGACTTTAATATTTACGCCTTTAGGTAACTGTATCGGGTTTCTACCTACTCTTGACATTTAAGCTCCTTACCAGACATTGCAGAGAATCTCTCCGCCTACTCCATCACGCCTGCAAACTTCATCAGTCAATATCCCTTTTGATGTTGAAATAATGGATATGCCGAAGCCACCCATTACCTTCGGTATCTTCAGCTTGTCCACATATACTCTTTTGCCGGGAGTGCTGACTCTCTTCAAACCTGTTATGGCCTTTTCAGAGCCTTCCAGGTATTTCATGGTGATCCTGATGACCCCCTGCTTTTTGTCCCTCACCACCTTGAAATTCTTTATGTATCCCTTTTCCTTGAGTATCTTTGTTATCTCGATCTTGATCTTTGAAGCAGGCACATCGACCTTTTCAAGTTTGGCCATACTGGCATTTCTTATTCTTGTAAGCATATCAGCTATTGCATCAGTTAACATAATTGACCTCTACCAACTGGATTTTGTGACGCCCGGAATTAATCCCCTGAGTGAAAGCGTCCTGAAACATATCCTGCACATCGCAAACTTTCTTAAATATCCTCTCGCCCTGCCGCACAGGCGGCATCTGTGATATTCTCTCACCTTGAACTTCTGCGGCCTGCTTGCTTTTATTCTGAGACTTTTCTTTGCCATCGATATCCCTTATTTAAAAATTGAATATTGTATTTTTAATTTCTAAAAGGCATTCCTAAATACTTAAGGAGCGCCTTGCCTTCCTTATCCGTTTTCGCGGACGTTACAATTATGATGTCCATTCCATGCATGCTTGCAATCTTGTCGTAAACGATCTCCGGGAATATTATCTGCTCTCTTACCCCGAAAGCATAGTTGCCCCTGCCGTCAAAAGATTTACCGGAAATCCCTTTAAAGTCCCTGATGCGCGGCAATGCAAGGCTTATAAATTTGTCGAGGAAGTCATACATCCGCACCCCTCTTAATGTGACCCTGCATCCTACGGGCATCCCTTCGCGGAGCTTAAAGCCTGCGATTGATTTCTTGGCCCTCGTTATAACAGGCGCCTGTCCTGAAATGATCGCCAGTTCTTTGACTGCGGCCTCAAGCGGCTTTATGTCCTGGGTGGCTTCGCCCATGCCGACATTAATGACTATGCTTTGCAGTCTCGGCACCTGCATAACGCTTTTGTAAGAAAATTCCTTCATCAAAAGCGGCGCGATCTCTTTTATATATTTGTCCTTCAATCTAACCATGAACTATTCGATGACCTCCCCGCACTTTTTGCACAGCCTTACCTTTTTACCGTTCTCAAGAATGTTCTGGCCGATCCTTGTGGTCTTATCGCATTTGGGACATACAAGCATAACGTTTGACTTTTGTATAGGTCCTTCTTTTTCTATGATGCCGCCCTGTGTATATTTCTTATTAGGCTTCATGTGTTTTTTAATTATATTAATGCCTTCGACAAGGACCCTGTTTTTAGCCACCTGAACGGAGACCACACGGCCCTTCTTGCCTTTTTCATCGCCGGTCTTTACCAGCACTGTGTCATTCTTTTTTATTCCTAAACCCACTTAACTTCTCCAATCATTTTATCTTTAATAACTGTTAATTTCTAAAGGACCTCAGGGGCCAGAGAGATTATTTTCATAAATTCCCTCCACCTGAGCTCTCTTGCAACAGGCCCGAATATTCTGGTGCCGACCGGGTCGCCTTCGGCATTGATAAGCACCGCAGCGTTCTGGTCGAATCTGATATATGAGCCGTCCGGTCTGCGCACCGGCTTCTTCGTTCTCACCACCACGGCCTTTGCAACAGCGCCTTTTTTTACTGTGCCGTTAGGATCCGCTTCCTTTACGGCAACAATTATCTTATCGCCGATGCTGGCATATTTCCTGTGAAAACCTCCAAGCACCCTTATGCAAAGGACCTTTTTGGCTCCTGAATTATCTGCGACTTCTAAAACGGTCTCCTGTTGAATCATCCTCTTCTTTTCTCCGTGCGGTCAGTATGTTATTCCGGTATATCTACTTTTTCTGTCTCGTGCTTGCCGACTATCTCGACAACCTTCCATCTTTTTTCTTTGCTTACCGGCCTTGATTCAATTATCTTTACAAGATCTCCGGTCTTGCATTTACCTTCTTCATCATGGACCTTGAACTTTACGACCTTCTTTATCGTTTTCTTGTAAAGCGGGTGCTGCGTCAGCCTTTTTACGGCCACCACGATAGTCTTCTGCATCTTATCGCTTACAACTTCACCTGTGTAAATCTTCTTTGGCATCTTTCCTTCCAGTTCTTACTGCGAGGTCCTTAGATTGTCATTCCGGCTTGTCCGGAATCTTTCCTTGATTCCCGGCGCGCTTCGCTTGCGGGAATGACACCTTATCATGAACCCTTTAACTTTTCATTTACAATTGTCAGAATCTTCGCTATATCTTTTCTCACATGCCTGATGCGCATGGGATTTTGAATCTCGCCTGTTGCCTTTTGAAATCTCAGGTTGAAAAGCTCTTTCCTGAGGTCTTTCTCTTCCTGTTTCAGTTCGTCTGTGGTTAGTGCCCTTAGTTCTGACGGCTTTCTCATTTTATCCCGCCCTCTTTACAAATTTTGTTGCTATTGAAAGTTTGTGAGAAGCCAGCCGCATCGCTTCCTTTGCGATGGTCTCGGTGACGCCGGACATTTCATAAAGTATTTTTCCGGGCCTGACTACCGCGACCCAGGATTCCGGAGCGCCTTTTCCTTTTCCCATTCTCGTTTCAGCAGGCTTCTTGGTCAAAGGTTTGTCCGGGAAGATCCTTATCCATACCTTGCATCCTCTTTTTGCGTGTCTTGTTATTGCAACTCTCGCAGCCTCTATCTGACGGTTTGATATCCATCCCGGTTCTGTAGCCTTGATACCGTACTCTCCAAAAGACACGTCTGAGCCGCGGTATGCCTTACCGTTCATGTTACCCTTCATCATCTTTCTGAATTTAACTTTTTTAGGCATTAACATGGTTAATTTCTCTCCTAAGCTACAGCTTCCGAACCGGTTGATTGTATCGCCGGCTCCTGCAATATGTCACCTTTATAAATCCAAACCTTCACGCCGATCCTTCCGTATGTCGTGCTGGCTTCAGAAAATCCATAATCTATATCCGACCTGAATGTATGCAAAGGGACTCTCCCTTCCCTGTACCACTCGGCCCTCGCTATTTCAGCGCCTGCGAGACGTCCTGAACAGGCAACCTTTATGCCTAACGCCCCAAACCGCAGCGACGAGGTGACGGCCTTCTTCATCGCCCTTCTGAAGGCGACTCTCTTTTCCAGTTGAAGCGCGATGTTTTCCGCAACAAGCTGCGCGTCCAGTTCCGGCTTTCTTATCTCTTTTATATCTATGCTCATCTCTTTTCCGGTCATTCTTTCGAGCTCTTTTTTGAGCTTTTCAACCTCGGAGCCTTTCTTGCCGATAATGATCCCGGGCCTTGCCGTATGAATAGTCGCCTTTATCTTCTGGCCTGTTCTTTCAATTTCCACCTTGGGAACTCCTGCGTGAAAGAGATTGGCCTTGATAAATTTCTGTACGGTCAGGTCCTCGTGAAGAAGGTCCTTATAATCCCTCTTGGCAAACCACCTGGAGTTCCAAGTCTTTATAATACCCAGTCTCTGTCCTATCGGGTTCGTCTTCTGCCCCAAAATTACCTCCGTTAAGCTATAGCTATCAGCTTATAGCTCTAAACTATTATTCTTCCAATAATAACGTTATATGGCTCGTTCTTTTCCTGATCGTATCAGCGCGTCCCATAGACCGGGTCAGCATCCTCTTCATTGAGGGGCCCTGGTCCACAAGCACGTTCTTGACCTTCATGGAGTCCGGGTCCGCGACCTTTTTCTGCTCAGCATTTGCCATCGCTGATTTCAATACCTTGGCAACTATCTGGGCGCCTTTATGAGGAAGGAGCTTCAGGTTGACAAGGGCGTCTCCGGCCTTTTTACCTTTGATAAGGGTGGTGACCCTTCTCAACTTCCTTGGTGTTACTCTCGCGTATCTTAATATTGCTTTAGATTCCATAATTAATCTCTCTTACCGCCGCCCTTCGCAGGGGCTTCCTTCTTTTCTCCAGAGTGTATTCTGAAGGTCCTTGTCGGAGAAAACTCTCCGAGTTTATGCCCGACCATATTTTCCGTCACATAAACGGGAATGAATTTATTGCCGTTGTGCACTGCAAGTGTATGACCGATAAATTCTGGCAGTATCGTAGACCTTCTCGACCAGGTCTTGATGACCTTTCTCTCGTTCTTCTCATTCATAGCGAAAATCTTCTTTGAAAGTTTTGCGTCTACAAATGGTCCTTTTTTCAGTGATCTCGGCAAAGTCCTTCCTCCTTACTTCCTTCTTCTCACGATATATTTATCGGTTCTCTTATTTTTCCTTGTCTTCTTGCCTTCAGGCTTACCCCACGGTGAAACCGGCGGCCTTCCTCCTGAAGTTTTTCCCTCACCGCCGCCAAGCGGATGGTCGATGGGGTTCATCGCAACACCTCTGACATGAGGCCTCTTGCCGCGCCATCTGGTCCTTCCCGCCTTGCCGACGGAGATATTTTCACGTTCAACATTTCCCACCTGTCCTATAGTAGCCATACAGTTGGACGGGATGAGCCTTACTTCAGCGGATGCCATTTTTACGTGACACATCTTTTCATCTTTTGCAACAAGCTGAGCATACGTACCGGCGCTTCTTGCAAGCTTGCCGCCCTGGCCGGGATTAAGCTCTATGTTGTGAATTATTGTGCCCAGAGGCATATTTATCAAGGGGAGCGCGTTGCCGTTTTTGATTTCCGCGTCGGGCCCTGAGACAAGCGAGTCTCCGACCTTTACCCCGACAGGAGCCAGCATGTATCTTCTCTCGCCGTCAGCGTATCTCAGCAATGCGATTCTTGAAGTCCTGTTTGGATCATATTCTATTGTTTCAACTGTACAGGGGATATTTAATTTATTGCGTTTGAAATCAATAATCCTGTAGGCCCTTTTATGTCCGCCGCCCTTCTGCCAAGCCGTCACTCTGCCGGTATTGTTCCTGCCTCCGGTCTTTTTAATAGGCATCAAAAGCGGCTTATGCGGGGTTGTTTCCGTTATTTCAGAGAAATCAAATCCGCTTCTGAAACGCGTGCCTGCCGATGTCGGTTTATATTTTTTTATTCCCATTTATACACCTTCGATAAAATCTAATTTCTCTCCTTTTTTGAGAGTAACAATCGCCTTTTTCCAGTCAGACCTCTTGCCTGCATGTTTACCCATGCGTTTTTTCTTGCCCTGGTAATTCATAGTTGAAACATTGTCGACCTTCACCTTAAATATCTCTTCAACAGCTTTTTTTATTTCTATCTTGTTTGCAACATTCGCCACTTTGAACAGTACTTTATTTTCCCGCTCTTTCATGAGCGTTCCTTTTTCCGTCAAGAGCGGACCTATGAGCACATCGTATATGTTCTTCATCCTAAGTAAGCCTCTTTCATGCGTTCAATCGCGCCTTTTGAAATAAGCAGTTTTTCATGAGTGAGAATGGAATAAACATTCAACTCACTCACCCTTGCAACACCCACTCGCGGTATGTTGCGCGCTGCAAGCTCAAGCGCTTCGTTTTTTTCAGGCACTATTATTAACACATTATTAAGACCGAGATTCTTAAGCAGTGTCATTACCGCCTTTGTCTTCGGCACGGTGATGGACAAATCGTCTATGACCACAACCTCTTTGTCCGCAAACTTTCCGGCAAGCGCGGCGCTCAGCGCCTGCCATTTAATCTTTCTCGGCAATTTGTATGAGTAATCCCTCGGCTGAGGCCCGAAGATCGTTCCGCCGCCCCTCCACAATGGAGACCTGCTGCTGCCGGACCTTGCCCTGCCGGTGCCCTTCTGCCTGAAGGGTTTTCTCCCGCCGCCGCTGACAAGTCCTTTTGTCTTGGTAGCCGCGGTCCCCTGTCTCTTATTTGCAAGGTGATTGTGCACCACCTCAAAAAGCAGGGCCTTGTTGACCTTCACGCCGAATATATCGTCAGGCAGTTCAGCAGTGCCTGCTGATTTGTTGTCCTTATTTATAATTTCTATCTGTGGCATCAGCTTTCCTTTACGGCAAGGGCCGCATCCGATTTAATTATTACGTAACATCCGTTAGCTCCGGGAACCGCGCCTTTTATGAGCATGAGGTTCTGGTCTTTTTTTACTTCAAATATTTCAATGTTCCTCACCGTGACTCTTTCATCTCCCATGTGGCCGGGCAGTCCCTTGTTTTTCCACACCCTTGAAGGATATGCGCTTGATCCGATTGATCCCGGCGCCCTGTTGAACATGGAACCGTGCGAGCCGGGGCCGCCTTTATAATTGTGTCTTTTCATGACACCCTGAAAGCCTTTTCCCTTTGATGTCCCTGTAACGGAGACCATATCGCCTTTAGAAAAAATATCTACCGTTACGTTATCGCCTGCGTTAAATCCTTCCATTTTTATTTCTCTCAAGAACCGGTATGAAGGAGAAGAAGCCTTTTTAAAATGCCCCTGCATGGGCTTGGTAACATTCTTCTCTTTTCTCTGCTCATCATAACCTAATTGCAGAGCTTCGTAGCCGTCTTTGTCTTTACCTCTTTTTTGCACAACCTTTGCAGGTCCCGCCTCTATGACCGTAACAGAGACCAGGTAACCTTCTTCCGTAAATACCTGCGTCATGCCGATTTTTTTGCCGAGAATACCCTTCATAATTTTATCTCCACATCAACCCCTGCGGAAAGGTCTAATTTCATAAGCGCGTCAACAGTTTGAGGTGTCGGGTCCAGTATATCAAGCAGTCTCTTATGCGTCCTGATCTCAAACTGCTCCCTGGACTTCTTATCTACATGCGTAGACCTCAGCACCGTTATCTTGTGGATCCTTGTCGGCAGCGGCACAGGTCCAGAAATCTTTGCTCCCGTCCTTTTCGCAGTCTCAACGATTTCCTTTACTGACTGGTCAAGCAGCCTGTGATCATACGCCCTTAGATTTATTCTTATCTTTTCGTTCATAATTCCTTCTACTTCTCTGTCATTAATTTACTGTAATATTATCTTTTTATAATCCTGCAGATCTACCTTTATCTGCGTCCAAATCCTTTATTCAACAACCTCTGTCACAACTCCGGCGCCTACTGTCCTGCCGCCTTCTCTCACCGCAAACCTCAATTCCTTCTCCATTGCTATCGGTGTTATCAGCTCTATCTCCATTGTCACGTTGTCTCCGGGCATTACCATCTCCACTCCCGTCGGAAGCTTCGCTACTCCCGTTACATCCGTGGTCCTGAAGTAAAACTGCGGCCTGTATCCGTTGAAGAACGGCGTGTGCCTTCCGCCCTCTTCCTTTGTCAATATGTATACCTCTCCCTTGAACTTCTTGTGCGGTGTGATGCTGCCGGGCTTTGCCAGTACCATTCCTCTTTCCACTTCTTCCTTGGCTGTCCCTCTCAGCAACACTCCGATATTGTCTCCCGCCCTTCCTTCATCCAGCAGCTTCCTGAACATCTCCACTCCCGTCGCCACTGTCTTTCTTGTATCTCCAAGCCCTACTATCTCGACTTCTTCTCCCACCTTTACGATTCCTCTTTCCACTCTGCCTGTCACGACTGTTCCCCTTCCTGATATGCTGAACACGTCTTCTACCGGCATCAGGAACGGTTTGTCTATGGCCCTCTCAGGTGTCGGCACGTAGCTGTCTACTGCATCCAACAATGCCTGAAGCGGCTTGTATGCTTCTGCTGTTGCTTCATTAGGGGCTTCCAACGCCTTCAACGCAGACCCTTTTACTATCGGTACCTCGTCTCCCGGAAATCCGTATTTGGTTAACAGCTCTCTTACTTCCATCTCTACAAGGTCCAACAGTTCGGGATCGTCTACCATATCT
>JACQZF010000027.1 GCA_016213945.1 Nitrospirota bacterium | reverse complement strand
GGTTTGTTAAAAGAATGCCTGTGCCGCCGATACTCCCCGAGGCAGTATGGATTAATAAGCCGAAGTTGCTGCCAGTGAGTGAGGATGAAATACACTAAATGCAGATAAGGGGTGTCTCAATGTCATTGACATATTCCGCAGTCTGAACTTCACGGCACATTTTATTACGTAATAGATCGCCCCTCTTAAATCTATCAAATGACCGGGTGAGACAAAGACCGGCTTGACATTCTCTCTCGTCCTCAACACCGCACCTACTGTTTTATTTTTATATTTCAGCGAAGAGTACCGCCCTTTTTTATTTCCGGGGTCAGCGTAGTCTCCGATCAATCTCGATTTTGCGCAGCCGATGGTTGGGACATTCAGAATTGCCCCTATATGTGAAGCGATGCCGGTCCCTCCGGGGTGGGCTATCCCCTGCCCGTCAAACAGGATCAGGTCAGGTTTTGTTTTCAACTTTTCTATCGCCTTTATTATCGCGTCGCCTTCCCTGAAAGACAGGAACCCGGGGATGTATGGGAAAGAGATCTTAGCCGCAGCGTACGCGTCCTCAACAGGGATTAACTCAGGATATTTATAAAGACATGCCGCAGCGACAACTTTATTTTCTGAAAAGGCCGCGTCAACTCCGGCGATAAAGGCAGGTTTTTTTGCAAGCGGAATGATCCTTATTTTCCGACTCAACCGAAGCTGGATCTTCTTCGCCTCTTTCAAATCTATAGGCCATCTCATACAGGAAGGATATCATATTGTCACTCTGGTGTACTTTCGCACTATTGAACTTTACTTTGTCCCCTGACAAACCGGAGGCCTTATAAGAGTGTTGTGTCCTATTATTTTATTCTTTCGTGCCAATATGTTGGTTCTTTATTCAACTGCATGACAGCGATTATGTATATTTCGTCTTCGGTCTGTTGATAAATAAGCCCATATGGAAAACGGTTAATCATGCAGCGTCTCATACTCTTGGTAAATGGAGACCATGCGTCGGGAAATTTCAGAATGAGTTGGATGGAGTTATAAACCTCTTTAACAAATTCGAGTCCCAAATTCTTTTGACATCCGTTGTAATATTCAATCGCTCCATTAAATTCCTTCCTCGCGTCTGGATGAAAAGAATATTTCATAGATTATATTTGTCCCGTATCTCTTTAAAAACTTCTTCTCCCGGAATTGTTTTAACTTTGCCTGTCCTGATGTCTTCAGCTCTTTTTTCTGCTTCTGCTGCCCATATTCCATCAATCTCTTTTGTTGTTGGATTCAGGCTCTCAAGCAGTTTGTTAACTATTAACGCCCTGATATCTGCAGGCAGTGATATAGCCTCGGAAATAAGTTCATCTGTTTTTATCATTGCTCCAATCCTCCCAATTAGCTTAGATAATAATATTCTACGCTATCCGTGAGTAGTTTATGCAAGCCAAATGTTTTTTTGCATCGCCCGCATGACGGATTTTTAAAAATCCGTAACGGGTGATCTTTGCCTCTTGACAACCGGAGGCCTTATAAGTGTTATGCCTTCTTCTTTATTTTTAAGTATCTTCTCCCTGCTAAAAGCGTTCCACCTGTAACAAAGAGAATAGTGCTTATTGGTTCTGGCGCGACGGCGACATCACCGGAATGTACAGCAATGGCGTAGACACCGCTGGTAATCCCACCGCTGATTCCTACACATGTCTTTTTATTTGAGATATAATTGTTACTATGTTGCCACAGTTCCCTGAATTTAAGGATCTGGACTTGTCCGATCAAGCCACCTTTAATGACTTTTTATCAAAGTTCCCTCTTGAGGCCTCTGAATATACTTTCACCAATTTGTTCGCTTTCAGTATGGCGTACAATTTCAGGTTCTCCATGCTTCACAATAATCTGATCATCCTCAAAGACACAGCGCCTGTCTCTATGTTCTGTCCTGTCGGCCATTCAGGTATTTCAAATACATTGGATGAAACCTTCGGTTATCTGAAAAAGCGCACGGAACTGCCGTATCTGGAAAGGGTGCCGGAGAGTTTCGTCAGGGCATATTTGCGGGATGATGAAAATTATATTGCAGAGGAAGACCGGGACAATTTTGATTATGTGTATAATGTAAAAGACCTCATCGCATTGAAAGGGAAAAAATTTCACGATAAGAAAAACAAGGTCAATAAATTCAAGAGCGCATATCAATATGAATATCTGACGCTTACACCTGGACTCATCGGGGAATGTCTCGCCTACGAAGATTACTGGTGCGAGGTCAGGGATTGCGAGAAGGAGCCCGGCCTTGAAAAAGAGCAGTGTGCGGTCTACAGGATGCTGATCAATTTCGGTCCCCTCGGCATTAAAGGAGGGCTGATCAGGATTAACGGCAAAGTCGCGGCGCTGACTATCGGGGAGAAGTTTTTAGGCGATACAATGATCATACACGTCGAGAAGGCAAATTCCGACATCCACGGTCTTTACCAGGTCATCAACCAAGAGTTCCTGATGCACGAGGCGAGCGACTGCGAGTTCGTTAACCGGGAGCAGGACCTGGGCAACCCGGGACTGAGAAGGGCCAAGATGTCTTACAACCCGGCGCGGTTTGTAAAAAAATATAAGATACGGCAGATTGCAAACAGGTAGCGCAGAAATTGTTCAACAACTTGCGACCTGTTATAAGGAGATGATCTGATGGAACCGGAAGTTTATTTCAGCGGCATAAAGGACAGGAACAGGACCGAATGTCTCAGGGAGCTTTTAAAGAGCGCCGATAGTTATTTTTCCCAATTCACAAAAGGCTCTTTTGTCGGCATAAAGATGACGATCGGGGACAAGAAGAGCACGGGTTATATCAAACCTGAGCTGGTGAAGATACTCGTTGAAAATCTGAAGAGGCGCGGGGCAAAACCTTTTGTGTTTGACACGAATGTGATTTACAAAGGCCAGAGACAGAACTCCGTAGACCACCTGAACCTTGCTTACCAAAAGGGCTTTACCCCTGACAGGCTGGGATGCCCTTACATAATTGCCGACAGTGTATTCGGCACGGACTCGCACACAATGAAGGTTGATTTCAAAAATATAAAAGAGATCAGGGTGCCTTCCCTCGTGAAGGTCATGGAGGACCTGATCGTCCTCTCCCACATCACGGGGCATATCATGTCAGGATATGCCGCCTCGATCAAGAACGTCGGCATGGGCATGGCGTCACGCGCGGGCAAACAGGTCCAGCATTCATCAATGAAGCCCGTTATCAATTCCGCCAATTGCACCCTGTGCGGCGGCTGCATAGAGAACTGTCCTGAGTCCGCCATTTCAGAGCTGAGCGGCAAGGCCTTTATTAACTCCAGGCGTTGTGTCGGCTGCGGCGAGTGTATTGCATGCTGCAAGTTCGGCGCTGTCAGCATCCAGTGGCATGAAGACGAAAACATCTTTGCCGAAAGGATGGCTGAATACGCCACGGGTATTCTTTCACGCATCAAGAGGAAGGTGTTCCTGAATTTCGCATTAGACGTAACTGAAGAATGCGACTGTATCTCCGGCAATGATCCGAAGATAGTGGAAGACGCCGGCATCTTTGCCTCAAGGGACATTTTGGCCCTGGACAAGGCGAGCTTTGATATGCTGACAAACGGTAAAGACATTTTTTCAAGGGATGAAAAATTAAAAATGCACCGGCACCAGTTTGAATACGCGGAAAAAATAGGGCTGGGCAGCCTGAATTATAAACTGGTTAAGGTATAAGAGCTTACGAAATATTTCCAGGTGGGACTTAACTTTATTATATTTTATACCGATTATATACATGTAAAATAACTGCATCAATATAACTGAACTTTTATGTTTTTATAGAAGGAGGCTAAAAATGGGAAACGAAGTCGACAAGGAGCTTTCAGAAAAGTACTGCCCACGTTTTGCCCAGCTCGCGGTAGAAAAAGGCTTTATAACATCGGACCAGGCCAAGAAAGCGCTGTCTGAACAGGTGGATGACAATCTCGCCAACAGGCCGCACAGATTGATAGGAAGGATATTACTGGAAAAAGGCTGGATAACCGCTCAGCAGATTGAGACAGTCCTGAATGAAATGTTTAAGAAGGTTGGATAGGCCGGCTCAACCGGCATCATCTATCCATCATACTCCACATGCTAATTCCTGCTTACCTGAAACAGATTGTCATTCCCACAAGCAAAGCGCGTCGGGAATCGCTCTTCATAAAAGATTCCGGGCAAGCCGGAATGACAGGACAAGCTAACTTAGAACCAGACACAAGTTAATAGTTCTCAGCCAATAATTCATAATGGGCCTGCGGGTGTTTGCACGCAGGGCATTCTTTGGGCGCTTCGGAGCCTTCAAAAACATAACCGCAATTTCTGCAGTGCCACTTTGTCGCGTCAGGCTTTTTGAAAACATTGCCTTCCTTTATGTTGGCCACAAGCTTTCTGTATCTTGCTTCGTGAAATCTTTCGACCTTTGCGACCTGTTTGAAAGATTCGGCGACTTCAGGGAACCCTTCTTCCCTTGCGATCTTTTCAAAATCAGCGTACAGGGTGGTCCACTCAAGCTGCTCGCCCGCGGCGGCGTGTTCGAGGTTTTCCATAGTGCTTCCTATTTTTCCCGCAGGGTAGCCTGCCGTTATTTCCACGTCCCCGCCTTCAAGGTGCTTGAAAAAAACCTTCGCATGCTCTTTTTCATTCTCGGCGGTCTCAAGAAAAATTGCCGCTATCTGTTCATACCCGCCCTTCTTCGCCGCGCTTGCAAAATATGTATACCTGTTTCTCGCCTGCGACTCTCCTGCAAACGCCTTCAGGAGATTCTGCTCGGTCTTTGTTCCTTTGATTGATTTCGCCATATTCCGGCCTCCAGTAGTTAAATTTTTTCCATCGGCTCGCCGCAGCACACGAGTTCGCCGCCGCCAGCCTTCGTAACAGTTACTTCATTTCCGCAGATATTGCATCTGTAATTCTCTCCGGCTTTTTCAACATTCATTGCGCCTCCTTCTTGACATGGACTATTTTATCAGTTGACAATTTTTAGTCAAGTGTTAAAATAAAAAAAGCTTCCCGTCTTATTAAGGACGAGACAAGACTTTAAGAAAGGAGGACAACATATGGGGTGCGGTTCATGTGGTCCGAAAAAAAAGACTGCAACAAAGAAGACTACAAAAAAGACTGTAAAGAAGTAGTTTGTTTTGATAAGGGCTGACGCAAAGGTCAGCCCTTTTAGTTTTTTCGGTGTCAATGATTTTTGTGGAGGTAGTAAATGGCAGGCATTACAAAAGAGCAGTTGATCGATTTGCTGAATAAGGCAACATAACAATGCTTCAGCAGGACCTTGACGGTGAGAACGACGCGATAGCCCGTTATATCGCGAGGGTCGGACAGGCTGAGGAATTGCACATGTATCACCTTGCCCAGCAGTTAAGAAATATACTGGCGGTTGAGCAGGAGCACGCAATGGATCTTGAACAGGCTTTGGGAAAATAGGAGAACAACAATATGTCCACAGATTTCGCAGATTACACAGATTAAATAGAACCAGGGTTATTTATCTGTCATTCCGGTAGTCCTTAAGCCGGAATCCAGTTTTTTTATTTTCTGGATTCCCGTTTTCACGGGAATGACAAATTACCAAGCTTACAAACAGGCACTAACTATAACTTCTACAAAAAAAGGAGGAACTACAATGGCGGTAAAAGCAAAAAAGAAAACAACGGCGGTTGCAAAGAAGAGAAAAACATCCCCTGCAAAAACTAAAAAAACAGCAACTATGAAAAAAGGCGCTAAATACGGATGCAACGTTTGCGGCATTGTCGTTAAAGTGGATGAAATATGCGGCTGCGTGGAAGAGCACGATATTATATGCTGCAGCAAGCCGATGAAACCGAAAAGAAATAAATGACGGACAAAAAAATATTTTATACAGGCAAATCTCCGGCCCCAAAAGGGCCTTATTCACAAGCGGTAATCCATAACGGTTTATTGTATGTCTCCGGGCAAATCCCGGTTGACCCGGTATCAGGTTCGCTGGTGCATGGAACTATTGAAGAGGAAACTGAGACGGCCCTGAACAACCTTAAAATTATAGTGGAGGAAACCGGGGCATCTCTTGAAGATGTGTTAAAGGTAACGTGCTATCTTGCCGACATGGATGATTTCCAGAGATTCAATGACGTGTACAAAAAATATTTTTCTCAAAACCCGCCTGCAAGGACAACCCTTCAGGCGGGGAGGCTTCCCCTGAATGTCCAGGTTGAGATTGACGCCATCGTGGCCCTGCCGTTGAAATCCCGATAACGTCCTCTACTTTATACATCTTTCTTTTCAATATATAATAGCCGCATGAAACGGATAGCCATCACAATGGGAGAACCGGGAGGCGTCGGCCCTGAGGTAATCGTCAAAGCACTCTTCTGCGCCGAGATAAGAAATTACTGTACGCCAGTCGTCGTTGGAAATACCGGAGTGATGGAAGACGCGGTAAAGCTGACGGGGCTTCCGCTTAAAGTGAAAGCCATCTCAGACTTATCTGAATCAAGGCCCGCCGTTGGGATTATTGAAGCTCTTGATGTGAAGGCCCCTTCTTCTTGTAAGAAAAACGCCCCTTCAAAAAACGCTGGCAAGGCAGTGGTCAGTTATATTAAAAAGGCTGTTGAGCTTGCGCTGAATAGTGAAGTGTCTGCAATCGTAACCGCTCCGATATCCAAAGAGTCCCTGAAAATGGCCGGCTGTAAATGGCCCGGCCACACAGAATTGTTAGCAGAGCTTACAAATACAAAAGACTTTGCGATGATGTTTGTGAGTGAAAAACTGAAACTCATTTTGTGCACAATCCATATTCCATTAAAGGACGTGCCGAAAAAGATAACTGAAAAGCTTGTGCTGAAAACAATCAGGCTCGCAAAAAAAGGATGCGGAATGCTCGGGATTAATAACCCGATCATCGCCGTCGCCGGCCTTAATCCTCATGCAGGGGAATCAGGCGTCATGGGGAAGGAAGAACTGAGGTTTATCATCCCCGCAATTGATCTGGCAAAAGAAGAAGGTATTGATGTGTCCGGGCCTTTCCCCCCCGATATAGTTTTTCATAAGGCATACAAAAGAGACTTTGACATGGTCGTGTGCATGTATCACGACCAGGGCCTGATCCCTTTCAAGATGCTCGCGTTTGACACCGGAGTAAATATCACTGTGGGATTGCCTGTAATAAGGACCTCGCCTGATCACGGCACAGCCTTTGATATTGCATGGAAGAACAGGGCAAACCCCTCAAGCATGATCGAGGCGATAAAACTTGCGGCTACATTGGAAATCCGTAACGTGTAATGCGTGGACCGTTATGGGTAAAAAAAACAGAAACAACTCGTCACGCATTACGGATTACGCATTACGAATTTAATTATGGACATCGTTCTTGCTACGAGAAATAAAAAGAAGATTGAAGAGATAAAAAAGATCCTGAGCGAAGGGATCGCGGGAGAAAGAATTGTCAATGTTTTCACCCCCGATGATTTCCCCCGGTGTCTGGAAGTTGAGGAAGACGGCGAAACCTTTGAGGCAAATGCCGTTAAAAAGGCCGTGTATATCTCAATGTGCACGGGCATGACCGCAATCGCGGATGATTCAGGACTTGAAGTGGACGCGCTCAACGGCGCTCCCGGGGTCTTCTCCGCGCGTTACGCCGGTGAAGCGGCAAACGACATAGCGAATTGCGAAAAACTTTTGCTTGAGATGAAGGAGGTTTCTCAGGATAAACGAGGCGCGCGTTTTGTTTGCTGCATTGCAATGGCGTCCCGTGATGATGTTAAAACTTTTTTCGGATATGTTGAAGGAAAGATTGGCGCTGAGATGCGTGGTAAAAAGGGGTTCGGCTACGACCCGCTTTTTTTCCCTGAAGGGTTCCAGAGGACCTTTGCCGAAATGAGCGATGATGAAAAGAACGCACTTAGCCACAGGGGCCGGGCGTTGAAAGAACTCCAGAAATATATAAAAGAAAAAAAGAAGGCCGGTCTTATTCGTTAAGACCGGCCTTCCTCACTTCCCTTATTTGCCGTTTAAGCCTGCGCTATTTTCTATGACAAGTGTTACACTCAAAACCGTTCCACCATCTGTAGGGCGAACCCCACTTCACCTCTGTCTGCTTCTGATGACACGCGACATTTGAGCATGTCTTTGTATCGGGATTAAAACTCGCAGTTGAGAGATTTTTTAACACGTCTCCGTTTACCTTTTGGTACACCACGGGAATTGGTGTGAATGCAACATCTTTTGCGCCATTTACATGGTTTGAGCTGTTAAAGATACTTATGTTTCCTAATTGAATACTGGTATTGTCTCTCACCCATAAGTAGTTGTCTCTGACTGTGTTGTAATGGCAGACGTTACACTGCAGGGGATCAAACGACATATTCCACATATGGAGATTAAGATAACCAAAGTCATCTATCCAGGCATGAGTGTCACCCGCGCCTGCTGACACTGCAGGATATTGATTCGTGATCGGATATCCATGACATCCGCTACACTCGAAGGCAGCCGCTCCCCATTGCGGGCTCTTGTACTGCCTTGTCTGGACTACAAGGCTTTCCCACGGCGGGTTATAAACCAGCGGATAAATAGTCGGTCCCGGCAGCGGGTCCGGCACAGGCTGTGTAGTTGCATATTCCGGTCCGCTGTGACAGTAGATATTATCGCAGGTGCCGCCCACAGTATATTTTTTCCCCTTGGAATCAACGTACGCCGTAGTGCCGGGGGTATATGTTGCAGTTGGCGGATTCAATGCCTTGATCGAACCTGCCGGAGCGTCAGGGTTGTACAGCTCTATCTCAGCGTCTCCGCCGCCGCTGTTTGTCGCTCCGTTCATATGTCTTGTACTGTCCAGAGGATGACAGTTGCCGCAGTTAAATAAGTATCCGGGAGCTTGTCCCGACGCATCCTGCGCAATCGTTGTGCTTCCGTACCCAGCGTCGTCTTTTGTCCCTGAGAAGTGTTTTAAATGGGTTCCTGTAGGCGGCGGTACATCATGGCAAGCTCCGCATACTGGCTTAAAACCTTCATTATGTGCATGACAGTCTGTACACCTTGTTCCGTCATAGTGGCCGGTATAAGCTCCTCCTGATATATCGCCGGGAGCCATTCCGTCTCTCCGGTGGTGGTTTGTCTGTACATGGCACATTTCACATATGTTTTCGTTGTGAGGCGCACCGTCTGCAAATGAGCCCGGACCTGAAGCGGATTTGAATTGAACAAATTCTCCCGCATTCAACCCGGTAACAGGATTGTTAAAGCAGACGTACTCTTTAACGTATTTGCCGTAAGTGGTTTTGTATGCAATATCCTGCTCCTGCTGATGCGGGTTGTGGCAGGTTAAGCAGCTTGTTGTCCAGCTTCCATACCGTGCGCCTACAACACTCGAAGAATGTAATTTTATATTTGGCGCTGTGCCGAATCCATAAGGCGAAGCAAGAGGATACTGGGCCTTCAGCACGCCGTTCAGAGGATCTGATGTATCTGCCGGGTCCGCGTGGCAGCGCTGGCACTGGTTTTTCTGGCTGCTCAGGAAGTCATTAGGGTCATGGCATTTCCCGCATAGCAACTGAGAATTATCAGGATGCAGGCTTCCGTCAGGAGATAAAAGGGCCTCAAAGTGAGGTCCATCTTTTGTGTTTGTCTTTGTGTCGCAGGTAGGTAAAGCGCAGCCGGCGTCTGTGGCATCTGTCTTGTTGTCACAGTCATTATCAAGGCCGTCACTGCATGTGGGGTCGCCGAAATGTCCTTCCCTTTTACCGGGGTTTACGTTCGGATTAGTATCATTACAGTCTCCGTACTGCTGGCCTGCCAATACGCATACCGGAAATCCGTCGCTGTCAGCGTCCACGTCTGTGCTGAAATCCAATCGTCCGTCACAGTTGCTGTCCTTGCCGTCGCATATCTTCACTGCTCCGGGATATACTTTGGCATCAGCATCGTCACAATCCACAGGGCCGCAGGAACCTCCGTCAACGGCAAAACCGTCTCCGTCAAGGTCCATGCAAAGCGGACAGTTAAAAGCAGAAGGGTCCCTTCTGTCTGTAAGCCCGTTACAGTTATTGTCGGCCCCGTCAGTGCATATTTCCAGGGCAACAGGGTTAACAACTGAATTATTATCATCACAGTCGAGGCCTCCGCAGAAAGACGCTGTAAAGCCGTCCGCGTCCGCGTCAGGACAGATACACCCTGCCTCGTCAACCTGCCCGTTACAGTTGTTGTCCTTGTTGTCAGAGCAGTACTCCTGTATGCCGGGATTTATATTGGGGTCATTGTCATTGCAGTCTGCTGGGGTACCACAGGCAAGATATGTGTCATGGTCAAGGTCCGCCTCTGCCGCAGGAATTCCGCCTGCGCAGTCGTTGTCTATTCCATCACATACTTCAGGGTTGCCGGGGAACCTGCTCGGATTACTGTCATCACAGTCTCCTGCACACCATAATACTCCGTCATTGTCAGCGTCAACGTCTGTGCTGAAGTCCTGCCTGCCGTCACAGTTACTGTCCTTGCCGTCGCAGATTGTCGGCGCTCCGGGGTATACATTTGCGTCTGTGTCATCGCAGTCCACTGTGCCGCAGCCTGCGCCGCCTACAAAATAATTGTCTCCGTCTGTATCTGCACAATACGCAGGACATCCTGTTGCAACAGGGTCTTGTATATCTACTATTCCGTTACAGTTGTTGTCCTTGCCGTCTGTGCAAAGCTCAGGAGCGCCCAGATAAACGGTATTAT
>JACQZF010000041.1 GCA_016213945.1 Nitrospirota bacterium | reverse complement strand
GGACGAACTTCGCTTAGCCTTGACTTCAACGTTTCGGAGCATTCAAAGAAATCCTTCTCAGGTTATGGGGTACCTACAACCGTATCAATAATGCACAGTATTAATAATATTATGTAGCTTTATTTATGCAAGGATATATAACAACTCGTCGCCTACAGTGACAGGCAATACGATTTCAAATAACAATTACGGATTAGGCATCGACAGCAGCAGCGGTGGGACGTATACGGGCAACACGATTATGAACAATTCATCTTATGGTCTTTACTATACCGGCAGCGTTGTAATAGATGCTACATACAATTACTGGGGTGACGCATCAGGCCCGCTTGATAACTCTGACGATAGAGCAACAGGTGGATGGTATAATCCTGCCGGTTTGGGCGACCGGGTTAGCGACAAGGTGAATTATTATCCGTGGACAATAGATGTTACAGATACAGATAATGACGGCCTCCATGATGACGGCGATAATTCCGGCATAGCAGGCGATAATCCATGCACAGGTGGTATTCTTACGAACTGTGATGATAATTGTTGGCTTACCCCTAATACCGATCAGACTGACTCAGATAATGATTTAATCGGCGATGCGTGCGACAACTGCCGTCTCGTAAAAAATCCCGATCAAAGGGACAGCAATTCGTATCAAGACGATAACTCTTCACTGCCCGGCATACAGCACTATGGAGACATGTGCGATCCTGACTTTGACAACAGCGGATTTGTAAACATCATTGACTTCAACGAATGGCGCAAGTGGGCTGGCAAGACTATTCCGCCTGCTCCTGCTTATATAGACCTGGATGGAAACGGAACAGTGTGGATACAGGACTTCAACATCTGGCGCAAGTACTACGGCAAAGCTCCCGGACCGGGCGCGGGGGATTAATTTTCCTTAACAACCTTCACCATGATATCGCCAAATCCCGGCATCCCGGTAAAGGGGGAGAGATTCTCAGGGTCAAAGCACTGGTTGATATTCGGGGTATCTTCTGAGGTCTTATTAATTAGACCGGGACCGTAGATCTTTTTGTCTCCTGGGCCAAAGGCGGTTTTAATTACTCCCGGCATTATTTCTTCAGTAAGAAAAACTTTTCCCTTCACCTGTTTTTTGAAGGATGTCTCAAGGGTAACAATGTCTCCTGTCTTTAAGTCCAGCTTTGCGCCATCAGATTTATTGAACGCCAGGACGGGAATTGAGTGGTTTCCGTCATCGGGCCGCTTCATGCATTCGGTCTCCGTCTCGGCAAGGTACGGACATATTGTCGTCATGGTCATTGAATAGTGGACCCTGCCGCTTATTAACTGGAAGGGATATTGTCCGCTTAATTCTTTAAAGGCGGGATTCTTCGGGTTCCATTTGCAGTCACGCCAGTAGAATGTAACGGGGAATTTTGTATCGAATTTATTATTTATGTTTTCAAGATAAGAGAATTTAAATTCAAATTTCCTTGAGGCGGTTTTCGGATATATGCCTGACGGGGAGCCGTCCTGTTTTTTATACCTGTGATAACTTGCGGGCCATACCGCGACACCGTGATGTTTTCTGAGCCAGTCGACCGTGAGGGGTTCCCCTTCCTTTATCACCTTCCTGCCCCACACTGCTTTTGGATTGTCCGGCGTGCCGGTTATCAAACTTCCTTCTGGAAGATCGGGGTAAGGGAGAGGCCCGCCATAATTGTAAAATGCCGGGGCATCGGCGAGTATTTCATTTATGAAGTCTTCCTCGTTATTGTACTTCAGGGAAAAGTCTTCCTGCCTGATATCCGGGTCGCCGTTTCCTGCGAGCGCATCGGAAAGGGTGATCATTATTTCAAAAGGCGTCTTTGATCCATGGAGCGGTTTGATGGCCTGGTCTCTTATCGCGATCTCCGGGCTCATGGTATAAACATCGCTCACCCCCATCCTTTCGAGAAAACCCGCCTCGGGCAGGACAATGTCCGCGTACTTACCCGTCCCGGTGAGGTGTGTATCAATGAAGACCATCAGCTCAAGCTGATATTCATCTAATAATTCTCCAAGCCCCCATTTATTAAAAGGGAGGATATTGTTTTCTTTTTTACGGGTCAATGCATCGATCCAGTCAGGCGTACTGCCTGCAGTCATAACAGGATTGCCCGCCCTTGTTATGAATGCCTTTACAGGATAGGAATGGTCTTTGAACGCGCCGTGCTTGAGCTTTACCCCGTCCCTGATCTTCTGAGGGAGGTCTGCCAGCACACCTTTCCATGCTGCTGGGTAATCACCGAAGAGGTCTTTGTGAAGCTCCGGGATTTTGCCGGGAACATCATTGCCGCCTATCTTTCTGATGACATCCCTTTCAAGGAATTGCTTCCCTGTTGTCCTGCTCCCACGCTTAGGCTTCAGGGAATCAACAAACACCAGTCCCCCGGGCACGTCAATGTTACCTGTTATCAGGCAAAGCGCAGTGGAAAGTATTGATGTGACGTCGCCGTTTGTATGGTGAGCAGTGCCGTGCATCCCTATCTCAATTGCCGAGGGCTTTGTACTGCCCAAAAGATGTGATATTTTCTTTATGTCCTCCGCTGAAATGCCTGTCTTCTCTGCCGCCCATTCAGGGGTAAAGAAATGTAAACCGTTTGAGGGGTCTGCCATTTCAGTGTATGAGAGAAATTCATTCCTGAATTCCTCCCAGCCTATGGAATAATTTTTTATAAAATCATGGGCAATGTATTTCTGACCCGGATCATTCAGGATGATGTAATAAAGCATCCCCGCAAGCAGCGCCGCGTCTGTCCCCGGAATTATGGGAAGCCAGATGTCAGCGTGGGCGGCGGAGCTGGTATGCGAGGGATCAACTACAATATACACGCAGCCGTTCTCTTCCTTTGCCCCGACAATGCCCTTTGACATGTAATTGTATCTTGTAGCCACAAAGGGATTGACGCCTATGTTCAGGATGAGCTTTGCATCATGCCTGTCTTTGAGATACATTTCATTGTCATCGTCTCTCATGAGGACGGGTCTCTGAACATCGGGCAGCGGCCTTTCATCTCCAAGCATAAGGCCCTGCCCCCATCTGCGGTTTGGATCGCAAATGCTCCCGTGGTTGTATGTGTTCGGCGTGCCGTACGCGTGAAACAGCCTGTAATATGCCTCCCTGTCGGTAACATCGCCGCAGTCTAAAAATACCGCCTCCGCCCCGTATTTATGTTTTATCTCGATCAGCTTTTTGGCGATATAACCGGAGGCCTCTTCCCACGTGATCTCTTTCCATTTGTCCTCTCCCCTTTCACCCGTCCTGATG
The DNA here is from genome assembly GCA_016213945.1 of Nitrospirota bacterium. Taxonomy (GTDB): domain Bacteria; phylum Nitrospirota; class Thermodesulfovibrionia; order UBA6902; family UBA6902; genus SURF-23. The sequence goes on along the minus strand of JACQZF010000041.1, from coordinate 1,058 downwards.
AGAGGAGTTTTGATCCTGTCGGGAGAGTATGTAAGCTGAAGCCCTGAGGCGCCTTTCGCGCAGAAGGCCCCGTTGTTTATCAGGGAATGGGGATTGCCGTATATTTTTCTGGCAATACCGTCTTCTACGAGCACTGAAAGACCGCATTCGGACGGGCACATGGCGTCTGATGTGTAAATCAGTTTAGCCGTGCCTTCCGATTGTTCCGTCTGTGTATCCTTAACGCGCCGTGTGGAATGCCCGCCTGCTATCATGTTATCTTTTAGCGGTGTGTTGCCGGCATCGCCTTTGAAGATATAAAACACCGAAGGGTTGGTCCCGAGTTCCGGGTTGAGGACTTTCAACTGATGTCTTGCCAGCTCAACAGATATGTCACTCTTCGGATCATTTATGTCGCCGAACATAAATGCCTTTCCCATGCAGCTCTGCACGCAGACGGGCTGGAGTCCTTTAATTATTCTTTCATAGCAGAAGTCGCACTTCTCGGACTGACCTGTAACCGGATTGAAATCGATCGCGTTGTAGGGACATTTCTCGCGGCACATCTGGCAGCCGGTGCAATTGAGTTTATTTAATACGACAACGCCGTCCTGGTTTTTGAAAAGGGCCTTGTCTTTGCACTCTTCAATGCAGGGGGCCTTGTCGCAGTGGTTGCAAAGGCGTGGGAGAAAAACTTTTTTAATGTCAGGGAACGTTCCCGACTGGTAAGTCTCGACACGGCAGCGGAATGTTCCAAAGGGAAGATCGTATTCAGCCTTGCACGTCACCTGACAGGCATAGCATCCGATGCATCTGTCGAGGTTGATCAGCATCCCGTATCGCTTCTGCTGTTTCGCCATGATGTATATTACTAAACAACCCGGCTTTTTGTGAAATTTGTCATGAAGCATTTGATATTAGAAAAAATGGGGAGCTTACTTAGTGTCTGTTTATAAACTCAAACGCCATATACTACAATAGGTTACAACGAGTTTGGTTAAAAATCAAAACGGAGTAACCGAGGAGAGAATGAAGAAGATACTGAATGATCTGAAGCTGAAATTCGAAGCAGTGCTTTG
>JACQZF010000100.1 GCA_016213945.1 Nitrospirota bacterium | reverse complement strand
GAGAGAAGAAAAAATTACCCGTTGCGTATATTGCGATTGCGGCAGTAATTGTAATTGGCCTCATATTTATCCTTTTTCCGAAAGGGAAAGATGTCACAACGCCTGAGAAGGCAGTAACGGAAAAAGCTGCTCAGCCTCCGGTTTCTATGCAGGCTGAGACACGTGTTCCTGAAAAATCAGTTGCACCAGAGCAAGTTAAGAAACAGGAGCCGGTTGAAGACCCGCAGGAAAAGGCCAGGGCTTTGCAGGAGCAGGCAGCGGGGCTGATGGAAACGCAGCCGCAGAAGGCAATGCCGTTGCTGCTTGAGGCGGTCAAGGCAGATCCTGAAAATGTACAGGCGCATTTCCATCTCGGTATGGTCCACATGAAATTGAAAGATAATGCAAAGGCAATTGACGCCCTAAAAAAAGCGGCGGAGCTGGCCCCGAAATTTTCAGACGCGTATTTTAATCTCGGTTATATTTATGCTATAAATAAAAATTATCCGAAGGCAGAGGAGATGTATGAAAAGGTGGTAAAATTGTCGCCGTCATATCTTGATGAGGCGCTCTTCAATCTTGGTATAATGCAGGAGAAACAGGGTAAGAGGCAGCAGTGCATAGAGAGCATCGAACGTGCGGTCAAGGTAAATCCGGGGAACCAATTGGCTATTGAATATCTTCAAAAACTGAAAAGAAAATCTTAATTCCGGATTATAAAAGCGTAACGCGTGATGCGTAAAGCGTAATGGGAGAAAAGAATGACTCATAACGCATTACGGATTACTCATAACGGTTAAGCAAGGAAGGTGGGGTTTAAAAAGTGAAAAGCGTTTTGGCAAAGAAAATAAGATTGTTCATTATCTTCCTAATAACAATAGCGATCATAAGCTGCGCGAAGCAGGAGCAGAAACCTGTTGAAACCCCGCTTGAGACTGCTCCTGAAGCTGCCCCGGTCCAGCCTGGACCTCCGCAAATCAGTTATTTTGTGCACACGGTAAAGTGGCCTGGCGAGACAGTATCGATAATTGCGGGATGGTACACCGGCGATATACAAAACTGGAAGGCATTGGCGGAAGCAAACCCTGACATCAATCCCGGCCGTATCCATGAAGGCATGAAGATCAACATACCGGAGGACATGATAAAAACGCGCGACCCGATGCCGAAAGAATTCATTGACAGCTTTTATCCAAAAGCAGTCATAGAGAAGGCGCCGCCAAAAGTCACTCCTCCTCCGGTGGAGGAAGAGCCGCCGCTCTTTGGTCCCAAAAAATATCCGAAGAAATAGTATCGCGGAAACCATGTTCAATATATTCATAGGAAAAGTCTGCTCTGAAGATAGACCCCCCTTAACTCCCCCCTTGCAAAGGGGGGATACAGGGGGGTCATTCTTTTTATTTTCTTTATCACTGGTATTGTTATTGCCAATTCTGTTTGCCGGCTGTGCCTCGACCAGAAAAACTCCTTCTACGTTTTCAGCTCCTCAGATCCATTTGCAGCCGGAAGAGCGGTCTTACGCGCGGGTGTTTCCCGATTTTATCGCTGTCATTGCCCAGCCCGGCGACACCTTCGCGTCCCTTGCGGGGAAGTACCTGAACGATCCGTCTCTGGACTGGTTCATTTCCGGGTTTAACGATGTTACTTCCCTTAGTCCGGGACAGGAATTGATTGTCCCTCTCTACGATTACAGGAAAGGCGGGTTGTCCGTTAAAGGTCATCAGACAGTGCCCGTGCTCACTTATCACAAGTTTTCAAAATATAAATCAGACACCCTGACCGTCAGCGAAAAGGACTTTGAAGAGCAAATGCGTTTCCTGAAAAAGAATGGCTACAAAGTAATCTCCGCGGACGAGCTTTTTGATTTCCTGAATTTCAGAAAACAGGTCCCTGAAAAATCAGTGGTCATTACAATTGATGACGGATGGCGCTCCACTTATGATATCGCGTTTCCGATATTGAAAAAATACGGCTATCCGGCCACGTTATTTATATACACTGACTTCATTACGCAGGGCAATAATGCCCTGGACTGGAAGCTTGTTGCCGCGATGGCGGAAGACGGCATTGATATACAGTGCCACACAAAGACGCACCGCAAACTCAACATGAGGGATGAACAGGAGTCCTTCAGGGAATATTTTGAGACTCTCAAAAAGGAATTGACCGAATCCTCGGGCATCATCAGCAAACGCTTGAATAAGGAGGTCAGGTATCTGGCCTATCCCTACGGCGAAACCAATTCTCTGACAGTGGCGCTCCTGAAAAAACTCGGTTACAGGGGTGCATTTACAGTAAACAGGGGAGGCAATCCGTTCTTTATAGACAATTACAGGATCAAACGTTCAATGATCTACGGCAGCTTCAGCCTGAAAGAATTCGAAAAGAACCTTATCACGTTCAGCAATAATGATTTGAATTAGATATGAAACATTTTATCATCTCATGTCTCATTGTTTTCTCTGTGGCATCTCTTTTCAACTGCGCTCCGAGGCCTTCAGTCCGGCAAGAGCCTGTCACAGAGGAAATTAGAGACCCGTTTGCGTCATTCCCGGAGACATATCGCCTGAAGGCGATTGAAGCAGAGGAAAAAGGGGATCTGCGGGGGGCGCTTTTCAACTGGAAGATCGTGCAGAGCTTTATCCCCGGCGACGCCGAGGCTTCTGAATTAGTAAACGTGTTAGAGGCAAGGACCAGGATCGAGACACAAAGACATTTGCGAAAGGGCCTGGATTATTTTAAGCAGAGTTTATTTTACGAAGCGAAAAATGAGTTTATACTTACCCTCTACTTTGACCCGGACAATGAGCAGGCATTGCATTACCTGAAAACAAAATTGAACGACCAGGATTATATCGTCTACGAAATTAAGGAAGGCGACACCTTGAAAGGCATTGCAAAAGAAGTATATAACGATCCCGACAAGGACTTTCTCGCCGCTTATTTTAACGACCTCAATAATGACAATAAATTAAAAGAGGGAATGAAGTTAAAGCTGCCTGTGATAGACCCGCCGCCGGGGGGCAGGCAAGGTTACCCTGAAAGAAAAAACAAGAAAAGCAGACAAGCTTTCAAGGGGAACAATAATTCTGGATATCAGGCCGTGCCAAAATAATATTCGCTCTTTCTTTATTTATTAAACCGGGCCTGGATTACTCTTCAAGACATCTCTTAGCCCTGACCGCTTGCCCCAGTCATAACCATGTATCATTGCCTTCATTTGCGTCAAAGAATATTCGCCTATACAGACTTTGCAGCGAGCATAAAGATAGTGCTCCGCGATTGCAAGTTCAACTGGATCATATGGGGACGATGCATAATTACGACATTGATATAGCTCATCCCAACCTGCGCAAACCTGATTACAACACCCTCCAGATTTATGTTTGGATAATGTTATCTGGATTATATTCCAAACATTATTTTCATCGACAGCCATATTTCCTCCTTATTCCACTATCTTAAATTTTACTTCAAACAACTTATTGCGAATATTATAAGCCCCTTGTGACTTTTTCTACAGCTTCAACGTAAAGCTTAGGAAAACTGATCTATAAATGACCGGGGTATTAATATCTCAACCCCTCTAAACCCCGACTTGTGGCGGGCCACTAAAGATACCTACGAGCGCAACGCCTCCGCTGTCGTCAGTTGTGTTGGCGCAGACATGTTCTTTAAAGGTTGTCATTCCGGCTTGTCCGGAATCTTTGTATCTGCTGCCAGTGAATTTGAAACTAAGTCAGAATTTGTTTTCTGTATCGCTCGCATGACGGATTTTTTAAAAATCCGTAACGGGTGATCTTCGTCCCTTGACAACTGGAGGCCTTACATACTATTAGATGCTTATTCTATTCTTCCAATAGCCCGGTCTTCTTCTCAGGTGAGATGCTGCTACAATAATTATTTTTTCTGTTTCAATATAGTACAAAATCCCAAAAGGGAACCTTCGGACACTGACGTCTCCTAAGTTCACCTTCAAGTTTCGGCCATGTTTCGGGAGACGCCGTTATAGATGCAACAGCACGTTCAACTTCTGAAAGGTAATCAGCCCCCAATCCTAATGCTTGAGACTCGTAATATCTTGCCGCTTCATTCATCTTTTCCCTGGTTTCAGGGAGAAATATAATAGATTTCATTTAAGTTTTAAACGAGCCTCTTTAAATACTAACTCCGCTTGTATCCCTTCAACCTTTCCTTCTTTGTATTCTTTATAGCGGCGTTCAGCTTCTGCAATCCATAATCTTTCTGCTTCTGCGTCTTCTAATTCATCAAGACTATGGATAAGATGTTCTGCTAATTTTGCTCGGTCTTGGGGTGAAAGCTGGAGAGCATTTTCTTCAATTTCTTTCAGTTTTGATGCCATATATTTCCTCCAATTAGTTGATAATATTGTATCTTAACTAACCCCCGATCGTACTGCAAGCAATATTTTTTCACAGAAAAAATTTAGTTAAAGAGGCAGGAGGAAGCCGCGTTCGATGAGGCCTCTTACTATGTTGCAGAAGGCGGGTGTGATATTTGCCTTGTCTGTCCCGATGGATCTTGCCATTTCATTCAGCAGATCTTTCAATGCCCGACGGCCGTTGCATTTGACGACCATGTTTGCGATGAACGGGTCGATGTCTCCAGAATACTCAAAGCCGCGCGCGAGGTGCAGGCGGACCGTTTCATCTATCCAGACTTCAGCAGACGGTGCGCTTTGCCGGATTGTGCGGGCGTCAGGGGAAACACGCAGGCGCGTATTCAGCAGTATGGAATCATCTCTTACTGTCTCCAGGAAATCGCGCAGCTCAAAGCCGCGCATCAAATATTCTCCGCATGGCCCTAACATTTTTTCAGGCGCGTCGTCAGCGCGGTACCAGTTCGCATGGCCGCCTGAACGGCGCATTGTAATTAACCCGGCGCCTATTGAATTCACGCCCAACTGTTCATAGTATGTCATCCATTTATCAAAGCGTTCTGCAAAATGTTCCGTGTCGTCTTTCTCCGTGTGGCGTATCCATGTGTTTGCATAAGCCGCTGCATCGCGTGTCTCGGAGCGCATCACCCACACGTCACAGCCTGTGCCTTCGAACCAGCCCTTCATGTGTTCGTGTCATTCCTGCCCGTGCGGCTCTATCCAGTTGCAGAGTATCTGGCAATATCCGCCCTCGTTGAGATATTGAGGTACCTCTCTTACGATCTTCCGGCAGAGCTGATCAGCTTCCAGGCCTCCGTCGCGGTAGATGTAGCGGGTCTCCGGTGAGATGACAAACGGCGGGTTTGTTATTACGAGATCGAACTTTTGCCCTTTGACCGGCGCAAAAAGGTCACCTTCAAGACACTCTACATTGGACAACCCATTGAGCCTTGCATTAAATGACGCGATCTGGACAGCGCGTGGATTCAGGTCTACAGCAATAACACGTTCGCTGTGCTTTGCGGCCATGAAGGCGTGAATGCCGCAGCCTGCGCCGAGATCAAGGGTCTGCCGCGAACGCTTTCTGATGGTGAGATTCGACAGGGTCAGGGTGCTGCTTCCAATGCCCATGACATAATTTTGCCTGTGCCCGGTTTGCAGCATCCGTGTCTGATCGAATGTTATGAAAAGGTCATTGTGCGGCAGTAATTTAATAGCAGCCTCCGCCGATGTCCCGGTGATCCGGATAAGTCCTGTCTCAGCCAATGCTTCAAGCTTCAGCGGCTGAAAAGCGAGTTTCATATTTTCAATATCACACGGAACTTCAATCAGGAACAACCGGATGATGGTGTCAAGTGCAGTTCCGCCGCCGGTCTTGCTTAATAATAAAGACACATCGCTGCCACGGATAGACGGGAAATCCCTGACGCCAAGCTTTTCAAGGACGTTTGTATTGCAATAGCCTGCAGCTTCAAACACGCCGCGAAGGCGTTGAAAATCAGCAGGGTCTTTAAAGGATGAAAAAGGCGCAGAGTGTTTGGATATCGTCATGCTGACTGAATATCTCTGTGGGCCACGGAGACGTTCAATTTCTTTTTCCGGAAATGTTTTTTGATTTCCTCAGCGATGACAGGGGAGCGGTGCCTGCCGCCGGTGCACCCGATGCCGATAGTGAGGTAGCTTTTCCCTTCCTGTTTGTATAAAGGAATAAGGTGATCGAGGAGAGCATTCAGTTTATCAAGAAAATCCATTGTGGCTCCCTGCGAAAGGACAAATTTTTTTACCTTCGGCGAGGTGCCGGGCAATGGCTTCAGGTCAGGAACGAAATAAGGGTTTGGCAGGAACCTGACATCAAAAAGGAGATCGGCCTCAAGCGGGATACCGTATTTGTATCCGAATGAAACAAGGCCGACGCTCATCCCGGAGGGCTCCCTTGTGAGAAAGGATTTTGTTATCAGCTTGCGCAGTTGATGAGGGCTGAGGCTGGAGGTATCAATGACTTTGTCGGCGGCATCGCGTATCGGTTGCAGAAGCTGGGCTTCCTTGCGGAGGGAATTTTTCAGATTTTTGTAACCGAGGGGATGGGGCCTCCTGGTCTCTTTAAACCTCCTTATGAGGACATCTTCAGATGCCTCAAGAAATATGATCTCCGGCTTCTGTGTCTTTCTCAGAATTGCGAGTGTGTCTGCAAAATCGGTCAGAAACTTCCGTTCCCTGATATCAACCCCGATAGCGATCTTTGATATCGAGGGGGTCTTTTTACACAGGGCAATAAAGGACTCAATAAGAGTGGTGGGAAGGTTGTCCACACAAAAAAATCCGCCGTCCTCAAAGGCGCGCAGGGCTATGCTTATCCCCGAGCCCGCAAGCCCGGTAAGGAAGACGGTGAATACCTGATGGTCTTTTTCAGCTTTCACTTTACCGGTTCGATGAGTCCGAAGTTTCCGTCTTTTCTCTTGTATAAAACGTTAATGTCTCCTGATGAGGCATTCGTGAAGACGAAAAAGACCTTGTCCAGAAGGTCCATCTGCATGGCGGCCTCTTCAATCGCCATGGGTTTTATGTCAAAGGCCTTCTTTTTTATAATGAGCGGCGTGGTCTTTTCCGCTTTCGGGAGAGGCTCCGACTTGCTCTTGCCTTTCCTGTGGGAGGCGATCTTTTCCTTGTATTTCTTTACCTGGCGTTCGAGTTTGTCCACTACCTCATCAATCGATGAATACATTTCTTCGGTTATGCTCTCCGCCTGTATCATCAGGCCGTTGACCTTCAGGAGCACCTCTGCCCTGTGCCTGTATTTTTCAACGCTCAAGGTGACGATTGCTTCCGTAATATTGCTTATATATTTTTCAAATTTGCCTATCTTCTCCTCTGTGTAGTCTTTGATGGTTGGTGTGAGCTCCATGTGCTTGCAGTTGATAATAATATTCATATGCTCCTCCTTTTTTGGATAGTATTGTTAAACCACAGGGAACACAGAGAAAATATTTAACAAAATGTTAACAGAAAGATTTCGGCCAGGCCGGAACGACGGACGCTGCGTCATTCACGCTTGTCGGGAATCTTTCTTTTTGTTTGATAGTATGAAGTTTTTCTCTGTGACCTCTATGGTTCATATTATATAAGATAACAACAATAACGAAATCAAAACCATTTCTTGCGCTTAATATGTGAAGGGATCTTTAATTCCTCTCTATATTTAGCGGTGGTCCTGCGGGCCACGCTTATTCCTTTGTCTTTAAGCATATCAACAATCTGTTTATCGTTGAGCGGTTTCATGGAGTCTTCTTCTGAGACAATCTTTCTTATCATGTCCTTGACGGTTGACGAGGAGATGTCCCCGGTGTCCGAGTGGACCGCGTTGCTGAAGAAAAACCTGAAGCTCAGAAGCCCCTGCGGGCATTGAATATACTTGTTTGATGTTACCCTGCTTATAGTGCTTTCGTGCATACCCAGATCTTCGGCAATATCTTTCAGGTTAAGAGGTTTAAGATATTTAAAACCCTTTGCGAAGAAATCCTCCTGGAACTTCAGGATGCTTTCCGTTACCCTGTAGATTGTCTTGTTCCTCTGATCAAGGCTCTTCAATAACCAGACCGCGGAGCGCAGTTTCTCTTCAAGGAACTGTTTTTCCTCCGGCCCCAGGGTTTTTTTATTTGCAAGTAGTTTTTTGTAGTAATTTGACAGCCTGAGCTTCGGGATGCCCTCATCGTTCAGGGTTATAATTAATTTCCCGTCGGATTCTTCTATGTACACATCAGGGATGATATGAACAGGTTCATCGCTTGAATAATTCCTGCCCGGCCTCGGCTCAAGCCCCTCTATAATTTTGACTGCCGCAAGCACATCCTCGATCGTCACACTGAATTTTGTCGCAAGCTGTTTGTATTTCTTCCCTTCAAGTTCATTAAAGCCGTCACGGAGGATATTTTCTACGAGAGTTCCCTTAAGATGCAATAGTTCCAGTTGCAAAAGCAGACACTCCTGGAGATTGCGCGCGCCCACGCCTGAGGGGTCAAGTGCCTGAACGAACTTGAGGGCTTTTTCAACAGTGTCCGCATCTGCTCCTGCAGCCCCTGCGATCTCGTTGACAGAGGCCTGCAAGTAGCCGTCTTCGTCCAGGTTGTTTATAATTATCTCGGCGACCTTGCCGGTTTTTTCCGGGACATAAGAAAGCCTCAGCTGCCAGAGGAGGTGTTCGTATAAATCCGCTTTTTTCCTGTTGCGTTCAAAAGGAGATTGGACGTCTTCCGTGTTTTCGTTAAAATAACCGAGGTCCCTGCCGTCGCTCTCTCTTTCTTCAAAATAGCTGTCGGAAGTAAATCCGAATATTTTTTCAAGCGGTGTTTCTACATCGTCTGACGGTCCACGAAATGTCTCCTCTTCCGAGGCCGTCCCGGATGCCTCGGTCTTTAGTTCCGAATCTCTCTCGGATTCGATTGTCTCTTCAAGAAGAGGATTGTTCATGAGCTCCTGATTTATGTCCTGCGTAAGTTCAAGCAGGGGGAGTTGCAGAAGTTTAATCGACTGCTGCAACTGCGGCGTAAGAATCAATTTCTGGGAAAGTCTTAGTTCGAGTCTCTGTTCCTGTGCCATTATAACCTGAACTCCTCTCCGAGGTAGCTTTTCTTTACAAGTTCATTTGAGACCAGTTCATCAGGCGACCCGTGAGCAAGGATGCGCCCGTCACTTATTATATACGCCCTGTCTGTTATTGACAGTGTCTCGCGCACATTGTGGTCTGTGATGATCAGTCCGATCCCTTTTTCAGTAAGCTGCCTCAGGGTCTTTTTCAATTCATTTACCGCAAGGGGGTCTATCCCTGCGAAGGGCTCATCAAGAAGTATAAATACCGGGTCTACCGCTATGGCCCTCGCTATTTCCACTTTACGGCGTTCTCCGCCGGACAACTGGTAACCGAACCTCCCGGCAAAAGAGTTAAGGTTGAACTCATCAAGGATATTCTTCAGTTTTTCTTTTTTGTCTTTATCGTGGTGGTCTGTTATCTCCAAAACAGCTTTTATATTGTCCTCGACTTTTAATTTTCTGAAAATGGAGGCCTCTTGCGGAAGATAGCCGATCCCCTTTCGGGCCCGCTTGTACATTGGCGAGCTGTTCAGGTTTTCACCGTCAAGATGGATTGTGCCCGAGTCGGGAATTATCATGCCGAGTATCATATAGAACGTGGTGGTCTTTCCAGCCCCGTTTGGACCGAGAAGCCCCACGACCTCTCCTGAGTTGATATTCAGACTGATGTCGGAAACTACCGGTTTCTTGTTATAACTTTTTTTCAATCCCGATATGTCGAGAGAATGCATTATTTCAACCCCTGTTTGTTTTGCAGAATTACTTTGCTTCCTTCAATAACGGCCCGATCGTCTTGCAGGAAAAATGTTATTTCAGTTCCTGTAATAATGTTTTCACCTTCAACGGCTTTAGGGTTGCCCCTGAAGACAATTTTTTTTTCATCTTCAAGATAAACTGCTTCATCGGAAAATATCGCTCTTTCTTTTTTTAGTACTCTTACATTCCCGGAGGCCTCTATCTTGCTGATCTTACTTTCAGAATTATTATAAAAGACAGTCATCTTGTCGGAATAAATTGTTATATCATTAGTCTTTGCTACAACTGAGCCTTCGAAAACGGCGGTATTGTTTTTGCTGTCAGCGGTAAGGGTTTGAGATGTTATCACAACAGGTTTTTTATCAGCTTTTTCCATGAGAACAGCGGAGGCGTCAGTAAGGTGTATTGTCAAGGTTGTTAATATGATATTAAAGATTAAAAACGGCTTTGACATTTTTTAAAATCCTTATATACTGTTGTTCGGTTTTTGCCGAGAGACCTGTTCCTTCGATAACAAAGTTTTTACCAATGAGTTTCACGTCATCTTCAGTGGTTATTAATCCATTCACGCTGTTCCATTTCAGCGAGTCTGTCGTAAATTTCGCGTCTTTCATGTTTAGCTCCACCGGCTTATTGAGTGTAACATTTCTTCCCTCAATTTCATAAATAGCGCTTGCGCTTTCAAGATAAATACCGGAAGGCTGGTTTATTTTCAGACCTAATGACTTGAGGAATACCTCTTCCCCCCCGATTGGGAAGACCGCTTCCGTGGCAGAAAGCTCCCACTTAACTTCATCGTTCTCCCTGTGTGCAAGATGGAGGTCATGCATAGTAGAAGTGTGGAACGAAGGCTGAATCTTTATACGTTGATCTTTATAATAGCTTGATAATATAAAACAACCTGCAACCAGGAACAAAGACAAGACCCAGACAAATCTTTTTGTAGTCATGCAATAGTCTATCATACAGGGTGCACCTTGTAAAGGTGACTGGCAAGGAAAATGCTAATGAAATTCGATAACTTTATCTAACGATGTTATTTTAGTATAAAACGTAAAAAATGTTGACAATAATATTTTTATTATGTTAGCCTTAAGCAGGTTTTTTTATTTTAAAACAAACAGTTAAGGCATTTGAAGAGAGCGGGTGAGTTATGGCAAGGTTAGATGTAAGATGTAATGTAGATTTGCCGGTGCATGTAGTCGTGGGCAATGATGCTAATAAGGGAATTACGGAAAGAGTAAGTAAGTTTACCTCTCTGAGTCTTGGCGGAGGGGTTATTGATTTTACTCCGTCACTTAACAAAAACAAAATTGTCGGCTTGAGATACGAATTGCCAAGACATGGTGAATTTGAAATTTTGGGTGAAATATTGCGTTTTGAGGATAACGGCGTAGCGACCCGGTTTTTCAACTTAAATAGAGACGCCAAGTTGAAACTCTGGGATTACATAAAAGAGAATTTTACTGATGACCTCTCATGCCCCTATTGCGGGAAAAAGAATACCCAGAAAAAAAGAAGATGTGACAACTGCAGTTGGAGCCTGAATTTTTATTCTCAGGATTATATCGTTGAGCATGAAAAAGAATCATTCATTAAAAGGCTCGCCATGAAAAGCAACGCGTTTACCGTCGAAGATATATATAAGGTACTTAATTTTGTTGATGTGGAGGTTTTGAAAGTCGGTAAGAACCTTGATATCAATGAGGAATTTGTCGGGTCCAGCCAGAGTATACTGAATGTTTTTTCCATGATCAGAAAAATAGCTCCAACAGACATCCCTGTGCTTATTACAGGAGAGAGCGGGACCGGGAAAGAACTGACGGCAATGGCTATCCATGAGAGGAGTCAGAGAAGAAACAAACCGTTTGTGGCAATAAACTGTGCGGCCATCCCGGAGAACCTTTTAGAGGCGGAACTTTTCGGTCATGAAAAAGGTTCATTCACGGGAGCGGTCAAACAAAAGGCCGGGAAATTTGAATATGCAGACGGAGGCACTATCTTTCTTGACGAAATCGGACAGCTCTCCATGAACCTGCAATCAAAACTCCTGAGATTCCTTGAAGACAAGATTGTGGAAAAGATCGGATCAAACGGTGGCGTGAAGATAGATGTCAGGCTCATAGCGGCAACCAACAATGACCTTAAATCAGCTATCGCCAAAGGGACATTCAGAAAGGACCTTTTCTACAGGCTGGATGTCTTTAATATAAACCTTCCCCCTGTCAGGGACAGAGGAGAGGACAAAGTTATTCTTGCCAGATATTTTCTTAATAAATTTTCCAGGGAAATGAATTTATCTAAAACGTTTTCGCTTGAGGCAATCGAAGCCATTAAAAGTTACAATTGGCCCGGAAATGTTAGAGAAATTATCAATAAAGTCAGAAGGGCGGCAGTGATGTCTACTGAGCCTTCTATAACAGTCAGTGATCTGGACCTGGAGTCCCTCACCATAAAGATGGATGAAGTCGCGTCACTCAAAGACGTCAGGAGCGCTATTGAAAAACAGAAAATTGTAGAGGCCATGAAACACTGCAGTAATAATATTTCAAAAGTTGCAAGGATTCTCGGTATCAGCAGGCCGTCTGTTTACAGCCTTAGAAGAAAATATAATATTTGATTTTGATTTGTATTGACAATAAAACATTTTTATTTTAAAAATATTACATGAAAAAGGCTTTAATAGCGCCTTTACTGTTTATTGTTTTTGTCGGTTATGCTTCCGCAACAAGGCTTACCCCAATCAACGGAGTCCGCACAAAATCCTATAAGAACCATACAAGAGTCATTGTTGAAACAGGCTCTGCAATAGAGTTTACTCAAAACCGTATTATCAATCCCCACCGCCTGTATTTCGATCTGAAAAATTGTATGCTTCAGAAAAAGTCAGCGCCTTCATTGCCGGTGGAAAACGGCATTTTAAAACAAGTCAGGATCGCCCAATTCGACAGAAGCACCGTAAGGATTGTGCTTGACGTGCAAAAGCTGGAAAGCTTTTACGCGTTTGCGCTTGATAATCCGCACAGGCTTGTAATTGACGTGTATGACCAAAAACAAACCGCTCCGCCGGTTAAATCGGAAGAAGATATTTCCGGACCTGACATCCCCGCGGTCAAAACAATTGTAATCGATCCCGGTCACGGGGGCGACGACCCCGGGGCCGTTGGGCCAACCGGGCTTATGGAGAAAGACATCGTGCTTGACGTCGGGAAAAAACTCGGGGACATCCTTGCGTCCAAACAGGGTATTGAAGTGATATACACGAGGGACAAAGACGTCTTTATCCCGCTTAACGAGAGGACGGAGATAGCGAATTCCCAAAAGGCCGATCTGTTTATTTCCGTTCATGCTAACGCGAGCCCGCGAAGAAACGCAAAGGGGATTGAGACGTATTTTCTCAACTGGACCAATGATGCGGAAGCCATGAGAGTGGCGGCGCGAGAGAATAAAATTTCGTTCAGGAAGATGGAGAAGATGCAGGGGGACCTGCAGATGATCCTTCAGGACTTAGCCAGGAAAAATAAAAACGAAGAGTCCATGCGGCTTGCATCGAGCGTGCAAAATTCGATGGTCAATACCCTGAAAGAAGATTACGGCAAGGTTGAAGACCACGGTGTGAAGTATGCCTTCTTCTACGTTCTTGTGGGGGCCGAGATGCCGTCAATCCTTGTCGAGATATCTTTTATCAGCAACCGGGAAGAAGAAAAGAGGCTTTCAAAAGACCACTACAAAGACAAGCTTGCAGAGGCAATTGCTCAGGGCATTAATTCCTACCTCACACAAACAACGCTTGTTGTAAAGAAGAGTCAGTGACGGCATCTCCATTGCAGTTTCTTTTGTCAGCAACGTATCCTTTAAATTAAATGGATAGCTCGCAATGGAGGATGAAAAATCCCACTGCATCCCCTTTTTCAAAGGGGGAATTGATTCTTTCCCCTCTTTGGCAAAGAGGGGTTAGTGGAGATTATGAAAGATTTTTCTGGACAAGCATATGGCTATTGATTATTTAATAAAAGACGGATTCATTATTGACGGCGCTAAAGATAATAGTGTCCCTGTTAAAGCGGATATTGCTATTGAAGGCGACCGCATCAAGGGAATTGGCGACCTTTCAAATATTTCAGCAGATAAAGTTATCAGCGCGAAAGGCCTTGTTGTCTGCCCGGGATTCATTGACGCGCACGCGCATTCCGAATTCACACTGCTTGCGGATGGCAGGGCGGAGGGGAAGATCAGCCAGGGGATAACGACTGAGATAAACGGCAACTGCGGGATGTCGGCGGCCCCCCTTTACGGCGCCGCGCGGGAACAGAGAGAAAAGGACCTTGACGAATTAAATATTAAAGACAGGTGGAGCGCCTTCCCCGAATACTTCGCGCTCTTAGAGAAAAGAAAGTTCGCCCCTAATTTCATGACTCTTACAGGCCACGGCAATCTGCGCGCGTCTGTTGCGGGTTATACAGACAAACCCCTTTCGGAAACCCAGATGAAAGAGATGCTCGCGCTCCTCAGAGACTCAATGGCTGCCGGCGCAAAGGGCCTGTCCACGGGTCTTATATATCCCCCGGGGATTTATTCCGACGTCCTTGAAATAATCGACCTCGCGCGGGAAGCCGCAAGAAGCAGCGGGATCTACGCGACCCACATGCGAAGCGAGGGGGACATGCTTCTTGAGGCGGTTGATGAGGTGATAACAATAGCCCGCGAATCCGGGATACACCCACACATATCTCACTTAAAAACAGGCGGCGAAAAGAACTGGTGGAAGCTCAAAGAGGTTTTTGAAAAAATTAATTACGCGCATGAAAGTGAGGTCCACTTAACGTGCGACAGGTATCCCTACATTGCGGGGAGCACGGACCTCGACGCTGTCCTGCCGGCCTGGGCGTTTGAGGGAGGACGCAAAAGGGAAATCGAAAGATTGAAGAATGAAAGACAAAGGCTTGCGGGAGACATTCTCAAAGAACATCCTGAGGCATCCTGCTGGGACAATATAATGATTTCATCTCTGAACCTTGCAAAAAATAAGTGGATGGAGGGCAGGAGTATTTCGGATATCAGTTCATCTGCCGGCAAGGAGCCTCTTGAACTGATCTTTGATGTCCTTATTGAGGAGGAATTGCAGATTGGAGCGATATTCTTTTCAATGAATGAAGAGAACCTTAAAGAGATATTAAAACAGCCGTACACCATGATAGGCACTGACAGCAGCGCAAGGAGTTTCGATGGAGTTACCGCGAAGGGCAAGCCTCATCCACGGGGCTTCGGCAGCTGTCCGAGAGTGCTCGGAAGGTACGCGAGAGAGTTAGGGATCTTAACTTTGAGCGGGGCGATTCACAAAATGACAGGATTACCGGCGAAAACCTTTCGCATTGAAAACCGGGGCGTCATCGCCAAAGACCACTTTGCTGATATTGTCGTTTTCGATCCTGATAAAGTAAATGACACTGCGGAATTTAACAATCCATTTCAGAAGCCGGAGGGCCTCCATCATGTATTTGTAAACGGCGTGCCTGTTTATTCCGAAGGCAGGGTCACCGGAAACCTGCCGGGCCGCATTTTGAGGTAGTGTTGTAAAATGGACATTGCTGAATGTAAAATGCTGATTGAAATTGAAAAAGAAAGGTATTAGAAAATGCAGGCTGAGCGCTTATCTACAGTAATTTATTTCGGGATCGTATTGCTCCTTTTCTATCTCTTCTACAAGATACTGAACCCCTTCATGATTACGATCGCGTGGGCCATGGTGCTGAGCATTACATTTTACCCTCTGTATAAATTGGTCCTCAAATACATAAAGCGTCAATGGGCCGCCTCACTGATTACGCTCATCGTCATTTTGATTACCATATTCGGGCCGTTCTCATATATTATCAGCGCCCTCGCAGGCGAGATCACAGGGGTCTACCGCTCGATCGAGGAGAAGGGGCTTGAGACCATTACAAATATTCAGTCATACCCCAGGCTTCAGGAAATACTCAACAAGATTTCTTCATACAAGGCGATCGGGGAATTCAATTTCCAGGAAAGCATCGTGTCCACTTTAAAGACAGTCGGGGAATATTTTGTAAGGCACGTCTCCGATGTCTTTACAAACGTATTTGTCCTCCTGTTCAATTTTATCATCATGTGCCTGACGATCTATTATTTTCTCAAGGACGGTGAGACGCTTACCGAGTATCTGCAGAAACTGCTCCCCTTTTCTGAAGGACAAAAAAATAAATTAGTTGAACGCATCAAGGAGACAGTGGTGGCCGCGGTATACGGACAGCTTGCCGTGGGCATCGCGCAGGGGGGGCTCGGCGGGATTGCCTTCTGGGTGCTGGGATTGCCTTCGCCGGTGTTCTGGGGGACAGTGATGGCAATTACTTCACTTGTGCCTCTCTTCGGAACGGCGCTGGTGTGGCTGCCCGGGGCTTTAATTTTAATCTCCTCCGGCAGTCTGGGAAAAGGGATAGGCCTCCTGCTTTTCGGTGCCCTGATAATCAGCAACATAGACAGCGTCCTGAAGTCCCTGATAATAGGAGGCAAGGCAAACCTGCACACGCTCCTTGTATTCTTCAGCGTCCTTGGAGGGATAAAGTTCCTCGGCTTCTTAGGCTTCATTCTCGGCCCGCTCATCGCCGCATTGTGCCTCTCCTTATTTGAGATATATACCGAAGAGGCGTAAGCCTGCTCAGAGAATGTTATCAGTAGATGCCTTTACTGTTGAAGAAGGGTGTATATTTCTTGTCAGTGCCCAGGATATGATTTGTCAGCCAGTCTTTTAACAGGGAGCTGACTTCACTGAAAAGCGCTTTCTCTCCCTTATCATACTTTTCTTTCAGGGACATGACCTTATCAGTTAAATCATCATGTTCGATTTTGTGTTCCAGATACCCTATATAACTGAACTGTTTCATCCTGCGCTCCTCCGCAGAAAAGTGGTATCTTGTGTAATTAGTGTCTGTTTATAAACTCAAACGCCATATACTACAATAGGTTACAACGAGTTTGGTTAAAAATCAAAACGGAGTAACCGAGGAGAGAATGAAGAAGATACTGAATGATCTGAAGCTGAAATTCGAAGCAGTGCTT
>JACQZF010000101.1 GCA_016213945.1 Nitrospirota bacterium | reverse complement strand
TCTGCAGATCATCCCTGGAGGAGGTATAAGCCTGAAATACAAAACAACAATTATCAGCAAACAGAAACAGCGTTGACTCAAACATGAAAACCGGACATTTCTATTTTGGTAAAAACCGGACATTCTTATTTTGGCTTGACATTTGCCCTGCTCACGTTGACTTCACAATTTATGAAAAGCTATATTAAATGTCGGAGGTTTTTTTGGAAGAGAAAGAAAAGAAAGATATATTCGAGTCGGTCTGGAGTTTTTTAGCATCCGTAAAACTCGCTATAGGCGTTTTCATAATTATAGCCTTTTCATCAATAATCGGCACCATTGTTGAACAGCAGGCTGAGCCCGCAAAAAATATTGCGCTGCTCGCGAAGTTTTTCGGCGATTCCGCCGCGCCGTCGGTTTACAACGTTTTCGCGAAACTCGGTTTCATGGATATGTACCGCTCGTGGTGGTTTGTAAGCTTCCTGATAATTTTCAGCATTAACCTCATTGTCTGCACAATCGATAAATTTCCAAAGACATGGCGTCTCGTAAAAAACCCTTTGAGGCCGCTGCCGGAAAACGTCCTTAAAACGCTTCCCGTAAAAAAGGAAATAAAATTTAAAACCCACATTAATACGGCAAAGGACGAGTTCGTCAACATCCTGAACTCATCAAGATACAAATTCCTTGAATCAAATGAAGAAAATTCCGTACAGCTTTATTCCCAGAAAGGCAAGTTTGCCCGCTTCGGGTTTTACATCGTGCATGTGAGCATCATCCTGATTTTAATAGGCGCCATAATCGGCTCGCGTTTCGGGTTCGGAGGATTTCTGAATCTTCCTGAAGGACAGATTTCGGACATGGCGTTTGCCCAGGACGGCAAGACAATCCCCCTGGGTTTTTCAATCCTGTGCAACTGGTACGATACGAAATACTATGAAGGCACTGATACGCCCATGAAATTCCAGAGCGAACTGACAGTGATAGACAACGGAAAAGAAGTCATGAAAAAGACCATTGAGGTCAACACCCCGCTCAAGTACAAGGGGATCACCTTTTTCCAGTCAAGCTACGGCATGATCCCTAACGCGGTGGGAACTTTTATTCTGGATATTACTCCGAACGGCGGCCAGACAACCACATTGCAGCTCAGACCGGGGGGCTCTTTTGAAATCCCGGGCACAGGGATCAGGGGCACTGTTGTTAATTTTTTGCCAGCTCTTACACAGGACAGAAACACTGGCGCATTGGTTTCTTATGCGGATAATATGGTCAATCCCGGAGTAGCAATCCAGTTCAGCATCCCCGGCATGCAGCCTTTCACCGGCTGGGTCCTGAAAAGATATCCTGAAACAGGAGCGCTGCCCGGAGGCCATTTGATCAAATTTGCGGACTACCACGGCGTGGAATACACGGGCCTTCAGGTATCAAAAGACCCCGGCGTGATGTTTATTTATATCGGCTCTATTTTAATGGCGATCGGTTTGTTCGTTGCGTTTTTTATAAGCCACAAAAAGATTTGGATAAACCTTGCGCACGAATCCCAGGGTGGTAAAGGCCCGGTCAGGGTAACTGTCGGGGGAAATACAAGCAGAAACCGGCTTGCATTTGAAAAGGAAATAGAACACATCTTATCAAAGGCTTCTGAAGCTATAGAAGGAAGGAGTAAAAAATGAGCAGTTCACTTTTTTTCGATATATCCGCCGGCGCATATATAGCCGGGATGATCGTATATGTAATCTACCTTGTAACGAAGAGTAAGACAGTCGGCCTTGCCGCTACTTCCGTTACAATATTCGGGTTTGTATGTCAGACCATTGCTTTTCTAACCAGGTGGAGCCACTCCTATGATTTTTGGGTGGCGTCCAATCCCACATCAGGTTTAGTGGAATCCCTTTTACGGGCCGCTCCCCTGAGAAACCTTTACGAGTCGCTGATATTCTTTGTGTGGTCTCTGATAGTGATCCATCTTTTGATTGAGTTCAAATATAAAAACCGTTCCCTCGGCGCATTTGTCACGCCGGTTGCGGCCCTCGCGCTGCTCTTTATAGACATATCCGGCACGACAAAAGAGATCCAGCCTCTCATGCCGGCGCTCCAGTCGAACTGGCTGCTCTTTCATGTGCTGCTGGCCTTCCTTGGATACGCGGCTTTCGGAGTGTCTTTCGGAGCTGCCACGGCGTACATCATCATGATCACTGAAAGCAGGAAAGAGAAGACATATATTTTCTGGAGCATCATAATCGGCATCTTCCTGGTAGTCCTGATCGCTATGGGAATGGATTTCCTGAGCCTCTCTGCTGAGGAACGCAAGGAACTGATCCAGAGCCATTTCCTGAAGACCACATTCAGGAGCGATTCAGGCGGGGTAGCGGCTGCAAGTTATGTTATCGGTATCGCGGCTATCTATCTCATCTGGCAGTTTGGATTAGGGCTGAAAAAGGTCCTCGGTTCGTTAGCCGTCACACCGCAGATGCTTGAGGACATTGAATATAAAAGTATTGCAATCGGTTTCCCGTTGTTCACGATCGGCGGTCTGATCATGGGAGCGATATGGGCCAACAGCGCATGGGGCAAATACTGGAGCTGGGACCCGAAAGAGACCTGGTCGCTGATAACATGGTTTGTCTACGCGCTATATATCCACGCGCGTTTTGTCGCCGGATGGAGAGGGAAAAGGGTGGCAATCCTTGCAGTAGTAGGCTTCGTAGCGGTCATCTTCACATACCTCGGAGTCAACCTCGTACTGTCAGGGCTTCATTCTTACGGCAGTGGTTAAGAGGTAAAATAGGATAAAGTTACAAAGGCACAGAGCCGCGAAGCTCTGTGCCTTTTTTAAATTAGTGCAGTTCCCATTCCTGAGAAAAAGTTCTTTTGAAATCACGCGAACAATGAATTACTGCAAGTATTTCAACATGCTCATCGGCGTCTTTGATTCTACAGACGATCCCGTAATTCTGATCAATGACTTCTCTGAATCCGTGCACCGGAATAAATTAAGTGGTGTTTGCAATACATGCCTTCCAAAAATCATATTTATTAGATATAATATCTATCCACGATTTTCCAAAGAAGGTGGTAGTTATGACAGATAAAAAATGTGAACAGATTCTTGAAAAATATCACAAGGACAAAGGCAGCGTCATATCCATTCTTCAGGATATACAGGAGTCTTTCGGCTACATCCCGGAGGATGCGGTATTCTGGTTTGCAGAAAGGCTGAATATCCCTGCAAGCAGCTTCTTCGGAGCGGCCACGTTCTATGCCCAGTTCTACCTTAAGCCGCGTGGGAAAAACATTATCACCGCCTGCTGCGGAACGGCCTGCCACGTTAAAGGCTCAGCTCCGATCATCAACCGAGTACGGGAAGACCTGAAGATCCCCCATGGAGAAACTACCAGCAGCGACGGGAAGTTCACTGTTGAGAGCGTGGCCTGTGTAGGGGCGTGCAGTATAGCCCCCGTATTTATTGGCAACAAGAAAGTCTTCGGAAAGATGACCATGGAAAAGGCCTCAGAAATGATTAAGGAACTTGACAAGGTCAAAGGAGTATAAGATGCCGTCAGAAAAAAAGACGAAAACAGCCAAGCCGATAATTGACGATCTGATCATTCGCGTCTGTGTAGGTACAGGCGGATTAGCTGCCGGCAGTCAGGAAGTCATTGATGAATTCGCCAAACAGCTAAAGGCTCACGGCATAAAAGCTGACATTGTAAAAAAATGTGTTAACAAGACAGGCTGCCGAGGGTTCTGCGCAAAGGACGTGCTTGCGGATATTATCCTAAACGGCAAATCCGAGACATATCAGCTTCTCACTCCTGACATGGTGGGCAGGATAGTTGAAGAGCATATCCTCAAGGGCGAACCCGTTAAGGAATGGCTCGTCGGCTCTGAGTACCATGCCTTTCACGATAAACAGACAAAAATACTTCTTAAGCAATGCGGACACATAGACCCTGAGGACATTGATGCATACATAAACATCGGCGGTTATGAAGGGGCCAAAAAGGCCCTGTCTCAAAAGCCGGTCGAAATTATAGAAGAAATAAAGGCGTCCGGACTGCGCGGAAGAGGCGGCGCAGGCTTTCCAACAGGGCTGAAATGGGATATCTGCTCAAAGGCAGAAGGATACCCGAAATATTTGATCTGTAATGCGGACGAAGGCGACCCCGGGGCCTTTATGGACAGGTCTGTTATTGAAGGCAATCCCCATTCCGTTCTTGAGGGAATGATAGTCGGCGGATATGCAATAGGAGCAAACTTCGGATATGTTTATATCCGCGCGGAATATCCGCTTGCGATACAGCGGTTGAAGATCGCGATAGCCGATGCCCGGAAGAAAGGGTTCCTCGGCAAGAATATTATTAAGAGCGGATTTGATTTCGATATCCGCATCAAAGAAGGGGCCGGCGCATTTATCTGTGGAGAAGAGACAGCGCTCATTGCCTCTATTGAAGGCAAGCGCGGTATGCCGCGTGCGAAACCGCCATTCCCGGCGCACAAGGGTTTGTGGGGCAAGCCGACGGTCATTAATAATGTTGAGACCCTCTCAACCCTTCCCACAATTATTACACAGGGCGCCAAGTGGTTCTCGTCGATCGGAACGGAAAAGAGTAAAGGCACCAAGGTATTTGCCATAACAGGCAAGATCAAGAACACCGGACTTATTGAGGTGCCGATGGGAATGTCCCTCAGAGAGATAGTGTATGACATAGGCGGCGGCTGCGAACGTAACAGGGCCTTGAAGGCTGTTCAGACCGGCGGGCCGTCAGGAGGCTGTATCCCCGCTTCTCACATTGATATGCCGGTGGATTACGAATCCCTGGCAGGCATCGGTTCCATGATGGGCTCAGGCGGAATGGTAGTAATGGATGATACCACCTGCATGGTCGATATGTCGAAATTCTTTCTCTCCTTTACACAGAATGAATCCTGCGGTAAATGTACACCCTGCAGAATAGGCACAAAGAGAATGCTGGAGATACTGACGCGCATTACCGAGGGCAAGGGCAAAGAAGGCGATATAGACCTGCTTGTCGAACTCGGCACTAATATAAAACTAACATCACTGTGCGGACTCGGCATGTCAGCGCCGAACCCGGTTCTTTCTACCATCAGATTTTTCAGGGATGAGTATGAGGCGCATATTAAAGACGGGATATGTCCCGCCGCAGTATGCAAGGCTTTACGCAGGTACACTGTGAGCGTCGATCTCTGCAAGATGTGCGGCAAGTGCTTCAAGGCCTGTCCGTCTGGAGCGATTGCGTGGGAGAAAAAGAAGCCCGCCGTAATTGATAAAGAGAAATGTATAAAATGCGGAGCGTGCTACGAAGCATGTCCGTTCAACGCGATATTGTAGGGAGGTTGCCTTGTCAGAACATAATATAAAAATAACGATAAACGGTATCGAGACCTTGTGCCAAAAAGATGAGACCATCCTTCAGGCAGCAAAAAAGATCGGGGTCCGGATACCGACGCTTTGTAATGATAAGAGGCTTGAACCTTATGGAGGTTGCAGGCTCTGCATCGTAGAAGTAAAAGGCGTGCCCAGGCCGTTGCCTGCCTGCACAACTCCTGTGGCAGATAAGATGGAGATCATCACTGAAAACGATAATATCAGAAAGCTGCGGGCCAGCCTGATCGAGCTTCTGCTTTCCAACCACCCGAACGACTGCATGAGATGCGAAAGGACAGGAGACTGCAAGCTTCAGAATTTATCTTACGAATACGGTGTAGACGGCAGCCGCTTTGAGGGCGAGATGTGGGACATCCCGATCAGGGAAGACAACCCGTTCATCACTTACGAGCCAAATAAATGTATTTTGTGCGGACGCTGCACAAGGATATGCAACGAAGTGGTAATGGCGGGGACGATAGAGCTTACCGGAAGGGGATTTAATTCAATGCCTGACACCGCATTCAGAAAACCCCGCACTCTGGATAACTGCGAATTCTGCGGACAGTGTGTCTCCACCTGCCCGACCGGAGCGCTTACTGACAGAAAGGGCAGAGGCAAGGGACGTTCCTATGAAATGAAGAAGGTGAAGACTACCTGCTCCTACTGCGGGACCGGATGCAATTTCTATCTGAACGTAAAAGGCGACAAGGTAGTAAAGGTCACTTCCGATTATGACGCCCCTGTCAATCACGGCAATCTCTGCATCAAAGGGCGTTATGGTTACGACTTCATCCACCATCCCGAAAGGATAAAGACCCCGCTTATCAGAAAGGGAGATACCTTTGTCGAGGCTTCATGGGATGAGGCGCTTGGGCTTGTGGCAAATAAATTTAAGGAGCTTATAGAAAAACACGGCCCCGAGAAGGTCGGCGGCTTTTCATCATCAAGGTGCACCAACGAGGAAAATTATCTGCTTGCAAAATGGGTCAGATGCGCAGTAGGGTCTAACAACGTAGACAACTGCGCCCGAGTCTGACACGCTCCAACTGTTGCCGGTCTGGCAACAAGCCTCGGAGCAGGAGCTGCTACAAATTCATTAGCCCAGATGCCTGACATGGATACGCTATTCCTGTTCGGTTCCAATCCGACAGAGGCGCATCCGATCGTTTCCCTCTATCTCAAAAAGGCCTTGCGCAAAGGCGCAAAGCTCGTTGTCGGCGATCCGAGGAAGACCTGGATGGCAAAGCGCGCTGACGTATGGCTCAATCTGAAACCGGGCAGTAACATTGCACTGCTGAACGGCCTTGTCAATGTGATATTGCAAAACGGCTGGGAGAATAAGGAGTTCATTGCGAAAAGGACGGAGGGCTTTGATGAACTACGCGAGAAGGTGAAGGAATATGATCTCGACCGTGTAGAGAAACTCACAGGGGTTTCAAAAGAAAATATAATCGAAGCAGCACGTTTATATTCACACGCTGATAAAGCAATGATAGTATACGGCCTCGGAGTTACAGAGCATCAGACAGGCACGGAAAACGCAATGGCTGTTGCCAACCTTGCTCTGGTATGCGGCCATCTCGGCAGGCCGTCAACAGGTATCATGGCCCTCAGAGGACAGAACAATGTTCAGGGCGCTTCAGACCTCGGCCCTCTGCCGGCAACCCTTCCCGGATATCAGCCTGTTACAGACCCGAAGTCGCGCGAGAAATTTGAGAAGGCGTGGGGAGTGAAGATAAAAGACAAGCCGGGACTGAAATCCGTTGAGATGCTTGATGAATGCAAGAGGGGAAACTTCAAAGGAATCTTCATCCTCGGAGAAGACCCCGCACAGACTGACCCGGACATCCATCATGTACGTGCAGCGCTTGAGTCAGTGGAATTTCTCGTAGTGCAGGATATCTTTCATACAGAGACCACGCGCTTTGCTCATGTAATACTCCCCGGAGCAAGCTTCGCTGAAAAGAACGGCACGTTCACAAACGGAGAGCGCAGGGTGCAACGCGTGAGAAAGGCGGTCGAGCCTGTTTCAGGAATGGCCGAGTGGCAGGTCATCAGCAAGCTTTCTACCCTGATGGGATATAAAATGGACTACAATCATCCTTCGGAAATAATGGATGAGATCGCAAGCCTTGTTCCTATTTACGGCGGCATCAGCTACGACCGCATTGAGAAGCAGGGGATACAGTGGCCCTGCCCGACAAAGGACCATCCGGGGACAACCACTCTTTATACAGACCTGTTCTCAAGGCCGGGCGGACTGGCAAGATTTATGGCCCTTGACCATAAAGGCTCAGGCGAAGTGCCGGACAAGGAATATCCGCTTGTACTTATCACAGGCAGGGTGCGCGAGCATTACAACAACGGTTCCATGACAAAACGCTCTGCCGGAATAAACGACGTTGTACCGGAAGAACTGCTTGAGATCAGCAGTGAGGATGCTCAGAAACTGAAGATCAAAAACGGCGACATGGTTAAGGTTTCGTCAAAGCGCGCAGAGATCAAGGTACGCGCCAAAGTAACCGACCGTTCACAGTCCGGCAATGTCTTCCTCACATTCCATCACAGGGAAGCGCTGTCAAACCTTCTGACCTCTGAGCACAGAGACCCGATCACCGGAACGCCTGAGTATAAGTCATGTGCGGTGAGGGTGGAGAAGTAGTTCCCCTCTAACAAGTTAGAATTAAGGATGTAAGACAAACAAAAAGGACGGATATTGATCCGTCCTTTTTGTTTGTTTCAGGATGCCCGTTTCCACGGGAATAACGATTAATTTTTAATACCTGTAATGCTCCGGCTTATACGGGCCTTCAAGAGGGACCCCGATATAATCCGCCTGTTCTTTGGAAAGCTTTGTCAGCTTCACGCCGATCTTTTCGAGATGGAGCCTTGCCACTTCTTCATCAAGCTGTTTTGAAAGCCTGTACACCTTCTTTTCGTAGACATCCCTGTTTTTCCAGAGGTCCATCTGGGCCAATGTCTGGTTAGTAAAACTGTTGGACATGACGAATGAAGGATGTCCGGTCGCGCAGCCGAGATTTACTAATCTTCCTTCCGCAAGAATGAAGATGGCATGTCCGTCAGGGAAAATATACTTGTCGACCTGAGGTTTGATGTTTACCCGTTTGATGCCGGGATAGACAGTCAGTTTGTGCATCTGGATCTCATTATCAAAATGTCCGATGTTGCAGACAATCGCCTGGTCCTTCATCTTTGCCATATGGTCGATTGTGATAATATCTACGTTCCCGGTTGTTGTTACATAAATGTCTCCGGTGCCGAGGGTATCTTCCACAGTTGTCACTTCATAGCCTTCCATTGCTGCCTGAAGCGCGCAGATGGGGTCTATCTCAGTGACAATCACTCTTGCTCCGAAGGCCCTCAATGACCTTGCTGAGCCTTTGCCGACGTCTCCATAACCGCACACGACCGCAACCTTTCCGGCCAGCATCACATCAGTTGCCCTCTTGATCCCGTCCGGCAAAGATTCCCTGCAGCCGTAGAGATTATCGAACTTTGATTTGGTCACAGAATCATTAACGTTGATAGCGGGAACTAACAAGGTCCCGCTCTTCATCATTTCATATAACCTGTGGACTCCGGTAGTGGTTTCTTCGCTGACGCCTTTCCATTCTTTAACTGTTTTGTGCCACCATTGACCGTCTTCCTTCAACTGGGCTTTCAGTGTGTCGTTAATAATCTGAAGCTCTTTATTGTCTGTGGGTTCATCAAGTATCCTGGAATTGTTTTCCGCCTCATAGCCCCTGTGAATTAGCAGGGTCGCGTCGCCTCCGTCATCAACGATCAACTGGGGACCTTTTCCTTCCGGAAATGTTAAGGCCTTTAAAGTGCACCACCAGTATTCTTCAAGCGTCTCCCCTTTCCATGCGAAAACCGGAACGCCTGCCTTTGCGATTGCCGCTGCGGCGTGGTCCTGAGTAGAGAAAATATTGCAGCTCGCCCATCTTACGATTGCGCCCAGATCAACGAGGGTCTCTATAAGCACCGCTGTCTGAATGGTCATGTGAAGCGAGCCGGATATCCTGACCCCTTTTAGAGGTTTTGCCGCCTTGTATTTCGCCCTTATTGCCATGAGCCCGGGCATCTCCTGCTCAGCAATATCGATCTCTTTTCTTCCCCAATCAGCCAGACTGATGTCAGCTACTTTGTAGTCAGTAGCGCTATTTTTTAATGCTGCTGTAGTCATGTAATTGCCTCCCTTTAAAAACCGTTATGCGTTACGCGTAATGCGTTCTATCTTCTATTACAAGAAAATAACCCCGCAGAAAATTATGCGGGGTTATTGGATGGTTATTATTTATAAAGCTTCAGAGAATGGCGGAAACAGTTTCTCCATTACTTTGCTGCCTTCCTCAGTTTCTCAGCCATGTCTGTCTTTTCCCATGTGAATTCGGGCAGGCTTCTTCCGAAATGACCGTATGCGGCAGTCTTTCTGAAGATCGGCCTTCTTAAATTGAGTTTCTTTATGATCGCCGCAGGCCTCAGATCGAAAAGCTTTCTCACCAATTTCTCAATCTCTTGGTCGGGAATTTTTCCTGTGTTGCCTGTGCTGACAAGAATGGATACAGGCTCCGGAACGCCTATCGCATATGCGATCTGTAACTCCGCTCTGTCTGCAAGTCCGGAGGCAACAATATTTTTTGCTACATATCTCGCCATGTATGCAGCCGACCTGTCTACCTTCGATGGGTCCTTGCCTGAAAAACATCCGCCGCCGTGACTGCCTACGCCGCCGTAGCTGTCAACAATTATCTTTCTTCCGGTCAGTCCCGTGTCTCCCATAGGGCCGCCGACAACAAACCTTCCCGTGGGATTGATATGATATGTAATATGCTCTTCGTCAAGGAGTTTTTTAGGGATAACGGGCCTTATGACCTTTTCAATGATGTCTTCTTTCATCTCTTTTAATGTGATCTCAGGGCTGTGCTGTGAAGAGACAACGACTGTATCAACCCTGAGAGGCACGCCGTCTCTGTATTCGATGGTGACCTGTGTCTTTCCGTCGGGCCTCAGATAGCTGAGGATGTCTTTCTTTCTTACTTCAGTCAATCTCATGGCGAGTTTATGCGCGAGCATTATCGGCATCGGCATAAGTTCAGGGGTTTCATTACAGGCAAATCCGAACATAAGCCCCTGGTCTCCTGCGCCGCCCGTATCAACGCCCATGGCGATATCCGGTGATTGTTCATGTATGGAGGTAATTACAGCGCATGTCTCATAATCGAACCCATATTTCGCCCTGGTGTAACCGATGTCCCTGATGGTCTCCCTTATTATCGTGGGGATGTCTGCATAAGAGTCAGTGGTTATTTCTCCCGCGACAAATGCAAGACCGGTTGTCAGCATTGTCTCACACGCAACCCTCGCCCTTGGATCTGATGCTATGATTGTGTCAAGTATTGCGTCGGATATCTGATCTGCGATCTTGTCGGGATGCCCTTCGGTTACAGACTCAGACGTAAACAGGTAATTCCTTTTTTTCATATTTTAGCCTCCATGAAGTGTATAAGAATCATTTATTTAATAATTTTTGCCTTATTCTTGTCAAGGAAAGTGCAAAAATTTTTGAGCAAAATTTTTTATTTTTTCTCTTGCATTCATAATAAGTAATGTTATAATATCGACTAATGCAAGAGGTGCTGGAGACACAATCAACTCAGGATGCATTGCAAAAAAAGGATGATTCGGCGCCGTATCTCGAATCCGGGTCTCTGAATAATCTTCATTTCAAACTGTCAGCCTTTGAAGGCCCCCTCGATCTTCTCCTGCATTTAATAAAAGAGAACAAGATAGACATCTACGATATCCCCATCGTTCAAATAACAAAACAGTACATGCAGTACCTCGAAATGATGAAGGAACTCAACCTTGAGATTGCCGGTGAGTTTCTTGTGATGGCTGCGACTCTCATCCACATAAAATCCAGGATGCTCCTGCCCCCTGATGAAGAAGAAAAACAGGAAGCCGCGGAAGATCCGAGGTCGGAGCTTGTCCAACGGCTGCTTGAATATCAGTCATACAAAGAATCCTCCATCTTTTTAAGGAAGCAGGAAGACACGTGGAAGAACATTTTCCAGAGAAACAGGCCTGACAAAGATGATTTTGTATTTGAGCCGGAGCCCCTGCTTTTTGAGGCGAATGTTTTTGACCTTATTACCGCTTTCAAGAAGCTGCTTGAAAAGACGCCTGCGCATGTCCTCGAAATAACGCGTGAGACACTTACGGTGGCTGACAGGATAAATTTTATTGTGGAACGTATTGAAAACGAGGACGGAGTGCGCTTTGAGGACCTGTTTGAAGAAGGGTTTTCACGGGTCACTCTTATCGTTACATTCCTTGCTCTGCTTGAGATTATAAGGCTGGGGCTCGTGAGGATCTACCAGGAAAAAGCATTCGGAGCTATCTGGATCATAAATCCGCAGAGGCAGAATGTCGTAGCAGCTCCTGAAGAGAATCAGGAAGTTTTATCTTAAGAAAGATTTGTCCCCGCTGTTTATAGCCTCAATTGCCTCAACAACCGCTTCCCTGACAAGCCAGTGTTCATCATCAGTTGCTTTTAATAAATAGGGCAGTGCCTCTTTATGCCCAATGATGCCTAACAGGTAGGCGGCATCACCGCGTATTGTGGGATTGGGGCTTTTCAGGGTTTCAGCGATGCAAGGGATCGCTTTCACAACGGTATCAATATCTTCACCCATCAGTGTTTCAACAAGCGCAACGGCGCCGACCCGCACCCTGCTCCTCTCATCACCCAGCATCTCTCCTATCATCGGGTAAAGACTTTTGTCGTGCCTGAACATATCGATGATGTTTTCAAGGAACCCATTTTCCATATGGTCGGATATCAGTTTTTTCATAGTGCGAATAATGCCACAAGTCCTCAGATTGTCATTCTGGCTTGTCCAGAATCTTTTGGTGATTCTTGAAAAGCCGGAAAGATTCCCGACAAGCGGGAGTGACATCAAAATCACTACTCATTATTAAGATAAACTATCTTACGATTATCCTGCCTTTCCCTTTTATCACTTCTCCGATGATCCAGTAAGGCATTCTTTCTTTCTTTGCGATCCGGTCAAATTTTTTCAGTCCCTTTGGCGGAAGGGCTATAAGCAATCCGCCGGATGTCTGAGGGTCGGACAAAATTAGTTGTTCCTCCTTCGATATACCGTTGGAGAAAATCACGTCCTTTTTGCAGAATTCGAGATTCCTCTGCGCCCCTTTCGGCACCAGTCCGGCAGCGGCACATTTTTTCACCTCGTCCATCAAAGGGACTTTGTCATAGAAAATCACAAGGTCTGCCTTTGAGCTTTTTGCCATGTTTAGTCCATGCCCTAATAAACCGAATCCTGTTACATCGGTCGCTGACTGCGAACCGCACGCGACAGCAGCCATAGAAGCGGTTTTATTAAGCTTCAGCATCGAGGCAATCACCCTGTTCAAGGCCGCGCTTTTCACCTTCCCCCGTTTCGCCGCAGATGTGATGATGCCGGTGCCGAGTGGTTTTGTGAGAATAAGGACCTCTCCGGCAGATGCGCCTGCAACTTTCAGGATAGTCTTATTATCAATTGCGCCTGTTACAGCAAGGCCGAACTTGAACTCCTTATCATCTATACTGTGCCCGCCGATCAAACACGCGCCTGCCTCCTTGAGCTTATCTATACATCCCTTTAAAAGACTTTTTACCGCAGATGAGGGATAATCGCATGATGAAAACCCAAGAATGGCAAGGGCTGAGAGAGGCCTTCCTCCCATAGCGTAAACATCGCTCACCGAGTTTGCAGCGCAGATCGCTCCGAACGTATAAGGGTCGTCAACAATAGGCGTAATCACGTCCACTGTTTCCACGAGGAGATTGCTTTTAAAACGCAATACCCCTGCGTCATCACCGGGGCCTACGACAACCCTCTGGTGTGTACATTTGAGCATGTCAGACAGAATTTCGGACAGGTCCGCCGGACCTAATTTTGCCGCTCAGCCGCCCGCGGTTACGTTCTGCGTAAGTCTCACTTTTTTCATAATACGACTATGATACTTTAAAAAAATGGACGATGCAATACCGTGTCATGACACACTACTGTGACATCGTGTTACTGTGCAGCATCATTTCATGTTCTCTTCATTCATCAATAACTATTTGTTTATTAACGAAAACATTTATTTGTTGTTCTGGCATGACAATTGTATTGTTTAATGTCAGATAGTGGGTATATGTCATTACGAATAATTGAGCGGGGTGAATAATGTCAACACGTTTTCAAAAAAAGATATGTCCTTTTGTACAAAATCCTTTCAGCGAGTGTTACTGCGTAACAATGGGCAGCCAGGACATTGAAAAAGCGATCTACTATTGCAGCAAGCATTTCAAGATGTGCGAATTTTATAACGCCAAAAGTTTCGGGGACGTGGCATTTGTTGTTTAGTTGACTAGTGCTTCAATAATAATTCTCAAGATGCTTGGCGCTATACAGAATAATCAATACTAAGATGGATTCTGTATCGTGCCAAAGACCATAAATTCTGTCTAATATCTGTTATGTCTTTGAGATTCAATTGGAACAGCCTCCTGGTTGTAACGATTATACTTTTCATGTAGAATAAATTACTCGATATTCTTATTACGATACCTGTACACGAAAAAGTAAGCTTGTTAACAAAACCGACAATTAACATCGCCATCTCTATTTTTATATCATTACTTTTTATCTGGGGTTTTTGCTACTTCCTCTGCGATTCTTTAATTTCATACGAATTTGATGAGACCCTGGACAAACAAATCCACAAACCAGGCTTGATCTATAAACATCGCAGTGAAGGCTGGGGTACAACATATATTGGGGAACACGGCATTATTGGAGTTAAGGACATTACAAAGGACCCCAGAAAAAAGGTTGTTATATGGGGTGACTCCCACGTTGAAGCCTTTCAGGTAGATGACGACAAGAAATTACCACAAGTGATAAGCTCATTACAGGGGGAAAAAGCAGATAACGCCCTGATGGCCTTTGGCGTGGGAATGAGCGGTGATAGCGTCGCAGATTATTATTTTGACATACCAAAGTATGAAAAATTAGCTCCTCCGATTATTGCTCATTTCATTATCATCTCATCAATAGACGACATACTGCCTGACCAAAGCGCCGACAGAATCCGGGGAGTTTTTAACTCGAATCCATATCGTCTCGAAAACAATAATTGGAAACCAAGACATCAGAACATCAAGAGACTGCTTAACAATCTTGGGCTTTATTTTGTTTGGGATCTGGTAAAATCATTTAACTCAAATATGGTTATGCACTTTAAGCCAGCAACCAGGAACGCCTATTCCAATAAAGCAAGGGCAGATATATCAGAGGGTCCTAACAAGGTTGAAGAAGCAATATCATTTTTAATGAAAAAGCTTCGGGCCCAGACAGTTCTCCCAATCATTATTGTTTATTGCCCCTACATACCAACGATCACGGAAGGGAAAATTGTCTCTGTTGACCAGGGCGCTTTTTCAATAAAGCTGTTAGCTCAAAAAGCGCTTCAAAACAATATTGTTTTCCTTGACATGACTGACAGTTTTATCAACGCGTTCAACACAACAGGGAAACTGCCTCGAGGTTTCCCGAATTCGTGGCCGGGCTACGGCCATTTTAATGTCATGGGGCATCAAATAATAGCCCTTGAAATTTCTACATATATTCAAAGAAATATGACTTACTAATAGTTATGCTATTGACAGAGCCCGGCTTTATCATTTTCTTCATCCTGTTGCTTTCAGTTCTTGCCATTGTAAAAAGCAGGAAGCTGAAAAAAACCATAATCTTGATTGCAAGCTACTATTTTTACAGTTGCTGGGATTACAGGTTCCTGGCTTTAATAATATTTTCGACACTATCAGGGTATTTCATCGGGAAACTCATTGAATCAGATCGGACTCTGACCGTTAAGAAATTGCTTTTGTTTATCAGTGTATTTATTAACTTAAGCATGTTAGGTTTTTTTAGATATTATAATTTTTTTGTATCATCAATTAGTGAGATTTTCCCTGCGACCAATATGGGTATGAATGCAATAAACTTGATAGTTCCTCTTGGTGTTTCTTTTTATACCTTCCGGCTAATTAGCTATTCAGTCGATATTTATCGCGGCAGTATCGCGGCATGCAGGAATATCTTTGATTTTGCTTTATATGTCTCTTTTTTCCCGGTTATAATCTCCGGGCCCATCACACGAGCGTCTAATTTTATTCCTCAGTTAAATTCTTTCTCGATCTCGCGGAGCAACCTCTATGCCGGCTTCAGGCTCTTTATTATCGGACTTTTTTTAAAAATAGTTATTGCGGACAGATTGACATCATACGTGAATTATTATTTTAGCAATTATGATGTTTTCAGCACGATTACAGCATGGCTTGCCGTCCTTTCCTATAGCCTTCAGATCTATTATGATTTTGCGGGATACTCAAATATGGCTATTGGTCTTGCCCTGATGATGGGATTTAAGATAGAAGCTAACTTTAATTTTCCGTACTTAGCAACGAGTGTTAGCGATTTTTGGAAGAGATGGCATATTACACTGTCAACCTGGATAAAGGACTATATTTACATTCCTCTTGGTGGAAGCCGGAAGGGGAAACGGAGAGTATATATCAATCTGTTAATGACCATGACATTATGCGGATTATGGCATGGTGCTGCTTTGACTTTTATACTTTGGGGCTTCTGTCATGGTTTATTCCTGGTGATCCATCATGCCTGGAGAAGTTCCTCAAATAATGCCAGGCGGTCTCTTTCTCCATCAATAGCATGCTTATTCACTTTTATCGTTATCACCCTGGGGTGGGTTCTCTTTCGATCTGACAATTTGTTTCAGGCATTAGCAATTTTTAATAACTTATTTAGTATCAAGGGGGGAATAACCTGGTATCAGCCGTTTGTTGTTTTTGTATTACTGTTAAGTTTTGCTGCCCACCTTCTATATAATCTAAACTTCAGATTTTTCACCCTGCCATTAAATACGAAATACACAACTGTGGTATTGTTTTGTTTGATGTGGATTATAATTGTATTTTACCCAAAAGAATTCCAGCCATTTGTATATCTTCAATTTTAATCAGGTAACAGTTGCAGGAAGAGTTGGAGCCCCGATACTGCCTTGTTAATTTTTATCCAACTTGGATATAATGTCTTTCCGTTTGCTCAAACATTGTATTAAAAACCACTGTGTTCTCTGTGGTAATTATAGCGAGGAAAAAAATGCGAAAGAAGATAACCATTATAGGGGCGGGAAATGTCGGCGCTTCAACAGCGCAGTTGATTGCAAAGGAAGGGCTTGCAGATGTAGTGCTTTATGACATCGCGGAGGGAATTCCGCAGGGAAAGGCGCTCGATATAGCGGAGGCCTGTCCGCTATGGGGTTCCGCTGTTTCCGTGAAAGGCACGAACAGTTATAGTGACATAAAAGATTCAGATGTTGTCGTCATCACGGCAGGCTTTCCGAGAAAGCCCAACATGTCAAGGGACGACCTTCTTCATGCCAACGCGGATGTCGTGAAAGCAGCAGCCGGAGCAATTGCGAAATTATCGCCAAACGCCATCATTATCGTCGTGACCAATCCGATGGATGCGATGGCGCAGCTTGCGTGGAAGACAACGGAGTTTTCATGCAGACGCGTAATGGGAATGGGGGGCGTACTCGATGCGGCACGGTTCAGGACCTTCCTCGCGTGGGAATTAAATGTATCTCCTGAAGATATAGAGGCGATGCTGCTTGGAGGGCATGGCGACCAGATGGTCCCCCTGCCAAGGTTTACCACCGTTAAGGGAATACCGGTAACTGAACTCATGAAGAAGAAAAGGATCGATGCGCTCATTCAGCGAACCAGAAGCGGCGGCGCTGAAATAGTCGGCCTGCTCAAGTCGGGCAGCGCCTATTACGCCCCGGCTGCCGCGACATTTCAGATGATCAGATCGATCCTGCATGATGAAAAAAGGCTTCTGCCGTGCGCCGCGTATCTTAACGGAGAGTACGGCGTGAAAGACCTCTATGTAGGCGTGCCCGTCATACTGGGTAAAGAAGGCGTCGAAAAAGTTGTCGAGATAAAACTCGCAAAAGAAGAAAAGGCCATGTTCAAGGAATCCTGCGTGTCGGTGAGAAAGCTTATCAAAAAGCTCGCGATATAAATATTCCGGCTTTGCGATAAGCTGAAAAATACCCACTGTAAAATAATCGTCTATAATCAAAAGAATTTCCTCGAAGCTCTGCTTCGGGGTTAAACACTTCGTCGTTTTGTTGTTGTCATTGCCGCTTGTCGGCAATCCTTCTGAAGAAAGATTCCGGACAAGCCGGAATGACAATGCTCATAGTTGTTTTGGTTTTGATACCTATCTGCTTGACAAAGTTTTAATTCGTAAAATATACTTACCGGTAGGTAAATAAGATACGCCACGCAAAGGAGCTTTATGATGACCGCAAATAAACGCACTGTAAGATCCGAAGAACATGCCGCGCGGGAGCGTCTCCTCCAGTCAGCCCTTGATATCTTCAACAAGAAGGGATATGCCTCCACGTCGGTGCGGGAGATCGTCGAGGCCGCGGGTGTTACCAAGCCGGTGCTCTATTACTACTTCAGGAGCAAAGAAGGCATCTACACGGAGCTGATGACAAAACCCTTTGAAGTCCTTGAGAGGATGTTAGAGGAGACCGCGCATGAAAAACAGAGCGCGCGTGAACGCGTGCTGCGGTTGTACGAGGGGATATTCCTCCTGTTTGTAAAAAATCTGAAAGCCGCAAGGCTCATGTATTCAATCTACTACGGCCCTCCGCAAGGCGCGCCTTTCATAGATTTCGAAGGCTATCACCTTAAGATAAGAGAGGTCACGGGCCTCATTGTGAAGGACGGCATCAAGCGCGGCGAATTCCGCGCGGTGAATGCAGACACATTGACATGCGTTTTGATCGGGGCGCTGAATTTCGTGCTTGAGGAACAGCTTTGTCACCACTCTCCAACAGTAGATAAAAAAGGACTGTCTGCCATGCTTACTTTAATCTTTGAAGGTGTCACTTCTGCAAAAACGAAAAGGAAAAGGTGATCTAACATGACCAGGAATTTACTTATATTTTTTTTATTGCTCGCTGTAATTTGGACATCGGGTTGTTCTTCAAAAAGCGCTGACGGAAAAAAGGACACCAATGCCGGGCGTCCCCCGGTGGCGGTGGAGACCTTGTCAGTTTCAGCTTCAGACCTGGCAGAAGGGATCGATGTAGTCGGTACCCTGACCCCGAAATTCGAGACAGAGGTGAAGTCCCAGATACCCGGCCTCATAAGCGATATCTTTGTTACAGAGTGGGTGAGAGTCAGGAAGAATGATCCGCTTGCCAGGATAGACTTGAGCGAGACCGGCGCCCTTGTAAATAAGGCTGGGGCAGCGGTTGAATCGGCCAAGGCTGGATATCTGCAGGCACAGGTCAATGCACAGCGAGCGGAGCGTGAGAAGATCCGCATGCAGAAACTCAGGGAATTCGGCCTTGCCACACAGCAGAATTATGAGGATGCTGGGTCAGAGGCAGAAGCCGCAAATGCCGCAGTTGAGGCTGCGCGCGCCCAGATCAGCGCAGCAGAGGGAGAACTGCACGCGCTTCAGGCGCGCCTTTCAAAAGGGATGATCCTTTCACCCATGGACGGAGTAGTTTCACTTCGGGATGTGAATGTGGGTGATCTTGCCAGCGACACAGGGGCAGCCAAGGCGCTCTTTAAGATAGTAGATAACAGGATACTTAAACTCACCGTTTCGGTCCCGTCGGTAAACATGGCTTCCATTAAAGTCGGGGACCCTCTGACTTTCACACTGGACGCGCTTCCGGGCAAGACCTTTTCAGGAAAGGTGATGTACATAAACCCGTCTGTGGACGAAGCCGACAGGTCGGTAAAGGTCATTGCCGAGGTGATAAATTCATCCGGTGAATTAAAAGGCGGCCTGTTTGCAAAGGTGAGGATCGAGACAGGGACCAGGCGAAATATCATACAGGTCCCGCGTTCAGCCCTTATCGGTCTAAATGTGGCGGAAAAGAAGGCGGGCCTGTATACGGTGGAAGATGACCGGGCGCATTACAGGGAAGTGGTCACAGGTGCAGTTGCGGGTGATCAGGTTGAGATCGCTTCTGGCCTTAATCCGGGAGAGCTTCTGGTTGTGCGGGGCGCATTTAATCTGAAAGACAATGACAAGGTCGCTATTACCGGCGGACAGGGGAGGTAGGGATGCTTCTTTCAGACCTTTCAATAAAAAGACCGGTACTTGCAGCGGTCATGATGCTGACCCTTGTAGTATTGGGCATATTCTCATACCGCCGCCTTTCTGTTGAAATGTATCCCAATGTTGAGATCCCCGTGGTCTCGATCGTGACGAAATTCCCCGGCGCGTCTCCTGAGAGCGTTGAGAGGGAATTGACTAAGAAGATCGAGGAGGCGGTAAACCCTGTGGCCGGTGTGAAGCGCGTCCTCTCATATTCACGCGAAGGTGTCTCCACTGTTGTGGTGGAATATCGGCTTGAAGAGAAGATCAATGAAGTGGCGCAGGAGACACGCGCGAAGATCAATGCTGTTAGGGGCGAGCTGCCGCTGGGCATCGAAGACCCCATTATACAGAAGCTCGATTTCAACGCCCTGCCGGTCATATCGGTTGCTGTGCGTTCCTCGTCCCTATCAAGCAGGGACCTTACCCTTCTGGTTGAAAAGAAGATAAAGCGCAGGCTTGAAACCGTTGCCGGAGTGGGAAAGGTCGATCTTGTCGGTTCTGCAACGAGGGAAGTCAATGTCGTCATAGACCCGGTCCGTGTCGAGTCCCTCGGCATCGGTGTCGACACTGTGATAAATGGATTAAGGTCTGAAAATGTAAATACCCCTCTTGGAAGGCTGAACCGGGGCAATACAGAGTACCCGCTTCGCGTGGCTGGAAAACCTGACCGCGTTGACCAGTTCCGCTCCATGGTGATCGCTGAACGCGGCGGCAGGCCTATCAGGCTTTCAGAAGTCGCGGAAGTGGTAGACGGCATTGAAGAGGAGCGCTCACTTGCGCTTGTAAACGGGATTCCGGCGGTGGCGCTTGACATACAAAAGCAGTCCGGCGCAAACATGGTTGACGTAGTAAACGCGATTAAAAAGCGTGTGACACAGATGCAGGGTGAACTCCCGGAGTCTGTGACACTTGAAATAGTCCGCGACGCATCGATCATGACGCTTGATTCTCTAAAGGACGTGCAGGAGACAATGATCATCGGCGGTTTCCTTACGGTCCTGATAGTCTTCTGCTTTATAAACTCGTGGCGCTCCACGGTCATAACCGGGGTCACGCTGCCAATATCCGTCATCTCATCATTCATCATTCTGAATGCCCTCGGTATGACGCTCAACATCATGACACTCATGGCGCTCTCACTTGCAATAGGCCTCCTGATAGACGACGCCATTGTTGTGCGGGAAAATATAGTCCGCCATCTTGAAAAAGGCGAAGACCATTTCGCAGCAGCGCGCAGCGGCACGAGCGAGATAGGGCTCGCGGTCTTTGCCACGACCATGTCCATACTTGCGGTCTTTGTGCCTGTTGCTTTTATGAAAGGCATCGTCGGCAGGTTCTTCTTCTCATTCGGCATCACTGTGGCCTTTGCGGTGTCTGTATCTCTCCTTGTGTCCTTCACGCTTGATCCCATGCTGTCTTCGCGCTGGCATGATCCGGCCATCCACAGGGAGGGGAGACGAGGTTTCATCTCCCGTATGCTTGACAGATTCAATGACATGTTTGAACGCATGGCTGAGCGTTATCGAGGTCTGATCGGATGGGCATTAGGACACCGCAAGACCGTGCTGTTCTCCGCATTGGCGGCCTTTGTCGGCGGGATCATGATATTCGGTATGCTCGAATCATCATTCATGACCAATTTCGACAAGGGCGAATTCCAGATAAGTTTTAAGACAGCCCCGGACGCGTCGCTCAGCGAAAGCCGTGGCCGCCTTAATGCAATGCTTGCAGCGCTCAAAGATGTTCCCGAGATCGATCACACCTATTCTACTGTAGGCGCGGGCGACAGCGGTACAGTGCAGAGCGGCGTGCTCTATATAAAGCTCAAGGAACGTTCTGAGAGGAAGAGGATACAGGATGTCATACAGCAGGACGTACGCAGCAGGCTTCATAGCGTTCCGGGAATTAAAATTTCTATTGAAGAAGCAGGCGGAGTGGGAAGCAGCATCAAAC
>JACQZF010000020.1 GCA_016213945.1 Nitrospirota bacterium | reverse complement strand
GCATATTCCGGATTTGCCTTGTAGCCGTCAAAGAAATGCTCAGCGTCAAAGAATACTTTTGATACCCTCTTCTTGAGATACTCTATCGAATTGTAGATCAGTTCAAGATTTGTCTGTTGTGAAACCCTCAGGGCCTCTTTCACATGGAAGTCCCAGGTCTTTCCAACAATGGTAATTACAGGGGTTTTGGCGGAAAGCAACGCCTTGATATTCGGGTCGTCGTTTACTTTGTTTGATGCGTGGTAAGTGGAGCCGAAGGCCACGAGCTGGGCGTTTTTGAATTTAAACTTTTTTGCCTTGGTAAAAAATTCGGCGTCTCGTGGATTTGATCCGGGCCAGCCGCCTTCGATGTAATGGATGCCCAGATCGTCGAGCTTCCACATTATCCTCAGCTTGTCTTCTACAGAGAAGGAGACGTCCTCTGACTGGGCGCCGTCCCTTAATGTCGTGTCGTATAAGTCAATTTTACGCATGGCGTTATTTTACCATATCTCTGAAACCACTGAGTCACTGAGACACAGAGAATAAGTTAAAGATAAGAAGTTTCTCCGTGCCTCTGTGTTTTAGTTCTTTTTTAATTTATTCTTGTACAACTTCTATTGCGCCAGACCGAATGCCTCATGCAGCACCCTCACCGCAAGCTCGGTATATTTCAGCTCTATGACGCAGGACACCTTTATTTCCGATGTGCCGATCATCATGATATTTATCCCGTGTTTTGCGAGGGTGTCGAACATCTGCGAGGCTACGCCGGAATGCGTCCTCATGCCGACTCCAACAACGGATATCTTGGCAATGTCCTCCCTGAGGTTAACGCTTTTCGCATTGAGCGCCTTTGCAATTTCTTCAGCCAGCTTCAATGTTTTTTTGCTGTCAGTCTTGGGAACGGTGAATGAAATATCAGCCGCGTTTCCGTCACTGCTGATATTCTGGACGATCATGTCGACGACAATGTTTGCATCCGCAATTCCTCTAAAAAGCCTTGCCGCTATTCCGGGTGTGTCGGGCACTGCCATCACAGTTATCTTGGCCTGGTTTTTATCATAAGCGACGCCGGATACTACAACCTTCTCCATATCTTTGTCCTCCTTGGTAACAAGCGTTCCCGGGTTATCATTGAAACTCGATCTCACCACCACAGGCACTCCGTATTTCATTGCAAATTCTACAGAACGTGTCTGAAGCACCTTTGCCCCGAGACTTGCAAGCTCAAGCATTTCTTCATAGGATATTTTTTCAAGCTTTTTTGCCTCCGGCACGATATTGGGGTCTGTGGTGTAGACCCCGTCAACGTCAGTGTAAATCTCGCACAGGTCGGCATTCAGGGCAGAGGCTATCGCAACCGCGGAAAGGTCGGAGCCGCCCCTGCCGAGGGTCGTTACATCATCTGTCTCGGTGATCCCCTGAAATCCCGCGACCACGATGACATAGTTTTCATCCAGCGCCTTTTGTGCCCTTTCACCAGTGATCTTCTCTATCCTTGCCTTTGTGTGGACCGCGTCAGTAATGATGCCCATCTGCCTTCCTGTAAACGCCATTGCCTTATGCCCCAGCGCTTCGACAGCCATTGCGGTGAGCGCGCTGGTAACGCGTTCACCGGATGAAAGCAGCAGGTCCATTTCCCGCTCTCCGGGGTTTTGCGATATCTGGCTGGCAAGCCCTATCAGCTTGTCGGTCTCGCCCGACATGGCCGACACGACGACAACAACTTTGTGTCCCTCTTGCGCAGTTTTCGAAACACGCTCCGCGACAGCTTTTATCCTGCCGACGTTAGCGACAGAGGTGCCTCCGTATTTCTGAACGATTAACATTATTAAAAAACCTCCTTGATAAAATAATCCATCAACCTGTAGCCCTCTTCAAAGACCATAATGTTTTTCTTCTCAGCAATGGATTCGTCAAATACCGCGCCCTCGTTATTCTTCTTGTGTCGGCTGTCAAATATGACGAACGGCACGGGGTCGGACGTGTGGGTCCTTGCTTCGATCGGGGTCGCGTGGTCAGGCATAAGCACGACACGATAATTGTCAAACTTTTCCGCCAGACCTTTCATCACAGGCCCGACAACCAGGGCATCAAAATCCTCTATGGCCTTCAGCTTGTTTTCATAACTTCCAGAATGCCCGGCCTCATCAGGAGACTCGACGTGTATATAAACAAAGTCAGCGTCATTCAGCGCATTCAAGGCGTAATCAGCCTTGCCTTTATAATTCGTATCAAGCCAGCCTGTCACACCCGGCACTTTCAGTATCTCAAATCCCGCGTATATGCCAAGCCCTTTTGTAAGGTCCACTGCCGAGATGAGCGCGCCCTTCAATCCGTACTTGTCATGGTATGTGGGCAGCTGCGGTTTTTTGCCTTGTCCCCAGAGCCAGATACTGCTGGCGGGTTTCTTTCCGTCTTTCAGTCTCTTCTGGTTTACTGGATGGTCCTCAAGGATTTTTACGGAGCGCTTCATTAAATCCCTTAAAACCTTTTCACCTGCTCCAGACGGCATATGGCCGCTGATCTCTTTTCCGAG
Organism: Nitrospirota bacterium; assembly: GCA_016213945.1. Classification (GTDB taxonomy): domain Bacteria; phylum Nitrospirota; class Thermodesulfovibrionia; order UBA6902; family UBA6902; genus SURF-23. The sequence continues at coordinate 31,335 of JACQZF010000020.1, read as the reverse complement.
GATGTCATGAGGAGGGGTGCACTGGATGTCCGCATGTCCGTTCTTCCAGACCATCAGATGACGGTAACTCACTCCGGGATAGAATTGTATTTCCTCATTCCCAAGTTCATCGCTGACCGACTTGATAATCTCTACAGCCTCTTCAGTTGTTATGTGACCGCTGCTGTAGTCATCCATAAATGTTTTATCAGCATCGGCTCTCAAGGTAACGAGATTGCATCTGTAAGCGACATCGTTGACGTCGAGCTTCACGCCGATGCTTGCTGCCTCAAGCGGCGCCCTGCCTGTATAGTACTGAACAGGGTTGTAACCAAGGATGCTGAGGTTGGCAACATCGGATCCGGGATGAAATCCGTGCGGAATAGTGCGTGCCGTGCCGATAATGCCTTCAGCGGCGAGCCTGTCCATATTGGGAGTGCGCGCTTTTTGAAGGCAGGTCTTGTTGCCGAGCTCCTTCAGCGGCCTGCCGGTCATTCCGTCGCCGATAAATACGATGTATTTCATAGTTGTTTTTTTTAAACTCCCCTGTAAAATAGAGTTTATATTAACCTTTCCGCTTTACAAAAGTGAAGACGGCGAGGTGCAGGAACAAACGGGGAGGAAGCTAAATGAAATCAACTAATGTAAGAAAGGCCGTTAGAGAATCCTACGGCAGGATCGCCATTGAACAAAAAGGCTGCGGCTGCGGCACCTGCGGGCCGGACGCCAGGGAATTTGCAAAAGGCATTGGCTATTCGGAAAAGGAATTGAACGTTATCCCTGAAGAGGCAAACCTGGGACTTAGCTGCGGGAACCCGACGGCATTGGCAAGCATCAAAAAGGGTGAGACGGTCCTTGATCTCGGATCAGGCGCGGGCTTTGACTGTTTCCTTGCGGCAAAGAATGTGGGCCGGAGCGGAAAGGTCATCGGCGTGGACATGACACCTCAGATGATCGAGAAGGCAAGAGAGAATGCCCGGAAAAGTAAATTCGCAAATGTGGAATTCAGGCTTGGTGAGATCGAAAACCTTCCTGCCGGAGATAATACCGTGGATGTTGTTATTTCCAATTGCGTCATCAATCTCTCTTCTGACAAGAAAAAAGTCCTCCATGAGGTGAAGAGGGTCTTAAGGCGCGGCGGCAGAATTGCAATTTCGGATATTGCCCTGAAGAAAGGTCTCCCAGCGAAGATCAAGAAAAGCATGGAGGCCTATGTCGGTTGTGTAGGCGGGGCAATACTTGTCGAAGACTACAAGGAAATAGTTAAGGATGCGGGATTTAAAAAAGTTAAAGTGACCGTCAAAGGATCTTCAGCCTGCATCGACCCAGACACAAAAGACCCTATCGGCAGGGCGATCTTAAACAGCCTGGGTAAAGGTGAATCCCTCGATGATTATGTGGTCAGCGTCTATGTTGAAGGGCGCAAATGATGTACAATTGTTCTGAGAGGCAAACATATTTAGTATCTATGGGGCTGAAATGAAAGCCTGCTACAGAATTTCTATAATCGACAAACGACTTATAACATATTTGCTTCGGGGCAATAGGATTCATGCCTTTTAACTCTATGCACTCTGCTCTTTGCCCTCTGCTTTTTAAAGGTGTCGTATAGAAATTCTTCCGCAGCCTTCCATTTCAGTAACCATTGGAACGGAGTTCACCATGAATAACTTCGACATTGTAATTGTAGGCGCGGGTATCAGCGGATTGAGCCTTGCGCATTATTGCGCCAGGGCGGGATTTAAAACCCTCGTGCTGGAAAAAAGCGACAGGGCAGGGGGCACGTTTCATTCGCAGCGCTTTGAAGGCACTGATGGGTTCTGGATAGAACTCGGGGCGCACACCTGTTACAATTCCTACGGCAACCTGATAAAGATATTGGAAGAGAGCGGCGCTATCAGCCGTATTATCCAGCGTGAAAAGGTGTCCTTCAGGATGCTTGCCGGTAACAGGATAACATCCATTCCTTCACAGCTTGATTTTGTGGAGCTGTTATTGTCAGCGCCGAAACTTTTTACTCTCAAAAAAGAAGGGCAGAGCATCAGTTCCTATTATTCAAGGATCGTCGGGAGCAAAAACTATGAGAAAGTCCTTTCGCCTTCTCTCTGCGCCGTGATCTGTCAGGCCGCTGATGACTTTCCGTCCGCTATGCTTTTTCAAAAGCGTCCGCGCAGAAAGGATATCATACGTAAATTTTCCCTGGACAACGGCATCCAGACCATCACGGATTCGATTGTCTCGCAAAAAGATATAACTGTCATGACCGGAAAGGAAACCCGTGATATCAGATTTGATAAAGGCGTTTTCGTAATCATGACGGCAGACGGCACCATATATGAATCACGAAATCTCGCAATGGCAATACCGCCTTCGGCTGCGGCGCGGCTCCTGTCTGCGTCATTCCATGATGTCTCAGTATACCTGTCACAGATCAGGGAGGCGCAGGTTGAATCCGTGGGCGTGGCAGTGAAGAAGGAAATGCTCCGCATTAATCCCTGCGCCGGACTTGTCCCGATTAAAGATAATTTTTTCTCCGTAGTCTCCAGGGATATTGTTCACCATGACACGTATCGCGGATTCACTTTCCATTTCAAACCGGGTGTCATGGACCATGACGTCCGGCTGAAGCGCATCAGCGAGGTGCTTGGAATACAGCGCGAAGACATTACGCACGTCGCATCAAGAGAGAATGTAGTGCCTTCACTCAGGGCTGGTCATGAGAAACTTACCGGCATGATCGACAGTGTGATCGCGGGCAAGAGGCTTTTGCTGACCGGAAATTATTTTGACGGCATGGCAATAGAGGACTGTGTTTCGAGGTCGCTAAAAGAATTCTCAAGGCTGAAGGCGTTATAAATAATTCATTCTGAAAAAATTCTTGACATGGAAAAAAAGTTGGCCTAAACTTAAAACATGTTTTTCACAAATCCGATGACAGCCAGGATAGTCCTGAACCTTAAGGCCGCATGGCATACTAATGCCGTGGCTGAGGAGGAGTTCTATTAACTGTTGACCGGATAATAAGAAAGCTTGGCATATAAGGGGAAAACCGTTACCTTGAAAGCGGGGGAAGTAATTGCCATACCATCGAATGTGGAACATTCCGCCTCCGCCGGCAAGAAGTTCTGCAAGGCAGTTGATGCCTGGTCGCCAGTAAGGAAAGAGTATTTATGAGGGTTGATTAATTTGAGGAATATTCTACAATGAAAAAGCAGTCCGAGTGATAACTCATTGTTCTGAACTTCAGGGCTTCATGGAAGGAGAGGGGTTCAAGAGGGTAATTGTGAAAAAACAAATTGCCGTCATCCAGGTTTTCCTGTATGACCACTTTATATTCCATAATCACTTTCTTTGTCATCTTTTTCTTCAGTCAGCTCTTCAACATCCTTAATTAATTTCTCAAGCCGTGTCTGGATTTCATTTATTTCTTCTTTAAACCAGTCGCTGTCTTTTTCCATTTCCTTCCTCAGATGACAAGGTTATAATTCTTTATCGGCAATAATATGACTTTTCATTAGGTTTCGGAGAAGGAATGAAAAAGCGGCGCAATAATAGAAGTTAAACAAAGCAGGAGTAGAGACACATTCTTTGAAAAATTCAAAACAGAAGGTGCTTAGTGAAAGTAACAGCGACTAAATACAGCAGCCCCTCAAAATATCCTCCAACGCCGAAAGTGACGATTTTATTTTTACAGGCTCTTTTGAAACTTTCAGCGCGGTATCGGGATCTTTTAACCCGTGACCGGTAAGGGTGCAGACGATGGTATCGCCTGCTTTGAAGTAGTTCCGCTTCGAGAATTTAATCACACCTGCAAGGGACGCGGCTGACGCCGGTTCACAGAATATCCCCTCACGTGACGCGATAAATTTATACGCCTCCAGGATTTCATCGTCGGTTACGGAATCTATTTCCCCCCCGGATTCGTCTCTTACAGCCACTGCGCCTTTCCAGCTTGCGGGATTGCCGATCCTGATCGCCGTGGCAATTGTTTCAGGCTTTTCAACAGGGTGACCCAGGACAATAGGCGCCGCGCCTGCTGCCTGAAACCCTATCATCTTGGGCAATAATGTGATTTTCCCGGACGCCTGATATTCTTTATAGCCTTTCCAGTAAGCAGTGATATTACCGGCGTTACCGACAGGAAGCGCATGATAAACAGGTGCTTTGCCGAGCTGGTCGCAGACCTCAAAGGCCGCAGTCTTCTGACCTTCGATACGGAAGGGGTTTATGGAGTTAACAAGCACAATAGGATGTTTTGCCACGACCTCTTTGACCATTCGCAATGCGTCATCAAAATTGCCGTCGACCTGCAGCACCATCGCACCGTGTATCATGGCCTGGGCAAGTTTGCCCATTGCAATCTTGCCTTCTGGAATGAGCACAATGCAGGATATGTTGGCCCTTGCGGAATATGCCGACGCTGACGCGGATGTATTTCCTGTGGACGCGCAGATAACGGCCTTCGCGTTTTCCTCGGCTGCCTTTGAAATGGCAAGGGTCATGCCCCGGTCTTTAAACGAGCCGGTGGGGTTGGCGCCCTCAAATTTAAAATACAAACTGATTTCTTCTTTGATTATTTCATTAATATTGGAGGCCCTTATTAAAGGAGTGTTGCCTTCATTAAGGGTGACAACAGGTGTTTTGTCTGTTACGGGCAGGAAACTTCTGTATTGATTAATAAGGCCATGCCAGGGTTGCATCATTATTCGATGATGTCGCCTTCCACAAGCTCCACATTAACCCCCTGCTGCCTGAGAGATTCTATCCCTTTATCAATATTTTCATGTGTGCCTTCAAGTTCGAGTATCATCTCCCCGACGCTTTCAGTTACGCGCGCCCTCCTGATATTCGGCATTATGTCGAACTTCTTTGCCATAGTGAATATCACAGGCTCTCTTATGAGCTGCTGCGGAAATGTTAATTTTACTCTCGTCTTCATCTTAACTCCCTTTTAAAATCCGTAATGCGTTATGCGTGACACGTAATACGTAAGAAAATTCATTGCCGTTTCACATTACGCATTACGAATCACTCATCACGGTCTTTTTATCCTCCTGCAATTGCAGGGACTATGGAAATTTCATCTCCGTCTTTGACTTCGGTGGCTTCGTTCTTGAGAAATCTCACGTCTTCCTCGTTCACATACACGTTTACAAATCTCCTCAGTTTGCCGCCATCGGATATTCTTTCTCCAAGTCCGGGATACTTCTGGTCAAGGTTGGTAATGAGTGATATGATGGTGCCGGGTTCCCCTTCAACTTCTGCCTTTCCCTGTGTCAGTCTCTGAAGCGGTACGGGTATTTTTACTGTTACTGCCATTTAATGCTCCTCCTTTATATTGATACATCCGCAGATTGCGCAGATTTTTTTTATTCTCTCTGCGTAATCTTAGTTATCTGTGGATATATTTTTACTTTATTTTCTTTAAAACTTCTTCAAAGGATTTCAGGTTCGGTTGAATTTGATAAGGTTCGCCGGTTTGTCCCATAATAGCTTCCTTTGTTTTGAGGCCGTTGCCTGTTATGCAAAGCACGGTCAGGTCGTCTTCTTTTATATGGCCCGCTCTTATCAGCTTTATCGCAGAGGCCAAAGTGACCCCGCCCGCTGTCTCCGCAAATATACCCTCTGTCCTTGCAAGGAGTTTTATCGCGTCTATTATCTCCTGGTCCGGGACGTCTTCTCCAAATCCGCCACTCTCCTTTACCACATGTGTGGCGTAATAACCGTCAGCGGGATTTCCGATGGCGAGGGACTTTGCGATCGTGTCCGGTTTTACCGGCTTGATAACATCAACGCCTGCCTTTATGGCGGTAACGATCGGCGAACATCCTGTTGCCTGGGCTGAATACACCTTTGAATGTAATTTATCGATCAAACCGAGTTCCTTGAACTCTTTAAAGCTCTTCCATATCTTCGTAAGCAAAGAACCGCTCGCGGATGGCACCACAACCGCGTCCGGGGCTTTCCATCCAAGCTGCTCGATAATTTCGTATCCCTGGGTCTTTGAGCCTTCCGCGTAAAACGGACGGATATTGATATTCACGAATGCCCAGTGGTATTTATTCGCGACTTCACTGCACAGTCTGTTTACGTCATCGTAATTCCCGTCCACAGCGATGAGATTCGGCTCATACACAAGCGAGGCGACTATCTTGCTGCGCTCAAGGGTTGCGGGTATGAAAATGAATCTCTTGAAACCTCCTGCCGCGCCGTGGGCCGATACTGAATGCGCGAGATTGCCTGTTGACGCGCAGGCCACTGTATCAAACCCGAATTCCCTCGCCTTGGAAAGCGCGACTGCAACGACCCTGTCTTTAAAAGAGAGGGTAGGGTGAGTAACTGTATCGTCCTTGATATAGAGCTCCTTCACCCCGATGACTTTTGCGAGCTTGTCCGCCTTAACAAGAGGGGTGAACCCTGACTGAAGCCCGCTCGTGGGCTCTCCGTCAATCGGCAGCAATTCCTTGTAACGCCACAGGTTCTGCGGCCTTGAGAGGATCTTCTTTTTTGTCAAAACCTTCTTTATCTCTTCATAGTCGTAAACGACCTCAAGAGGCCCGAAGCAGAATTCACAAACATATATAGGATCAACAGGGTATTCTCTTCCGCACTCCCTGCATTTCAGTCCATGTACAAAACTCATTTACTTTGCCTCCGTGTAGTTTCCGTCATTCCCGTGAAAACGGGAATCCAGTTTTAATAAGGTACTGGATTGCCCGATCAAGCCGGGCAATGACATTTATCTAATTATATCGAACAATACTGTTCGGGTATATCCGACAGCTCCTTGATCGTGGGGTTCTTTCCGCAAATAGGACAGTCGCTGTTTTTTGGGACCCTTACTTTTCTGAAATTCACGCCAAGGGCATCATAGATCAGCAATTCACCCTTTAAAGGTTTTCCCTTGCCGATGATTAATTTTAAAACCTCGGTCGCCTGAAGCGCACCGATGATACCGGGAAGAACGCCAAGCACTCCTGCTTCCTGGCATGAAGGCACAAGCCCTGCCGGGGGCGGCTCTTCAAACAGGCACCGGTAACACGGCCCTTCGCCCGGCAATATTGTTGTGACCTGTCCTTCAAACCTGAGAATGGCCCCGCTGACAAGGGGTTTCTTCAGCATCACACATGCGTCATTGATAAGATAACGTGTAGGGAAATTGTCCGTCCCGTCCACGATGATGTCATAATCTTTGAACAGGCCAAGGATGTTCTTGCTGTTGATCCTCTCTTTTACGGCAACTACGTTGACATCAGGGTTTAAGTTCTCAAAGGTCTGCTTCGCTGAATCAGCCTTATTTATGCCAAGTGTCTTCACGCTGTGCGCGATCTGTCTCTGCAAATTGCTCAGTTCAACAACGTCATTGTCCACAAGTGCGAGTGTGCCGACGCCTGCCGCTGCAAGGTAATATCCGACAGGACAGCCAAGGCCGCCTGCGCCGACAATGAGGACCTTTGAATTTGAAATCTTCTGCTGTCCCTTGCCGCCGACCTCAGGAAGGATTATATGCCTGCTGTACCTTTTTAATTGCTCTTCGGTGAATTCCATCAGTCTTCTACCTCTTTTTTGACCTGTATGATCCATTCCTTTGGATTAATCTTTTCCACTTTCAGGACCGCATGGCCATAATTTATCATAGCCTTTGGGATGCTGTCTGACGCCTCAGGATAATCAAGTATAATCTCAAGGATCTGGCCGACATTAATGTTTTCAATTGCAAGCTTGGACTTTACTAAAGTATACGGGCAAACAACGCCTCTTATATCTAAATATTTGTCTGCTTTTGTCTCTGACATGGATTAATTTTCTCCTCCCTCGACCCTCAGATAAATTGTTTTCTCCGACACAAGTGAGAGCCGGTTGATCTCTTTTAGCGCCCGGGCCATATCATTTTCCCTTGCTTCATGCGTCATCATAACAACAGGCACCGCCTTCTCCACCTTTCTGCCCTTCTGTATCATCGACTTAATGCTGATATCGCGGCTTCCGAGGATGCCCGATATTTTAGACAGCACCCCCGGCTTGTCAAGCGCTGAGAACCGCAGGTAATAGCAGGTCCGGATGTCGTCGATCTTCTTGATCTTCAATTCAGGGTTTTCAGTCATGGTAATTCCGTGTGTTCTGCATGACAGACCCGTCTTGATACCTCTTGCGATATCCGCGATATCGCTGACAACGGCGCTGCCTGTGGGCATTTCACCGGCGCCCTTTCCATAATAAAGCTGGGAGCCTATCGCGTCGCCCTCAATGTAAATCGCGTTAAACACGCCGTTCACATTTGCAATGAGGTGGTCTTTCGGGAGCATTGTCGGATGCACCCTCACCTCGATATGGCTGTCAGCCTGTTTCGCGATCGCCAGTAATTTTATCTTATATCCAAACTCAGATGCAAACTGGATATCCAGCGGTGTGATCTTCATTATGCCCTCGGTGTAGATCTTCGTAAAGGAAAGCGGGATGCCGAAAGAAAGCGATGAAAGGATTGTCAGCTTGTGCGCTGAATCGATGCCTTCAATATCAAAAGTAGGGTCTGCCTCCGCGTAGCCAAGCGCCTGTGCCTCTTTGAGGGCGGTCCCGAAGTCAATTCCCTCGTCGGTCATTTTCGTAAGAATATAATTTGACGTGCCGTTGATGATACCGTAGATGCTCTGGATGTTATTGCCAATGAGCGACTCCCTCACGACCTTTATAATAGGAATGCTTCCGGCAACCGAGGCCTCAAAGCCGATATCCACTTTGCTCTTTCGCGCTGCCTTGAATATCTCGTGGCCCTCAGTAGCAAGAAGCGCCTTGTTGGCAGTCACAACGTGCTTCCCGTTTTTGATTGCCTGAAGGATAAACTCCTTTGCCGGATGTATTCCTCCCATAAGCTCGACCACGATATCAATGGAGGGATCATTTAACATTGCCTTTGCGTCATTTATTAGAACTCCGGATGGAAGTTTAATGCCCCTGTCGCGCTTCGTATCGAGGTCGGCAATGTTTTTCAGGACCAGCGGGAATCCGAGCTTACTCTCAAGTTCCGCGCGTTTCCTTAAAAGAATTTTTGCGGTCCCGGCTCCTACAGTTCCAAAGCCGATAATGCCGATAGTTACAGAGTTGTTTTTCAATGTTACCCCGCAAGCAGTCAATAAATTTTATCTGAAAAAATATTATGCTCCAAATACTTGGATTTATTCAAGGTAAGGGACAAGATAATGATGAAAAAAACGGGTCCAAGTTACGATAGGACCATTAAGTCAGGGAAATTTAATTTACAGTTTATTCGACTTTAATTGTTTTAAACAAATCTCCAGCGTCCATTGAACTTCTCGTCAGCGGCGATGAAGCGACGGCGATGAACCCCATCTCAAGCCCCTTTATCCTGTATTGCTCAAACATCTCCGGTCTTATGTATTCAACAACGGGGATATTGTTTCTCCGGGGCCTCAGGTATTGGCCTATTGTCAGGAAGTCACAGTCTGCGTCCCTCAAATCCCTCATGACCGACAGCACCTCTGATGCATTCTCACCAAGACCGAGCATAAGTCCTGATTTGGTTTTCATGCCGGGACACAATTGCTTTGCAGTTTTAAGAACGTGTATCGAAAGAAGATAACCGGCCTGAGGCCTGACCGTTGAATACAAACGCGGCACTGTTTCGACATTATGGTTAAATACGTCGGGCTGCGCATCAAGGACTGTTTTTAACGCCTGAACATTTCCCCTGAAATCAGGAGTCAGCACTTCAATTTTGATCGCAGGATTTTTCTTCCTCACCGCTTGTATCGTCCTTGCAAACTGCCCGGCCCCGCCGTCCGGCAGATCGTCTCGCGTTACAGAGGTGATGACGACAAATTTCAGGCCCAGCGCTGAGGCGGCATCCGCGACCCTTTCAGGTTCATTGGGGTCAAGCGGCAAAGGGCTTGAGGATTCAACAGCGCAGAAGGAACAGTTCCTCGTGCACCTGTCGCCTAAGACCATAAAGGTCGCGGTGTTCCGTGAAAAACACTTTCCCTGGTTGGGGCACCGGGCTTCTTCACAGACGGTGGAGACTTTATGATGCCTGAGTATCTTTTTGGTACCGTGTGTCTCTGTTAATTTTACCTTTATCCATTCCGGGTGACGCATGAATATAAAGTTAACTGATTTGAAAAGTGTAAGTCAAAGAAGGGAATTTTACACCTTGCGTTTTATAGTTTTATTAAATTTTTAAAGTGGACACGCATTGCTTCGTGTGATAATCAGAAGTTAATACGAATAAAATTATTTTAATGAAAGGAGGAGTAATGAGAAAGCTATGTCTTCTTGTGTTTATGATCTTTATTGTCGGATGCGCAGCAAAGCAGAAAATGACAGCCCTGGAGGGAATGCCTTCCGGCGCGCCTGTCATGAAAGTCCAATTGAAAGGTGAAAACTGCAACTGGGAGCCGAATGCCATAACGGTGAAAAAGGATTCCCACGTGATATTGGAGGTGGAGAGCGTTGACTGGGATTATAATTTCAGGCTCAACGGCTATGGCCTGCGCTTTGAAGTTCCAAAAGGCAAGAAGGTAGCCGGGGAATTTTACGCCTCCAAATCAGGCGAGTTTGAATTTGGCTGCTACATTGAAAAGGGATTCCATTATTCATGGGGTGGTATGATAGGCAAGCTAATTGTGGAATGACGCGAAGACAGGGTCCCGGTTAATTAAATGTCTCTGAATTATTAAAGACAGGACAAAATATTTTTTGCAATTTGCTGAAATACTTTTCCGGGATATTTTTTTAACGTATTAGAAAATGGCAAAGTACCCAATACCGGGACCCTGCCAAGCCCCTCGATCAGTTCAGGGTTAGTCCTCATGGAAATATCTTTTTTAATCTCACTTGCATAATTTATTATCACTCCAAGAACTTCAATTCCGTTGCTCCTTGCGGCATTTATCGTCAGGAGGGTATGGTTGATCGTTCCGAGGCCGGGCCTTGCAACGATTACGACCGGCAGTCTCAGATCTTTTATAAGGTCAAGAAAAAGATATCTTTTATACACAGGCGCCATTATCCCGCCCGCGCCTTCGACAATTGTAATGTCGTATCTCTTTGAAAGTTGTTTGCAGGCGGACAATATCTTTTCTTTTTTGATTACAACTCCCTCAACCTCAGCCGCTACTGCCGGGGCAAGCGGTTGTCTGAAGCGGTAAGGGTTGATGAGGTCAAGCGGCTCATTCACATTAGCGGCGTTGATAAGTTTCACCGTATCAGCCGGAATGAGCTTCCCCTTCCGAACCTTGCAGCCTGTCTCCACCGGCTTCATGGGACAGACGCTCAATCCCATTTCCTTAAAAGCCCTCATCAGACCGATTGCTACAAATGACTTGCCGACGCCAGTGTCAGTGCCTGTTATGAAGATGCCTTTGTGCATAGTAACCATTACACTCTTTAGCTCATTTACTCCATCACACACCCATGCTTTTGCAATGCAGGTTTAACTGTCCGCATGTTGCCAAATTAAGGACCGTATTCCTTTTTAACCTTTACTATTATTTCTTCCAGCAAACTATGCCTTACGAACAAACTTGACTTCAATGAAATTTCTTCCAGTTTTTTGATAACGTCACCAGGCGTAAGCTGCTTTCTTCTTATAGCCCTCAAAAGTACACCGATAGTACCATACGCCCTTAAACCCAGCGCATTGGCTGCAAGTCTTGCGGCAGCATCATCAGTTAGAAGAATGGAATGAGGATGATTGGAGCATAAAATTATTGCTTCTGTTTCTCCGGCATCAAGGTTGAATGAATTACAAACTATTTGGATATGCGCGTTTCTATCTTGAGGAACCTGAATTTTATCAAGAGAGATTTTTTTATCATTAAAGGCTGACGGCCTATGGTGTTCTATTTCGTGCCATACAGCGTCTGGAACCAGAAGCTTTTTAAAATCCGAAAGAAGTTGGAGGCTCCCAAGCTCATCGAGATGAATGATCGGGCCCGCATCTATAACAATAATTGGGGCAGTTGACTGCTCAGTCTTTTCCACGCAAACCCCACTCGATGTCTTCTTTTATAAACTTTTCCATGAGTTCCGGTTTGTGTGTTTCAAGAAAACGGCGCAAGGCTTCAGTTAAAACAGATTTTTCATCAAGAAACCATCCAGCATCAACAAGGATTTTAATCTGTTCATATAGCTTATCAGGCAATTCAGCTTGCAGTGTCTTCATTGTTTGCACCTCCTAATCCTATCCTGTAATGTTTCCTTTAAATTCAATCTTCATTATATCAGTTAAATTATAGACAATGGGAAGGCTGGATTTAAAGAGAAAAAATAACCGGGCAGGCGTAAGGCCTGCCCCTACAATATCCTTGAATCGAGATTGAAAACCTGTCCTGTTATTTCTTTTGTCTCTGAGAGGTAGCAGATAAAGTCGGCGACATTGTGCGGGTTAGAGAATTGCTTTACGAGACTGTCCTGAAGCGCGAGTTCCTTTGCTTTCTCATTCGACGCTATTCCCATTTCGGTCAGCATGTATCCGGGAAGCACTGCATTGACCATGATGTTGTGTTCGCCTAACTCTCGTGCCGCGCTTATTGTTAAACCGGTCAGGCCTGCCTTTGATGCCGAGTAAGCTGACAAGCCTGCCTTGCCTTTTATTCCGGCGATGGAAGAGATGTTGATGATATGTTTGATAGTTTGATTGTGGGGTTTTATCATGTATGGGATAACTGCGCGGATGAAATTGAACGGCCCTTTGAGGTTGGTGTTGACTACTTCGTCAAAATCATTTTCAGATGTTTTTAGCAGCAGGGCCTCTTTTGTAATTCCGGCGTTATTCACAAGCACATCAATGCGACCCCATTTCTCCACGACTTTTTCAACCAGAGATTCCACCTCTTTAAAATCTCTGACATCAGCTTTGAGCGCCAGTGATTCTCTAATCCCGGAAGCAACTGCCTCAGCCTCACACTTTTTATCTTTATAGTGGACAACAACCCGATGCCCCCGCTTTCCGAAAGCGAGAGCAACAGCTTTTCCGAGACCTCTTGATGAACCAGTGATTAGACAGACCATTTGACAATTCAAAATATAAAATTCAATATCCCACTTAATCTGTCATTGCGGCTTGTCCGCAATCCTTCCAGAAAAGAAAGATTCCCGACAAGCGGGAATGACACTAAAAGATGCTATCTTAATACGTGCAATACCTCCAGAACTCTGTCAATATCCTTATCCGAATGACTTGCAGTTACTGAAAATCTTAACCTGCATTTTCCATCAGGCACGCTTGGGGGGCGTATTGCAGGGGCAAATATTTTTTCATTGAAAAGATAATTTCCTGCCTTCAACGCTTTTTTTGTATCGCCGATCAGTACCGGGATTATCGGTGTCTCCGAGTTAAGCGTATCAAAATCGAGGCCCTTGAGGCCTTCAAATAATCGCTCCCTGTTTTTCCATAATTTGTTCCTTCTCTGTCCCGACTCAAACTCCACTATATCTATCGCTTTCGCGCTTGCCTCAGCTATTGCGGGAGGGAGTGAGGTCGAATAGATGAAGCTCCTTGCCTTGCTGGTCAGCAGGTTTATTAAATCGGTTGGGCCCGCGACAAATGCGCCGAAGCACCCGGCCGCCTTGCTCAATGTGCCCATCTGTATTATGCAGTCTGATTTAATATTGAAATGCTCAAGAGCGCCCCTGCCGGTTTTCCCTATCACACCTGTCCCATGAGCGTCATCGATCATCAGCAGAGTGTTATATTTTTCACAAAGAAAAAGAATGTCCTTTAGCGGCGCTATGTCTCCGTCCATACTGAAGATCGTGTCGGTGATTATCAGGCGTCTTTTGATTGCTTTGCTTTTATAAGTTTTCTTTAAAAGAGATTCGAGATGGTCCACGTCTCTATGCTTATATATTTTCACATTGGCTCTTGAAAGTCTCACGCCGTCAACAATGCTCGCATGATTGAGCTCATCACTGAGGATCAACGCATCATCTCCTGCTATCGCCGGAATGGTCCCTGTATTGGCAGCATAACCTGTGTTGAATACGAGGGCGGCTTCTGTTTTCTTGAATTCAGCTATCCGCGCCTCAAGTTTTTCATGCGGAGTATGTGTGCCACTCAGAAGCCTTGATGAACCTGAGCCGAGGCCGTATTCCTTCAACGCCCGTGCGGCAGCCCTCACAATTTCAGGATGGCCTGATAAGCCGAGATAGTCATTTGAGGAAAAATTGATGCAGGTCTGACCGTTAATTAAGATCTTTGAACCATGAGATGATTCAATGCAGGTAAGTTTTCTGAGGAGATTTTTTTTACTGAGCGACTGAAGCTCAACGCCAAACCAGTTCACTATCTTTGATCTGTCTTCTGACTTCTGTCTTCTGACTTCTGAATTATCATCTTAAAAAACCCCTTCATGCTCGTCGGGGGCCCATATGTATTTATGGATCTGCAATTGCACCCTGACGGGAAGGTTGTCGCGCAATACCCACATCACGAGGTCTTTGGCAGGCAGGATGCCGTAAGCAGGGGACATCAGGATGTTATCGAATCTCTCAATGAGTTTATTTTCAGAGATTATCCCTTTTGCCCAATTGTAATCGGACTCGTCCATGAGGACAAATTTTATCTGGTCGGTCTTTTTTAGAAAATCAAAATTCTTTGGACGCATCCTTTCGCTCATACCGCTTTTCGGCGATTTATAATCCATGATGATGTTCAGTCTTTTGTCGAGGCAGCCAATGCATATAGAGCCGTTTGTTTCGATCAATACAGTGTAGCCTTTATCGAGGAGGGTCTTAAGCAAAGGCGGAGTTTCTTCCTGGAGCAATGGTTCCCCGCCAGTGAACTCCACGTGCTTGACGCCGTATTCATCTATCTTTGAAATGATCTCATCATCAGCGATCTCTTTGCCGTTGTAGTAAGCATAACTGGTATCACAGTAAGTGCATCTGAGATTGCAGCCGGCGAGTCTTATGAAAGTGCAGGGGAGCCCCGCGAAAGTTGATTCCCCCTGAATGCTTTTGAAGATTTCGTTTATTTTCAGCATATCCTGAATTCTTATGTTAAAATTTAGTAAAAGTATTATACCATGAAAAACCTTTTCAACTGCAATTCAATTATGTCCATGAAAATATCGTTCATATTTTTTTCTCTTCTCGCGTCACTTCTCTTTGCCTCACGATCGGTCGCTGACATAATCGTCATAAAAGCGGATGGCGTAGTGAATCCCGTCATGTCCGAATACATTACAAAAAGCATAGATGAAGCTGAGAAGGAAAAATCCGAACTGCTTGTCATCGAACTCGACACACCGGGCGGACTGGATACCTCAATGAGGTCTATTGTAAAAAGGATGACTGCAAGCGAGGTCCCCGTAGCTGTCTATGTAGCCCCTGGCGGGGCGCGGGCCGCTTCAGCGGGAGTATTCATTACCATTGTCGCACATATTGCCGCGATGGCCCCCGGCACTAATATCGGGGCCGCGCACCCGGTAGGCGTTGGAGAGAAGATGGACAAGACAATGGCGGAAAAGGCCGTCAATGACGCCGCCGCTTACATTAAGTCCACAGCCGAGAAAAGAGGAAGGAACGCCGAATGGGCTGAGAAGGCGGTGAGAGAGAGCGTGTCGATCACAGAGACCGAAGCCTTGAAACTGAACGTGATCGATCTTGTCGCGGCGGACCTGAAAACACTTCTCGACTCCATAGATAAAAAAGAGGTTGTAACCGCGGCAGGGAAGCGTGTCTTACAAACCAAAGACGTAAAGATCGTAATGAAGGAGATGGGCATCAGGAGCAAGATCCTGGATCTCATCAGCGATCCGAATGTCGCGTACCTGCTGATGCTGCTCGGCTTTTACGGAATATTTTTTGAGATGACAAATCCCGGAGCAATATTCCCCGGGGTGTTCGGCGCGATCTCATTGATACTCGCGTTCTACTCATTCCAGACCCTGCCTGTAAATTATGCCGGACTGCTCTTAATAATTCTTGCCTTAATTTTATTCATTCTTGAGATCAAAATTATCTCTCATGGTGTGCTTACGATCGGCGGAATTATCGCGATGACCATAGGCTCCCTGATGCTCTTTGAATCTCCCATGCCGTTTTTTCAACTGTCCCTTAAAGTGGTCCTTCCCGGAGTTCTTCTTACAACCCTGTTTTTCTTCCTGACGATCAGGCTTGCTGTAAAGGCTCAGAAACAGAAGCCTGTCACCGGAGCCGAAGGGCTTGTCGGACTTGAGGGCAGGGCGAAGACCGATATTCACAACGAGGGCATGGTCTTTGTCCACGGCGAAATCTGGAAGGCCTGGAGCGATGGACCGATCAAGGCCGGTGAAAATGTTATCGTCGAGAAAGTCGAGCACTTGAGAGTCAAGGTCAGGCGTTCTTAACCAGGAAATCCCTGCCGCCACAATCACCCCTCTCTTAGCGCCTCAACGATATTCATCCTTGACGCCCTTGCGGCCGGGAGCACGCCGCCGATAAATCCCATTATCAGTGAGAACAAGAGGGCCTTGTAAAAGATCTCGAAGGTCAGCGCGAAGGTAAAGGCCAATTCCGAAAACGTCTGGAAGTTCATGGTCGAAATAGTCAGAAGCTGCATGAATGAGGAGAAGAACAATCCGGCGCAGCCGCCGGTAAAACTCAGCAGCAGGGATTCCACCATGAACGCGAAAAGAATATCTCTCCTCCGAAACCCGAGCGCGCGCATTGTCCCGATCTCCGCTGTGCGGTTGGAGACTGCCGAGTACATCGTGATCATCGCACCGATGATCGCGCCGAGGGAAAATATCATCGTTAGAGACAGGCCGAGTATCCTGATGAATTTCGCCATCATCTCGGACTGCTTTGCGTAATATACCGTTTCCCTGTCCGCCTCAACAGTCAGCCTGGGGTCGCTCTCAACCCGCGCTTTGAATCTTTCAAACCCTGACGGGTCCCGTAGTTTGAATATGACGGACGAGTAAGCAGGACGCCGGAACACGCTCATGAGCTGATCGACATCTCCCCATATCTCAGAGCTGAAACCGGTGTTGCCTGCATCAAATATTCCCACAACGGTCCAGTCCCTCATGCCGAAGCGGATGGTCTCGCCAAGCCCGCCGCCTTTAAACCTCTTTGCGATACTCCGGCCCGCTAATATCTCCGATGAACCCGCGCGCGGCAAACGCCCCTCAACAAGTTTCACCTGGGGCCGTAAAGGCAGAGAGCTTTCAGATGTCCCCCTGATCACCACATTTGAAGGCTTGTCCGTTCCGCGTTTCGGCAGGCTGATAAGGACGACAAGCTCTTTTGCCAGAAGACGTTTGCCGTCCGCGCCGATGGCCACTTCAGGCTGGGTTTCAACTATTGAGGCCTGGATGCGTTCAACGCCGCTTTGCACCTCGGAGTCGGAGCCTTTCCTGATAATAACAACGTTGTCGTATGAACCGGTGTCTACAAGCGCCTTTCTCAGGCCTTCAGACAGCATCAGGATCGAGGCAAAAACAAACACGACAAGCGCAATGCCGGAGGCAGTGAGTATTGTCGTAAGCCTCCGCGTCCAGAGGTTACGAAAGCTGTATGAAAGAGGAATTTTCATTTTACCTATTAGCCACTAATGAACACGAATGAAACACGAATGAAAAGATATTTTTATTCGTGAAAATTCGTGCTGATTCGTGGCTGAAAAATTTATTATTCATCCTATTCTCCTCAGACCGTCTGCTATGCTGATGCTGACGGCGCGGTAGGAAGGGATGATCGCCGCTGTAATTCCGACCACTAACGATGAAGCGATATCAAGATAAATGGTTTTGACCGAAACATTAAACACCGGGAAGAACTGGCTCATGGCGCTGCCGAATGCCTGCGCGGCAGGAAAGGTCAGAATAATCCCAAGGATGCATCCGATCGAGGTGATGAAGAGCGATTCACCGAATATAAGACCGGCGATGTAAGCGCCTCCGAAACCGAGGGTCTTAAATACCGCGTATTCACTGAAGCGCTCCCTGGCGGACATTGCCATGGTGTTTGCCATTACAGCCATGATTATGATTATCACGACAAACGAAACCATCTGTATGGCGACCACGATCGCCTCGCTCATCGAGATAAAACTCAACTGAAAGGCCTTCTCCGTCTCGGTAAGTGTTTCTGCAAGAGAGTTCTTGAAAGTTTTGTCTACAGCCACCGATACGTCCGCGGCAAGTGCCGGGTTCTTCACGCTGATCATGTAAAAGCCGACCTGGTCAGCGCGAAGCGGCGCGGTCTTTTTCATGGTCTCATTGAGGTAATCCCAGTGGAAGATGAACTGTGTTTCATCTATGTTCTTGTCCCGGCCCTTATAAATAGCGCGCAGTACAAAATCCCATTCCCCGGGGAAAATGGTGCCTTTGAGGACAACGGTGTCTCCGGGTTTCCACTTGTATTTCTCAGCGAGCTTTCTTCCCGCAAAAAATCCCTTTCTGTCCCGTAAGAATGCGGCCTTCTGGTCCGGCGGGAGGACGTATTCGGGATACAGCTTCAAATAACTCTCAGGCTCCACGGCAAAATTGGCGAAGAAGTTTTTTTCGTCAATATAAATTCCGCCGAACCAGTTCCCGTAAGACACGTTTGACACCCCGTCTATCTGGCGGATCTTATCTTTATAGGAAATGGGGAGCGGGAAAATCAGGGATATAGAATTCCTTGTTACAAGACGGTTTGCGGAAGAGGCTTCGACACCCACATACCAGGCGCTTATCACAGTGCGGAGAAGACCGAATGAAAGTATGGCAATGCTGATGCCCGCAATGGTAAGGAAGGTGCGCAGCTTGTGACGGAAGGCATTTTTATATATGAGCTTGAAGATTTGCATTGTTATAATTCAATCTCTCTTGCATCTACTCACTCCATCACGTAACATGCTTTTGCAATGCAGGTCTTTTGAACCTTCAATTTCAATTTCTTCTCAAGGCCTTTCATCTCTCTGTCTTTTTCTTCAAAAAGTTGCTTCTTCTTTTGTGCTATTTTATCAGTAAGATGGCTGTATGACATTTCAAGTTTATGTATATCCTTTCTTGCATCCTGTCGCTCTTCAAAGTTCAAAGCCCTCTGTTTTTTCTTCTTAGCTTCATTAAGATCCGCTTCCTTTTCTTTTAGCTCATCATAAAGTCGCAACAAAACTTCTTCTGCGTATAACTCCAGTTTATCAAGTTCGGCATCATAATATTCCTCATTTCTTACACCGATTTTTTCTGAAAGGTTATTTCCAATCTCTACAAGGGCAGATTCTATCAGGTCATCATCCGGTACCCGCATGGTATTTATATCTGCATTTATCATCTCTTTTTCTTTTGCCATAATATTAACCAGCTTCTCTGCTAATTCCTGCTTCAAAATGATCCACTCATTTTTGTCCCATATAAGAACAACATGTATCAAATGTTCTTCTGTATCCAGACCTTCAAGAACAAATTTATATACGGTCCAGAAACCGTTCTTGCCGATATATGGTTCAAGCTGAGAAATTTTGTGATCACCCTCAGAGTAACAGAGCCTTATAAAGCGTATCTTGTCAGACTCCATCTCTTTGATCTTCCGAATCACAGCATTGGTGAGAGAATGCCCAAGATGTATTCGTTCACAGTCTGAGCATTCAAAATATCTACCGATATAGTATTGTCCCGGCAAGAGCTTTTCTTGGGCCTGAGCAGCAATTTCTTTAGGGATAGAATCAATTTGTAGCCTACATATTCCATCAGTCAAATCAAACTCTTTAATCCCTATGGCGCTTATAATCAGACTTGCAAGCATCATATCAATAGCAGACAGGTCTTCTCTGATCTTTTTATTAATAACCTTGAATCGCGCCCGCACTTCATCGTCAAAATGCTCAAGAAGTTTTGCCCTTGTTTCAAGCATTCTCTGATCGATTTGTTCGGAGAGTTCTTCCTGAAGTTTGTCAAATGCAGTGTTAATTTCATTTTCGGTCCTACAGGATTGGTATATATCAAGTATGCGTTGCTCAAAATCAATTCCTGAACCGATTGCACCGAGTATTTCATCAGATGCGCCGAAGACACCGTTAAAGAGCCTGAATTTTTTATCAAGAAGTTCAAAGACCCTTTTGTCTGCTGCATTCGACCTGTTAAGAAAATTGAGAACTACCACATCATTTTGCTGACCGTATCTGTGACATCTGCCTATCCTCTGCTCAACACGCTGAGGATTCCACGGAAGATCATAATTGATGACGATATTACAAAACTGAAGGTTGATGCCCTCAGCCCCAGCCTCCGTAGAAATCAGGATTTTAGTATGATGCTTAAACTCATGTATCAATGCCTCTCTTATAACAGCGTCCTTTGAGAGCATGCCTTCTCCTTCATGTCTTACCCTTTCTTGTTCCCACAGTGCATACGCCCTCTTTGCAATAGGGCTTTCGTTTGTTCCATTGAAGTTGGTTATCTGGTCTTTATATCCGTTACCGGAAAAGAGTCTTAAAAGATATTCCTGTGTCCTTCTTGATTCAGTAAAAACAACCGCCTTTTCGCTCCAGCCCATCTTCCTCGCATGGGAAAAAGCCTTTTCAATCGCCATCAACAAGGCGTCACCCTTAGCGTTTTTGTGGATGGATTCAGCGCGGTTTTTCATTGAAAGCAGTTCTTCTTTTTCTGATTCGAGCTGATCTAATGAAAATGCCACCTTAACGACTTTTTTCCCTTTTCCATCTTCATCATCTTCAACTGTTTCTCCATCCTCCCTTTTTGCTATGTCCTCTTTTTCTTCTTCGTATCCATCCATATCGTTTATCAAGTCTTCTATTGATACAGGATGCAACCCTTTGATCTGTTTTTCAACGTTGTCTATAAGACTCTGAAGGGTTTTGGCAATTGCAAAGCTTGAACTGGCAAGAATTTTCCTGTATATCAAGATCATAAGGTGTCTTTGTTTGGTAGGAATGGCCGCTGCTACAGGCCGCTGCAGGTATCCGGATACCTGTTCATAAAGCTTAAGCTCTTCATCTGTTGGCGTAAAATCTTCCAACATTGAAATGCGGTTTGTATAGGGAATATATTCCCGAACCTGTCTTCTGATAGTCCGTATAGCAACGGATGAAAGACGTTCCTTCAATAGCTCAAGATTATTGGCTACATGTCCACTTGAATCAGCTATAAATTTTACTTTAAAGGCGTACTCAGATCCAAATATCCGCTCATCAATAATGCTTGTAAGTCCGTAAAGCTCCATCAGAGTATTTTGAAGCGGAGTAGCGGTTAAGAGTATTTTGGGAATCCCCGTGAATATCTCTTTTAGCTTCTTTGCCTGTATACTGCCTGTTTTCTTATATACATTTCTCAGGCGATGTGCCTCATCAATAACCACCAAATCCCATCTCCCGGCTGATGCAACATCAGGAGACTTCATTGAGGCAAATGGTATCGAGGTTATTACGACTTCATTCCTGTCAAAAGGATTCTTTTTGCCGTTTTTCTTTGCCTGCCTATATTCAAAACCATCAACTATGACGCATGGGATGCTGAACTTTTCCAGCAACTCATTCTGCCACTGCTTTCTTATAGAAGCTGGAACTACAACGATAATCTTCCGCTTTCCTTCAGCCCATAACTGGCAGATGATAAGCCCTGCCTCAATAGTCTTCCCCAACCCAACCTCGTCACAAAGAATCGCCCCTTTTGACATCGGCCCTTTAAATGCAAAAAGCCCTGCGTCTATCTGATGCGGATTCAGATCAACCATTGCAGACGAAAGCGGGGCCTCCATCTTTCGCATGTCGATAGATGCGCGTTTGAGAGTAAGCTCATGGGCTATGATAGTTTGGTGGAAGTGGGAAAGAGGGATTACGTCTGTCTTAAAACTATCTGTTAAAATCAAACGGCCTTTCGTCATTGTTTTTATCAAAATTTGTAAGATTATTGGGGGTTAGATATAGAACACTCTCAACTCAAAAACTTTTTCAAATCAAAACAAGTAACAACTCTTAACCAATAATCTAAATCAAAATACTTTTTACGTTTTCCTAAATTCCCATGAATCTTTTTTAGAAAATCTGATAGTCCATCATTAGATGGCGTAATATAATTATCGGTGAATCCATATTTCTCCTGTTCTATCCACCCCATCATATTTGATCGCCTCCACCCCGGATGTGGTGGGATCCTCTTATAACCTTTTTTATGATCTATTCCGTATAACTCAAATATGTATGATTCTTTTGGATCAACTCCAATAAGAAGATAGCCAATTATGTCATTACATATCCACAAAGGCCAAGTAGTCTTACCGACTTCTCTCCCGCTATGTATTTTCCCATATTGTTCTATATTTTTTATGTTTTGCTTTTTATTATCCAAATAATATTGTTTTTCAGACCTCAAATATATAGGTAAAAAAAATTGTTTTTAAATGATCGGATGTATATAGAAATCATTTTAATCATCATTAGCTTTTAACATTCTGTCCTTATATTTTTTTCAGTAGTTCAAAATATTCTTCTCTGCTCATATTAACTGTACGCATGTTGCTTTTTATAATATCGACATCGATCGCTTTATATTCGGGAATAACTACAGCTCGTTTAGCGCCGGGACAGGTCAGGACATGATGTGATCCTTCTTTTCGTTTATATATGCAGCCGTGCATCTCAAATATCTTTAACAGGGTTTTCCAGTCGGTAGGGAATATTTTCGGCATCAGGCAACCTGCATAGTCTGTTTTTCAAACCCGATGATCTCATTCTCGGGTTCAACCGTATCGCCTTTAATGACATAACCGCATTCAGCGAGATAGTCATCAAGAGTCCCCATCCCTCTCATTTCTTCAAACTGGATTTTAACAACTTCAGAGAGATTTGCCTTCGCTTCTTCAATAGTCCTCCCCTGTGCCACAAAATCCAGTTCCGGCATTCTGGCAATACACCAGTCCCCCTTTTGCCATAATTCAATAGTTGCTCGCAATTTCATGTGACCTCCTTTTACCCTCCCTGAATATATTATGATCCCAATGTTTGTTTATTATATCAAAGATTCTCGCCTACTTCCCCAACGTTACTTTCAACAAAAGTATCCTTATATCCTGGCATTCCAGTCCCAGCAGGAATAAGCCCGCCTATGATAACGTTTTCCTTGAGACCTTTTAACTCATCCACTGCTCCATTAATTGCCGCCTCGGTTAGAACTTTTGTAGTTTCTTGAAATGAAGCCGCTGAAATCCAGCTATCAGTTGATAACGTAGCCTTTGTAATACCCATAAGTAGCGGCTTCCCGATAGAAGGTTTCCCACCCTCAAACTGAACCTGAGTGTTTTCTTCAACGAATATTTGTCTATGAACGGTTTCTCCTCTTAGAAAGAGTGTATCGCCGGGGTCTTCAATCTTTATATTCTCAGTCATCTTTCTGATAATTATCTCAAAGTGTTTATCATTGATACAGATATGTTGAAGACGATAGACAATCTGAAGTTCGTTTAGAATAGCCAACTGCGCCTCTCTTAATCCAGTTTCTTCAAGTATTCGTTGAATATTTACTGAGGTTTTATCCTTTGGCTGTCTTGCCTCAAACAATTCAACTATTCTTGGTAATCCATTGCTGCCATTTAAATGTTTGCTATCCATAATAAGCTGTGTAGCGGGTTCTCCTATTGATTGAGCTGCTATAATTCCCACAGATTCTCCGATATCCACTATTTGACCAGTGGAAAGATTTCTGCCATAACATTTTGCACAAACTCCATTAACAGCATGACATGTAAGGACTGATCTTATTTTTATTTTTTCTAAACCTGATGTAAATATATTCTCTGCCTTTGCCTCTGTTATTTCCTTATCAGGCATCAGAATAATTTCATTTGTTGCTGGATGTAGGATTTCTTCTGCAGAAAATCTTCCCGTTATCCTATTTTCAAGAGATGAGATTGATATAGTATTCAAAGAGATGGCTGATATATAAATCCCGTCTGAAGTTCCGCAGTCTTCTTCTGAAATTACAATTTCCTGCGCTACATTCACAAGCCTTCTCATGAGGTATCCTGAATTAGCTGTTCTTAACGCAATATCTGTCAGTCCTTTTCGTGCTCCGTATGTTGAAATAAAGTACTGAAACGGTGATAACCCATCTCTTAAATTAGACGTAATTGCATAAGGAATGATCTCTCCGGTCGGATCAGCAACAAGACCTTTAATCCCTGCAATATACTGCAACTGCGACCAGCTACCCCTTGCGCCGGAGTCAATCATCATATAAATGTCATTAAGTGAACTATCTGCTTTTTCAAAAGTGTATTTAACTTGATTATTTATCAAATCTGCTGCCGTCTGCCATAATGCGACAATCGGTTTTTTCTGTTCATCTGATGTAAATAAAGACTCATCATCATCGTTGTTCGTCTTACTAAACATTTTCATATATTCACTTTCTTTAATTGTCGTATCTTCAATAATATGATTCCGGGCTGCAGGAGTGACGATATCATCCATGCAGACGGAGATGCCTGACTTTGTCGCATACTCAAAGCCTGCCCTCATCAGCCTGTCTAAAGTCTCCACTGTATCTTGTTTGCCGAATAGGTTATATAAAATTGCGATGATTTCCTCAATGTCGCTATTGGTTATAGTTTTGTTTATCTTCTCAAATGGAAATCCGCAGGGAAATAACCCATGTAAAACAATCCTCCCTGTTGTCGTGTCTTGAAAATTACCGTTGATTCTGACCTTGATTTTTGTATGCTCATCAATAACCCCAGCATCATAAGCACATCTGACTTCGTCAGCGCCTGAAAAGATTGTCTCCACATGCTTTGCATCCGGTCTTTCTTTCGTCAAGTAATAAATGCCCAATAACATATCCTGAGTCGGAGTCATAACAGGCCTGCCGTTTGCCGGACTGAGAATATTGTTCACAGACATCATCAACACACGAGACTCAATCTTCGCCTCAAGTGAAAGCGGTACATGAACTGTCATCTGGTCGCCGTCAAAATCGGCGTTAAACGCCTTGCAGACAAGAGGGTGCAGTCTTATCGCCTTGCCGTCTGTCAGTACTGGATCAAACGCCTGTATGCCAAGACGGTGAAGTGTCGGTTGTCTGTTGAGAATAATGGGGTGTTCAGCAGTGACCTCTTCAAGGCTGCTTAATATTATCTTATAATCGTTTTTAAGTTCTTTGACCTTTTCACCTACTGCGATATAGCCTTCTTTATAGAGCGTTGAGATCGTTTCTCGGAAAGTTGGAGGTATTTTATGTTTTTTTTCATAATATGTGACAATTTTTAATAATGACTCCCATGTCTTAAATACTTTTTCATTAAAATTAGGGATATTAATTTTGATGATGCCGTCTTCTTGAAGTGATAAAAGTTTATCAAGAATTGTTTCTCTGCTAACCAGTTCATCTTTTAAAATTTGCATTAATGATGAATAAAAATTGTAATTAAATGCAGAATCGATCAATCTTTTTGCATCCTTTATTGTAGTGACAATACCTTTTTCATCAAGTTTGCTATAAATGAAAGGGCGAAACAGTTCAAGTGCCATCTTAATGGGAAGTCCGCATTGGTGCAATTTAAGTTCCGGCGCAGGAACGATAACTGATCGTCCCGAATAATCCACTCTCTTCCCAAGAAGATTTTGTCTGAAACGTCCCTGTTTGCCTTTAATCATGTCACTCAGGGATTTCAGCGGGCTCTTTGTTGCAGCCTTGAGCACGCGGCTTCTCCTGCCATTATCAAACAGCGCGTCCACCGCTTCCTGGAGCATCCTTTTTTCATTGCGGATAATAACGCTTGGGGCGTTAAGTTCCATAAGTCTCTTGAGTCTGTTGTTTCTGTTTATGACCCTCCGGTAGAGATCGTTTAGGTCTGATGTTGCAAATCTGCCGCCCTCAAGTGGAACGAGCGGACGGAGGTCAGGGGGCAGGACCGGGATAACGTCCATGATCATCCATTCAGGTTTATTACCTGATTTTCTGAACGCCTCGACAATTCTCAGCCGTCTGGCAAGTTTCGTTTTTGTGGTCTGGGAATTAGTTCGAATGATACCTGATCTTAGCTCCACCGATAAATTATCCAGTTTAATATCTCTGAGAAGTTCTTTAATCGCCTCTGCGCCAATTCCGGCCTGAAATGTATCACCATGCTCCTGGACATGTTTCCTGAATTCTTTGTCGCTTAATACATCTCTCTGCTTTAATTTGGTTTCACCGGAATCAACTACAATATAGCTTTCAAAGTAGAGCACTTTTTCAAGCATACGCATGGTCATATCGAGGAGCGTCCCGATTATGCTCGGCCTGCTCTTTAAATACCAGATATGCGAAACTGATGTCGCAAGCTCTATGTGTCCGAGCCTCTCACGTCTCGACTTTGCCCGTATGACTTCTACTCCGCATTTGTCGCAGACGACTCCCCGGTGTTTCATCCTCTTGTATTTTCCGCAGATGCATTCCCAGTCCTTGACAGGACCGAAAATCTTGGCGCAAAAGAGACCATCTCTTTCAGGTTTGAAGGTCCGGTAATTTATGGTCTCGGGGTTTTTTACTTCACCATAAGACCACGCCCGTATTTTTTCGGGAGAGGCAAGCTTTATTTTAATGGCCTCAAATTCCGTCGGATTTTTCGGCTTTTCAAAAATAGAGTAGATGTCTTCCATTGAGTCCCCTTCTTTTAAGAATGATAAAGTATATCCGATGTTATGAATGGATATAAAGAAAAAAATGATTAAAAAAAACTGGATTCCCGATCAAGTCAGTAATGACGACCTATTTTCGAGTGAATGACTAATCCTGTTAAAGGTTTGTTCTACTGAATAATACCTGCATTATTTTGGTTCAAAACACCTTTATCAAGATGTCTTATGACATGGGCCATCCTGGCGGCGCGCGGGTCGTGGGTCACCATTATGATGGTCTTGCCGAGTTCATGAACGAGCCTTTCCATAAGCGCCAGTATCTCCTCAGCCGAGACCCTGTCGAGGTCTCCGGTCGGTTCGTCAGCAACTATTATTGTCGGGTCAGTGACAACAGCGCGGGCGATTGCAACGCGCTGCTGCTGGCCGCCTGACAACTGGCCGGGATAATGGTCCATCCGGTCGGAGAGGTTTACGACCCGAAGGGCGGTCTCCACATGCTCTCTTTTTTCTTTCCTTGAAAGCCCTGTCAGGAGCAGGGGAAGCTCGACATTTTCATAGGCCGTAAGCACCGGGATCAGGTTATAAAACTGAAAGATAAAACCGACGTTGGTGGCGCGCCACAATGCAAGCTCAGTCTCAGAAAGAGAAGTGATGTCCGTCCCGACTACTTTTATCAGGCCGCTGTCAGCCTTGTCTATTCCAGCTATCAGATTCAGCAGTGTGCTTTTCCCGGAGCCTGAGGGCCCCATCAGTGCCAGGAATTCACTCTCACCGATATCAAGATTAATGTCCTGCAAGACAGGGATTACCTGTGCGCCCCGCCGGTAGGACTTGAACAGATTTTTTATCTCAACGATAGGAGGTTTGTTTTCCATAAAAGATTTAACCACAGAGGCACGGAGACGCAGAGAGTTAACAGGAAAATATATATGAGGAATTCTTTTCTCCGTGACTCTGTGTCTCTGTGGTTTTCACAATTCTATTTCTCAGCTACCTTGATCTTTACGCCGTTTCTCAATTTCTCAAGCGGCTTCAGGGCGACTTTGTCCCCTGCCTTTGCGCCGCTTAGAATCTCGATCACGTCGCCAAACTGTTCGCCTGTTTGTATTTGGGTCTCAACAACCCGTTCTCCGTTGACTAAGAATACGAATTTATTATTGCCTTTGTTTACGACAGCGGCGGGATTGATAACGGTGCGGGGTTTTTGTTCTTCCGGTTTTACCGGACGCTGGAGGAACGCAACCTTGGCGCTCATTTCAGGAAGTATCCTGCTGTCATAGTCCAGGAACTTGACCTTTATCATCACTGAAGCCTTGCTCCTGTCAGCGGTCGGGACGATCATATGGACTGCTCCGCGGAACCTTGAATCCGGGAATGCGTCAAGCTGGATCTCGCAAGGCTGTGCCAGTTTCACATATTGCAGGTTTGATTCAGAGACGTCCGCTTCCACCTGCAGGGAGCTCATATCAGCAATGGTAACGACAGCGGCCTTCGCGTTTTCCGCTGAGCCAAGCGGTGTAACGATGTCGCCGATGTCAGCGTTCTTTGTCAAAACTACCGCGTCAAACGGGGCGCGTATCAGTGTATATTCAAGTGAGACTTCCGCTCCGCTGAGAGCTGCTTTGTCAGCGGTGATAGCGGCCTCAGCCCCGGCAGCAGCCGCAACAGCTTTTTTGTACCGGGCCTCAGCGGAATCATAATCGTTCTTTGACACCAGTTCGCTTTTCATCAGTTCTTTATAACGGTTGAAAGTTACATCAGCGTCATGCAGCTCCGCCTTCGCCTGTTCGAGGCCGGCGCGCGTGGAAGCGAGGTTTGCCTTTGCCTGTTCATACATTGCGGTCACATCCTCATTTTCAAGCCGGGCGATGATATCACCTTTTTTAACGTGATTGCCTTCTTCGACATTTATTGATATGAGGCGTCCCGTTATCTTTGACGCAACGGCTGCCTTCCGCTGGGCCACGACATATCCGCTGGCGTTCAGCAGCGTAAAAGACTGGGAAGGATATATCTGCGAAACACCCGCAACCTCCACTTCCACGGCAGTCCCTTTAAAATAGAATGCGGCAGCAAGCGCAATGACTATGATCGCAATTACAGGGTACAATGCCTTTCTGCGTCTTGACGGAGCAGAGACAGATGTGGATTTGTCTATCTTTAGTTTTGTTATGTCTTCGTTCGGCATGGCTTATTCAATTAATACTGTGTCATGCCCTAAGTTTTTAATCGGGGCATCCAAATTCAAAATTAACTGGATTCCCGCTTACTGACTGCGGGAATGACAATTTCGGAACTCCTAAACAATTTGCTTTCGCGTACAAACTCGATTATTATACCAGTGTTATAATCTATTTAACATAATAACCATCATTTTTGAAGCCGTGGGTGACAAAGGACAATAACAATGTAACCGCTCAATCGGGGCGTGAATTAGGAGGGGTAAAATGTTTCAGGTAGGTTTTTCAGGATTGATCTTAGCAGTTGTTCTCTTAGTGTATTTCCTTTCAAGCGCGATCAAGATACTCCGTGAATACGAGAGAGGCGTTGTCTTCAGGCTCGGCAGAATAATACCGGTCAGAGGCCCGGGACTCGTGATCATCTGGCCCATAATCGACAGGCTGGTAAAGGTCAGTTTGCGGACGGTCACAATG
This sequence comes from Nitrospirota bacterium, assembly GCA_016213945.1. Taxonomy (GTDB): domain Bacteria; phylum Nitrospirota; class Thermodesulfovibrionia; order UBA6902; family UBA6902; genus SURF-23. The sequence goes on along the minus strand of JACQZF010000020.1, from coordinate 2,142 downwards.
GATGTGCCTTCACAGGACATCATAACAAGAGACAATGTGACGGTAAAAGTGAACGCGGTTGTTTATTTCAGGGTCGTTGAACCGATAAAAGCGATCACCGAGGTAACAGACTTTGAATACGCGACCTCACTGATATCACAAACCACACTAAGGAGCGTTCTGGGACAAAGCCAGCTTGATGACCTCCTTTCTAAAAGAGATGAATTGAACGCGCAGCTCCAGAAAATTATTGACGAGCAGACAGAACCCTGGGGCATAAAAGTCACTACAGTTGAAGTCAAAAATGTGGACCTGCCTGTTGAGATGCAGCGGGCGATCGCAAAACAGGCCGAGGCTGAACGCGAAAGAAGGGCCAAGGTCATTCATGCTGAAGGTGAATTTCAGGCATCGCAAAAGCTGGCAGATGCGGCGGCGATCATCGGCACCCAGCCTTCAGCAATCCAGTTGAGATTTCTACAGACGTTGACAGAAATCTCTGCCGAGAAAAATTCAACTATTATTTTCCCTGTGCCGATAGATCTCATTGAGCCGTTCCTGAAGAAAATGAAAAAGGAAGCTGTGTGAAATTAAAATCTGTCATTCTGGTTTGCCGGAATCTTCTTCAAAAAAGATTCCGAACAAGTCGGAATGACAAGCAAGTGTCTCTACCATGAACTTATCAGCGAAATGAAACCGGGCAAGAAAGTACATCCTTTAATTGCTACACTTCAGCAGACGAAACGTCTCATTAGAATTGTAGTGGGATTTACAGTGCTGGCTATAGGAATAATCATGATTGCATTGCCCGGGCCGGCTATTGTTGTTATTCCCGTCGGGCTGGGGATCCTCGCAACGGAATTTGTATGGGCAAGACACCTGCTGAAACGTTTTAAGGACGGCGCAAATAGTATCAAGGATGCTGTTTTGAATAACAAACCGAAAGCTGATAACTGATAGCTGTCAGCTATTTCATGCGCTTATATCCATCTCCCCGATCAGAAGGCTTGGCGAGCCGATGTTGCCGAAAAATGTAAGGTCATCACCGACGCCTTCTATCTTTCTGAACAGTTCAAGGATATTGCCTGAGATCACGGCTTCCTTGACCGGATAAAGCGCTTCACCGTTTTCGATCCAGAGCCCGGAGATGCCTATTGAAAAATCACCTGATATCGGGTTTGCAGTGTGCACCCCCATCGCGCCGAGAATGAGTATCCCCTTTGATAAAGATTTTACCAACTTGTTATCTGACTCATGACCCCCTTTACTAAGGGGGGATTTAGAGGGGTTGATGCCTTTTGCATTAATATGAAAATTCGTCACGCCAATCCCCGGCAGGCTTTTGAAGCTGCCTCTCACTGCATTGCCGGTAGATTTTGTCCCGGCCTTTTTGGCTGAATACGTGTTATAGAAATAACCGTTTAAAACGCCCTTTGAAATAATCGTCTTGTTTTCAGATGGGACGCCTTCGTCATCAACGGGATTAGTGCCTGAGCCCCACGGCATAGTCCCGTCGTCAATGATATCGACGAGTTCGCTTACAACACATTGGCCTGTTTTGCCTGAGAGAAAAGATCTGTTTTTCTGGACCGCCTCAGCGGACATGGATGAGCTCAGGATATCAAGGAAATCGACTGCAACGGATGGATCAAGTATTACCGGGGCTTTCACTGTAGATATCTTTCTTGAACCGAGAAGCTCTATGGCCCTCTTAGATGCGTTGCGCCCGACTGAGTTTAAATCAATATCGCTCATTCTCCTGCTGCCTGCAAAATCCCATCCCATCTGGCTGTCATTATCATCCTGGGCAAGAGTGGTCAAATGCGCAGAGTAATATGTGCTTTCATAACTGACGTTGACCCCTTTTGAATTTACAATGACCGTACTTCCTATTCTTGCCCCCGCCTCTGCCTTTCTCACCTTTTTGATCCTCTTATCAAAGGCAAGGGCGCTCTCTTCAAGACGCATGGCCTCTCTTATGACGTCATCTTCACTCAGGCTTTTTATTTTTTCATCAAATATCAAAACATCTCCTGAAGGCATGCAATCGGGGATACCGGCATATTCATCAACCGCTGTCCATGCGGAAGCTTCCACGGCTTCATTGATTACTTTATCTATATCGTCAGCGGTAGTTGTAAAAGCGAAACCGAGTCTCTGTTTTTT
>JACQZF010000097.1 GCA_016213945.1 Nitrospirota bacterium | reverse complement strand
CTTATTTTTCCATTTGTCTTTTTCTTCATCTTGCGGTATCTTTTCTTCATAGGTTGCGATCTCCTTTTGTTTTGGTTTTTAGAACAATCAATTCTAATCGGAGGTCGCTTCCTACTTCAACAAGTCATAGGGACATGATCCAGTGGGAATTCGCAAGAAAATTATTTGATAGTGGCGACGGAGAAAAGTACTGGATATACAAAGTAGTTAATGCAGGACAGGAAAATGCAAAAATTGAAAAACTTCAAAATCCAATCAAGCTCTGGAAAGAAGGCAGGTTATATGCACATCCAGTCAACATTAAGTTGTGACATGGAGGACTCAACTCTCTTTTAATTTCTTGAATGGGAACCATGGGACCAGACTTACTTATTAACAGAACGGCCTGTGGAGTTTGTGGTTTATTCAGGAGAAGGAAGGGACATCGCTCTTGCGCAGGGGCAACAAATGCGGGGCCAACAGTTGTGACCATCACGGCAGGAACAGCTCCGGGCTTTTTTGTTGCGATGTATTATGACTTGATTCTACTGAAGTTTCGACAGCGCCTCTTCGATCCTGTCGAGGCCTTTTTTAATATTTTCCATAGAGGTCGCGTAAGAAAGCCGGATGTATCTGTCATCTCCGAACGCCATTCCCGGCACCAGGGCGGCCTTTGCCTGTTCAAGCAGGTATGCCGAGAGGTCCAGGGATGAATTTACCGGCTTACCGTTAAGCTTCCTGCCGTAACAGGATGACACATTCGGGAACGCGTAAAATGCGCCGACCGGGGTTATGCAGGAGACGCCTTTTATTTTATTAAGCCGCTCAACCATATATTTCCGTCTCCTGTCAAACTCGGAGACCATCTTCGGGATAAAATCCTGCGGGCCTGTCAGCGCCTCAACAGCGGCCTTCTGCGTTATTGATGTTGGGTTTGAGGTGGACTGGCTCTGGATATTGGTCATGGCCTTGATGACATCTTTAGGTCCCGCGGCGAAGCCAAGCCGCCAGCCTGTCATCGCGTGCGATTTGGAAAGCCCGTTCACCACGATCGTCCTCTGCTTTACTTCTTCGCCAAGCGAAGCGATGCTTATATGTCTGAATCCATCGTATGTCAGTTTTTCATAGATCTCGTCGGAGATGATGTAGAAGTCGTGCCTGACTGCCATCTCCGCTATCATCTCAAGGTCTTTTCTGTCATAAGCAAGTCCCGTTGGATTTGAAGGGCTGTTAAGTATCAGCGCCTTTGTTTTACCTGACAGTTTTTCCTTAAGCAGTTCCGGCCGCAGCTTGAATGAATCTTTCTCGTCGGTCGCGGCAATAACAGGGACTGCGTCATTTAATATGACCTGATCGGGATATGTTACCCAGTACGGCGAAGGTATGATGACCTCATCGCCCGCTCCGAAGAGCGCTTCCGCAATATTGTAAAGGCTGTGCTTTGCGCCGCAGGAAACAATGACCTCATCCTTTTCATAATGGAGGTTGTTGTCTTTTTTGAACTTTTCGACAATGGCTGTCTTTAATTCATCAATGCCGCCCACGGGAGTGTATTTTGTAAAGCCGCTCCTGATCGCTTTAATAGCGGCTTCCTTGATGTTGTCAGGCGTGTCGAAATCAGGCTCTCCAACGCCGAAGTTGACGATGTCTTCACCCGCCGCCTTCAAAGCCTTGGCCTTAGCATCCATTGCAAGGGTGGGTGACGGTTTGATGGCCTTTGCTCTTTCAGATAATCTCATTTTTTATTTCACCTCTTCTTAACTTCCCGATAATTTTTATGTCCCAATTTTTTCACAACGGCTTGCAAGTTTTCATGCTTTCCAAAATCTCTTCCTGAGTGGCCACAGCGGTCCCCACCTTGGCGACCACAATCCCCGCAGCGTGATTGGCGATTATTGTAGAGTCTTTTAATGATGCGCCTGCCGAATGACAGAGAGTGAGGGTCGCGATTACAGTGTCTCCGGCGCCGCTTACGTCGTAAACTTCTCTTGCGCAGGTGGGAATATTGGTGACCTTGCCGTTTTTCTCAAAAAGGGTCATGCCTTCATCACCCCTTGTTATTATCACGGCTTTGCACCGCAGTTTTTTAAGAAGAGTATTCCCGGCGCTTATTAAAGTTTTCCCGTCAACTATATCAATGCCCGAACCAAAAGATGCCTCGTTGATGTTCGGGGTGATGAGACTTACACCAGTGTAGTAATCGAAGTGACCTATTTTAGGATCGACGGTAACAAATACCTTTGAACCTGCGAGATTGAGGATTTTCCCGATAAGAGCTTTTGTAATAAGCCCCTTGCAGTAATCCGAGATAATTATCCCTTTTATCTCAGGCAGGCAGTCTTTTATATATTCAAGGACCAGAGAAAAAGTTGAGTGGCTGATATCGGATTTTACTTCTTTGTCGAAACGCACTACCTGCTGACTGTGGGCGATGACCCTCGTTTTCACAGTAGTAGGTCTGTCCTTATCTATAACTATCCCGTCAGTGTTAATGCGGCTTTCCTTGAATTTGTTGATCAGAATTTTACCGATATCGTCGCTGCCGACCGCCCCGGCGACATAAACCCTGCCGCCAAGCGACAGGATATTATTGGCAACGTTGGCAGCCCCGCCAAGAAGCAGGTTTTCATTGGTCACTTCCACGACCGGAACAGGCGCCTCAGGGGATATTCTTTTTACTTTCCCCCAGATATATTGATCGACCATGAGGTCACCGACGACGAGGATGCCTGTATTTTTGAATTTATTAAAGAGGTCTTTCATTGTCAATCTCAGCTTGCCAGGAATAAATTTAGCATTTATGCTTTTCGTTTGGCAACTATCTGAACCGTCTAACGCTTAAGATTGTCAATAGCTTCCCTTTATGACATAATAGCCGTAGACTATTTTAATGGCGGAGTATAAATTGCAAGCATGATCTCAGGCAGGTTTTAAGTTTTGCATTTTTCATCTTGTAATATCCATATCTTAGAGAGAAAGAATTTACTATGAACAAATTAAGAATTTATATCTTGTTGGTTATGCCGGTTCTTTTAGGGGCATGCGCACTTTCAAGGGAGGCTGTAAGGCCTGAATATTCAAAAGAGTCTAATTATAGCTATCTCCTGGCTGTTGAGTCTGAAATGGCGCAGGACTGGGAGGAGGCGCAAAAGCACCTGGAGCTTGCCATCAAAGAAGACCCGGATTCCCCTTTCTTAAAAACGGAGATGGGCCAGGTATATGTGAGGCTTAACAAATCCGAAGAGGCAATCAGGATGATGGAAGATGTCATCCGTAACTCTCCGGATTATGAACCGGCGCTGGCTCTTCTTGCCCAGCTTTATACAAGTCAAAAGGAGTTACAGAAGGCAGCCGGCATTTACGAGAGATTGATAAAGCTCGACCCCCAGAAAACGCAGAATTACATACATCTCGCATACCTCTATACAGTTGACAACCAGCTTGATAAGGCAATCATCATATTGAAAGATGTAATTGCACTGGACGCCGAGAACGTAATGGCAAGGTATTACCTTGGGAAGCTCTATATAGGCACAAAACAGTATGACCTGGCAATTGCGGAGTTGCAAAAGACCATTGAACTTAATCCGGCACTGTGGGACGCATACAGTATGCTGGGAGTCGCGTACGATTCGCTCGAAGATACGGATAAAGCCATTGCGAATTACGAGGATTCCGTAAGATTGAATCCACGCAATACAGAAGTGAAGAAAAGACTCTCAATACTGTATATCAAGAAAGACCGGGTTAGTGATGCCGTAGAGCAGCTTAAAGAAATAGTCAAGACAGAACCTGACAATCTGGAAATACACGGAATGCTGGCCAAGGTGTATTTTGAAGACAAAAAATTTGAAGATGCTGAAAAAGAGCTGCGTGTCATTATCTCAAGTCAGCCTGATAATTTGAACGCGGTATTTATGCTTGCCAAAGTTTTGGGCATTGAACAGAAATTTGCGGAGGCTGTAGAGCAATTTGAGAAGCTTGAAAAGTCATTGCCCGACAACCCCGATGTCTTTATTTATTTCGGGCGCTTATTTTTGCAAAAAAAGGATTATCAGCTTGCCGAGGAAAAATTCAAAAAGGCCGTGGATATCGATCCTAAAAATGATGAGGCATATTTTAATCTTGCGGTAGTTTACGAAAAGACGCAGAGGATCTCGGAGATGTTTTTCTATTTAAAGAAAACCATAGAGATCAATCCCGAGCATGTTGAGGCCCTTAATTACCTCGGGTATTCTTATGCTGAAAGGGGGATAAATCTTGACGAGGCGCTGGCCATAATAAAAAAGGCCACTGAGCTGTCCCCTGAAAGCGGTTACGTGCGCGACAGCCTGGGTTGGGTATACTTTAAAAAGGGCATGTATAATGAAGCGCTGATTGAAATAAAAAAAGCATTGGATACCGAAAAGAACGACCCCGTGATCCTTGAGCATCTCGGCGATGTCAATTTGAAGTTAGGCGACAAAAATGAGGCGCTTGACGCATGGAAAAGGTCTCTTGAGTTCCAGCAAAAAGAAGAAGGGCTCAAGGAAAGAGTCGAAAAGAAGATCCAGGAATTGAAATGAAATGGCCAAGCGCTCGTCCATCCTCCCGCATCCTTCATACATTATCATAAAGGCCCCTGCAAAGATAAACTGGTTTTTAAATGTACTCGGCTTGCGTGATGACGGCTTTCACGAAATTCAGAGCCTGATGCAGAAAGTGACCCTTTATGATGTGCTGACCTTCGCCCCTTCAAAAGAGGTAAGGGTAAAAACAGACACTCAAATACCCCTTGAGGAAAATCTTGTTTACAAGGCAGCGATGCTTTTGAAAAATACATATGGCGTTACTGAAGGGGCACTGATACAATTAGACAAGAATATACCGGCCGGCGCAGGACTTGGGGGAGGAAGCAGCGATGCCGCCGCCGCTCTCTCGGGACTGAACAAACTATGGTCGCTGGGCCTTTCTAAAGAAGAGATATGTAACACGGCGGAAAAGCTTGGCTCTGACGTGCCTTTTTTTCTTCATGGTCCTCTTTGTGTCGCGCATGGCAGGGGTGAGAAGCTGACCCCCTGTAAGGCTGAAAAATCCGCGGATATCCTGCTTGTAAAACCACCTGTCCATATTTCTACCGCATGGGCATACAGAGAGTTTAAATCCCAAATCTCAAGTCTCAAGCTCCAAATCCCTTCAGAGTTGACAAAAAAAGCATATAAAGATGATAATATTGAGTTTTTGATCCGGCAAATAGAGAGAGTCGAACTCGGGAAAGTAGCGGGTACTGTCTCAAATGATCTTGAGTCAGTAGTCATCAAGGGCTATCATGTAATTAGCGAAATAAAGGAAAGGCTAATCGAACAGGAGTCAGTGTTTTCTATGATGAGCGGCAGCGGTTCGACGGTCTTCGGGGTATTTAGCTCGGCACAGGAGGCAGAGAAGGCCTCCGGCGCTTTTCAGGATTGCTGGACAGCGGTAGTACAGACGATAACTGACTAAGTTAAGAGTTGAAAGTTAAAAATGAAGAGTGAAAGAATTGAGGTTTTTAACTTTCAACTCTTAACTTTTAACTCTTGAACTCTTTATGGGAGATGGGGCGTCGACAAGCGGCAAGTCAGGAGATTTTGGATCTCCCATCCGGAGGTTCGAATCCTCCCGCCCCAGCCAAGAAATTTTGAAAAGTAAAATTGAGAAGTAAGTGTTTTAAGTAAAAAGCTACAGAAAAAATTTAACTTTTAACGGAGGAGAAGATGCCTTCAGGTATTAAATTATTTACAGGCAATTCCAATAGGGCATTAGCAAAAGAGATTGCCGATGTCTTAACAATTCCGGTCGGCGAGGCTACAGTCTCAACATTCAGCGACGGCGAGATAATGGTGCAGATAAATGAAAACGTAAGAGGTTCTGACGTATTTGTCGTTCAATCGACGTGTATGCCTGTTAACAGCAGTATTATGGAACTGCTTCTGATGATAGACGCCTTAAGACGCGCTTCTGCAGCGAGGATTACCGCGGTCATTCCGTATTACGGATATTCCAGACAGGACAGAAAGGCGCAGCCGAGGGTCCCCATTTCAGCGAGGGTGGTGGCGGATTTATTAAGCGCAACAGGAGTTAACAGGGTGCTTACCATTGATTTGCACGCAGGACAAATTCAGGGTTTCTTTGATATCCCCGTGGACCATCTTTATTCGGCGCCGGTCCTTGCTGATTACGTGAAAAAAGAATATATAAATAATATCGTTGTTGTTTCTCCTGACGCCGGCGGCGTTGAGAGGGCCAGGGCGTTTGCAAAGAGGCTGGATGCCACACTCGCCATAATAGATAAACGCCGCGAAAAGGCAAACGTGTCTCAGGTGATGCACGTTATCGGCGATGTCAGGGACAAAAGCGCCATTCTCTTTGATGACATGATAGACACTGCCGGGACCATTACACAGGCGGCTGCTGCAATTAAAGCAAACGGCGCAAAACGTGTTGTTGCCGCTTGCTCACATGCCGTGCTTTCAGGTCCCGCGCTGGAGAGAATAAATGAATCAGCCCTTGAAGAGGTAATTATAACGAATACCATTCCGGCAGATAGCAAAAAAGAGAAATGTAAAAAACTCACCACGCTTTCGGTAGCGCCGCTGCTTGGTGAGGCAATTAAAAGGATTCACGAGGAAACGTCAATCAGTTCGCTTTTTTTATAAAACAGATAATTGTCACCCTGAACTTGTTTCTCCGCTCCGGCGGACTCGCCTCAGGAGAGAGGGTTTATTAAATCAGAACAAAATAGCTTTATGGAGGTAATAAAAAAATGGAAAAGATTTTAATCAAGGCAGATAGAAGGGCAGAGACCGGAAAGGGGACCGCAAGGAGTTTAAGGAGGCAGGATTTACTGCCTGCCGTGATGTATGGAGTGGGAGAAGCCGTCCCGATTAAATTGAACAGGAAGGAAATACAGAAGCTCATATATTCCGGCGGCGGAGAACATGCCCTGATAACCCTCATCCTCAATGAAGGTGATTCCAAGACATCCGAGCATCCTGTGCTCGTGAAAGATTATCAGAGGGAACCGGTCTCCGAGGAACTGCTGCACGTGGACTTCATTGAAGTATCGCTGCAGAAGAAGATCAAGGTCACTATTCCCGTCGTCATAATTAAAGAACCGGCCGGTATTAAAATGGGCGGAATTATGCAGCACCGTGTAAGAGAGATCGAGGTGGAATGCTTCCCCACACAGATACCCGACAAGATCGAGATTGACGCCAGCCCTGTTGAGATCGGGCATTCCCTTCACGTGAGCGACATTCCTCCGCAGGAAGGGTTAAAGATTGTTACAGACCCCTCCGAGGTCATACTTTCAGTCACCGCTCCTAAGGAAGAGGCAGTTGCGGCGCCTGTAGAGGCTGCGGCGGTTGCCGAACCTGAGGTGATAAAGGCCAAAGGCAAGGCAGAGGAAGAAGGAGAGCAGAAAGAACAGAAAGGAAAATAAGGTCCAAATGTGGCTCGTAGCAGGACTGGGCAACCCTGGAGATGATTATGCTGATACAAGGCATAATATCGGGTTTATGGTTATCGATGTCTTGTCCGCGAGATTTTCCATCCCTTTAAAAAACAGGTCAAAGAATTATATATCAGGAAGAGGCTTTATTGAGTGCCAGGACGCGCTCCTCATAAAGCCTCTTACT
>JACQZF010000099.1 GCA_016213945.1 Nitrospirota bacterium | reverse complement strand
GGTTTCTCTGTTGCCAAACTGGCTCTTTCAATATTACGGCCTGTGTTGGTCTTTTCAGCTATCATTTCTTTTTCTCCTCCCCGCCTTCTACTCTAATTTATCATAGGGGAGGTGTCTCAACTATATTGACACAGAGGGCTGCCGGAGCCGGTGAGAAGGGCCGACCGGCTGTCAAAGCTAATCAAAAAGGAATTTAAGAAATAATTATTTCTCTTTTATCGCGTATTCATAGGAAATACGGGCGGAATTCATACCGGGATTTTCCCACATAAGACAGTAGAATGTCTGTTCCTCTATATAAAAACTGTGTTGCTCCGGGTCGATAGTTCCCTCATGGTCCGTAAGTTCACTCTGAGAAGCAGGATAGTGGATCTGATCTGTTCCGTGATAGTGGATATTGAAATCAACCGGCCTTGAAGATGTAAACTTGTAAGTCAAAATCTGTCCCTTTTTCAATTCCACGCATTCTTCCTCAGAGCCTGAGGACATGACTGTTATGGTGTCTTTCTTTGAATCTGCCGGAGCACTTTCGCGCTCATGTGCGGGACGTGCAGCGCAGGCATTACATATGAAAAGGACAAAAAATAAGGCAAGAAATGGTTTAGATGAGTTATGCATTTTTCTCTCCTTTAATGTTGAATCCCATATCAAAAACCCATAAGGATAACGTGGGACATGCCCGTATCTTTCTCCACAATCTTCAGGCGGAGCTGTTTAGCGGATTTCGCCTCTCCGGGATAAAATATAAAACCGTATGCAAGGCTGGTTGAAGCAATAGGTTTTGACTGCATGGATTTATTATTGAAATCCTCCATAACTGTCCTGCTTGCTTCGTTAGACGTGGCGCCTTTGATCCCTCCCAATATTCCTCCGGCGGCAGCGCCGGCAGCAGCGCCTTTACCAACTGCTTCACCGACATTTTGACCGGACACAATACCCACAGCAGCTCCGACTAATGCGCCGGCGGCAGCCCCGAGCAAACCGCCGTAAGCCCCTTCCTTGAAAATCACCTTTGTCTGGGCAAATTTTGTTACCCGTTCATAAGCGATATTTTTATCAAGGACCGGCCAGAGATTGCCTTCATTGTCTTCAAGGAAGGTCTGGAAGGCATCGATCTCCAGAGGGTGTGGGCCTTTATTGTCAAACACTACCTGAACAGGCAGTATCCCGGCTTCACGTATGTCAAAACCAAAGGCATCTTTTGCCTCAACAGGATCCACATAAGCCCTTGCGGCCACTTCTGCTCCAGCGACTTCCTGTGCATTCAAAAAGGAAGAGGGAGCTTTAAATGACAGCGGTTTTGCCTTGTAAGCTGTACTGCATCCGGCCATGAGTAGTAGAGAAATGAGGATGGAGAAATATATTCTTTTTTTCACGCAATTACCTCCTAAGGGCTTTTGTCATTATAACAATTATAGCACTTCAAGGGATACGCGTTTGCAGAAAATTATTTGGAATATTGAAAAATATTTCCCCTCTCTGCTATATTTAATGTCGGAGGTTATCATGAAACAAGGGATTCATCCAGAGACAAAAGAGATAAAGGCTGTATGCGCCTGCGGTTCGACTTTCACAACAAGGTCCACACAGGCTTCTATACACGTTGATATCTGTTCAAGCTGTCATCCCTTCTTTACCGGCAAGCAGAAATTGGTTGACGCTGAAGGAAGGGTAGAGAAGTTTAAAAAGAAATACGCAAAGAAGTAGCGTAATTAAAAAGGGAAACCCGCTTTATATTTGTATTAATGTACTGCGAGTTTCCTTTTTTTTATTGTGGAAAAAATAAAATCCACAGATTACACAGATAAAAGAATTTAATTATCAGGGAGAGGAAAAAGCTGCAACCTTTTCTCTGTGACTCAGTGCCTCTGTGTTTAAAAAATAATCTGTGAAATCTGTGTCATCTGTGGATTAAAAAAAGAGGTAAATATGAAAGACGTTGGAGGACAGGCTGTAATTGAAGGCGTGATGATGAGGTCGGGCAACGTTTGGTCGGTTGCCGTGCGGAACCCTGAAAAGGAGATTGTGATCAAGAAGGAAAACGTCCGTTCTCTGCCCAAGCCCCTGAAACTGCCTTTGCTGCGGGGAGTAGTGGCGCTGGTACAGTCCCTTTCCATCGGCATAAAGGCGCTTCTTTATTCCGCCGAGGCATCGGGGCATGAGGAGGAAAAACCTTCGTCAACGTCCATGTTCTTCACCGTGTTTGTCGCGTTCATACTCGGGACCGGATTGTTCCTTCTCCTGCCGCTATACGCTACAAAGCTGCTGGGGATGATATTTCATTCTGTCAATACCAGCTCCCTGATGTTCAATCTTGTAGACGGACTCATAAGGGTGATAATCTTTCTCGCGTATATCCTGTCGATCACTATGAGCAAGGACATCAGGCGGGTATTTCAATATCACGGCGCGGAGCATAAGGCGGTGCATGCGTATGAGGCAAACGAAGAGCTTACGCCCGAGAACGTGGACAAATACAGCACCCTGCATCCGAGGTGCGGAACGAGTTTCCTGCTTATCGTCATGATGATGAGCATATTGATCTTCTCCATGATCCCCAAGGACTGGCATTTTGTATGGAAATTCTTATCAAGAATAATGCTGATGCCCCTGATAGCGGGGATCTCGTATGAATTCATAAAGTATTCTTCTAAAAAAATGAACAGCGTTTTTGTCAGGATGATGGCAACGCCGGGACTCTGGCTGCAGAAACTGACAACAGGCGCGCCGTCCCGCGACCAGCTTGAAGTTGCCATCAAAGCGCTTAAGGAAGTACTGGAAGTGGAATCCCAGGATGCCGGGCTGAAGGAGAGAGAGGGCAATGCGCTTATTAGATAAACTTCAGGAGATCGAAAACAAATATGATGAGCTGACAAAGACCCTGTCAGACCCGGAGATATTTTCAGACTACACAAGGGCTCAGAAATACTCAAAGGAGCAGTCAGACCTTTCGGACATTGTTAAAAAGATCAGGGAATATAAAAAGACGCTTTCTGAGATACAGGAGGCCGAGGAGATCCTCAGCGCAGGCGGGGACGATGGTTTAAAGGAACTTGCGACCGCGGAGCTTTCCGAGCTCAAGGAAAAGAGGCCGAAGATCGAGGATGAATTAAAACTGATGCTCGTGCCGAAAGACCCGCGCGATGCCAAAAATATCATACTCGAGATCAGGGCGGGCACAGGCGGCGAGGAAGCCGGGCTTTTTGCCGCTGACCTTTTCAGAATGTATACAAAATATGCGGAAGGCAAGGGCTGGAAAGTGGAAGTGATGGACATGAATTCCACAGGCGTTGGCGGCCTGAAGGAAGTGATCGCGTCGATACAGGGCAAAGGCGCGTACAGCCGCCTGAAATACGAAAGCGGCACGCACCGTGTCCAAAGGGTACCTCTTACTGAGACGTCTGGAAGGATACATACCTCCGCCGCGACCGTTGCCGTGTTACCTGAGGCTGAAGAGGTTGATATTAAAATTGAAGAAAAGGACTTGCGTGTCGACACCTTCTGCGCGTCAGGCCCCGGCGGCCAGGGAGTAAATACAACTTATTCCGCAGTAAGGATCGTGCATATCCCGACAGGCATGATAGTCTCCTGCCAGGACAGCCGTTCTCAGATCAAAAACAGGGAGAAGGCAATGAAGGTCATGCGCTCAAGATTATATGAGCTTGAGATTGAGAGGCAGGAGAAAGAAATAGCAAAGGAAAGAAAATCACAGGTCGGCTCAGGCGACAGGAGCGAAAGGATCAGGACCTACAACTTCCCGCAAAACCGGATGACAGACCACAGGGTGGGACTCACCATCTACAACCTGCCCGCGATCCTCAACGGCGACCTCGATGAGATAATTGACACGCTGACCTCCCATGACCAGGCAGAAAAGCTGAAGGAAGTTTAAAAGACAGGGATCGGGGTTTAGGGGTCAGGGATTGGTATTGTATTATTGTAGAGGCGAGTCGATGACTCGCCTTTGTTATTGATATATGAAAGCGTTAGAGAAACTAAAAGACATCTCCACAGCCCTCGCATCATCAGGAATTGAATCACCCGCTAAAGAAGCTGAAATTATATTGAGGAGCGCACTCGATATGAGCCTCGTCAGTATTTACAGTAACAACCCGGAGCTCACCCCTGAGCAATTAAACCGGCTCGACCAGATCATTATCAGAAGGGCCAACCGTGAACCATTGCAGTATATCCTCGGCCACGTAGATTTCATGGGCCTCAAATTATTCGTAGGGCAGGGCGTGCTTATTCCCCGCCCTGAGACAGAACTGATGGCGGAAATTGCGATAAAGAAAGTCAGAAGTCAGAAGTCAGAAGTCAGAAGTGAAGAAAAGTCACGCAGCACGCAGCACGCATTACGCATTACGATCCTCGATCTCTGCACAGGCAGCGGATGTCTTGCGCTTGCGCTGGCAAAGGAATTCCCGGACGCGCAGGTTTACGGCGTTGATATTTCGGAGACTGCTTTGTCATTCGCAAGAAAGAATGCCGGTAATAATAGTATCGGGAATGTGACCTTCCTTCAAGGCCCGTTATTCGACCCGGTTGCCGAACCCGTCACCCGTCACCCGTCACCCGTTACTTTCGACCACATCATCTCCAACCCGCCTTACATCAAAACCTCTGACATAAAAGATCTCCAGCCTGAGATCAAAGATTGGGAGCCGCTGAGCGCACTTGACGGCGGCGAAGACGGGCTTAATTTTTACCGAAAGATAATATCGACTGGGCGACAGTTTCTGAAAGACAACGGCATACTCATGCTTGAACTCGGGGAACATCAGGCACAGGCAGTAGCTCAGGAGTTTGAACAGGCAGGGTTTAAAGGCATCGAGATCGTAAAGGACTACGCTGGGATAAAAAGAATAATACACGCCCGGAATTCGGCAGGGACTTAATGGATGAACAGGATGGGAAAATATACGCCGTCTTTGAAGCACTTAATAAGTTGATGGCCCAGCGGGAACCGAATAAAAAGAAGATCGGGTTTCTGAGAGAATAAAAAAAGTGTGAAAGCGTGGAAGAACAGACCGGAAACCGTCATCGGGTTTTCTTAAATGTATAATAAAAGTCTAACCCCGGACCGATGCTAAATAGACATCTTCCTGAATTCATCAAGATTCTCGATTAGTGTTTTTATTTCTTCTGGCGCTTCGTCCTTTTTCATAGCAGAAATAATAATTAATGCTGTAAGCGTTACTTTATAATTGGCTTGCAAGTATTGATTTAGCTGCGACAAGATTTCTTTCCCCGGCACTATTTCCAGTCTCTTAGGTAAAACCGTCCATAATTCATCAAACTCCTCAAGCAGTTTTTGATTTATGGTTGATAGGTCTAAGCCAGGTGATTTTGCTTTATCATATTCTGCACGCTTCGACAGGAATTGCCCGCTTATTTTGCTTTTTAGGGTTCCTGTTAACCTTTCAAGAATGTCCTCAATTCTCTCTTCGTATTTCACGGCCTCATCAGTTCGCTTGTTGTGCTCAGTAATTCGTTGCAGTAGAGCCCGTTCAATTGCAGCAGGTTCAAGCAGATAGTTTTCAATTTCTTTTCGTGTATGAATATGAGCAAAATCGACTATTTTTTTTAACTGCGTAATCTCTTTGTCAGTTTCATCTTTAGAACGATAGTCTCGATCGAAGATCACGGCCTTCAGTAATTTCCCGCCGAGTGTCAATTCAATCCCTTTAGAAAAATCATTCACTTTTTGCGGATTAAAGCCTTCAACAGGGATTACGGCGAAATCTGACCTGTTAGCGAGCTCCTGCTTCCCCAACTTTCTTGAAAAGGCTGAAAGAATCTGAAAATCTTTACCCTCAACAAAAACAGCTCTTCGAGATTTTGCTAATTGTGTGAGAGTTGGATTTAGATTCGAGCCTAAGACACCGAAAACACTCTGCAATTGGCTGGGATCCTTTATCCTCTTCGCAGATAATGACTTTTTATTAACTATAAGGAGATCGCCGGGGTCTGCCTCTGATATGATCTCTGTTGAGTGAGTTGCAATAAGAACGTCTGCATCAATACCCTTAAGCAGGCCTACTAATTGACGTTGCAAGTCCGAATGCAAATATATGTCCGGCTCATCAATAATTAATCTCTCTTAGGGTCTAATTCCCCGCCGCTTGCGGCGAGTATAATAGATGACGTGAGCATCTATATACATAAGAGCCATAATGTCAGTGTATTGCTGTATCATTTTGTCTTTCCAACGAAGTATCGACGCATGGT
>JACQZF010000019.1 GCA_016213945.1 Nitrospirota bacterium | reverse complement strand
TTTGTGTGACAGTCAGTACAGGTCTTGCTGAAGTTATTTATAACATGCGAAGGCGATGAGACGCTTTCGTATTTCGTTGTTGCAACTCCAGCAGTCGCATGACAGTTGTAACAGTTGCTGTCCGTTGTCCCGGCAGGTATGGTCTTGCCCGTGATATGGCATTCCGAACAGGTAGTCTTTATAGCGGAATGCGCACCACTGAATGTAAACGAAGGATGTGTATAAGCCTTTACGTTAGCCCATGTGCTTGCCGTTGAGTGACACGCTGTGCAGTCATGAGGATAGCCTGTTGATACATGGCTTGGAGCTGACTGGAAATCACTTGCGTGGCAAGCATAACAATTGTCAGCCGTTATGCCTGCTATTGATCCCGGGTATCCGCTCGTATGACATGTTGTACATGTAAGAGTTGCATGTATGCCTGAAAGCACGAATGCCTTGTGCGTGTATTTTGCGGGCGACCACGTTGTGTTTGTGTGACAGTCAGTACAGGTTTTGCTGAAGTTATTTGTAACATGCGAAGGCGATGCTACGCTTTCGTATTTCGTTGTTGCAACTCCAGCAGTCGCATGACAGTTGTAGCAGTTGCTGTCCGTTGTCCCGGCAGGTATGGTCTTGCCCGTGACATGACACTCTGAACAGGTTGTCTTTATCGCGGAATGCGCACCACTGAATGTAAACGAAGGATGTGTATAAGCCTTTACGTTTGCCCATGTGCTTGCTGTGCTATGACACGCTGTGCAGTCATGAGGATAGCCTGTTGATACATGGTTTGGAGCTGACTGGAAATCGCTTGCATGACAAGCGTAACAGTTGTCAGCCATCATGCCAGCCATTGAGCCGGGATATCCATTTGTGTGGCATGTTGTGCAGGCAAGTGTGCTGTGTATACCGAGGAACTGGAAACTCTTGTGCGTGTACTTGGCCTTTGCCCACGTAGTGTTTGTATGACAGTCAGCGCAGGTCTTGCTGAAGTTGTTTGTAACATGTGAAGGAGATGCGACGCTCTCGAATTTCGTTGTTGCAACTCCAGTAGTCGAATGACAGTTGTAGCAGGCACTGTCTGTTGTCCCGGCGGGCATGGTCTTTCCGGCGACATGGCATTCTGAACATGTTGTCTTTATAGCTGAATGCGCACCGCTGAATGTAAACGAAGGATGAGAATATGCCTTTACATTGGACCAGGTGCTTGCCGTTGAGTGACATGCTGTGCAGTCATGAGGATAGTTCCCTGACATATGGTTAGGCGCTGACTGGTACTGTGCTGCATGACATGTATAACAGTGGTCGCTTGAGGTCCCTGCTATTGATCCGGGATAACCATTGGTATGGCATTTGTCACAAATTAAAGTATTGTGAATACCGCTTAACTGAAATGACCTGTGCAAATACTTGGCCTGTGACCAGGTGGATTCTGTATGACAGTTAGTGCAAACCTTGGTGAAGCTGTTTGCGGTGTGTGAAGGCGCCGCAACTTTCTCATAAGATGTAGCGGAAGCCACGCCGGAAATGGAATGGCAGTTATAACAGTCGCTCTCGGTTGTGCCGAAGGGCAATACCCCGGAAGAGACATGGCATGTTGAACAATCACCAACTAACGAGGAATGAGCGCCTTTGAAACTAAAGGCTTCGTGGCTAAACGATGCCTGTTCCCATGTGCCTGTTATATCGTGGCATTCCGTGCAATCATGAGGATATCCTCCGGCTACATGATTAGGCGCCGACTGATAATCTTTCTGGTGGCAGACATAACAATCAGTAGGCGTATTTCTATAGTTTCCGTTTTTATGACAGTCCGTGCAATCCGCTTTTCTGTGGCCGCCTACAAGCCTGAACCCGACGCCTATGTGTTTAAAGTCCGGCGGGATCCAGGACTGCTGTCTGTGGCAGTCTCCGCAGAAACGCCCGAACTGATTGAAATGCACGTCCTTGTGACAACTTGTACAATTTGAATCCAGTCCCTTGAAGTTCTTTGACTTTTTATGACATTCGCTGCAACTTAATGTATTATGCACACCTTTAAGCTCGGACGTTAAAGGATCGTGAAGATATTTTCTTGGTTCCCAACTGTCTGGTATGTGGCACTTTTCACAGGCCTTCTCGAATTTTCCGTTGTGCTGATCTTTGTGGCATGTTATGCATTTGTCATATTCAATAGGCTTGAATTTGCCGATAGTCGCCTGCTTCTGGCTGCCGAATTCCGCAAACTGGATTTCGCTCTTCTGATGACATTTCTCACAGGCAACTTCTTTGTGTTTACCCTCAAGCTTGAAGCCTTTATATGCTCTGGCATCGTGCCTGAATGTGATGTTCTTCCATTTCTCCTGAACTGTATGGCAGGAGTCGCATCTCTTATCTTTGAACTGCTCCTTATGGACGTCAAAATGACAGTCGTTACACTTTTCATATTTTATGGGTTTTAATTTCCCAACCGCAGCCGTTTTGTTTTTGTTGAACTCTTTAAAAGGCGTCTCGCTTCTTGGATGACATTTCTCACAGGCAACTTCCTTGTGTTTGCCGTCAAGCTTGAATCCTTTATATTCATTAGCGTCATGCTTGAATGTGACATTCTTCCATTTCTCCTGAACAGTGTGGCAGGAGTCGCACTTTTTGTCTTTGAATTGTCCCTGATGAATGTCAAAGTGGCAGTCGCTGCAAAGTGCGTGTGCGACCGGCTTGATCTTCTTTATGACCTTTTCAACCTGGACCCCGTTTGTCTTTATGATGGTCTTTTCCTCAGGGTGGCAAAGCTCGCATGAAACCTTTGAGTGGCTGCCCTCGAGTTTAAAGTCGCTCAACTTTGGATTGTTATGATCAAATGTCTGCTCTTTCCAGCCATTTGTGCTGTGACAGCTTTCGCATTTTTTGTCCTTGAGCTCTTTGTGCACGTCACTGTGGCAGTCGCTGCAATTCTCCGACTTGACTGGCTTGAACTTCCCGGCTGTCGCGGTTTTACTCTTTTTGAACTCCTTGAACTTTGTCTCGATTCTCTGATGACATTTTTCGCATGAAGCTTCTTTGTGTTTGCCGTCAAGCTTGAAGCCTTTATATTCATTAGCGTCATGTTTGAATGTAATATTTTTCCATTTCTCGCGTGCCGTGTGGCAGGAGTCGCACTTCTTGTCTTTGAACTGCCCTTTATGGACATCGAAGTGGCAGTCGTTGCAAAGCGCGTGCGTGATCGGTTTGAATTTTTTGACCTGCTTTTCAACCGTTTTACCGTTCGTCTTTACAACGGTCTTTTCTTCAGGGTGGCAAAGCTCGCATGAAACCTTTGAGTGACTGCCTTCAAGTTTGAAATCGCTCAGCTTGTTGTTATGGTCGAATGTCTGCTCTTTCCAGTCCTTTGTGCTGTGGCAGCTTTCACATTTTTTATCTTTTATGCCCTTGTGAATGTCATTGTGACAGTCGGTACAGCTTCCGGATTTTATAGGTTTAAATTGAAGGACCTTGTATACTTTGCCGTCCTTTTCTTTATTGCCCTTCACCTGAACTACCGGATGGCAGCTTTCGCATTTTACTTCCGTATGTTTTCCGGTAAGCTGAAACTTTGAATTCTTGTCGTGCTCAAACGACATGTTCTTCCAGCCGGTGAAGTTATGGCATTTAAGGCAGTTATCAGGCAGGGTTTTCTGGTGAACATCAGTGTGACAATTGAGACATTCCTGGGACAAACCGAGATACGTCTTTTCCTTTTTATGACATGAATTACACGTAGTCTTGTGCTTGTCTTTTAATACATAGCCCGTCTTTTCGTGGTCGAAATTATCCTTATCAAGAGGCATTATATTGAAGTCTGTGCCTTTATGCTCGGTGTGGCATTCAGTGCATCTCTTCCCGTTTAACCGTGCATGAAGACCTTTATTTTTCTTAATTCGCTCAACGAGCTTGTCATGGCATGACAAACAGGATGAATCAGATATCCCCTGTCCAAGGACATGGCAAGAGATACATTTTTTTATAGTGTCCAGGTTCTTGTGAGATTTTGTCAGCTTCCCCGGAGAGATCATATCGGCGAAACTTGCTCCTGAGAAACAAGAAAGTAAAAAGATAACAAATACGATAATCTTTCCTTGTGTTATCATACTTTCATCCTTAATCCGTGCAACATATTCCATTGTTAAACCAGGCTCCTTTTTCCACTGCCACTTAAGACAGGAAGTAAACTTATATTGTAGGCAATCTCTTGTAATTATTATTCTTTCTTGATTCATGTTCTTTATTAAATTATTTTATTATCTTATTATGATTCAGCAAGCTCGGTCTGTGATTAACCGCACAAAACTGTTTTTGTAATAAAAATCTCAAAAACTCCTTGCTGACTTCTTGAATTGCCTGCGTAACAACAACACCTTGTATTAATGTTTGGTTATGAGACCGCAGAGAGTATTTCATCTATCGGGACGTCTATAAAGCAATGTTTGTGCCATAGGCTAACTCTTTAATATTGCGAAAAAGCAGATCGGTGCGAAGGACCAGAAGTGTATTCTATCCATACACTGTTAAAAGAGGGAAACGAAAAATCTATTTAATATGAAGGAGTTGTTCCGGTTTCTGTTGTGCATGGAAAATCATACAGCAGGTCTTAACGCATGTAATGTTTTACAATAATATTCGTTCCGTTCAGGCATGTAATGCTTTCTGCTTCGTTAATCAGCCGAAAGAAAAGCCCGGTTTTAAATTTCCTGTTCGGCAGCCTTCCTTTTGATGTATGGAAGTGCAAGGTCCTGGTCTGTTGAAGCTGCTTGAGTTGTCCGTGAGAGGATTAAAATGAGGCTTGCCGCCTTGTTTGTACCCGAGGCCGGGAACGTCTTCAATTTTCTTGTGTCTCTGCAAAAAAAGTATAAACTCGACCATAGGCCCTTCGCCCTCGCTGCGTATTATATAGTCGACACAAGGGTGCGAAAGAACAAACTCCGGCAGTTCAGAAACATGAGAGCCGCCCATTATCACAGGCACATCGATTCTTTTTTTTACACGGCGGGCCACCTCCAATGTTTCCCTGGTAGTACGGTGTAAACAATGACGATATCCCCACAACATCCGGATTCATGTCAGCGATCTCTGCTTCGATCCTGTCGAATGATTGCCCGAAGTGGTAATACCGGTGAAAGGTTGAAAAAGGAGATTTATCCGCAAAAGGATAATATTCAGCAAGATACGATAATTCTTTCGGGAGCGGGACAGTCTGCCTGCTGTAGCCGCTGTGATAATCTTTTATAATCACATCCGTTTCGGGAAGATATTTCTTTATCGCGGCCTTAATGTAACACAACCCGATAGGTTGCAACCTGATATCAGTGTCGTAAAAATCCTGGACCGGTGGCTGAACTAGAATAACTTTCATTTTACGTATCCTGTTCTGTAATGCATCCTTCTTAGTTGATATTATCCCAAGTTCATTATTTTTTACAAAATTTATCAATTGAACCAATTTCAGCATTATGTCCGGTTCAGGCAAAGCATACACGTGTGAGAATGTTAGAAATAAAATGGAGGACAATTAAAACTCGCCGGGCAAGTTATTGGGAATAGATGGTTATATTGCTTTGGAATTTACGTGAAGACTTCGTCATCAAAAGGGACGCCGCCAATTGATTCTTCCATGTCTTTGAGATCGTTTTCTGCTATCCCGAGAATATCGAGGGCTGAAAAATCAAGCGGATAATTCGGGTCTTTTTCAGTAGGGCTCAGTATATTTCTTGTAGTTATATAATCGGCAATATGTATCACGGCTATTTGCTTTAAATTTTTTTCAGCGCGTGACGGCATGTGATGGTACAGATTTGTATCTATAACAATGTCGGGAAGCCCCCATCCTTCAGCAAGCCATGATCCTATCTCTGTGTGGTTAAAATCCAGTACTTTTTTCTCGGCGTCAAGGAGTGATTTTTCATTCTCAAGTGCATGTAACACTTCCTGGTATTTATCCGTGAAATACCTGTTCATGACCAGATACCCCAGGTCATGCAATGTCCCATTCACCAAAACATCTTCCGCAAGGTCCATTTTCAGATTCCTTGAGATCAGCCTCGCAGTAAACCCGACTGAAACAGAATGGTTGAAGATCCGCTGGTAATCGAAGGACTTTCCCCTCCTTCCGTCATCAAGCATGGTCATTAAAGATATTCCGAGCGCAACATTTTTAACATTATTGAATCCCACGCGCATTATTGCCGTCTGCAGCGCGTCGGTATGCAACTTGAACCCAAAAAAAGCGGAGTTGGCAACGCTCAAAACCTTTGCGGATATGGCAGGGTCTTTTTCTACAATGCCCTCAAGCTTATCAACTGATAGCGAATCATCGCCGATAAGTGCCAGAATTTCTTGAGCAATTACAGGAATAGTAGGGAGCTTCCTGATCTTCTGAACGTAAGACTTTAATGATTCATTCATTGCCACTGTACATTGCTCCTGCTTTTAACCTGCCTTGATAGTACTTATCGTCTTGTCAATGCAATTTCTTAAGTAGAATATTATCACCGGCTCTTTGAATCAAGCCATATCGTCACAGGCCCGTCGTTGATTAATGTTACTTCCATATGCGAGGCGAATATGCCTTCCTTAACAGTTAAAACCCTTCTTCTCTCAATAAAATATTTAGCTGCTTCCAGTATTCTCTGGCTATATCCGGGTTTGCTGACTGATCAAAACCAGGACGATTGCCTCTTTGCGTATTCGCATAAAGAGTAAATTGTGACACGCTCAAAATTTCACCCTGGATTTGCCTAACATTTATTAACTCGGCAATCAAATATCCTAACTTTGTCATCCCGGCTTGTCCGGAATCTTTCTTTATTTTCAGTCAGATAAACCAGTAGATTCCCGACAAGCGGGAATGACTGATTGCACTATTTGATTGCCGGTTTAATAGATTCATCTTCCCCATCTCGTCTTCAAAGATGCGGAGGTTCATTACTTTTCTGGCGAGGAGCTCAATATCATCCTTATTGTCATTCTTGCCTATTCCCGCAAGAAGCAGAAGCCCCTTCCCTATTTCCGCAATGGCCTGTCCTTCCAGAATTACTTTTGCGGCCTTGACTCTTTGAATCAGTATTCTCATGTCCCAGCCAGCCTTAAATAAATACTGTCAATAAGATGCAGAGGATCCAGCAATTTCAGAATTTTCCGGGCGCTTATTGCATCCCAGTCAAGCTGAGCATATTGCACGACCTCAGATACCGGATTTGTATGCCAGTAGATCGTACACCACCGGATTTGATCATTGTCAGGGAGTTTGTGCTCTATGATAACGGACTTCCCAAGAAAGTCATTTATAACCCCGGCAACGGCCCCGTCATACATTGCAGGAATTTTCATGTCCTCATTAAGACGATGGATCCCGCCCTGACCGTCATTATAAAAACAAAGATCCACCCCCTCATGAGGTTTGTCACGCATTCCCTGATCACCCCACCATTTATTCGTATCGTCAAACAGCATCCCTTTGTAAAAGACCACTCTTTAAAACTGTTTCCAAGGGCATTCTCCATGAGAAAGAATTCAGTGAATCGTGATCTTCTTAGTGCTGATATATCCGGGGACTTCAATCTTTATTTCCTTTCCTGCTCAGTCACAATATTTCCTTCTCACTCTGAGTTAGATTATACGATATTATTTTTATCGTAAGGGATTCAAGAAAAATCTGAATTATCATTTATTAAATTATTACCCCCTGTGGTCTCTGCCACAGTTCCAAATTTCTGTCATTCCGGCTTGTCCGGAATCTTTCCAGAAGGATTCCCGACGCGCTTTGCTTGCGGGAATGACACCAACAATAAACTTTCAAATAATGGACGCCTTGCGGTCTCTGCCGCAGGGTTCTTCACAAAAACGGGTTGGCAAGAATGCTTTGTGTTAAAATAAAACACTCAATTATGCCCAACGAGCTGATCGAAACAATTACCAGCCAGGACGATCCGGTCCGTAACCGTTCCATCACCTCACTTCTGCGAAATAAAAACAGCACAGAGCTCATCCAGCTTGCTGATGAAGTTGAAGCCTTTCGAATATCCTCCGGCAACCTCTACCACAAAGTAAGGGCTTCCCTGTTTCTCTTTGTAATATACAGGCATTACCTTCAGGTCAATAAAGACATTCTTCAATTCGGCAAGGTCCCTTTTGAAGGCGTCAAGGCTGCCTTTGAAAGAGATTTTGAACTTGCCATAACCACTTATCTGGCTGGAACAAAAAAAGCCGGCAGCCAAAACAGCGCCGTCTTCAGCGCATTGGCGGAATCATACTACAATCTTGCCTTCAAGTACTTACTTGATCAGGTAAAGTTATCCATTAGCCAGTGTGCGGAAAACTACCTGCTTTTCAACATAAACGAAATAGATGATTACCCGTATTACACTCCCGTAGAATTGATAACTCCTGATCCTGAAACAGGGCGGTACCCTGTTGGCATGGATGCTTCGCCTGTCAGGCTGGACCCGTCTCACAGCGGATGGTCTGACATATTCTTTCTCGGAATGGATTTTCCCGAAGGCGCAAGGGTTGTGAACCTGTCGGTGGATCTGAGGATCCACGGGAGCGATGAGCGGATACTTCCTCCGTGTGAGTGCTACACCCGCTTTATTGAAGACCCTGTGATTCACCTGATCTCGATTGATCTAAAGTCCTCAAAAAGAATATCCACCTTGCAGGAGCTATTTAATTTCGGGAATGATTATCTTTCCCTTCTTAAAGCCGGGGTAGTGGCGTCCGGCATTGTGCCTCCCTGTTTTGAGGGCAAAAATATTCCGCTTAAAGATTTATTGCATAAACTGCTTGGCAAACCCGGCGGCATAGAGGTAGTGACAAAGGTCAACGGCATTCCCAAGGGTTCGCGTCTTGCCGTCAGCACAACACTTATTTCGACGATCATAACCAGCCTCATGAGATTCAGCGGTCAGATCAAAAACAAGACAGGGACATTGACCGAACTTGAAAGGCGCACAGTGGCATCAAGGGCGATCCTTGGAGAATGGCTCGGCGGCTCAGGCGGCGGCTGGCAGGATTCAGGCGGCCTGTGGCCGGGGATAAAAGTGATAATGGGTAAGCTGTCTGGGCACAGAGACACTGAACACAGCGTGAGCAGGGGCTGCCTCTTGCCTGAGCACAATGTGTTTTCCAGAGAGGAAATTTCAAAAGAGGTCGAGCAAAAGATCCTTGATTCGATGGTGCTTGTTCATGGAGGAATATCGCAGGACGTGGGCCCAATTCTTGAGATGGTCACTGAAAAATATCTCCTGAAATATGAGAAGGAATGGGATGCCAGATTAATGGGCATTAAGCTCTTTGATGAAATCGTTGACGCGTTAAAGACCGGCGATATGAAAACACTCGGCAGGCTGACCACTGAGGATTGGGAAGGCCCGATACAGGACATTATCCCATGGGTGAACAATGCCTTCACGGAGGCTTTAATCAATAAAGTAAAGAATGAATTCGGTGACGATTACTGGGGATTCCTGATGCTTGGCGGAATGTCAGGCGGAGGCATGGCGTTT
The DNA here is from genome assembly GCA_016213945.1 of Nitrospirota bacterium. Taxonomy (GTDB): domain Bacteria; phylum Nitrospirota; class Thermodesulfovibrionia; order UBA6902; family UBA6902; genus SURF-23. Next base: position 15,107 of record JACQZF010000019.1, on the reverse strand, counting down.
ATCGTGAATCCAAAGATCAAAGCCGCTTTCAAAAATAGAATTGCCGATATCATGCATGAGCTGAAGCAAATGTACAACTCCTCCCTCCCCTTCATCATTGATCCCGTGGTATATGATTTCAAGATCAACCATGAGGGCATCGCAGCGAAGTTATTGAAGGGGAAAGATGCGGTGGTGCCGGAGATAAATAACCCCCCTTTAATTCCCCCCTTAGATAAGGGGGGGCAAAGGGGGGTTACTCCCCTTGCTAAGGGGAGAATTAAAGAGGGGTCGTTACAATTAACCGAAGACGAGATCAAAAACCAATTCGGCTTCGATGTCCGCTCTCATGAGCATATGAAGGCCCTGTTAAAAAGAGGCGAGATCGGGCTCGCGAAGAACCGCCTGCCTTTGACAACTAAAATTGAAGACGTTTCGCCTGATGAGATTTTTCATTTTAGAGAGTTTGAAAATCCCTCTACATCCCCCTTTTACAAAGGGCGAGATTATTCCCCTCTATCAAGAGGGGTTAGGGGTGTGTCCCCTCCTTTAGAAAAGGGGGGCAAGGGGGGATTTTCCGAAACAGGCCTCGCCGCCCTCAAGAATAACGAAGTCGCTGTCGTCACTTTTGCGGGCGGCATGGGGAGCAGGTGGACACAGGGGGCAGCCGTTGTGAAATCCATTAACCCTTTTATCAAAATGGCCGGCGCGTACAGGACATTTATTGAAATACATCTTGCCAAGAGCCGGAAGACAGGAAAATTATCAGGCCGCAATGTCCCTCATGTCTTCACGACAAGTTATTTAACACACGATGCTGTTTTCAGATACCTCGACAGATCCAGCTACTTCAACTACGAAGGGAAGATATATCTTTCTCCGGCAAAGTCCATAGCCCACAGGGTCTATCCGATGGAGCGGGACCTGCGCTTTCACTGGGAGGAACAGCTTCAGCAGAAGCTGAGTGAGAATGTCCAGAAGGTGCAGGATGATGTACACCGCGCATTAATAGAATGGGCCAGATCAAAAGGCGAAGGGGAGGATTACAGTGAGAACAAACCGATGCTGAGATTCAACCCGCCCGGACACTGGTATGAGGTCCCGAACCTCATAAAGAACGGTGTGCTCGCGCAGATGCTGAGGGACAATACAAACCTCAGGTATCTTTTCTGTCACAACGTCGATACATTGGGGGCGGATGTTGATCCGCACATGCTCGGAATGCACATTGAAAATAAAACGTGCATGACCTTTGAAGTGACTCCCCGGAGGATAGAGGACGCGGGCGGAGGTTTGGCAAAGATCAACGGACACGTCAGGCTCGTTGAGGGAATGGCGCTACCAAGGGAAGAGGACGAATACGGTCTGAGTTTTTACAATACAAACACAAACTGGACAACCATAGATCCCATGCTCGAATATTTCGGGCTGGACAGGAATGTGATCTTGGATGCTGAGAACAGTCCGGAGAATCAGGACAAAATACTTGACTCCATACACGCGGTTGAAAAAAAAATCCCGGCATACGTAACGTTAAAGGATGTAAAATACGTCTGGGGCAGCGGACAGGAGGACGTTTATCCTGTTGCCCAATTCGAAAAGATCTGGGGCGATATGACAGGCCTGACGGACCTTAAGACAGGTTTTGTGTCTGTTGCAAGATACAGAGGTCAGCAATTGAAAGAGCCGGCGTTATTAGACACGTGGGCGAATGACGGGTCGTTTGAGTATGTGAAGGGGAAGGTGATCTTTTAGCCGCGGATTACACAGATGGACACAGATATGGAGAATTTATTATTGACAGGAAATACCTTTAAAGTTGTCATTCCGGCAGGTCGTAAGCCGGAATCCAGTTTTTTGTTAAAAGGCCCTGGATTCCCGTTTACTGACTACGGGAATGACAATTCATAAATTGGTTCAACACGGAGGAACTCATGTCCAATAAAAATGTGGCGCTGATAAAAGGCGACAACAGAAAAGAGAACATCAAAAAATGTCTCACTTTGATCCAGGATGATTTGGTGTCTGTAAAGAAGGCAAGGAATATTCTGATCAAGCCGAACCTCGTGGCGCTGAAACCGGACTTTGCAAACACCAATGTTGAGGCAATAGAAGCCGTCATCGAATTCATCCGTACTCTTGCTCCTGATACGCCGATCACTGTCGGCGAAAGTTCCGCCACTGCTTTCTACAGGAAACTTCCGACTACAAAAGTTTTTGAGGATTATGATTATTACAGGCTTGAAAATAAATACAGCAATGTTAAGCTGACTGATTTCGACAACGACAAAGATGTGATGGACAGTCCCATTCACTCAGTTGTCGGCGACACGCATCTGAGAATTTCAAAACGTGTCCTCGAATTCGATTACAAAATATCGCTTGCAATTCCAAAGACGCATAACTTCGCGCAGGCAACGTTCGGCATTAAAAATATGGCCGGTCTTGTTTTACGACAGGACATGGCGATGATCCACGGGATGAAAGGCGGGATCGAGGTTGACGCGCCAAAGACACTCCTTGACAGACTCCCGCCCGGCACCGTTTCAAAGGCGAGAAGAAAACTCCCGCCCTGGCTGATTAACTTTTTGTTCAGGCAATATCCTGCTTACCGCAAGAGCGTTAAGATGATCCATCACAATATTGTTGAATTCGCAAAGAGGACCTGGCCTGACCTTGTGGTTCTTGATGGTTTTGTCTGCATGGAGAACAACGGCCCTGTCGACGGCACCCCCGTTGACATGAGAATAGCGATCGCCTCCGCTGATCCGGTTAAAGCCGATGGTGTTGCGGCAAGGGCGATTGGATTTGAACCGGGGGAGATAGGTTATCTTTATTACCTTCAGAATGAAGAGAAAATGGGGGACTATTCTCTCGACGGCCTCGTGGGTGATGATTTAAGTAAAGTAAAAAAAGTCTTCAAGCGCCACGGGACGTACGATATCCAGAGCCAGTGGCAGGAGAATCATAAGTAAAAAAGATTTATCCGGCTGATGTCCACGGACTGATATGTCGTATATTGTTATCTGCTCCTTGTCGCTACGGGCATGGCCTTCGCCTCGTTGGAACCGATAGATTCCCGCCCCTTTGAATTTATCCAGCGCACAATGTAGTAATACGTGATTCCATTCGGCACGGTGTCTGAATAAACGCAGTAACTGGTTTGATGGTTCGTTTTGATTAAGGGATAGGGGCCGCCTTGCGTTGTACTGCGGTAAATATTATAACCGGTCGCCCATGTTACCGGACTCCATACAAGATCGACCTTGCCGCTCTTCGCGCGGGCGTAAAGGTCCGTTATCGGATCGCACACGTCGCCCTTCCCGTCGCCGTCGCTATCCACCTGGTCCGGATTGGAATTGTTAAGACAGTTATCAAGGTCATCACAAACTCCGTCCCCGTCCGTGTCATTACAGACAGGTTCAAATATCGCAAACGGTGAAAGCGATGACACGTTTCCGCAGACGATGTTGTTCACAGTGTCCAGTGAAGATGTAACATCCAGCCAACTGCCGTTTTCGTAGTGGAAGAGCTTAACCTTCGATTCATCCTGGAAAGTTGTCCCGCTGTAGTTGATGCAAACCTGAATCTGTCCTGAATATACAGCCGTAGTTGAGATCTCATAGTAGACAGCCGGATTGCCCGGTTTGAATCCGGGAGGAGGTGTCAGCCCTGTTCCACCGGTGGTCACATTTGTTATACCGGCACCGTTAACGAGACTGAAATTTATGTCAGCCGGTATTGTCCCGGTAGTCGGGTCTATAGGTCTAACGATGACATTATCACCCGGCAGAGTTAAGACGTCTATGCAATCACTATCAAGTGGGTCTGCGGCCCCGTCGCAATCACTATCGAGGCCGTCTTCACATGCTTCAACCGCCCCCGGATTGATCGATGCTTCTGCATCATCGCAGTCGCCTGAGGTCGCTGTCAACTGCCAATCCTTTTTGAAACCTTCCGGCTGGTCGCAGCTTTCGGTTGTAAAGCCGTTTGAGTAGCCGTCATTATCTCCATCCCTGTACCATGTCTGCGTTACGCCCTCGTCAATCTGTCCGTTACAGTTGTTGTCTATACCATCGCAAATCTCAACTGTGTTGATCGGAATGTGCTGAACTCCGCTCACGGGATCGCAGACATCCGTAGTACACGCGTTCCCGTCGTCAGCATTAATGAGTATATGATAAACACCAAGTACGGCATCGCATCTGTCTTCTGTGCAGGCATTGCCGTCATCAAGGACAATGCCTTCATCAATATTCCCGTCGCAGTTGTTATCAACTCCATCGCAGACTTCCGCTGCACCGGGATGAATAGAGGCATTATTGTCATTGCAGTCAGCGGGTACCGGATACCCGTCATTATCAATATCAAGAGGATCAATCAATCTGCTCTTCACCCGGACCGTAAACGAATACGGCTGTCCCGGAATTACATCGGCAGAAGGATATATCTCTACGAAATAGTTTTGCCCCTTAAAAGCAGTGGGCTGTGCTGATTGCTGAATGCTGACCGCTGAGAGCAGTCTGTTTGAAGCTCCTGCCGGAGACGGCATGTTCTCTGCAAAGCGGAAGAAGGAATCCGCCGCAGGGTGAAAGCTCATGGTCTTTGTCATTCCCGCTTTGCCTTTGCTTATGACAAAGCCTTTGTCATCCACGATACGCGCCTGCATGTCGGAAGGTAAAGTCAGTGAAACTTCCGTCATGTAGTTTTCAGCTATCCAGTCGGGACAGCCGTCGTCAATGCACGGGAAGACCGGCAACTTGATCGAGTCTGTCAGAGACGGGAAGCTGAACGTCCCGTTAAAGAAATCGCCGAAGTTGCCTGAGAGCATAAAGGCCTCACCGGGGTCGCACGCGAGACCTATATCATTAAGGTCTGTGTTTATCTGATCAGGGTTGGATTTGAATTGGCAATTATCGTAAGCGTCATCTACTCCGTCATTGTCATCGTCAGGATCGCACACATCGCCGATGCCGTCATTATCGTTGTCGGCCTGGTTGCTGTTTGGGTCAAAATCGCAGTTATCACATTCATCTCCAAAGCCGTCTTCATCCGTGTCTGTCTGATCAGGGTTCGCAACCGTACGGCAGTTGTCATCACATCTCGACATGACTATCGCCCCCTCAACAATCCATCCGTTTGTGGGACAGGGAGTATAGACGTCATCCAGCGAATCACCGTTGTCCCACACTCCGTCATTGTCATCATCTCCGTCACAGGCATCTCCCCATTCATCATTGTCTGAGTTTTGCCGGTCAGGATTTGCAATGGCGAGGCAGTTATCTTCAGAGTCGAATACACCATCGCCATCAGAATCGTCACATGCATCGCCGGTACCGTTATTGTTCCAGTCCGCCTGATCAGCGTTAGCCGTATAAATACAGTTGTCTTCGCCGTCCAGTTTCCCGTCATTGTCGGAATCAAAATCACAGGCGTTGCCTGAGCCATCATCATCTCTGTCGAGCTGCGACGGGTTGACTGCATACGGGCAGTTGTCCAAAAGATTTACGATTCCGTCGTTGTCATTATCGTCATCTCCGTTGTCGAGCATCCCATCGCAGTCAATATCGGAGAGTCCCAGACCAACTGCGGCAAAGGCGTTCATTACGCTACAAACATCACTGTCGGAAAATCCGTATTCATTGTTGTTATCCCTGTATTCCTCTGCCTGCTCCACAGTATGGTCTCTTGCATCAATAAACTGAGAGTTCTCTGTGAGACGGGCGGTATGCACGTCATAATACAGACGCTGAGCCTTGTCTATGCCGATGCCTCTTACCTCGATACCTGAGCCGGGGTGTACCCCGCCGGCGACAAGCAGAAAGGCAGCTTTATTCGGAATGCCGCTGTTTGTATGAACGCCGCCGTAGTCATCATCGGTGTCAACATAGTCATTCATATGCTCGGGATCGCCCTTGTCAGGAGGATTCGCCAGATTCCTGTTGTATCCGCCGGGCTTGCCCACGGCATGAAGCCAGTCGGCAGCGCCTCTCACCTCAGCTTCCACAAATTCGCCAAATACATCCCCGTAACTCTCGTCAAGCGCTCCGGACTGGTTCTCATATATCAACCCACCGTCATCTTTGCTGGCATCAATCCCGTGAGTAAACTCATGGGCCATAACATCCAGCAACGTAAAACCGTCGCCGAACTTAAAGTCATCGCACGATGAGGAATACCCGGCATTTCGCCAGTTAACGCCGACATGGGCGACAATCTCTATTTCCTTTCCTCTGTTGTCATATGAGTGGCGGCCAAAGGTATCGTGAAAAAAGTCGTAAATTTGCGGAATAAATGTGAATGCCCGGTCACCATCAGTATCACCGCCGGGATAATCACCGGGGTATCCACTTGTCGGACCGTTCTCGTCAAACCATTGAACATCTGCGCTCTCCCCTTGAGCGTCCCAGCAAGTATCCGATTCAGTGTTGTTTACCGACTCGATGCGGATGTCCTTATCATGCTCACGCATCAGGTCAAGCCCTTTAAGCACTGCACCATCTTGTGCATCAATAAGGTACATCCATGACGTTGCTGCCCCGTCTGAGCTGCGAAGCCCACTCACTATCACCCGCCATGCAAGCTTTGTCGGCGTATCTGCCGGATCAGGCTGCCCTCCTCCGACAGCGGTCAGTCCGCGATTGTAGTAGAAAAGCTTTGTAACGCCCGTGATTTTTTTGTTATTGCCCTGGACGTCCGCCAATGCAATCACCTCTGCGGCTGGTGATTGGACTGCCGGAAGTTTGAAGTCAGGAATGTCCGTTGGGTAATTCCCGCTCGTGCTCGTGATCATATCACCTTTCATATGCACAGCAAGGGATGCGCTGTAAACAGGTATGCCGTCTTTCTGCTGTCCGAAGAAGAGATGTTGTTCTCTCTGTCCGGGATCGGGGGTCCCTCCGCCGATTGCGTTAAACCGGTCCGTCTTTATCCTCTTCAGATATAAATCGCTCTTCGGTGCATTAATGCGATAAAGATATTTGTACCTGTCAAGAAAATCGAGCGCCTGTATCCCCGGATCATCCGGCAACGCAGCCGGTATTGGAACGCGCATACTGATAAAACGCGGGATGCCTCTTTCGATACGGAACTCCGGGGTCTTCTGCGATTCATTCCTGAGCATCTGCATCTGCTGGAACTGGAGGTCTTCAAGGTCAATGAATGTCGCTATGCAGGTCTTGTCCGTGTTCATCGTCACGACTCCATCAGCGCAGTCCGGGTCGCCGCTCCAGCCAGTAAATATCCAGGGTAAATCCGTTCCAGCGGTAAGTGTCACTTCCGTGCCCCCATCGCATGCCTTTTCTGAAGATGCGCAATTCAGCCCGCAGTTTATTCCACCCTGCTCATTCGTTATGACGACTCCGCTGCCGGTCCCTGCTTTAGAAACGGTCAGCGTGTAGGTTTGAATATTAAAAACAGCAAAGCATGTTACATCAGCATCACCTATAGTCACTTCGCCGTCATTACAGTCAGGGTCTCCGCCCCATGAAAAATTATTCCAGGGGTCAGGTGTTGCCTGAAGGGTCACTATCGCTCCAATTGAGTACAACTCTGAACAGTCATTGCCGCAATTGATCCCTGCAACATTAACGCTTGTTACCGTCCCGCTTCCATTACCCGGTTTACCGATAATAAGCCTGTGTGATTGCAGATTGAATGTTGCATTGCAGGTCTTGTCCGCGTCCATAAGAATGTGGCCGTCTTCACAGTCCGGGTCTCCTGACCAGCCCGTAAATTCCGAATCATCAAAGGGGATTGCATCAAGAAGTATTCCAATACCTGCGTTATAGGTTTCCTGACAATCATTTCCGCACACAACCGGGCCTCCTGGTCCTCCTATAAGGACCGTGCCGGTCCCTGTGCCGTCCTTTGTTACGGTAATGGTATGCGTTTCTATGTCGAATGTCGCGGTGCAGGTCTTGTGCGCATTCATTGTTACAACTCCGTCACTGCAATCAGGGTCTCCGCCCCAGTTTATGAATTCAAAACCGGCATCTGCAGCCGCCTGAAGTGTAACCTCCGTGCCGTTGTCATATGGTTCAGTGCAATCGTCCCCGCAGTTAATGCCGGGCAGATCGCTTGTGACCGTTCCGCTTCCCGCGCCCTGTTTTGTAACAGTGAGAATGAACCTCGGCGGCGCTGTGCGCACAGGCCATACGTATAGCCCGGTAAAGTTCTTGCTGCCGGGGGCGACCACGCCTGAGATCATGTCAAATACCCATACTGCTGATGATAAATTTTCCACCCGGCTTGTGGATGACCAGTACCAGTACCCCTGCACATTAAGGAAAAGATAACCGTTGCCGGAAAGCCATACGGAATGGTTTGTCTCAGCCGCATTGAAAAGGCTTTCCTGCTCGTTGATGTTTGCAAGACGCCAGTCATTATAGTTCGCTGAATAACCTGAACAGGTGTAATTGCCGGGGTTGGCATTGAAATCTGAAATAATATTAAGTGAGCTTTGCCAGGTAGGATTTTGTGAAGCTTGCCAGATAGGACGTCCAAAACAATTTGCGTCCCTGAGCCACATCAATCCTGTGAGGTTGTCCGTAACAGTGCCGTCGGAATTATCTATAAACCTCGGCAACGGCCATGCAGCCCCAGCCTGTATCTCGCCGTCCTGTCCTGTACCCGCACAGGGGATCTCGCCCCACAGCTCTGCACTGCTGTAACACTTCACCTGCCCTGTTTTTGGGACCTGAGCAGGCGACGCTGTTGTGCCGGAAACTGGCCATACCGGGTAATGCCGGTCGGAATATTTCCCGGCAATAGTGCGGTATGGATTGCCTGAGTAGAAATCAAGCACCCATGCCTGGTGATTGCCATAGGTGTAGGTTGTCGACGACCAGTAGTAGTTAGTCAGTAAATTCTGAAAGTCCTGTCCGGTGAGCCACGTCAAAGGCTGTATCTCTCCAACATTCATAAGGCTTTCGATTTCGTTAATATTGGGGAGCCTCCACCCGGTCCTGCTTGCCCCGCAGTTCGGGTATGTGCCGTCATTAATTCCCCTTACAAAATCATACGCATGCTGCAGCGTTACCAGACCGTCTCCCAGTTGATATGCTTGTGAGCCGTCATTGTCAAAACCCGGATACTGTGTTGAGATGCGGTTGGCGTCCTTAAGCCAGACAAGCCCGGTCAGATTATCCGTCATCGAGCCGTCAAGATTGTCGGTGAATCTTGGATCAGGCCAGGCAACCCCGGCCTGAATATGCCCGTCCTGTCCTGTCCCGGCGCAGTCGATTATATTCCCGTTACTGTTATAGCAGAGGGCTTGTCCGGTCCGCGGCAGAGCAACGGGAGGCGCTCCTTCCTGACACACAGGACATACCGGGGCCGCGGCATCCGGCGGAATAAGCGCGCAATCCGCAAAACAGCCAGGGCAATTAGCGCACGGGGAATACACCAAAAGTGCGTCCTGTGCCTGTACGCTTGCGTGAAGCATGGATATTAATAAAGCGATTATTATAATTATCCGTCCTGAAATCACAAGCCCTCCCTTTTTGAAAATGATGTGCCTTACCTTGCCTTCACATCACAGCATTTATATCGTATCGAGGAAAATCAAGAATGTCTTACTCATCCAGTCCCACGGGAGCGGTGCGAAGAAGTTTTATTGCTATGGATTTTTTTTGATGAGATAGTTGATAATTTTATTATACTTAACAGTCAACCAATTGCAAGCAATTTCTTCTGGTAAAAAAAAGCTTCTTATGAAACGAATTCCTGAACCGGATTTAATGGATGATGCCGAGCAGGCGAAGGCTTACGCGGACACTGATTTCTCAGAGCCGCACGAGGCCTTTGTTAAACATTTCACAACCCGTTTTCCTGACTTCTCTTCCGGTGAAGCGCTTGACCTCGGATGCGGTACGGCAGACGTAATTATCAGACTGGCGAGGGCATTGCCCGGAGTAAAGATCACAGGCATTGACGGCGCGCAGGCGATGCTTGATATCGGCGTTCAGGATGTTAAACAGAAGGGGTTTGAGCAGCAGATCAAACTGAGGAAATGCGCCCTGCCCGCCACTGAACTGTCCGGGAAGAAATTCGACGCGGTCATATCCAACAGCCTGCTCCATCACCTTGCCGGACCGTTAATATTATGGGAAGCCGTCAAGCAGTGCGCAAAACCGGGAGCGCCGATTTTTGTTATGGACTTACTGCGCCCTCATGATGTAGAATCAGCAAAGGGCTTTTTACAGCTTTATGCTGCTGATGCCTCGCCTGTTTTACAAAAAGATTTTTTTAACTCTCTGCTGGCGGCTTACAGCGTTGAGGAAATCCAACAGCAGCTTGAGGCGATGGACCTTGATCATCTCACAATCGATATTGTCAGCGACCGTCATGTACTAATATGGGGAAAAAAATCGTGAACACTGAGAAAAGCGAATTTCTCGGCACAGCATTCAGGGCCTCGATGCTTGCGGGGGAAGTTGTCTTAAATAATCTCGGCAAGATATCTCCAAATGACATTGATATCAAGCAGGCCTCGGATTTTGTAACTACGATCGACAAAGAATCGGAAAGGATCATTATTGATACGATCAGGAGGAGGTTTCCAAGCCATCATTTCCTTGCCGAAGAATCCCTGAAGGAGGCGCAGACCAAAGAGTACCGCTGGATAATTGACCCCATTGACGGCACGACAAACTTTATTCACGGATACCCTGTCTTCTCCATTTCAATAGCGCTTGAGTTCAACAGGGAAATAATCATGGGTGTTATTTTCGATCCGCTGAGGGAAGAGGTTTTTACCGCGGAAAAAGGGAAAGGCGCATTCCTTAACGGGAGGCAGTTAAAGGTCTCCGGGGTAACGGCCCTCGCCAACGGCCTTGTTACAACCGGGTTCCCCTTCCGTAAAAGAGATCTGATCGACAACTATTTAACGCTTTTCAAAAATATCTTCAACAGGGTAAGTGACATCAGGAGGGCCGGCTCCGCTGCGCTTGACCTCGCTTATGTCGCTGCCGGCAGATGCGACGCGTTTTTTGAAATAGGACTGAGTCCGTGGGACATTGCGGCGGGAAGTTTTCTGATCAAAGAAGCAGGCGGCGTGGTAACTGATTTCGGTGGGGAAAGCGATTATCTCTCAACAGGCAATATCGTGGCCGCCAACCCCGCAATTCACGGAGAGATATTGAAAGAAGTCAGGAATGTGTTCGGAGGAAGGATAGACAAGTGACACTCTTTCGTAAATAATTGCTCAAGTCAGCAGCAACCGGTTTTTATCTGACCGTGATTCGCCGATGTTCGTCACATAGATCGCGGGCTGACTTTTTACCGGGCACTTTGCCTCGCATATTCCGCAGCCGATGCACAATTGCAGGTCCACTCCCGGCTGTTGAATTTCAATGACCCTGCCCTCTCTGTTTTTCACAATGCTTTTTTCAAACCAGACTGCCTTCGTAGAGGTGGGACATACTTCCTCACAAACTATACATGGAGTCGCATGGGCGTGTGGCAGGCACCTGCTTTTATCTATCATCGCAAGCCCTATTTTGACCTTCATCTTTTCTTGAAGAGGTAACCTTTTGATGGCGCCTGTAGGGCATACCTGTCCGCAGAGCGTGCACCTGTATTCACAATACCCAACCTTCGGCACAAGCATGGGCGACCAGATGCCCTCAAGTCCCGCTTCAAGAAAAGCCGGTTGAAGCCCGTTGGTAATGCATACCTTCATGCACTCACCGCATTTCACACACCTTTTTAAAAACTCACTTTCCTCAAGAGAGCCCGGAGGCCGCAGGAGTTTTGTTGAAAGCATGTTGGATTGTGAAAGAGGATTTACCCTTAGTAAAGGAACTGTAATAACACCTCCCATCATAGACGCAATCACCCTGCGCCTTCCGAGATCAATTCCCGGCGAGGATTTGGAAACTGAGCGAGAATGAAATCCGAAACTGACTGCATTATGAGGACAAATGTCATCACAATTCCAGCAGTAAAAACATTCAGTTGGTTTCCATTGCTCTTTTTTATCGGGCGAGGCGTTGCCCTGACACTCAAAAGAACACGCGCCGCATTCTGTGCATCCTTCACTGACCGATCTTTTAAGAAGTGCATACCGTGACAGGATGCCGAGAAAGGCGCCGAGGGGGCAGAGGTTCCTGCACCAGAATCTTTTTTCGTATAAATTCATACCGAGTATCAAAAAGAAAAGCATCCCGACAAACGCGGCCTGTCTGAAATGCGGCTGCTGAAATGAAAGCACGCTTTGCCTGAACAGAGAATATATTGATTCCGAGACATCAACAATGCCGCGCGGATTCAGATCATAAACAGTATCGAACATTGCGCTGATGCCGTAATTGAACAGCGGGTAAACACTGAGCGAAAAGGACCTGATGAGCAGGGACAGCGGGTCAATGACGCCCGTTAATTGCAGTGTGAATAATGAAGATGCGAGGAGAGATATCATGAGATAATATTTGACCTTGTTCCAGTCTAAAATTTTAACTCCGACTTTTCTTCTCTTAAAATAACCTGCAATGTTATTCAAAGTTCCGAGCGGACAGACCCAGCCGCAGAAGACCCTTCCTGAAATTAATGTCGCAATAATTACAACGAAAGAGAGATAGAAAGTTTTCTGCGCTGCATGTGACGACAAAAGAGTGGTGACAAAGATCAGCGGGTCGAAATCCAGAAAGAGCTTTACAGGATAACCGAGTTCGTCCGCGCCCTTTGACTCTGTCTGAATAAAGAGGAAAAGAAATGCCAGTAAAAAGATCGCCTGTGATAATCGTCTCGAATTCTGCATAATTAACGTACAGTCATTCTGGTTGAAACCTGCTTCAAATGCTTATCTTCTTAATATTGACCCTTGAGAGGTCCATCGTGCCCACCCCTGACTCCGCCGCGATCCTGACGTATCCGAGGTCACTGCCTTTCATTCCAAAAAGCGTGGCCCCGTATGAATCAACCGCGACCTGGTCTACCCCGACGATTACGGTATCGAGCTTCTTCACATCGGAAAGTCTTCCGCCCTGCGGGCCGTTTGCAGTCAGTATCCTCACTGCGTCAAGCACTGTGAGAGCAGGTTTAATTTTAAGTGAGAGATCAACAAGGCTCTGGTCCAGTTTCTGGTGTATCTGGTTTCTTTCGCCTCCCATGATGCCCATCCAGTTTTTCATAGACATTGTGATCTTCGCAAGCCCGTGATGTTTTGCGATCGGAATGTTAATGACCTTGTCAGCCTCAAATATTTCTGTATAAAGCGGCCATTCCTTTATCGCCTCTCCTTGTATCTTCATTGACTTGAATTTTCTTTCATCTGTAAAGATCACCTCCGCCCCGGCGTTTTTTACGGCATCGGCAACCCCGCTTTGAATGTAACATCTGCGCGGATCATTCACTGTCCTGTCAAAAACTTTGACCTTTTTTGCGCCTGCCTCAAAGCAGAGTTTCACTACCGCGGCGACTACTTCAGGGTTAGTGTTTGCGGCCTGTTCAGGCAGCCTGTCCCACGCCATATTCGGTTTTATAACTACAATATCGTCTCTTGAGACGAACTTCTTCATCCCTCCGAATGCTTCAATTGCCGCCCTTGTAATCTTTTCAGGAGAGGCCCCGGTGGCAACGGCAAGAGAGGTCTCATTTTGATCCGCTAATGCCTCGATGCTCCCAGGAATGGAAAGCCCGATCCCGGCAATTCCTGCTATTTTCAAAAAGTCCCTGCGGTCCATATCTTCCTCCCGATTTAAGGTTTTCTTAAATATTATCTCAAATACCATCTTTTCTCAATCAGCAATTTTCTTCTTGTAAATGAGGGTGAACTGACTTATAATTACACATAAATTTTACATTGGAAGGAGATATTGACATGGCAAATGAAGAAATTAAACAAATGATTTCCGCGTATCTCAAAACCCATAACAAACTAACCCTCGCCACCGTAACTCCTGAAGGTAACCCGCTCGCGCACACTGTTGAATATGTTTCTGACGGCGGAACGATTTATTTCGGCACCTCTAAAGAAACAAGGAAGGCTCAGAACATCATGAAAAATCCTTCCGTCGCATACGCGGTCGATGAGGACTATACTGACTGGACAAAGATCCAGGGCGTTCAGATGTCGGGAAAGGCATCAATACTTACAGATCAAGGCGAATTGGAAAAGGTCATGAAACTTTATGTGGCGAAATTCCCCGCGGTCGCTGACTTTCCGCCTGATATGGATATGGTAATGATAAAGATCGTTCCTGTTAGCGGTTACTTCCTTGACTATACAATGGAGTTTGCGCACAGGGATGAAGTAAAGTTTTGATGTACATACAGCTCAATGATTTTTTCATCATGCAAATGACCATTGAGTCTTGTTTTCTCTTTTCCCTTCTCAGGATATTTTGCGATGATTATCAATGCATAATTTTTCCTCTTAGTGGAACGGGACAATGGCATACCCTTTATTCTGATATCCGACAAGTGAGACCCAGCCGTTGCCGACAAGCTTGATGCCGGAGAGTATGTCATTATAATCCACCTTTAGCAAACGGGCTGCAAGGGCGCATACCTCAAAGTCCACGCCGATGCCCCTGAGTTCCGTTATCATCTTTGCGATGTCATCAAGTTTCTTCTGGCGTTCAGGCGGCATCCCTTCCCTTTTTTTTGAGACGAGGGGGACCGCGCCGCCGTGTATCTGGACAATCATGACAGGTTTAACTCCCTGTGTGAGCATACTGGCATGCGTGTCTTTTATTACAGACAGATACAGGAACAAACTATCAGCATCTCCGATCCCGGCTTCAAAAATAACCTTTCCCTCTTTTAACCCCTTCAATGCATCCGCGTCATCCGGTTCAGCCGCCTGCGCGAAAGATAAAACCCAAAGCAGTGTGAAAGCCAGTGTTAAGGCCATCACCGAAGATATTTTACTTGTCTTCATATTGATACATCCTTTCTTTTGGTTTATTTTTCAACTAAATATTAGCATGATTACGCGTAAAGTCAAGACGTCAAACTAATCAAAAGAATTCCTCGATGTTCTGCCCCTCTGTGTCAATATAGTTGAGACACCTCCCCTATGATAAATTAGAGTAGAAGGCGGGGAGGAGAAAAAGAAATGATAGCTGAAAAGACCAACACAGGCCGTAATATTGAAAGAGCCAGTTTGGCAACAGAGAAACCCT
>JACQZF010000098.1 GCA_016213945.1 Nitrospirota bacterium | reverse complement strand
ATTGCTTCAAGCGCTACCTTCGCCTTGAACTCCCCTGAATATCGATTCCTTTTCGTCTTGCTCATCTCGGTCTGACCTCCTTCGTCTTTCGTGTCGTTTTACACTTTACACGATTGTCCGATTTTTGGGGTCCACCTCAATCTGGGATCGGCGTGTATAAAGGTCATGACACCAATTTGATCGCGGCAAATTCAATGCCTCGAACTACATACGCTGCAGTTCGAGTAGATTCAACTATTCCACCATACGAGAGTCCAGGCAACGTGGCTGCAGCAATCGTTGCAGACCTCAAAGATATAGAAAATGCGATGCGCATGAACGTGGAGAAGGCGCTGCCATTACAAGGCGTCCAGCTTCTGCAGTTCTATAGAGTTCGGAAGGATCGTATCAGCGGCTACCCGGTAATTGTTACGGAGTATCGCCGTTCTGGGCCAAAAGGTCCGGTGATCGTACAAGTTAACCAAATATTCACCGAGAGCCAGACAATTGGTGTAAATCTCTCCTATCGAGAATCAGAGACGGCTTTATGGAAGCCGGTCATAGAGCAAATTAGACAGTCAATAACGGTTGCGAAATGGCCCTAACAAATTAAGAAAGAGATCGATGAATTATGGGCGGCAGAAGCAGAAAAAAGAGTTGAAGACATTAGGACAGGTAAAGTTAAAACAATTCCGGGAGATGAAGTTTTCAAAGAGATACGGGACAAATATAATCTGTGGATTAAAAATTAATTTAAAGTAAATCCCTCCTTAACCATCAGAGACTTTTATTTGTTATAATTCAGATATCAATGAGAGGGGAGGAAATATGAATACATACAAATTTTCAGTGGTGATTGAAAAAGACAGTGATGGTTATTTTGTGCTTTGTTCTGAACTTACTATTGATATGCTAAACTATAAATTATCAAGATATAGAAGAGGATATTATTATGTCTAAGGTTGGAGAACAGATTCTTGCGGAAGCCTTGAAATTGCCACCGGTGGAGCGGGCAGAACTAATTGAAAATCTTTTTTTCAGCTTTGAGTTCCCTTCCCGAAAAATTATTGACGATTTGTGGGCACAGGAAGTTGAAAGCCGTATTGATGCATTCGAGCGTGGCGAGATAACGGCAATTCCAGCAGAAGAAGTATTCGAAAAAATAGAAAAACTTAAAGGATAATGAAAATCAGATTTTTTGCTCCCGCAGAAGCTGAATTTCTGGATGCCGTTTCATACTACAATACGCAGAGCGAGGGGCTTGGATATGAATTTGCTGCGGAAGTCAATAGAACGATTCAACGAATTATTCAGTATCCCGCAGCCTGGGCCAAACTTTCGGAACGTACCCGTCGTTGCAGAACAAATAAATTTCCATATGGTGTTATCTATCAGGTTAGAGATGAAACTTTATTCATTGTCGCAGTAATGCATCTGAGTCGAGAACCACAAACATGGAAATTACGCCTTAAACATGAAGAATTATAAAAAAACAGACAATGCCAATAGGCAGAGGATGTTTTCAACATGATTGAAGATTCAAGATTGAATATGCTGAAGGAATTTCTGTCCGGCGATCTGCATGTCAGCTTTGCGATTGTCTTTGGTTCATACGCGAATGGCAGGCAGGAAAAGGCAAGGGACATTGATGTGGCGATCTATTTTACCGTCGTGCCGGAAGGAATTGATTCGCTTAATCTCATAAACAAACTTTCCGATATAGCCGGCAGGGATGTTGACCTTGTAGTTTTAAACAAGGCATCTGCGTTTCTCCGACATCAGGTCATGAAAACCGGAGTACAGTTGATAATTAAAGACAGGCCTGCTTACATAAAGTTCAGAGAGAAAACCATCTCCGATTATGATGAATATAAATATGTGGCGGGGATGAACAAATATGATTGATAAAAACCTGATAGAGAAAAAGCTCCGCAGGATTGAGGATTTCCTCAGGGAACTTGATGCCGTACAAGTGGCCAGTTTTGATGAATTTAAAGCGGACGTAATTCGCAAGAGGTTTATCGAAAGGAATATTGAGCTCTCAATTGAACAAATGGTTGATACATGCAAGCACATTGTCAGCGCCTTGAATCTTAGAGAGCCTGAGACTTACTCTGAGTGTTTTGAAATCCTGAAAGAAGGCAATGTCATCACTGAAGAAGTAGCCGGTACTTATCAGTCGATGGTCCGGTTCAGGAATATCCTGATCCACGCTTATGAAGGGGTCGACGACTCCATCACCTACGGAATATACAAAACACGCCTCGAAGATTTCAGGAAATTTATAAGCAGCATTCGTGAGTTTTTAAAAGAGAAGTAAATTCTCAGCCTGAAGCCCACCATCTGCTCTTTTATACAATTCTCCGCTTTAATTTGTTAAAATTTCTCCGCTATGTTTCTTCAGCAGATAATCAATGGTCTGACGGTCGGCGGTGTGTACGCCCTTATTGCGCTGGGGTATACGCTTGTCTATGGAATACTTGAGTTGATAAATTTCGCGCACGGCGAGATCTACATGATCGGCGCGTATCTTGGAATTATTTTTCTTGGAATATTCACGGCGGCGGGACTCACGCAGTACAGTTTGTTCTTATCGCTGTTTTTAACATTTGTCATGTCTGTTATCGTTTGCTCAGCTTACGGATTCACCGTTGAGAAACTCGCGTACAAGCCATTGAGGAACGCGCCGAGGCTGAACCCACTGATAAGCGCGATCGGCGTTTCCATCTTTCTCCAGAATTACGTGATGCTCACGCAGGGGGCAACGGACAAGGTGTTCCCGCATGTCATACCGGTCACAACGGTTGAGTTTCTTAACGTGACAATGACATCGCTGCAGATCTTCATCATCATCGCCTCCCTGCTTCTCATGGCGGGATTGCACCTTTTTATAATGAAGACAAAAACTGGAAAGGCAATGAGGGCGGTGGCGCAGGACAAAACTATGGCGTCGCTTCTGGGAATAAATATCGACAGGATAATCTCCGTGACATTTATTGTCGGCTCAGGGCTTGCGGCTGTTGCAGGGCTGATGGTCGCCATGTATTACGGCCTTGTGAATTATTCAATTGGATACATAGCGGGCATCAAGGCGTTCACCGCGGCGGTGCTTGGAGGGATCGGGAGCATCCCCGGCGCGATGGTCGGGGGATTAGTGCTCGGCCTTATTGAAAGCCTTGGCGCAAGCTATTTATCGAGTGAGTACAAGGACGCGTACGCGTTCATTGTTTTGATCCTGATCCTCCTTGTGAAGCCGACAGGACTGCTTGGGAAATCCGGGGAGAACAGGCCGTGAAGAAGGTCCTCTTCATGTTCTGGTGTGCCTTGCTTTCCATGCCTTTTATGGGGATCAAAGGCGGCGCGTATCTCTTTGTCGGCATCTGCGTTTCATACGGTGTTTACGTACTTCTGGCGCATTTGTTCGGCAAGATAAAAAAACCGGCCATACCTGTTAATACAAAATTGCTTTCGACGGCATTCATCGCATTCGCTTTTATCCTGCCATTTCTCATCAAAGATTATTACACGGATGTCGCGATCCTGGTTTGCATCTATATAATCCTCGCCCTTGGCGTAAATATTGTTGTCGGCTTCAGCGGGCTTTTGCATTTAGGCTTCGCGGCATTCTACGGGATCGGCGCGTATTCAAACGCCCTGCTGACGACACATTTCGGGCTCGGTTTCTGGAGCGCGCTGCCATTGACATTGCTTTTTACATCTATGGCAGGGCTGCTTCTCGCATTCCCGGCCTTGAGGCTCAAGGGAGATTATCTGGCAATTGTCACTCTGGGCTTTGGAGAGATAATCCGTCTCGTGCTGAATAACTGGGACAGCGTGACGCGCGGACCGAACGGCATATCGAATATCCCTTCTCCTTTCATACTCGGTTTTGAGATCAGCAATCTGATGTATTACTACTATCTTGTTTTGGGGTTCGTGCTGATAGCGGCATTTATCGTGAAACGGGTCTACCATTCAAGGACCGGAAGGGCGTGGCTGTCGATCCGTGAAGACGAAACAGCGGCAGAGGCGATGGGAATCAATACAAGAAAATACAAATTCATGGCACTGTCATTCGGCGCCTTCTGGGCCGGGCTCGCAGGCGCTCTGTTCGCAAGCAAGATGCACTTTGTGTCACCTGAGAGTTTTTCATTTATGGAATCGGTCTTCGTTGTCTGCATGATAATCCTTGGCGGGCTTGGAAGCATACCCGGAGTTATTTTAGGTTCACTGATACTCGTTCTCTTGCCGGAGGTGCTGAGGGATTTTCAGTTGTACAGAATGCTCGCTCTCGGCGTAGGTCTCGTGTTGATGATGATCTTCAGGCCTCAGGGGCTGATACGAAAGAATTAGGAATTGAAAATTAAGAATTAGGAATTTAGGTAGAGACGAGGCGGCGCCTCGCCCTATAGGGACAAGAGTAACTTAGGTGTCATTCCCGCTTGCCGGGAATCTTTCTGAGGAACGATTCCGAACAAGTCGGAATGACAGAAGAGGAAATACAAATAATGATATTAGAGGTCAGAGATTTAACAAAAATATTCGGCGGGCTCAAGGCGATTGAAGAAATCAGCTTTAAGGTCAAGCGCGGGATCATCCTCAGCATAATCGGGCCGAATGGCGCAGGCAAAACCACTCTGTTCAACTGCCTGACCGGTGTGCTGCCATCGACAAAAGGGCATGTGCTGTTTGAGGATGAAGACATCACTCAAAGAAGGCCGTACGAAATAACTGAAAAGGGCATCGCGCGCACGTTTCAGAATATCAGGGTGTTCAATTCAATGACCGTGCTGGAAAACGTAATGATCGGCCAGCATTCGCGTTCAAGAGAGGGACTGCTGACCGCGGTATTAGGCACAAAAAAATTTCAGAGGGAAGAAGATGAGATAAGATCAAAGGCCCTTGAGTACCTGGAATTCACGGGCATCCAGGATTACGCCGCCACACTCGCAGAGAACCTTCCGTACGGAGACCAGAAGCGGCTTGAGATTGCACGCGCGCTGGCAACGGAGCCGGAATTATTACTCCTTGATGAGCCTGCCGCCGGCATGAACCCTCAGGAGACAATGGCGCTGATGGAGCTTATTAAAAAGATCCGGGAGTGGGGCAAGACTGTAATAATAATCGAGCATGACATGAAGGTCGTCATGGGTATTTCAGACTGGATCATTGTCCTTGACCACGGAGTGAAGATAGCGGAAGGCACCCCGAATGAGATCCAGAACAACCCTTACGTGATAGAGGCGTATTTAGGCAAAGAGGAAGTTGATCTTCTCTCTTGAACTAAAAAAACAACTATTGTAAAGTATTCTATGCCTAAAGCGGTAGCGATAATACCGGCAAGATTCAACTCAACCCGCTTCCCCGGGAAACCCCTTGCTACCCTTAAAGGCAAGATCATTATTCAGCATGTTTTTGAACGCGTATCAGCAGCAAAATTGATTGATGCTGTCCTGGTTGCGACTGATGACCAGAGGATCTTTGATGCCGTGACCTCATTCGGCGGTAAGGCGGTTATGACCTCAGGCAGCCATGTCAGCGGTACGGACAGGATCGCTGAAGCGACAAGTGAACTGGATTGTGACTTCGTAATAAACGTTCAGGGCGATGAGCCGTTTATCAGGCCGGAGATGGTTGATGAGGTGGTTGAAGTATTGTACAATGATGACAAGGTTTCGATCAGCACGCTTGCAAAAAGGACAACCGACATAAATGAGATCTTTTCACCCAATGTTGTGAAGGTCGTGATGAGCGCGTCGGGATTCGCATTGTATTTTTCACGGGCGCCGATACCGTTTTACAGGGATGAATGGCAAATGAAGAAGACAGAAGACAGAGAGCAGAAGACAGAGGACAGAGTCTCCACTTTTGATCTCTCAACTCTCAACTCTCAACTCTCAACTTCTTTTTGCTATAAACACATCGGCATATATGGTTTTCACAAGAACGCGCTTTTGAGTTTTACTTCTTTGAAAGAAGGACGGCTTGAACGGATAGAAAAGCTTGAACAGCTCAGGGCGCTTGAAAGCGGAATGAGAATAAAAGTCAGAATAACCGAACATGATACCTTCGGGATCGATACTATTGAAGACTTAAGAAAGGCTGAGGAATGGCAAAATATATCTTTGTGACCGGCGGCGTTTTATCATCTCTTGGCAAGGGCATCGCGGCGTCCGCTGTCGGCGCGCTTCTTGAAGCCCGCGGGCTAAGAGTGACAATACAGAAGCTCGACCCTTATATCAACGTGGACCCCGGAACGCTGAGTCCTTTTCAGCACGGTGAAGTTTTTGTCACCGATGACGGGGCTGAGACCGATCTGGACCTCGGTCATTATGAGAGATTCACCTCGACGCGCATGTCCCAGCAGAACAATTACACCACGGGGAAGATCTACTACAACGTGATACTGAAAGAAAGAAGGGGGGATTATCTTGGAGATACCGTTCAGGTGGTCCCTCATATAACGGATGAGATAAAGAACGCCATCAAGGCCGTTTCCAACAATTATGATATCGTGATAGTCGAGATAGGAGGAACCATTGGAGACATTGAAAGCCTGCCTTTTCTTGAGGCAATCAGGCAATTCAGATATGACGTTGGACGTGAGAATGTGGCTTACATGCACCTTACCCTGGTCCCTTACATAAGCACCGCGGGCGAGCTCAAATCAAAACCCACACAGCACAGTGTGAGGGAATTACGCGCCATCGGTATCCAGCCTGATGTTCTGGTCTGCCGTACTGACAGGCCGCTTTCGCAATCAGTAAAAAAGAAGATAGCCCTGCACTGCAATCTTGATATTGATGCGGTCATAGCAGCGATAGATGTTGAGTCCCTATATGAAGTCCCGGTTGTTTTACATGAAGAAGGCATTGACCGATTGATAGTTAACAGGCTCTCATTGGATACACCAGAGCCTGACCTTACAAAATGGGAAAATGTAATAAAAAAGATCAAGAACCCGAAGGATACCGTTACCATCGGTCTTGTAGGGAAATATGTGGGGCTGAAGGATTCATACAAAAGCCTGGTGGAGGCGCTCCTGCACGGCGGGATAGCGAATAATGTAACGGTAGATATCCAGTGGATTGATGCACAGGACATAGAGAAGTCGGGCGCGGAGAGATTTCTTGCCGACGTTGACGGAATACTTATCCCCGGCGGATTCGGCGAACGCGGCATCGAGGGGAAAATCGAAGCAGTGAAATTCGCAAGGACCAAGAAGATACCGTTTCTCGGCATATGCCTTGGGATGCAGTGCGCTGTCATAGAATATTCCCGCAATGTCTGCGATATGGAAGGCGCAAACAGCACGGAATTCGATAAAGGCACTGCTTACCCGGTAATTTATCTCATAGAGGAATGGTATGATTTCAGGAACCAGGTGATCCAGAGAAGAGACATTAATTCAGACAAGGGCGGCACCATGAGGCTTGGAGAATATCCCTGCGTGCTCAGTGAAGACTCGCTTGCATTCAAAGCTTATGGTGAAAAAGAGATCCACGAAAGGCACAGGCACAGGTATGAGTTCAACAACAAATATAAAGAGATACTTGAGCAGAAAGGGCTGAAGATAAGCGGTATGAGCCCTGACAAGCAATTGGTGGAGATAGTCGAGATCAAAGACCACCCGTGGTTTTTCGGATGTCAGTTCCATCCCGAATTCAAGTCAAGGCCTTTAAAGCCGCATCCGGTCTTCAAGGCATTTATAGGAGCAGCGTACAGGGAGAAGAAATTGCTATTTCAAAATTCTACTATAGACAAAATGGAGGTAGTGAATGAGTGAGATCATAGGCATTCATGCAAGGGAAATACTTGACAGCAGAGGCAACCCTACGGTTGAAGTGGACGTGGCGCTTGAAAGCGGGGCCTTTGGAAGGGCGGCTGTTCCATCAGGCGCGTCAACCGGGGAAAGGGAAGCGCTTGAATTACGCGACAAGGAAAAGCGTTATCTTGGTAAAGGGGTGCAGAAGGCCGTTAAAAACGTAAATGAAAAGATCGCTCCCCGACTGCTTGACGCTGAGGGCAGCGACCAGGCCTACATCGACAATCTCATGATCAAACTCGACGGCACGAAGAACAAAGGCAAGCTCGGAGCAAATGCAATCCTCGGGGTCTCGCTCGCGGTCGCAAAGGCCGCCGCGATGGAGGCGGACCTGCCGCTTTATAAATATATCGGCGGCGTGGGCGCGCGTGAGCTCCCTGTGCCTATGATGAATATTCTAAACGGCGGAGCACATGCAGACAATAACCTCGACATACAGGAATTCATGATAATGCCCGTAGGCGCGCCGAATTTCCAGGAAGCCCTGAGAATGGGGGCCGAGATTTTTCACAGCCTCAAGGGCCTGCTTAAATCAAAAGGGCTGAGCGTGTCTGTTGGAGACGAGGGAGGCTTTGCTCCCAATCTGAAGTCAAACGAAGAAGCGCTCGTATTGATTATAGAAGCGATAAAGAAGGCGGGATATGCGCCCGGGAAAAATGTTTATCTTGCTCTTGATGTGGCCTCTTCGGAATTATACAGCGGCGGCAAGTACAGCTTTGAAGGGAAGTCCGTTACCTCCGAGAAGATGGTGGATTTCTATGAAAAGATGATTAATAAATATCCGGTCATATCTATTGAAGACGGGCTTTCTGAAAATGACTGGAAGGGCTGGGAGGCAATGACAAAGAGGATCGGCAAAAAGGTACAGCTTGTCGGCGACGACATTTTTGTAACGAACAAAGAGATATTCTCAAAAGGGATC
Source organism: Nitrospirota bacterium (assembly GCA_016213945.1). Taxonomy (GTDB): domain Bacteria; phylum Nitrospirota; class Thermodesulfovibrionia; order UBA6902; family UBA6902; genus SURF-23. The sequence goes on along the minus strand of JACQZF010000098.1, from coordinate 24,412 downwards.
GAGCGGGGGATAGGCAATTCGATATTGATCAAACTCAATCAGATAGGCACTTTGACTGAAACACTTGACGCGATTGAAATGGCAAAAAGAGCGGGTTATACCGCCGTTGTATCTCACAGATCAGGCGAGACAGAGGACTCAACAATCGCGGACCTCGCTGTTGCAATGAATACCGGGCAGATAAAGACAGGCTCTTTGTGCAGGACTGACAGAGTAGTTAAATACAACAGGCTGCTGAGGATTGAGGAAGAGCTTTGTGAGGCTGCGGTATACAGCGGAAAAAAGGTTTTCTATAATTTGAAGTGATTAAACGCAGCGGCGGGTGATCCAGCCCCTGCATAATTAACTTATGCGTAACAAAAGACGGAAACAGGTTGAACACAATAAGAAGAAGAGGCAGCTTGTCTTTTTGACGGTCGGGATCCTGCTTTTTGTTTATCTGACTTTCAATCTGATTTCAGGCGAAAACGGATTATTAAAATACCTTGAACTAAGTTCCAAAAGGGACAAGCTTTTAGCGGAATCGAGGATCTTTAAAAAACAGGTTGAAGACATCAAAACGGAAATAGATACGATGGAAAAGAACCCCGATCAGATGGAAGAGCACGCCAGAAAATACGGGCTTACAAGAGACGGCGAACTGATTTTCAAGTTTGAAGACAAAAAGTGATTAACTTTTAAAGTTATTAACCCTCAAATGTCATTCCGGCTTGTCCGGAATCTTTTTTAAGAAGGATTCCCGACTTGGCGGGAATGACAAACATAGGATAACCTACAAATGTACGAACTAATGATCGAGACGACTTTTTCTTCTGCGCATCAGCTCAGGGGATATAAAGGCAAATGCGAAGAGCTGCACGGGCACAACTGGCGCGTGCAGGTAATTGTTTCCTCAGATAAACTCAATGATATAGGGATAGCAATAGATTTTCATGAACTAAAGGCAATCACCATTGAGGTGGTTGCTTCTCTCGATCATTCGTTTCTCAATAACGTATTCCCCTTCACTGAAATAAATCCCTCCTCCGAAAATATCACAAAGTGGATTTACGATTCATTAAAGAAGAAACTGCTGAAAACAAATTGCAGCGTCTCCTCCGTCACCGTGTGGGAAAACGATACGGCCTCCGCAACGTATTACGAGTGATGGTTTAAAGAGAAAGATTTCATTCCTTGCTGGAGAAGGAAGTAAGAGGGATTTTTGAGAGCGCTTGTTTTCAATAACGGACTTCACTATCTAACAGATCACCCGGTTCCAACACCGAAACAGGATGAGGCATTAATACGGGTCACACTTGCCGGGGTTTGCAATACCGATCTCGAGATCACAAAGGGATACATGGGATTTCAGGGTGTATTAGGGCATGAGTTTGTCGGGGTCGTTGAGAAATGCAATGAAAAGAGTTTGATAGGGAAGCGGGTTGCAGGAGAGATCAACATCGGCTGCGGCACATGCTCCTACTGCCAAAACCATATGCAAAACCACTGCCCAAACCGCTCGGTGTCAGGCATCCTGAATAAAGAAGGAGCATTCGCCGAATTTCTGACCCTGCCTGTAAGCAACCTCCATTTAATACCTGATTCAATATCAGATGAGGAAGCGGTATTTGTTGAACCTCTGGCCGCAGCCTTTGAGATTCTCCAGCAGGTAAAAATATTACCAGCCGATAAAGTCTGCGTTTTGGGAGACGGGAAATTAGGTCTGCTTGCCGGACAGGTGCTTTCAACGACTGGCTGTAATCTTGTTGTTGCCGGCAAGCACAGAGAGAAACTCAAAATCCTTGAGGAGATGGGAATTAAAACTGAAGAAATTGAGTCAATTAATCCCGTAGGGGCAGGTTTTAAACCTGCCCCTACAATGGGTGATAAAGGGGGATTCTTTGGTCCAAATGAATTCGATCATGTTGTAGACTGCACGGGCTCATCGTCGGGTATTCAAAAAGCGCTGCAAATTGTAAAATCCAGAGGCAAGATCATTCTCAAGACTACTATTGCTGAAAGTGCCGCAATAAATTTAAATCAGATCGTGGTCGGTGAGATCACCATTATCGGGTCACGCTGCGGCCCTTTCCCAACCGCGATAAAAGCAATAGCGGAAAAGAAGGTCAAACTTTCTCCTCTAATAAGCAATATATTCTCTTTGGAAGACGGCGTGAAGGCTTTTGAATACGCGGCACGGAAAGGTGTGTTAAAGGTCCTACTGAGGATAATATGACTTAATTATTCCCCCGTCGTTTTTCAAGCACTCTCAAGAACGCCTCGACCACTGCCGGATCAAACTGTTTCCCTTTATATTTGTGCAATTCAGACAATGCATATTCAGTCCCCGGCGCAGGCCTGTACGGCCTGTCAGACGTCATTGAATCAAATGAGTCAGCCACATGAAGGATTTTTGCGCCAAGCGGAATTTGTCCGTCATTAAGTCTGTCAGGATATCCTGTGCCGTCAAGCTTTTCGTGGTGATGTTTTATCAGAGGGACAATGTCCTTTAATTGCTTGATGCCTTTAAGTATTTCCGCGCCCTGGGCGGGATGCTTTCTGACAACTTCAAATTCCTCCCTTGTTAGCGCGCCCGGTTTGTCAAGGAGAAAATCATCTGTCCCGATTTTCCCGATATCATGAAGCAGGCCGGCAAGCCTGATGTTCTTTATTTCATCGTCGTCAAGCATCATTTCCTTTGCGATCTGTCCGGCATACATCGACACCCTTTCTGAATGCCCTTTTGTCCACGGGCTTTTTGCGTCAAGGGCGTTGACCATTACACGCACAAGTTTCAGGAATAAATCTTCAAGCTCTTTGAATGATTCATTGAGGTCCTCAAGCATATTGAAAAAGGCCTCTCTCCCTGTTTGTGCCTTAATCTGCCGTTTTTTTATGTCGTTAATTGCGCTTGCGTAAATCTCAATCAATTCCTTATGCCCCTCTTCCGATCTTTTAATTTCGGAAATGTCCGTGACGGAATGAATTATGCCAATTAAATTCTCATCGCGGACAAGCGGAGAGGAATTTATCTGCAGATGTTTATTAAGGCCGGCATCATATATTTTCCTTTGTTCATCCTTCATCTTTCCGTCCGGGACCAAAATCGCGCGGTCTTCTGCAGGGATATCTGAATGGTGAAACCATTGATGACATTTTGCAGAATGAAAATTGCCGTTATTGCCAAAAAGGTTTTGCATGGCAGTGTTTGAAAATACAATGTTGAAATCGGTATCCGTTATGAATACGGAGTGGGGCAGGGAGTCCATCAGCTTCAAGTTGTCCCTTACATACCGGTCAAGGCCGCTCTGTGTTTCCGTTTTACTTTTTAATGAATTCATTTTCTTTATACGTAGCAAGCTCGGAATTTAATTTTTTTATTTCTTTCTTCAGTTCTTTCATTTTCAGCTCTCTGCCCACAGCCATCTCATAAAACTTTTCAAGGTCTTCTACCTGCTTCTTGAGGTTCTGTTCGGATTTTTTAAGCATTTGCTGGGCATTCTTAAGATTTGTAATATCAGTGGCTATAATGACCGTGTGCAGATATTTGCCGTTTTTGTCCCGTATGGGGCGCTGGCTTACATAAAACCAGTGATCGTCCCTGGTCCTAATCTCCACTCTTTCCATGGGCTCTTCATTTTCTATGAGCATCTGGCAATGACTGAAATCACTTTCGGTGTGGGGCATAAAATAGTCATAGCATTTATGGTTGACGATCCCGTTTGCCGGCAATCCGGCATATTGGGCAAAGCTGCTGTTGCATCTCTTAATATTGAATTTTTTGTCTATCAGTATGATGAATTCATTAACCGTGTCGAACGTCACTTCCCATTCTATCTTGGCACGTGTTACAACTTTAAGGAGTTGATTGTGTTCATCTTCTATCTGTTTGCGTTGAGTTATGTCCCTGACAATGTGTATCAGCCCAATTAATTCATTATCGGCATTAATTCTCGGTATGGCCCTTATCTCAATATACCTTTCCAGATGAGGCTCAAATACTTCGAACGTTGCGGGCTTTTTTGTGTTCATACAGTCACAGCTCGGACAACCTTCTGGAGGAGCTTCCGTGCCATGGTAATACTTACTGCACTTGTTTATCTTGTCCGGTGACAGGAAGGGCAGTTTGAGTATCTCCTGTGCCGCTTTGTTCGCCTGTATGATATTAAAGTCCTTATCATGGATTGTGATCATGTCGGGCATGAGATTGAATGTATCCTCCCAATCCTGTCTGGATTGCATAACAAGCTCTTTCATTTTAGTCCGCTCTGTTATATCTGTTATGGTTAAAAGGACACTGGCTCTTTCTTCACTATCATAATCTGCTTTTCCGTTTCCTATACTGGATAGCATTCCGGAAAAAATCAGGCTAATATCAGAACCTTCAGGAATAAGGACGAATTCTTTTTTAACGGTTTTTCCGGTCTGCAGATTTTTGTTGAGCTCATCTTCAAGCGGCTTAATAAAATGATCAATGGCAATTGAGGGAAACTGTTCATGCAGCCTTTCAAATGCCATATTGACAGAAAGTATATTTGATTTGTTGCTTAATACGATCAGGATTGAAGGGACGGATAACACTATGTTGTCAGTGTAATCTTTTGCCGTCTTCAGATCTCTCAAAGCCTTCTCAATGCGCTCAATCATAAAATTAAAGCCCTCTGCAAGCTGACCTAATTCATCATGAGTCTTAAGCTTTATCCGTGTGTCCCACTTACCCTGCGCTATCTCAAGCATTCCGTTTGTTAATTTTTTAATGGGCCTCGTGATTCTTTCAGACATGAAAAAGGCGATAAACATAATAATGAGAATGCCCGTGATAGTGATCCCTGATCCAATGACCGTAAAGTGCCTGCTGATATTTTCAATAATTATTTTATCAACTCCCTCATGAAATAAAGTCTTTTGAATGACATTTTGAAATATGATATTAAGTGCGATTCCCCCGATAGTTAAAACAAAAAAGAAAGACAGGAGGATATTGTTTCTTATACTTGTCTTTGAAGAACTGATTTTATATTCAGTGTTAGTGCTCATCGTTAGATATAGTTGATAAAATATAGTCCGGCAAGGAAAGTTATTGTTGCCGCAATAAATCCAGCAAAAGCCATTATCAATGACTTCGAACCGTTATTGCTTAACAGTTCTTTCACCTCCGCGTTAAGCCCGATTGCCGACATGGCTATGGACCACGAAATAGTGTGGACCGGTTTAATGTATCGTGCCAAAACAGAGTGGGAAGCGCTTCCATGCGCTGAATAGATCCAGGTGCCGAATAGACCTGCTGCAATGAAGGCCCATAGAAACCACGGGATGGACAGCTTCTTTTTTATGAGACTCGAGAAAAGAGGAACGGCGACCAGCAAGGCAAGATATCTAACCGCTTTCACTGTAAGCGCAAGTGAGAGCATTTCTTTGACAGGCATATCATTTTTTAAAAATGGCGTGTATTGGGCGGCAACTGCCACGAGTCCTGTAAATTGAAGAGTGGTCCCTGTCAGGAAGCAGTAATTCCTGCTTGTAAGGTTGAACAATGAGGCAAGGAATGGAATAAAAAGCGCAAAACCTACAAATGCTGCTATGGTTACGGACAATAGTGAGATCGAGACGTCGTCGGGTTCTGCATCTACGGCTGGGGACGTAACGGCGATAGCGGAAGCGCCGCAAATAGCTGAGCCAGAAGCGGTGAGATAGGTTATTTGTTTTTTCTGTCCCAATACTTTGCCCAGCAGAAGTATTACTGCAAAGTAGACTGACATGACCACCAGCATGAGAAGTAGTATGGTCGGATCTACTTCGTTAAGTTTTGCAAAATTCAGGTTCTGTAGGCCGTAAAAGATGATACCGGCAGGAAGGAATATTGAAGATGCAAGGATGACCCCTGATTCAAATCTTTTGCTTTTCTTCAACGAAGATTTAACGACAATTCCCAATACCAAGGCAATAATCAGGGGGTCAAGCAGTGAAGACTTCAGTACATTCGTCAGGCCATAACCAGCCAATCCGATCAAAACAGCCAGCAGTAAACCTGGACGTATATCTTGCAATTGTCTATAAAAGCCATTTTTATTCACAGGTATATTCTTTGAATCAAGTTAACTAATTTGTAATTTTGTATAGTAAAAAGATGTCATCTAATGAACATATGTCCATATGCAATACTATTCGGCATTATAGGACAAAACCTTAATAACCCTATAAATGGGTATTATGATCTTATACGGGAGAGACATAATGACCTGATTTTTGATAAATTATCATATGAAGAACGCAACGACTGCCGGGATAATAATTATCGGAAATGAAATACTTTCGGGCAAGGTGTGTGACATTAATTCTCATTTTCTTGTTTGTGAGTTGAGGAACCTGGGAGTGGATGTCAGGCGGATATCCGTTATACCTGACGAGATAGATATAATCGGCACGGAAGCAGAGGAGTTTTCGAGAAATTATGATTACGTTTTCACATCAGGCGGAGTAGGGCCTACACATGACGATGTGACAATGGCGGGTATAGCAAAAGGTTTTGGCGTGAAGCTTGTACAGCATCCTGAAATTGAGAAGCTATTAACTTTAAGGTTCAAGAACAATGTAAACAGCGCACTCCTGAAAATGACGGAACTGCCGGAGGGTGCCGAAATTATTTGCGAGCAGAACATGCGCTTCCCCGTTGTTTCATTCAAGAACATTTTTGTCTTTCCCGGCATCCCGGATTACCTGCAGAACAAGTTCTCATTAATTAAAGAACGCTTCCGTTCTTCGTCATTCTATCTGAAAAAGATTTATCTGAACACTTACGAATCAGAGATCGCGGAACGTTTGAATGTAGTTGTCGCGGAACATTCAGGCGTCGCATTCGGTTCATATCCAATTACCGGAGCGAAGGAATACAGGGTCTTGATAACAGCCGAATCCAAATCTGAAGGGTCTCTTAGCAAAGCAGTAGATGACTTATTGCGCAGGCTTCCACAGGATATAATCGTCAAAGTTGAATGAGGGTTATCGCATGAGCTAAATGGGCGCGACATTACTTGCTGATGAGACATAAGTTGCACCCATAAAAAAGCCTGAGTTTATATAAAGATATCACGATTTCCCTGAAACTTCTGTCAATTTCCGTCGCATCCCTTTGGTTTGCCACTAAATATAGTACTCCACCTGCTATCTACCTGATTAACAATGTTAATTATTGATTTCTATTGAAACTCATTTCTTAGCCTGATTTTTGCTTTTCTTAAAGTGCATTATCAAAATAAACAGTGGCACTCTTAAGTCATGCGTATATCGGAAAGGGCCGCTGGGCGGGAGAGGGGGGAGCATGGTTGAAGTTGAGAGGTTGGGGAATAGGCATGTGAAATATATTCCACAGAGGGCGTTTGAAAGTAGTAAAATAAATAACTCCTTTGTGCTCCGGAAAATTTATCTTTATTGATGAGGTGATCTATGAAAGATGAGGACAAATCAAAGATACAGTCCATAAGCGAGTTTGCAAAAAAACACAGCCGTGTCTCGCAGGTGGAGAAGCCAAAAACTTTTTATCAGCATTCAGGTAATAACCTCGAACATTTGTTCGACCTCTCAAATGACATGTTGTGCATTACTGACCTGGCCGGTTATTTTAAGCAGGTAAACCCCGCGTTCAAGAAAATTCTCGGGTATTCAGACGAAGAACTTTTCTCCCATCCTTTTTATAAACTTGTCCATCAGGACGACAATTGCGCGACTTTAACCAAAGTCCAGGAAATACAGGAGGGCAAGGGGAGTCCATATTTTGAAAATCGTTTATTGTGCAAGGACGGCTCTCAGAAATGGATCGGCTGGAACTTTAATGCAGACAAACAGGAAGGGTTGATGTACGCGGTAGCGCGTGATATTACGGAGCATAAAAGCGCCGGGGAGGCGTTAAAGAAAGCACATGATGAGCTCCAGATGCGCGTGAAGATACATACTCTCGAACTGGAAAGATCAAATTCGGAATTAAAGAACGAGATCATTGAAAGAAAAAAAGCGGAGGAGGCGTTAAAAGAGAGTGAAGAACTCTACCGGATAAGGTTTGAGGAGTCTCCGATTTCCCTCTGGGATAAAGATTACTCCGGGATCAGAGAATACACGGAACGCCTGAGGAAGGAAAAAGGGATAACGGATTTCACGAAATATTTTAAAGAGCACCGCGAGGCCCTTGAGCATTGCGCCACGCTGATAAAAGTGACCGATGTCAACGAGACCACAGTCAAAAATTACCGCGCGAAAGACAAGCCGGATTTCATGAACAACATATACAAGATATTCTGCGAAGAGACATGGGACTGTTTTATGCAGGAGTGTATTTACGTTGCCGAAGGCATGGGTAAACGCGAAGGCGAGGCTGTTACTTTAAAATTTGACGGTGAGCCCAATAATATTTCTGTAAAGTGGCAGATACCCCAGCAGTATCAGGGTGGATATTCAAGGATATTATTTTCTATTGTTGACGTCACGAGGGAGAAGCAGGCGGAAAAGGCGCTGCGTGAAAGCGAAAGCAAATTCAAAAAACTCTCTCAGGAATTCAACGTTCTGCTCGACGCAATCCCTGACAGCCTGGTCCTGCTTTCCTCGGATATGACGGTGATGTGGGGCAATAAGGCCGCAGTTGCGCAATGGGAGAATGACACCACTAAGCTTGTTGGACAATATTATAACGTTTTCCCTCTAAACGATAAATATCCATTAATTAAAAGCTTCCGCACAGGGAGAGAAGAAGCCGCTGAGATAACAACTCCGGACGGGAGGGTATGGGACATCAGGGCGTTTCCTTTAAAGGATGAAGCCGGAAAGGCAAGAAATGTTTTGGAGCTTGCAAGAGACATAACCGTCAAAGTCCGCATGGAAGAAGAGGCAAAATTTATCCAGGCAAAACTGGTCCACGCAAATAAGATGACCTCCCTCGGCACGCTTGTCTCCGGCGTAGCTCACGAGATAAACAATCCAAACAGTTATATCATGTCTAATGCTTATCTGTTCAGTGAGATATGGAATGACGCCTTCCGTCTCCTGTCGGAGCAGTATCGCCAAAACGGGGATTTCATGTTAGGCGGAATAAATTTCTCGGAACTCAACAGCATCGTTCCCAAGCTGTTAGGCGGCATAACCGATGGCACTGCAAGGATCAATAACATCGTAGACAATTTGAAGAATTTTGCCAGACCGGACAGCGCTGCGAATAAGGGAAAGATAGACGTAAATAATATAGTCAACACCGCCGCTGCGATCCTCGAACCGCATATCAAAAAATGTACCGACCATTTCCAGATTGTTTATGCGGAGGACATGCCGTGTGTGAAGGGAAACTCACAACAGTTGGAACAGGTGGTAATTAACCTTATGATGAACTCGCTGCAGGCGCTGCCCAATAAAGCAAGCGGCGTCAGGGTTTCAACTTTGTATGACAAAAAATCGGGTTACGCGGTAATTGAGGTGAAAGACGAAGGAGCGGGAATACCTGAAGATATCCTTGAGCGGATAACAGAGCCGTTCTTTACCACAAAGCTTGACTGCGGCGGCACAGGGCTTGGACTTTCCATATCATACTCGATCGTTAAAGAGCATAAAGGCGTTCTTGATTTTCAATCAAAACAGGGCAAAGGCACAACGGTATCAATGAAACTTCCGGTGTATCAAGAAGCATAGTCATCGTTATGTTTTCTAACCGCGTAGCGGTTATATCTTAAATATATAAGAGGGGGTAGTGTTATGAGACTCAAAAGTATTTTAGTGTTTGGAGTTATTGTTTCTTTATTCGTTTGTCCTTTAGTTGCAGCGGCAGAATCGGTTACTTGGAGTTCAACATATTATGAAGTAGCTGCGCAAACTGCGTATATCGACGAGAATGGGGATAAACAACCGATCTGGTATACAAGGACAGGCCCACCCCTCCCAATAGAAGTTAGTGCAGCAATTCCAATAGATCCCTCGATAAATGCATCGGCCTCTATTCCAGATGCGAGCACTCTCTTTTCTGGCATTACTATTAGTGATGAGTGGTTGAGGGCTACAGCTATCTTCAGCGGGAGTTTTATAGTTACACAGCCATTTTTCCTTCTTGACTATAATTATACTGAAAGCAGTATCTCTAATTCGGCTGTAATTACCATCAAAGATACTACAAGTGGGCTAACCCTTTACGACAGGACTATAAATTTGTCAGAGAATGGAACCTTAAATATCAATACATCTCTTGGAGATACAATAAGTGTTTATTTAAGCACAAGTCAAACTCAGCATGGTGGTTCCAGTTCACTCACATACTCAACCTCTGCCGTTGCCCCAGAGCCGATAAGCTCTATCCTTTTTGTTATAGGCGGGGCGACGCTGGCAGGGAGAAGATTGCTGAAGCGCGGAAGAGTGTAAGCGGGTACAAAAGTACAGAAGTGCAAAAGTACATAAAAAAATATTATCAAAAAATCTCCCCTGCCCCTCTTTTTCAAAGAGGGGTTGAGATATTTGCATTAGAAACAGCATTAAAAAGAAAGGTCTTTAATGAGCAACAGCAAGCGCCCCATTCTTCTGGTAGATGATGAAGAACAGATATTATTGAGTTACAGTCTTATCCTGCGGACATCAGCAATGGGAGATGTTTTAACGTCAAATGACAGCCGGCAGGTCATTGATCTTTTAAACCGCCAGGAGGTTGCGGCAGTTGTAATGGATCTGGTTATGCCGTATGTTTCGGGAACGGAGCTGCTCAAAAAAATTACCCATGATTACCCGCATATTCCAGTCATCGTAATGACCGCGACTAATGAACTGGAGATGGCGGTTGACTGCATGAAGGCAGGCGCTTTTGATTATCTTGTAAAACCCGTCGAGAAGAGCAGGTTCGTATCAAGCGTACAAAAGGCGCTGGAGCTGAGAGAATTAAAGGACGAGATAACATCGTTAAAAAAACAATTGCTCAGCGATTCTCTGAAAAACAGGGAGGCCTTTTCATCTTATCTCACGAACAGTAAAAAGATACACGCTATCTTCCGGTATATCGAGGCAATTGCAGAAACTAAAAGGCCCGTTTGTATCTGCGGCGAAACAGGAGTGGGCAAGGAGCTGCTTGCAAGCATTGTATATACCGTAAGCGGACTCAATGGAGAGTTTGTGCCTGTGAATGTTGCCGGGCTTGACGACACAATGTTTTCCGACACATTGTTCGGCCACAAGAAGGGCGCTTTTACCGGCGCGGACCAGGACAGAAAAGGTTTGGTTGCAAAGGCGTCCGGCGGGGTGCTGCTTCTTGATGAGTTCGGAGACCTCAATGAGTCTTCCCAGATCAAGCTCCTGCGCCTTCTTGAAGAACAAAAGTATTATCCTCTTGGCTCGGACACCGCGGAAAGAAGCGATGTCCGCATTATCGCCACCACAAACAAGGATGTAGAGGCCCAAATTGCAGCGGGAAAATTCCGCAAGGACCTGTATTATCGTCTCTGCGCGCATTCGATATACATCCCGCCGCTCAGGGAAAGGACGGAAGATATCCAGCTATTGCTTGAACATTTTCTCGAGGCTGCGGCAAGTTCACTTGCAAAGAAAAAACCTTCATACCCGCAAGAGCTGACCACCATGCTGTTGAATTATTCCTTCCCCGGAAACGTGCGTGAGTTGCAGGCAATGGTTTTTGACGCCGTTGCTCAGCATAATTCCGGGATACTTTCACTGAATAGTTTTAAGCAGTTCATGAAACACAAAGGCTTGAATGTGAAAACCAATGCTACCCCGCACCTTAATGAGAATTTTTCCATCACCAAGGACAACGAACGCTTACCTACTCTGGAAGAGGCGGAAGACCTTCTGATATCCGAGGCCTTGAAACGTGCGAATGGCAATCAGGGCATAGCCGCGTCACTTCTGGGCCTCACCCGTCAGGCGCTGAATAAACGTATAAAACGTAAAGAGGCAATTGAGAAATGAAATTATTTTATCATCCTTCTACGCATGAGCCTGAAGGGGTAGGGCGCAAGCAGTCCAACCACGACGATCAGCCACGCTATGTCCCATCTCACGGAGTATAATGAGCCTGCTGAAAACGCCCTGCAGATATTCACGAGATGATAAAGTGGAGTAAAAAAAGCTATCTTCGTAACAACCGGGGGCAGCGTATCGAGCGGGAAAAAAATCCCGGAGAAGAGAAAACTCGGCGTTAACAGGACGGTAAAGAAATAACTGAAAAAGTCGATGCCCGGCACAACAGCGGTAGTTATTATTGAGATTTCCGCGAAGATCATTCCGCTGATAAAAAGCACGGGTATGGCAAGAATGATCACCGGCGAATCAACGAGTCCGAATAAGAAGATCACAAGGGTTATTATTGAGCCGTAGAAAACGCTTTTTGTCGCGCCCCAAATCATCTCTCCGGCTGTTAGGTCGTCAATACTTACCGGCGTGGCAAGTATAGCGTCAAATGTTTTCTGGTGCGCCATTCTGATATAAGTGCCGTAAGTGCATTCGGAGGCTGTGGCAAACATTGCTGAGGAAGCGATCAGCCCCGGGGCAATGAATTTTATATAGGGCACGCCGTTTACATCCTTTACGAGGCCTCCAAGCCCAAGCCCCATCGCAACAAGGTAAAGCACCGGTTCGACAAAATTAAAAGCTATACTCGACAGATAGAGCTTTTTGTAAACCGTGAAATTTCTCTGCCAGATCCTGAATGCCCTTTTAATTTTCAATGGTTATTACCCTCATGGTTTTTCCAAAATCTCCACTCGCCCCTCTTTGCTAAAGAGGGGAATAAGTCCCCCTTTGAAAAAGGGGGATGTAGGGGGATTTTCATACTATCCCTCAAGACTCCTCCCCGTTAATTTCAAATAAATTTCTTCCAGATCTCCGCCGTGAACGGCTGTAAGATTTGATGGAGAATCTATCGTAACAATCCGTCCTGAATCCATGATCGCCACTCTATCGCAGAGTTTTTCAGCCTCTTCCATGTAGTGTGTCGTAAGTATGAAAGTTATGCCTTTCGCCTTCAATTGATTAAGCTGGTCCCAAACGGAATGCCTGTTGTGGGGATCAAGCCCGGTCGTGGGTTCGTCCAGTATCATTAGTTCGGGATTGTTTATAAGCGCCCTTGCAAGGAGCAGCCTGCGCTTCATGCCTCCTGAGAGGCTTGTTATTTTTACGCTGGATTTCTCGCTCATTTCAGCAAAACTCAGCAGTTCTTTTGAGCGCCGGACAGAATCTTTTTCAGGGATATCAAAATATCTCGCGTAGACAATAAGGTTCTCAAGAACGGAAAGGTCGGGATCGAGGTTGTTGTCCTGGGGCATTACGCCTAACCTTGCCTTTATCTCTGATGGATTTTTTATAACGTCCATGCCGAACACTTTTACTTCCCCGGATGTAGGCGGCATGAAGCAGTGGATTATGCTCATAGCGGTAGTTTTGCCCGCGCCGTTAGGCCCGAGGAAACCGAAACATTCGCCTTTAATGATCTCAAAGTCTATGCCGTTCAGCGCGCACAGGGAGTTGTAGTATTTTGTCAGACGTTTTGAAGTAACTATATTCATGGAGATAATTATAACATCTTTAAATTGGGAACCTGGTTGATCAAAAGAATTATTTAAAGCTCAGTGAGGAGAGGTGTCATGCCGGGAATGACTGATACATTGAAACTATATAGTGTTTGTCCATAAACTAAAATATTGACCTGTCATTCCCGCAGTCTGTTGAGCGGGAATCCAGTCTTTTAAATAAGTTCTGGATGCCCGATTAAAGACTTCGGGCATGACAAAAATAAAAAATAGCAATTTATGGACAGGCAGATAGAACAACTCAAGATTTTTTTGCTCTTCCTTTTAAAATGATCAGTAGTATTCCGCCTGCAATCAGAAGGATGCATACTGAGAGAGGTATGAGGTGGACCACGGTCTGTCTGCCTTCGTAAAACTTTCCATCATATAAAGTGACCGGATATTTGTGAGGTTCTTTCGATAAATAATCAATTACATCCAAAGGTGAAAATCCCGTCTTGTATGCGCCCTCAAGGTCAAAGCCTTTTTCATCGGAAAGGACCCTTGCAACATCTTCCTCTGATCGTATGATGCCTTCTTTTATTATTACCTTTTTGGGAAATGAGCCTTCCTCTACTTCAAGGGCAGACAAAGCGGCATAAAGCCATACCCCCGCAAGGACAGCTATAATTCCTATGAAAGTGTATCTGATATTCATTATTAGTCCCCGTTTGATTATACAGTTAGTAAATAACGTATCATTCGATGCAGGGTTGTGTCAATACAAAAAATATAGAAAAACCTGATACAATTATTCGATGCAATACTACGAATTTACTGTCATAGCTCCGGATGAATCAAGGGAAGCAGTCATGAATAAATTGAATGATATGGGGTGTCTTGGTTTTATTGAAAATGACGGGCAGATCACTGCCTACTTCGAATGGCAAAAAGATATCGCACTGCTCTGTGACGAGCTGTCCCGGTTTAAGCTGGTACTCGAAGCTTCCGGCCTTGGATCAGCGCTTTCTTTCCGCCATGTCCTTCTTCCTGATAAAGACTGGAATGCCGAATGGAAAAAGAATATCACTCCTATACTTGCAGGAGAAAATATCACGATCATTCCCCCGTGGGAAAAGGAACACGCCGGACGTATCAACATCCTTATAGATTCTGGGATGGCGTTTGGCACAGGACATCACGAGACCACAAGGACCTGCCTTGCGCATATTGAAAGAATTTCAAAAGAAGGCGGGAGGAAAAGCCTTCTTGATATCGGGACCGGAACGGGCATTCTTGCAATCGGGGCATCCATGTTAGGATTTACGCATATAGTTGGAGTTGATAACGACCCGCTTGCAGTTGACGCAGCCCGAAGAAATGTTGAACTGAACAACCTGAAGAATGTGGAAATAAAGGAAGGAAGCATTTCATCGGTCCAGGGTACATTTGATGGCATCATTGCTAATCTCATCGCCAAAACGCTTATTGAGATCGCCCATGAAGTTGCATCCATGCTGAATCGCGGGGGCATCGCTGTTTTTTCAGGGATGATTGCCGGAGACGAGGAGAATGTTTTAAAGGCAGCGGAAAGCGCGGGTCTCGTACTTGAAGAAAAAATGTTTGACGATAAATGGGTGACATTAATATTCCAACAAACATAATCAGAGGAGGACCGATATGCCGAAGGTCGCAGTAATACTCGCTGACGGTTTTGAAGAAGTCGAGGCGATGGCGATAATTGATGTTTTAAGAAGGGCGGAAATCGACGTGGCAGTTACAGGCCTGCACGACGGCCAAGTCTTAAGCGCAAGAAAGGTGAAGGTCATTCCTGACACGGTGATTGATAATGTGAAGGCTGATGACTTTGACATGATCGTTCTGCCCGGGGGACAGCCCGGCTCTGACAATCTCAATGCGGAAAGCAGGAGTGTGATTAATTCTACTTGTAAAAGCAGACATTGGGACGAAGTTAATTATTTACACATTGCTTGACATCCTCTTTGGGTTCTGAGTATTTTTAATGCAGAATGAATCCTTACGATAAATTCCTTTACCCCAGTTACGCGTACCCGCAGACGCATCCTGAGCACCTCGCGACATTAGCCACTCTGTTCGGCATGAAGCCTGCGCCTGTAGAAAACTGCCGGGTGCTTGAGCTCGGCTGCAGCAGAGGGGGCAATATTGTCCCAATGGCGCTGGTGTTGCCGCACAGTGAGTTTGCAGGCATTGACCTTGCGAAAAGTCCGATCGAGCAGGGACAGGCCACAATAGATGAGCTTGGACTTAAGAACATCACGCTTCGGCAAATGGACATTATGGAGGTCTCTTCTGATTTCGGACAATTCGATTACATCATCGCCCATGGTCTGTTTTCATGGGTCCCGCCTGAGGTTCAGGAAAAGATCATGGCCATTTGCAAAGACCACCTTTCTCCGAATGGGGTTGCCTATGTGAGTTACAATACTCATCCAGGTTACCACCTTCAGGGTATGGTGCGCGGGATGATGCGCTTTCACGCCGCTCAGTATGATGAGCCTAAGGAGCAGATCAGCCAGGCCTTAAGCTTTGTTAAGTTTCTTTCAGAGTCGCTGCCTGAAACTAATTACAGCATATTCCTCAGGGACACTGTGAAAGAATTATCAGAGAGGTGTGACGAGAGCATTTACCATGACGAGCTGGCTGAGGTCAATCTGCCGCTTTATTTCTACCAGTTCATGGAGCTTGCCGAAAAGCACGGGCTGCAGTATTTGTCTGATGCGAATTTTCATGACATGCAGGAGGCGTTCCCCTCGGATATCACAAATATTTTACAGGCCCTTTCAAAGGGCCGGACCATACTCAAGGAACAATATATGGATTTTTTTAGATGCAGGAGGTTCCGGCGCACTATCTTATGCCATATGGATGTCAAACTGGAGCGGACGCCGCAGCCTGAGCAGATGATGAATTATTATATTGCTTCATCTGCCCAGCCCGTATCTCAAAAACCCGATATTGCGTCTGAGGCTGAGGAGGAATTCCGGAATTCTCAGGGTGCGTCCATGAAGACAGGCCATCCGCTCGCAAAGGCCGTTATCGCTGAACTGGCAGATGCATGGCCGGGGTCATTGCATTTCAACGACCTGCTTTTAAAAGTGCGAAACCGTTTGAGCAGCGGGCCTTCTGGAAATGAAACCGCATCAGAAGAAGATGTGCTTGCGTTGTGCAAAATTATTTTATGGACCTTTGCCGCGGGATTGTCAGAGCTTCATATTGGTCCTCCAAAATTCACGTTAAATGTCAGCGAACGTCCTGTTGTCAGTCCATTAGTGCGTTTACAACTGAAGAATGATAACCGTGTCACAAGCCTGCACCACATGAGCGTGCAGATGGAAAGCCCACTGGAGAGGCGTTTGTTGATGCTTATGGACGGCACCAGGGACAGAGAGGACTTATTAAACGAGTTGGCCGCTCTGGTCGAGTCGGGCAGCGCAGATTTACAAGTGAATGGTGAACTTGTACAGGACAGGCAGAAAGCCATTGAGCTGTTAAGAGAAGGACTGGAGGCCACTCTAAATAAAATTGCGCGCCTTGCTTTATACGTATCGTGATAGAAAAGACCGGGAATAAAAAATCCCCCTGATATGAGAGCATATCAGGGGGAACGTTAAAGGTAATTAGATCTTGTTTACGTTTACAGCCTTGGGGCCTTTGGGTCCCTGTTCAACATCGAAGCTGACGGCCTGGCCTTCGGCAAGGGTCTTGAATCCGTTGCCCTGAATGGAAGAATAGTGAACGAATATGTCGCCGCTTTCTTCGCTTGTTATAAAGCCGTAACCTTTGGCTTCATTGAACCACTTCACTTTTCCTTCAGCCAACTTCATGTACCTCCTTATTAAAACTAAAGCAAAAAAATACATTTGCTTCTCTTAAAAAGGTTGCAAGAAAAAGAATTTTTGCAGCCTTCCAAATACATAAAGAATTATTTATCAGCGAAATTATAATGTCATCTTTCATGAATAAATGTCAATAAAAAAATACACAAAAATGTGAAAAAATATACGCCAATTCATTCAATATCCATACCTGATATCAAAACCTCTAAACTTGCCGGAATACTCCTGCCATTTCTCTTCTACTTTTATAACACTCGCACCTGAAGGGCCTTTACGACACCATTGAACAGCTTGTTTGAGTTTTTCCACCGGGCCTTCAAAAACTGCTTCAACATTTCCGTCAG
The DNA here is from genome assembly GCA_016213945.1 of Nitrospirota bacterium. Taxonomy (GTDB): domain Bacteria; phylum Nitrospirota; class Thermodesulfovibrionia; order UBA6902; family UBA6902; genus SURF-23. Next base: position 6,739 of record JACQZF010000098.1, on the reverse strand, counting down.
GCAAGTTTCTGACCCAACCTTTGAGTCCGAGAGTTACAGCCATATCCCGTGTGCTTGCGCGGAAGAAAACGCCCTGGACTAAACCGGAAATAATTACATGCACCTTCCCATTTTCCATTTGGTGTGTTATAAATTATACATAAAACAAAGTTTCATGTCTTTTAGGCTTAATGCGAAACTCTTTCTAAATATTCTCGGAGGACAGTGTGAAGACAATAGAAATAAAACCTGACATTTTCTGGGTGGGGGCAATTGATTGGGCCGTAAGAGATTTTCACGGCTATATGACGCCAAAAGGAACGACGTATAACAATTATCTTATAATGGACGAGCAGATTACCCTCGTAGATACAGTGAAACATGATTTCTCACGAGTCACTACAAACAACATAAAAGAACTGACAGACCCTTCAAGAATTGTTAACCTTGTGATAAACCATATTGAGCCTGATCACGCAAGCAGCGTTGACAAGATAATGTCGCTTGCGCCTGATGCAACTATTTATATCACCGAAAAGGGAAAGAAAGGACTTGACAGGCACTTCGATACTTCTAAATGGAAGTTCAGGATTGTAAAGACAGGGGATGTCATTAACACCGGAAAGTACAATCTGCTCTTTATCGAAACCCCCATGCTTCATTGGCCCGATTCAATGATGACCTATGTGAAAGAGGCAAAGCTGCTTATTTCACAGGACGCTTTCGGACAGCACATTGCAACATCTTCAAGGTTTGACGATGAATTCATTGAGTGCGCTTCGCATTCAGACCTTGAAGATTCTGTTGTTGATTACTATGCAAATATACTTATGCCTTTCGGGGAGTTAATTAAAAATAAGATTGCTGAAATAACTAAACTCGGGCTTGAGATAGACATGATTGCGCCTGATCACGGCATAATCTGGAGACAGGAGGCAGGCAACATCATACAGAAATATCTCGATCTTGCACACGGAAAGACGTCTTTAAGCATAGCCGTTATTTACGATACCATGTGGCACAGCACAGAGCTTATGACTCTTCCCCTGATGCACGGCATAAAAGATGAGGGCATTGACTGCAAGGTAATAAAGCTGCGCGCTACGCCGATGAGCGTCGCTATAAAGGAATTCTGGAAATCAAGGGGATGTCTTATCGGAAGCCCGACGCTGAACAATATATTGTTTCCTTCTGTTGCGGAATTTCTGACCCATTTGAGGGGATTACGTCCCAAGAACCGTATCATGGGCGCGTTTGGAAGCTACGGATGGGGCGGCGGCGCAGTAAAAGAGGCGTATGAAGAATTTAAGAGAATGAAACTGGAAGCCGTTGAACCGGGGTTACAGGTGCTTTACAAACCTTCCACTGAAGAGAACAGGAAGTGTTATGAGTTTGCAAGGGAGTTTGCTAAAAAGGTAAAGGAGTATCATGGAAAATTTTAAGGGAATATATGTTAAAATATTTCCATTGTTTTCTTGTGCAAGCCGTAAGATGATTGTGGTTTCTCATTAACTAATATCAGAGGTATACTCTATAAAAAGTATGCAAGAGATCGAGAAAAGGGTACACGAGGTCTTACACAATTTAAACTGGCTTCTTGAAGCTCATGAGAGTTCTGCGGAATTGATTGAGATAAAAGGCAAGAAGGTGATAATAAAATGTGTAGGGTTTTGCGCCGAATGCGAGTCCAACTGCGTGAAAGTTGCTTTCCAGGAACGCATGCCAGACATTAAGCTTGTCCTGCAGTAAACAGGTAAATCAGGTGCCACCTTCAAAAAATGAAATAATTTCCCTTCTGGATATAAAGGCCTTTGACGTTATATCGAACTTCTCCTGTAATGACAGAAAAGTCATCAGTAAACTAATCTCACTTTCTTATGAAAAAAAGAGCCAGGTATCGTGGCGGGCCATAGAGGCCATTGGTTTAGCCGCAAAAGAAATATCAAAATCGCATCCTGACGTTGTGAGGAATATCGCGAACCGCCTGTTGTGGATGATGCGTGATGAATCCGGCGGGATACCCTGGAGTGCACCACAGATCCTTGGCGAAATAGTGAGGAACAACCCCGGGTTGTGTTCGGACCTCGCGCCGATAATAGCGTCTTCACACGATGAAATAATGCTGAGAAGCGGTGTTATCTGGGCAATGGGCAGGATCGGGAAGATCAACACCGAAACGGTTGAGTATGCGGTTCCCATTATCCGTTCATATATTTATAGCTCTGACAAAACGCTTTGCGGCTATGCTGTATGGGCGCTTGGTGAAATGGGAGCAACAGAAGTCATCGATGATCTGGAAGCGTTGAGAGACGATAACAGCAGCATCGATTTTTACGAAGAAGGCGAGCTAAAACAAAAAACCGTTGGGAAGCTTGCAGCAGAGGTTTTGAAGAAATTGAAAGGCCCTTTTTCAATTTAAAAGAACGCGGGCCGGAATATATGTTTTTGTACTCCAATTACTCCGCTTAACTTTATCCAATCAACAGTTAGACGATAAGAAAAGAACAGCGCCTAAGTGCAAGAGTAGAACGTGGAAATTTCCCCATAGATTAAGAATTTCGGATTTTGTTATTATACTCTGCGTTTTGAAAATCCCTCTTCATTCCCCTTTTCCAAAGGGGGAGACAACGATGAGACCTTTTTCAAAGTCACCTCTGTTAAGAGTGGATTAAGGGGCGTGCTCCCATCTTTAGCAAAGAGGGGGCAGGGGAGATTTTATAAATAAATATTTTCATATGAAAAACGTAATCACAATAGACGGGCCTTCCGGCTCAGGCAAGGGAACGATATCAAAATTATTGGCCAATCGGCTCGGCTATAGATATCTTGACACCGGGGCATTGTACAGGGCGGTTGCGTGGAAGGTGAGAGAGGACAATATTAATCTCGATGATGAAAATGCCCTCAGAAATTTATTGGAAAATATACGAATCGAACTTGATAGCAACAGGATCTCGGTTGATGGCACGGATGTCACCTCTGAAATCAGGACAGCAGAGATCGGCGAGTTGAGTTCGCAGGTCTCGGCAATACCTGTTGTGCGCGCAGGCCTTTTTTCCATACAGAGGAACTTATGCCTTCAGGGTAAAGTAGTGATTGAGGGCAGGGACACCGGGACAACTATCTTCCCTGAGGCGGAAAATAAATTCTTCCTTGACGCAGGCCTCAATGAAAGAGCACGGAGAAGATTCGAGGAATTGAAATTAAAAGGCCCCGGAATTACAATCGGGCAGACACTTGAAGATATCAGGAAGAGGGATGAAAGAGATTCAACAAGAGAGAACTCTCCCCTGACACGAACGGAAGATATGGTTTATATAGATTCAACCAGCTTGAGCATTGACGAGGTTGTGGAGAAAATAATGAAGAGTCTTAAAAAGTAAAAGGGGCGATCAGTGTACGAACTTTTATACAGGTTTACCGCATTTTTGATCAGGGTGATCCTTCGCATCAATGGAGGGATAGAAATAAAAGGCCTGGAGAACGTGCCGTTAAAAGGAGGGGCGATCATAGCTGCCAATCATGTAAGCTATATCGATCCCCCTTTGTTAGGCGCAGTGACCCCGAGGAGGGCGACGTTCATGGCGAGAAAAGGCCTCTTCGAGCTTCTCTGGTTAAACTGGTTCATAAAGCATTATGCAATTCCCGTCAACAGGGAAAGAACGCAGCCCTCGACAATAAAAGAGACGATCAGGAGATTGAAGGGCGGAGAGCTTATAGCTATTTTCCCTGAAGGCAGACGAAGCGAGAGCGGAGAAATGATGAAGGCAAAGCGCGGAGTAGGCATGATAGTCAGTCTCAGTAAAGTCCCCGTGGTCCCAACTTTGATAGCAGGCTCTGAAGACGTATTGCCCGTTGACGCGAAGTGGCTGAGAAGGGGGAAAATTACAGTAGTATTTGGCAAGCCGATATATTATACTCCTACAGCGTTGGAGAAGGGCACACGCGACGATCGTTTACATGAAGAGATAAGCGAAAAAGTCATGACTGCAATAAGTGATTTGAAGAAAACGTTATGAAGATAATGGTAGCGAAGAAAGCGGGCTTCTGTTTCGGGGTCAAACGCGCCATTGACATCACCTTTGATCTCGCAAAGGAATCGAAGAAAGGAGTGTTTACCTATGGGCCTTTGATCCACAATCCCCAGGTGGTCGGGGAGCTCAAACGCAAGGGTGTGAATACTACCAATGATCTTTATTCGTCTGACATAAAAACCCTCATTATCAGGACCCACGGCGTGTCGCCGGATGTTTATTCCGGGACCTCTAAAATGGGATATAATGTTATTGACGCTACATGCCCGTTTGTAAAGAAGGCCCAGCGTTTTACAAAGATACTCAAGGACGAGGGTTATCAGGTGCTGATAATCGGAGATAAGCAGCATCCCGAAGTGCAGGGGTTGATAGGTTTTGCCGGAGACGACGTGATAGTAGCTGATGACGTGGAGAATTTGCCGGATGTAAAAAAGAAGGTCGGCATAATTGTTCAGACAACACAGCCTTTTGAGACGTTCAGGAAAATTGTACTGCGGGTCATAGAGACAGCAAGAGAGGTAAAAATATATAATACCATCTGCGATTCTACGGCCCAGAGGGTCAAGGAGACAAAAGAGCTCGCGAAAAAGGTGGACATGATGATTATAGTCGGGGGCAAGAACAGCGCCAACACAAACCAGCTTGTTAAACTTTCCAATGAGGTTTGTGCTAAAGTATACCACATAGAAACAGCGGAAGAGATACTTAAGAAGTGGTTTAAAGGGGTGGACAAGGTTGGCATATCGGGAGGCGCTTCAACGCCTCAATGGATCATAGACGGTGTTGTAAAGAAAATTAGAGAAATTTCTGTCAGGAGGTAATATAATAGATAACAATGGAACCACAAGTGGAAGATTTTGAAAAACTTTATGCGAACACCTTCAAGGGATTGAAGGAGAGGGCGATAGTAAAGGGCAATGTTTTAAAGGTCAAGCCCGACGGAGTTATTGTTGATGTTGGGACCAAGTGCGAAGGCTTCATCCCTCTCAGTGAATTGCTGGAAAATGAACTGACCCGCCTGAAACCCGGAGACGATGTGGAGGTGTTTGTTGAGAACCTTCATGATTCGGACGGCTTTGTAAAACTTTCAAGGCTCAAGGCCCAGGGTATCAGGACATGGGACATGCTTGAGGACGCTTTTCACAAAGGGGTGCCCGTTGACGGCAAGATCACAGGAAAGGTAAAAGGAGGTCTGACTGTGTCTATCGGCGGGATAAGCGCATTTCTCCCCGGCTCGCAGATTGATTTGAAGGCCCCCAAGAACACGGATGAGCTTATTGGAAAGAGCTGCGCGTTCAAGATAATTAATCTTACTCACAAAGGTTCAAATGTTATCGTATCAAGACGCGCCCTGCTTGAAGAGGAAAGGAACAAACTCAGGGGAGAAACGCTGACCGTTTTAAAAGAAGGCGCGATTGTAAAAGGGACTGTTAAAAACCTCACGGATTACGGGGCCTTTATAGACCTCGGGGGAGTGGACGGACTTCTGCACATATCCGATATGTCCTGGGGCAGGATCAGCCACCCCGGAGAACTGTTCACTGTTGGAGACACTGTTGAAGTTGTGATCCTTACATTTAACCCTGAGACTGAAAAGGTCACACTCGGTTATAAACAGAAACGGTCTGATCCATGGAATTTAGTAGATGAAAAATATCCGGCCGGACAGAAGGTCCTCGGTAAGGTCATTACAACTACTGATTACGGAGTATTTGTCGAGCTTGAAGAAGGAGTGGAAGGACTTATTCATGTATCAGAGCTTGACTGGGTGGAAAAGTCCATAAAGCCTTCAAAGTTTTTTACCGTTGGAGACAGGGTCGAGGCAGCCATACTGAAAGTCAACAAGGAAGAAAAGAAGATATCCCTCAGCATAAAACAACTCAAGCCAAACCCGTGGGATGTTGTTAGAAGCAAATACACCGTCGGGCAAAAGATTTCAGGCAAGGTGAAAAGCTTTGCTGATTTCGGGGCGTTTATCGCTCTTGATGAGGGGGTTGACGCGCTGCTCCATATTTCAGATATATCATGGGTGAAGCGTGTAAAACATCCATCGGACGTCCTCAAGAAAGGGCAGCAGATTGAAGTTGTTGTTTTAAATATTGAGCCTGAGAAGGAACGTATTTCGGTAGGGCTCAAGGAGCTTACGCCTGATCCCTGGACCACTGAGATCCCAAATAAATACAAACTTGGCGATACCGTAAATGTGAAGGTTGTAAGCGTAACGGATTTCGGTGTCTTTGCAGAGCTTGAAGACGGGGTGGAAGGCTTGATACACAAATCCGAACTCGATAAAAAACCCGACGAGAAGATGGAAGACCTGTTCAAGAAAGGGACCGAATTGACCGCAAGGGTCCTTAACGTTAATCCCGCTGAGAGGAAGATAGACCTCACGATGAAAACAATGATCGGCTAAACCGGGGTTGGAGTTATTAAGTTGAAGAAGGTCCTGATTTTTTTCGCTGTCATTTTTATCCTTATTTTAATCCTGAGCCTTGTGATGACTGTTTCGCGCAAGGTCCCGTTGGGAGATAAAGTCGCACTGGTGCGCGTAACCGGCGTGATCATTGATTCAACGGATGTTATCGAGGAATTAAAGGAGCATTCAAAAGACAGTTCCGTAAAAGCTATAGTCCTCAGGATAGACAGTCCCGGCGGCGCCGTGGCGCCGTCTCAGGAAATATATGAAGAAATCAAAAAAATAAAAGAAAAGAAGAAGGTCATCGTTT
>JACQZF010000018.1 GCA_016213945.1 Nitrospirota bacterium | reverse complement strand
GCATTTACCAGTTTCCGCTTGCGCCACTGCAAGCACAATTTTTCCAACGTTTCACTAACTTCTTATCACATTCCCAGGCACATTTACTAAAGATATTTCCATCCTTCCATCTACTCTTTGCATCTAAAGCACATTTTTCATAGCACTTATCATGTGCTTTACAAGCTTTATCATAACAACCAGTCAAATGACCACTGCCTCCCGGGCCACACCAATTTGTCCCCGGGATCGTCCACAGCCCCGATGGATCAACAAAGTTGATTGGATTATTTGCAGTGTAGACATATGGTTGTAGGCCTTGAGGAGTAGATAAGAGGTTCGGCACTTGCCATGTCTGCTTTGACTGAGAGCAACTGGAACTATTTGGCACGACATCAAAATCTATCATCGGCTGCAGGATGGGATCGCTTTCTACATATCGCCCTACTTCCGGCATATAATCTCTGTGCCAATTCTGATGTAATCCGGTTTCCACATCATAATACTGCCCGGGGAACCTGAGGTTGTTTGTGATTGAGCCGGAAATAGACACCGGCTCACCGAGCGGTTTAAACTCCCCTTGCCAAACGGTACTTCCTGAACCATCCGTCATCATCATCGGGGTGCCGAGGTGGTCGTTGTGGTAATAGTAAATGCGATTGCTTTCTGTCGAATCTCTTCCGGGTCCAGGGGCTTTCCCGTAATATCTGCGCCAGATGTTGAAGTCCCCTATCCACACTGTCCCATTTCCGTCAACATCTATATCTGCAGGCGCAGGCGGCGCGCTGCTGCGCGCCCATTTGCGCCATCCGTTGAAATCCAGGATATTTACAAATCCGTTGTTGTCGAAATCAGGGTCACAGATATTCCCGTAATGCTGTATCCCCGGTAATGATGTATTGTCGTCTTCGTGTGAATTAGTGTCCCTTTGATCAGGATTGGCTGCTTCTATGCAATTGTCATATGCGTCTCCCACGCCATCGCCATCTGCGTCAGAGAAAATACCGCTGCCCATCCTGGCCAACGGCTGCCCGTTTAAATAGACATACTCCGCTATCATTTCCCCGGTGACCGTTGATTCGGCAATCAGCAGACCGTTTTGATCATAGTGAAAGATCGTTGTCTGTCCATTAACGCTCTTCTTTATTCTCTGACTTTTGGCGTTGTAACCATACTCGCCCAGAACAGTGCTGGTGTCTGTGACTTGTGTCAGTCTCTGGTTCTGGTTGTAGCTGTACTGCTTGTTATTCTCCGCAGTTGTATTACCGTTATTATCATAATTGAAATTTAATACCTTTTCTCCGGCGGCGGCGGTCAATTTGTTTGCAGTATAGCTGTACGTCGTATTTCCCGTACCGGTTGTTTCGTAGGTCCTGTTTCCGACAGGGTCATATGCGTATGTAAGCGCTCCCCATGGACCTGCTGCAAATGTCAATCTATTGAGAAGATCATAGGTGAAGGATCTTTTCTTCACAGGATTGAGTCCATCGGTTATTGCCGTAATGTTGCCGGTATTGTCCCGGACATATGAAAGTTGTTTTAATGTTCCAACGTTCAGGCTGTTCAGCCGGTTGGTGTTGTCGTAGGTCTTTAATGTCACGATCCCGTTACCGTATGACATTGATGTAATATCTCCAAATGGCTGATAGTCGATATTTGAGACCACTGTCCTTGTCACCCCAAGATATGTTTCGGCAACCGAGACAATTTTATTTAGCTGGTTATAGGTATACGCTATTTCCCGTCCGCCCGGATATGTAATTGTCGAGACATTACCGTTGAAATCATAACTGTAGTCAGTTTGATAGTTTATGCTGTTAATCTCTTTGCTCTCTTTGACAACCCTGCCCATTTTATCATAGTCATACCATGCGATGCCTGATGGGTCTGTCATCATGCAAACTCTGCCTTTTCCGTTAAGACAATTGTCGAAGGCATACGTAACATTTTGTGTTGAATCCGGGAACTGTATCGCTGTCTGACGGTCCAATGAATCGTATGAATAAGTTGTGGTAACCCCATTTGCGTCTGTCTTTGTAATCATGTTCCCATGCGTATCGTAAGTATAAGTTGTCGTGCCCGTATCAGGGCTCGTGGTTGAGATAAGGCGGTTGAGGTTGTCATAGTGATAAGTCGTTACATTTCCATTGGCATCGGTTATTGATGTCAGGTTATTTCTCTTGTCATAAGTGTATGAAGTAACCCCGCTGTCCGGGTCTGTGACTGAAATTAGTCTGTTCAATGCGTCATACGCATTAGTCGTGGCGTTTCCGTTTTCGTCTCTTTTTGTTAGGACATTCCCAAGCGCATCATAACTTTGCTCTGTGTATGTGCCGTCTGCATGTGTTGTCCTTGTCAGTCTGTTGTGGTCGTCGTATGAGTAGCTCTCGGATATGATTATATTATTCAAATTGTCCTTGATTATCATTGATGCCATATTGTTTTCAGTGTCGAAAGTGTAATTGGTTGTATCACCTTCGGGGTCTGTTGTCTTGATAAGACGATTAATGCTGTCGTATGTGAATGTCGTACTGTTGCCGTCGGCATCCGTTACAGCCGTCCTGTTCCCGGCCGCATCGTATTCGTAATTGATTACTCCCCCATCGGGTTTTGTCTCTCTTGTAAGCCGGTCTCTTAAATCGTATTCATAATTGGTCGTATTCCCATTTGCATCCGTCATCGAGATGAGATTGCCCATGATGTCGTATGCATAAATAATCGCCTGGTTTAAGGCATTGGTTACTGAGGCGAGATTGCCGTACTGGTCGTAGGTGTTCGTTGTGGTATTTCCATTCGGATCGGTTGTCGTCAGTACTTGCCCGTATGCATTATAAGAGTAAGCGATCGTTCTTTCATCAGTAGTCCCATAAGCCTACACTCCTTGCATCCCGGCCCTGAGATGTTAGTAGGATGGCTTTGCCCGAGGGTTTTATCAATCGTGTATGTAGTAACACGCCCCAATGAATCTGTTACTGTGGATTGTGTATCACTTGCATAATTGATGATCAGTTTCTCGTTTGTCCCATCCGAAGATGAAGTAATTGCCCTGCCCTTATTATCATACGTATGTTTTTCTGTGTAATGATTGTTTTCGTCTTTAATGCCTGTGAGTCTGTAACCCACTCCGGTTACATTGACATATTCATAATTCTTCTGGCTTCCGTCAGGGTAGGTGGTTGATCCGAGGAGTCCAGATGTGAGATACGCATAACTGATCACTTTACCGTCAGGAAGGGTTATGGAGGTGATTTTAGTATTGGAGGTGTCATTGGTTACGGTAATCACCCTGACCGAGGAGTCTGTAATTCTGATAAGGGTGTTATTAGCTCCTCTCGTAAGCGTTATCCTGTTTCCGTTTCTGTCAACCAGCGCGGTAAGATGCCCGCTGCTGTTGAATTCTTCCTTGCCTCCGTCAAAGAACTCCCTAACAAAAGTGTTGTCAGATTTTCTAATCAGCCTGCTCTTTTCTCCTTTTGGAAATTCAACATTGTAAACTTTATCCCCATCGTTGTCTATGTAATAGACGGTGGAGCCGTCAGGGTTTATCACCTTGTATGTGTGAAAGCTGCCCGTAACTCCAATTACTCTGGTGGCATATGTATGCCCCCATCCAGCGCCGAAATCTCTCGCTATTGTTTCTGCGCTGTCATAATAGCGTGTGAACTTTATAGGCTCTGTGCCCTTAATGGTGAAATCTGTTTCATTTAAATAGACATTGCCGCTCGCTGCATTGACAGGTTTACCAACACTTAATGGGCAACTATCCTCAGGCTCTACATAGACAAGCTTTTCTACGTAGTTGCACCAGGTTTGACGGCATGCGGCTACCTTTATTAATTGGAAACCCTTTTTGTTCGAGAAATCAACTGCCTGTGAAATTGTCCCTGATTGTCCGGCAGGACTTATGCTTTTAAGAAGAGTACTATTCAGATATAAAAAAGCTGATGAATAAGTCGAGCCATTAAAATTGGTAAAATAGTAATCTGCAGAAATAGTTGTAATTCCCCTTACCAAATCCAATGGCGGATAAGAAACAATATTTTCATTTTGGAATGCTGCGTCTGTAATTGCTGTGTTTTGTTCCGGCACACATACAGTATCGCCATTTTGATTTGTTACCAGGTGTCCCCCGACTCCATATGCCGTATATCGTCTTGTTCCCTCATGCTGAGCTGATAAATCCTCGGTTATTGACACGCCAAATGTATCTCCTGAGAAGATTTGTAAATAGTTTGACATTATTATCAGATGCGGACCAGAAGTCGTACATTCCGCGTCATAGGACGCATTGATAGTCATTATACCGTCACTGCCATAGCTTGTAGAAATATTAGCGGCAGCCTCTGCTGAGCTAATTAATGTAAACGAGGTGAATAAAATACACGACAATAAAACTAATATTTTCCCCTTCATGTTGTCCCCCCAAGAAAAGTGTTTAGAATTTTGGATGGGATAATTTAACATTCTTTAAATCCGCTGTCACCTGTCCGAAAGGACAGGTAGAAGTTCCCAATCCGTTTCTCTTGTCATGTGTTAAAATGTACAGATGAAATCTTTTGTTGTCGCAATTTCCGGGGCGAGCGGGTCTGTCTATGGCGTCAGGCTTGTAGAGGAACTGCTCAAATCAAAAATGCTTGTTCATCTCTGCATCTCTCAGCAATCCTTTTCCATCATCAAAATGGAGACGGGCATTGACCTGTCAGGCAGGACGGAATCTGAAACTGTTAAGAAGATACAGAAACACTTCGCCTCCAAAAATGTCAGATACCACAGCGAACACAACCTCGCGGCCCCCGTGTCGAGCGGGTCTTTTCAGACGGACGGGATGTTTGTCGTGCCCTGTTCAATGAAGACGCTTTCAGGGATCGCAAACGGCTACGCCAACAACTTGATCGAAAGGACAGCGGACGTCATGTTGAAGGAGGGAAGAAGGCTGATACTTGCGCCGAGGGAAATGCCTTTCAGCGCAATTCATCTTGAGAACATGCTTAAGCTCGCCCGCCTCGGAGTGACAATCGCCCCGCCTATCCCGGCCTTTTATCACAAGCCGAAGGACATTGATGACATGGTGGATTTTGTAGTGGGAAAGATCCTCGACACCGCAGGCGTCGGGCATAATTTGTTCAAGAGATGGGGATAAAATCAATCAGGATGTGTTTCAAATATTTCTTTGAATACCGGGGACAGTTCTTTAAAGGCATTTAAGACATCGGGGTCGAAGTGTTCGGGCTTTGTCCTTCCGTCCCCTCTGAATATTATCTCCATTGTTTCTTCATGACTGAAAGGTGATTTATATGGCCTTAGACTCATCAATGCATCGTACTGATCGCAAATCATGACTATCCTGCCTTCAATCGGTATCTTTTCACCTTTTAGTTTTCGCGGGTAACCCGTGCCGCCCCACCTTTCATGATGATTGAGCGCAATGGAGGCCCCCATCTGGATTACATGATGTGAAGAGCCGTTAAGGATATTGTGTCCCATCGTTGTATGCGCCTTCATAATTTCAAACTCCTCATGAGTAAAAGGGCCGGGCTTTAAAAGTATATTGTCCGTGATGCCTATAGGTCATGGAGCGAGCTTGCGTAGGTTATTGCGTCAATGAACTCAAGAGGCATGTTCAGCGATTCGGATATCTTGTTTGCATAAAGCCCTATTCTTGATACATGAGCGCCTGTGCCTGTGTCCCTGAATTCCGCAACTGTTGTCAGACGCTTTATGACTTCCCGGCTTAAATTATAAATCTGCTGTGTTTGCTTCCTCACGGTTTCTTCAAGCCTTTGCTTATAATCCTCTTCTAACTGAAGAAGCCCTGTATACCTCATGGCTTTCTCTATTGTGTGGATAATATACTCGGGGGAGTAAGGCTTCGTTATAAAATCAAAGGCCCCTCTCTTAATAGCGCCGATGGCCGTCTCCAGCTCGGCATAACCGGTCATCAGGATTACCGGCATCCTTGGATTAATGTCATGCACCCTGCTAAGAAGCTCTATCCCCGACATGCCGGGCATCTTTACATCAGTCAGTATGAGGCGGACATTGTTTTCAATGAAGCAATTCATGGCTTCTTCGCCGCTCACGCAGGACTTGATGTTGAAGCCATGCGCCAGAAGCAGTTTGGAAATAGACCCAAGCACATACTTGTCATCATCAACAACGAGGATATATTTCTTGTCTTCAGGATTCATGCGTCAAGCACCTCTCTTATCTTTCTCATAAGATCATTCGGCTCAACCGGTTTCGGGATAAAGTGCAGCAATCCTCTTCCCGCGACTGCAACTTTTGCAGCATAGCCGCTTGTAAAAATGACCTTCATATCAGGCGCCACATTTTTTATCTCTTCAAAGGCCTCTATGCCGTTCTTTTTCGGCATCATCACGTCGAACAGGAGCAATTGGATATTATTACGGTTGTCCATGAATTTTTTCACTGCATCTGCGCCGTCCGCAGCCTCAATGACCTTATATCCGAACTCCTCAAGGATGATCTTCAGGGTCTTTCTGACCCCGTGTTCGTCTTCGGCAATCAGTATCGTCTCTCTGCCGCCGGCCGGGAAAGACCTCTCAGCGCGATCCTTTTCGCCAGGCGTTTCTTTTGTTAACGGCAAATATATTTTAAAGATTGATCCGTTTCTCAATTCGCTGTGAACGTCAATATAACCGCCGTGCTGTTTTACGATACCGTAAATCATGGAAAGCCCAAGCCCCGTGCCTTTTCCAACTTCTTTAGTTGTAAAGAAAGGCTCAAAAATCTTTCCCTTTATCGCCTCATCCATACCTGTGCCGCCGTCGCTTACTGAAAGAAGCGCGTATGCGCCCGTCCTTCTATTCTTGCGGGCCTTGATAAGTTCGCTGTCTATTTCCACGCATTCAGTCTTTATAGACAAGACCCCGCCTTCAGGCATTGCGTCACGCGCATTTGAGGCGAGATTCATGAGGATCTGTTCTATCTGAACGCTGTCGGCCATGATTATCAAATCCCTGCCTGCAAGGTTTATCTTTATATCAATACCCTCGCCTGTCAGCTTTGGCAAAAATCTTACAGCGTCTTCTATGATTTTATTGAGATTAACAGGTCTGAGAGAGACGGCCTGCTTTCTGCTGAAGGCAAGGAGGTTGCTGACAAGGCTGGCTCCCCGATCTGTTATGCCGAGTATCTGGTCAATAATGTGCGAATGCTGGCCGTTGTCCTGCAATTTCATCTTTAAAAGATTACCGTAGCCAATGATCGCTGTGAGCATGTTGTTGAAGTCATGTGCGATTCCCCCGGCAAGCTGCCCTACCGCCTCCATCTTCTGGGCATGAATAAGCTGGTCTTCGAGCATCTTCCGCTCGGAGATGTCTCTGACAATGCCGAGGCTAAAAAGCTTCCCTCCGATCTCAAGCATCGTCGCATTGACTTCAATAAGCACAAAGACGCCGTCTTTTCTGATATGGTGCAGTCCTGAAATGCATGAAACAGAACCTGACTGCGAGACTTCTTTTAATCTCTCCCTGACTACGTCAAGTTCGTTATCAGGGTGCAGTGAGGTGATTTTCATATTTTTCAACTCTTCAACTGTGTACCCGTCCATCTCCGCGGCTTTATTGTTGCAGTCGATAATCTGTTCAGTCTCAGGGGCGATTAAATATATCGCGTCATTTGCATGTTCAAAGAGCAGGCGGTATCTTGTTTCGCTCTGCCACAGGGAGTCCTCCAGTTCTTTACGTTCTGTAATATCGCGCGCCATGCCTAAAAAACCGGTAACCGTATTATTGGCGGCAAGGGGGACAACCATGTCCTCGATATGCCTGTATTCGCCTGTATCTTTGTGCCGGATGCGGTAATATCTGGTTGCCTTTTTACAGTTTTTGATTATTTTATCTGTGCTGTCCGCAACGGATTGCAGGTCCTCAGGATGTATGATGTGAAACCATAATGATGGGTCATTAATAAACTCATCAGGCTGGTATCCGAGAATGTTCGTGATCTGGTTGCTGACGAAACTCAACCGACCCTCAAGCGGATTGTTTTTTATTTCCACTGAGTAAATAATCTCATCAGCGTTCTGGACAATTAGCCTGAACTGTTCTTCCGATTCACGCAATGCAGCTTCCCGCTCCAGCAAGGACCTGTGTTTCATCACAAGCTCTTTTAATTCCTGATCAAGCTTTATTGCGAGGCTTTCATCATAAATAACGGGCGCCCCGTCACTTTCTTTGGACCGCGCCGCCAGCACATGCGCCTCACGCCCTTTGAATTCCCTTATAACATCTTTTATATTTTTCAGTAATTCAGCAGGTTCAGCCGGTTTGATTATAAAGCGTGATGCGCCGAGGGCCATTGCTAATTTTTCATCTTCGGGGGCCGTATGTGAATCTGCATAAAAGACAAAAGGGATTTTGTTCAGTTGCCCGTCTTTCTTGACCTCCTGGCAGAGGCTGAACCCGTCCAATTCAGGCATGAAGATACCGGATATAAATATGTCAGGCGGTGATTGCCGCGCTGATTTCAGGGCCTCGATGCCGTTTGAGGCTTCTTCCACGGCGCACTCCGCTGCGCAGAGAATGTTCCTGAGAATTACCCTTGATTCGTCGCTGTCATCAACGATGAGTATTTTCATTTTATAATTATCCAGTCAGAGTATTATCTGCTATAATTCTCCGCCCTGTCAAATTTCCAAAACCGCAGGCCAGGATGTGCAGAGAGGAGCGCTGGAGTTATGCAAATGTTGTTGATATTAAGCCGGGCCTTATGTAATATTTTAGTAACAAAAACCGGAAACAACAAATAGCGCTTCTTTGGTAATGATTAAAACTTGACTGATGATATCAGAAACCGACAAAGATCAAAAAACAGAATCCGTAGTCCGTAAAAACAGGGAGCTTGCCGCCATCCTCGAAGTCAGCAAGGTTTTGACCGCGTCTTTTGACCTTGAGAGGAATCTTTCATCGACAATGGCGACCCTCGGCAGCCTGCTTGAGATGCAGAGGGGCTGCGTATTTCTCCTTGACCGCACCTCCGGAGAAATGCATATTGTAGCGGCGCACGGGCTTACAAAGGAAAATATTGCGCGGGGCAAATACCATATCGGGGAGGGAATAGTGGGAAGGGTGCTTGAAAAGAGGACGCCCATGGTGATTCCCAATATCGGCAAGGAGCCGCTTTTCCTGAACAAGACAGGGTCGCGCCCTGAAAAGGACGGGATTTCCTTTTTAAGCGTCCCGATAGAATTCAAGAAAGAAGCGCTGGGCGTGTTGAGCGTGGACAGGATTTACTCAAAAAAACACGGCAGCGTGGATGACGACCTGAGAGTGCTGGCAATAGTCGCCTCTTTGATCGCCCAGTTTATAAAATTGTGGGAAAGCTTTGAAAAGGTGGAGAAGGAAAAAGAGCATTTAAAAATCGAACTAAAAGAAAGATACAGCATAGAAAATGTAATAGGAAAATCAGACAGGATGCAGGAGGTCTTTGCCGCTGTCCACCGTGTGGCCCCTACAAAGGCGACTGTCATTTTACGGGGAGAGAGCGGCACTGGAAAAGAGTTGATAGCCAAGGCAATTCATTATATGAGCCATAGAAGCAAAGGGCCTTTCATAAAATTCAACTGTGCGTCAATCCCGGAAGGACTTTTGGAGTCGGAGCTCTTTGGTCATGAAAAAGGCGCGTTTACCGGCGCGATTGCCTCAAGAAAGGGCAAGTTCGAGCTGGCACATAAAGGAACGATTTTCCTTGACGAAGTCGGCGACCTGCCGCTTACTCTTCAGCCCAAGATACTGCGGGTCTTGCAGGAGAGGGAATTTGAACCCGTGGGAAGCGAAAAGACAATCAAGGTGGATGTCAGGATAATTACCGCTACAAGCCGGAATCTTGAGGGCCTCGTGTCACAGGGTAAATTCAGGGAAGACCTTTACTACCGCCTGAACGTCATCCCGGTTTTCCTTCCCCCGCTCAGAGAAAGAGGAGAGGACATTACCGCGCTGATAGAGTATTTCCTTAAGAAGTTCAATAAAGAGCATGACCGTTCCGTTAGCCTGGACAAAAGCGCGCTTCAGGTGCTCATGAATTATGATTGGCCTGGTAATGTGAGGGAACTTGAAAACACCATTGAGAGACTGGTAATAATGTCGACTTCAAATACAATCACCCCTTCAGACCTGCCTGATTCGCTCAGCATAAGCAGGCCAAAGAATCTGGGCAAATCACTTTCACTGACAACAAACATAATTGAAATTGAAAAGACAAATATCCTTGAAGCCCTTGAAAAAACTCACTGGGTCCAGGCAAAGGCCGCAAAGCTTCTTGGCATCACGCCGAGGCAGATCGGCTACAAGATGAAGAAATACGGGATAGAGGAGAGGGTTTGACAGGCAGGCAGCTCCCGCATACGGTCTCGCCGTTTGTTAGCTACGGCTTCTTTTTTTTAGGCATTATCTCAGCCGTCGCGTTCAGGGTGATCATAGTATTTCAGCGTCTTGAGCCAGCGTGGGTAAGGCCGGTCTGGTATGTTGGAGTTATCGGATATATAGGCTTCTTCATGTACCGGTTTGCCATTACAAGAAAAAGGAAGAAAGCGGTCAGGGATTATCAGTTAATTGAAAAGATAAAAGCGAACGCGTGCCTTGCGGAAGAGGAAAGAGAGGTAGTTATGTATCTCCTGTCGTCGATAAAAAAATCACCTGAAGACATCAACTACCTGCTTATTTTCCTGCTATCAATTATCGCCATACTGGCGGATGTGGGACTTGCTTTTTACCATTAGGCCGGTAAATATTTAAAAATCTATTTAAGGTCTTTTGGCTGAAATGAAAGACTGTTACAGAATTTCTATAATCGACATGATATTTAAATTTATGTTTAATGCTGTCCCAGTTGTTCTCTTGACCCTATGCTCTTTGCTCCATGCCTTCAGCTTCTTTCAAGAGGTGTCGTATAGAAATTCTTCCACAGCCTTCCATTTCAGCTACCATCATGAATAATCAGGAGCAGGTTGAATGAAGAACAAACCTAAAGAGCCTTCAATCCCTCTCGACAGACAGGAGACCGTGCGTCAGAAGATAATATCTCTCCTTTCAGAAGGAACGCATTCCGCAAAGGAGCTGTCAGGCGCGGTCAGGGTTGGTGAAAAGGAGGTATATGAACACCTTGAACACATACAGAAGACGCTCGCCAAAGGCGATCATAAACTGACCGTCATCCCCGCTGAATGCAGGAAGTGCGGTTTTGTATTCGCGAAGAGAGAGAAACTTAAAAAGCCCGGCAGGTGCCCCATGTGCCGGGGCGAGTCCATAGAGGAACCGCTTTTCGGGATAGAGGGACTAAAATGAAAAATACATTGCTGCCGTGATAAACTGGTTTCATGCTTTATCTTAATAACAAGGTTGTCCCAAGAAATAAAGCCCTCATTTCCGTTTTTGACCACGGGTTTCTCTATGGCGACGGCATCTATGAAACTCTTAGGGCGTACAAGGGCGTTGTCTATATGTTCGATGAACATATAGACCGGCTCTTCCGCTCCGCCGCTCTTATCAGGCTTGAAATCCCCAAAACTCCTGAAGCGATCAGGAAGGCTGTTTACGGGACAATGAAGGCGAACAACCTCAAAGAAGCTGTAATAAGAATTACTGTCTCAAGGGGCGCGGGGCCTGTCGGTTTAGATCCCGATCTATGCCTGCATCCGACGTTTATGATAATTACAAGTGAATTTAAAGAATACCAAAAACTGTGCTATCAGAAAGGCGTAAAGATCGCTATAGTCAATACGAGGCGGAATTTTAAGGGGGCGCTCGACCCTCAGATAAAATCCCTCAATTTCCTGAACAATATTCTTGCAAAAATAGAGGCAAAAGACAGGGGCGCATACGAAGCGGTAATGCTGAACTACAGGGGACACCTTGCGGAAGGGACGATAACAAATATCTTTTTCGTTAAAGATAATATTCTTTGCACACCCGCGATTGGCGCCGGAATTTTAGACGGAATAACCAGAAGGATAATCATCGGCTGCGCGAAAGAGCTGAATATTATAGTCAACGAGGGACTATTCAGGAAGGACGAAATCCATAGGGCCGATGAAGTTTTTATCTCAAACACCACTATGGAGGTCATGCCTGTCGCAGAGGTGGACAATATTAATATCGGCACAAAACCCGGCAGGATTACAAAGGCGCTTCAACGGGCTTACAAGAAAAAAGTTGCGGGGTATCTGAAACAGAAACAGTTAACCACGGAGACACAGAGGCACTGAGTTGAAAAATAAGAGAAAAGGACAGAACTCACTCTGGTGATGACACAAAACTTTCCGGAATCCCGTTGTTTTCTCTGTGTCTCTGTGCCTCCGTGGTGAATGAACTGCCGTTTTTATTATGAAAGCAACCATCAAAACCGACATCGCCAAACTCATTGACCATACTCTTCTCCGTCCTGATGCAACAGAGCGCGATATCGTCAGATTGTGCGATGAGGCAAAGAAGCACGGGTTCTTTTCGGTCTGCGTGCATCCCGCATTTATAATAACCGCGAAAAATCAGCTTGCCGGGACAAAGATTAAGCTATCATCCGTCATAGGTTTCCCTCTCGGAATGACGTTTACAAAAGTAAAGATATATGAAGCGATGGAGGCGGTATTTCAGGGCGCTGATGAGCTTGATGTAGTAATGAATTTGGGATTTGCAAAGTCCGGCAGGTGGGAAGAGGTTGAAAGAGAGATAGAAGATTTAATCACGGCTGCTCCGGAAGCAGTCCATAAGATAATCATCGAAACCTGTTACCTCAATGAAGACGAAAAGAAGAGGGCAGCCCTGATTGTGATGAATGCCGGAGCCGGGTTTGTTAAAACCTCCACAGGATTCGGCACATCCGGCGCGGCAATCAAAGACGTTGAGTTGATAAAAGCCGTGACAAAAGGGAAGATTGGCATCAAAGCCTCAGGCGGCATTAAGACCTTAAAGGACGTGGTTGCATTTGTTAAAGCCGGCGCAACAAGGATGGGGACAAGTTCTGGTGTGTCGATAATGAAAGAGCTGGGGCTACAGGAAAACGATATTTCTGGTCGCTGAGATGACAACCAGTACTTTTTGATTATTACCTTTCAAGTCGGCCGGAGTGAGGAGGAAGGCAGGACGGCCGAAGGGATAGAACTTTGCATAACCGACTATGACCTCGCCGTCGGCAAATTCTACTTTAAGCTTATTGCCGCCCCAGGGAATTATGTCCTTATATTTGTAAGTGTAGCTTTTGTCGCCATTAAATGTTTTGACAAAGAAAGCCGCCTTAAGCTTTTCTATATCAACCCTCACCTTCTCGCCGCTCAACAGGCTTAAGTGGAAGAATGTTTTGTCCGGGGAAAAATCAAAACTGCTGCCTTTCAGTAATGATTTGTCTTTAAATCTTATTACCATCTTGTTTGTTATCATACCTTCACCTGAGCTTTCTTACGCTATCTTTCCTACTTCTATTATTAATCAAATTGCTTTATAAGCTGTGATTCTGGTTACAAAATCATGAACTTCCGCACAAGTGTATATTATTGAATCGTAATGCGTGATGCGTAAAGCGAAATGGGAGAAAAGAACAACGGATTACCCATAACATGCCTTTAACTCTATGCACTATGCTCTTTGCCCTCTGCTTCTTAAGTAGACTAAAGAATAAATATTAAAATCCGTATTACATAATAGAAATCTATTTAACGTCTTATTTACACAGTTTAAATGAATTGCCGGAGAAAACCCCGCAGTTAGGAGAATGACCATGAAAAAAACAAACAATGGCAAGCACATCCCTGAAAATCCACAGGAAGACCCAATGGAAACCATCGCCCTTTACCGCGACATCGTTAATGCGGCCAATATACTTATATGGCGCACTGACGCAGGAGGAAGGTTTACGTTCCTCAACCCGGCCTGGGAAAAGGGTTACGGCCACAAAGCAGAGGAAATGCTTGGCAGGAATTTTTCGGATTTCCAGGTCCCTGAGGCCGCAGGGGATTACATCAACGAGTTCAGAAACTGTCTGATCGGCGAGACGGTGACAGGGCATGAGACCTCTTTTTACTCAAAGAAGGGAAATGAGATAAATTTAGTCATCAACCTGGTCCCGCTCTACGATAAAGGCACCGTGATCGGAACGCAGGGGGTTGCCTTCGACATAACCGAACGCAGTCACGCCGATGAATTACTGCAATACATAAGCGCGAAGGATGAACTGACAGGGTTGTATAACCTTCATACGTTCTTGAGCATGACAGAGCAGCAGATGAAGGCGGCCAACAGGGAAAGGAAAGAAATGCTGGTCATATATATAGGCGTTGATGATATGCAGTCAATTAATGATGAATACGGGTTTGACACGGGTGACCAAATATTAATTGATACTGCCGATATTCTAAGGAAGACGTTCCGGGAGGCCGACGTCCTTTCACGGACCGGGGGAGATGAGTTTGTGGTATCAACCCTGGTATCATCAAAAGATACGGAAGGAATGATCATGACGCGGTTAAAAGAAAATATTGTCAAGTATAACGCAGAAATAAGCGGGCCGCCCAGGCTGTCGCTCAGTTTCGGCACGGCGTTCAATGACCCGGAAAACTCCGTGTTTATCAATGAAGTGCTTTCAGACGCGGAATCAAAGATGTACGAGTACAAGAAAAGCAAGAAGGGGTAATAGATTCACTAAGTACCCCGTTTCACTCACAGCCATTTTATTACGGGTCCTTTTTTCTGCGGCGGGTTTGTGACGCCCTTTGGATAACCGACAATGATAGGCCCGAATACCTTCTCATCTTCTTTCAATTCGAGGGCATTTTTTATCTCAGCATTTCCGGTAACAAAGGAGCCAAACTGTACCCAGCAGCTTCCAAGCCCCAATGAATATGCGGCGAGCATTATGTTCTCACATGCGAGGGGGCATGAATAATCAGCATGCGGGCCTTTTCCGATGACGAAAATAATTGCCGGAGCTGAATAATAAATCGGGTCTTCAAGTTCTTCATACCGTTTCATTATCGACTGATAGCGCTCAGGGTTTGCGGTTTTAAGCGGTCCAAGCAAAGTCTTTGCGTTGGGTATCGCTGCATTCATCATTTTATTGTGAAGCTCATCGTCCTCCACCACCACAAAGCGCCACGGCTGGCTGTTCATTCCCGATGGCGCATTATTGCCTGCGTCAATTATCGAATTAAGGATTTCCCACGGCACCTTTTTGGCTTCATATGCCCTGACAGACCTTCTCCCTTTTATGGCCTTCAATATCTCGTTCATGGCGTCCTCCTGCTGAAATGAATTAATGAATTCTAACCCACTGAGAGCGCAGAGTAAAGGCTGTTTGCATTTAACGCGTGCATTTTAAATTTCATTTGGGTACTCTGTGGTAAATCGCAGAGTTTGTTATATAATAGTAACGTATGTTCGGACTGTTAACCAAAATAATCGGCACAAAGAATGACCGTGAGATCAAGAGGCTGTGGACGGTTGTTGAGAAGGTCAACGCCTTTGAGTCCAAAATACAACCTCTCAATGACGATCAACTGAGGGCAAAGACCGGCGAATTCCGCAAGAGGCTTGAAGGCGGTGAGGGCCTGGATGACATCCTTCCTGAAGCGTTTGCAGTTGTCAGGGAATCGTCCCGCAGGATCTTAAAGATGCGTCATTTTGATGTCCAGCTTATCGGGGGCATCGCGCTTCACGAGGGAAAGATATCCGAGATGAAGACCGGTGAAGGCAAGACCCTCGTGGCAACACTCTCGGTTTATCTCAACGCAATTGACGGGCACGGCGTTCACGTTATTACCGTCAATGACTACCTCGCCAAAAGGGACGCCCAGTGGATGGGGCCGATTTATAATTTCCTCGGACTTTCATTAGGCATCATCCAGCATGACAGCTCTTTTATGTTCGACACTTCATTCCATTCCGAAGACAGCAGGCTTCAGCATTTAAGGCCCGTCAACCGTAAAGAAGCCTACCTGGCGGACATTACATACGGCACAAATAATGAGTTCGGCTTTGATTACCTTAGAGACAACATGAGGTATCACATAGACGACTATGTTCAAAGGGAATTGAATTACGCGATAGTTGACGAAGTGGACAGTATATTAATTGATGAGGCGAGAACGCCGCTCATTATCTCCGGCCCTTCTGAAGAATCAACGGACAAATATTACGTCATAGATAAAATCATCCCGAAACTCAAAAAGGAAACTGATTATACGGTCGATGAAAAGGCGAAAAGCGTCACGCTCACCGAGGAAGGAAACATAAAGATCGAGAGACTGCTTGACGCGGGGAACCTTTACGACCCCGCGAATATCGAGCTGGTGCACCACGTCAACCAGGGGTTAAGGGCGCACGTGCTTTTTCAGCTTGATGTTGATTATATAGTTAAAGACAATGAGGTAATTATTGTCGACGAGTTCACGGGACGTCTCATGCCGGGCAGGCGCTGGTCTGACGGGCTGCATCAGGCAATCGAGGCAAAAGAGGGCGTAAAGATAGCCAGTGAAAACCAGACCCTCGCCACTATTACCTTTCAGAATTATTTCCGCATGTATAACAAACTCTCCGGCATGACGGGCACAGCCGATACCGAGGCGCCGGAGTTTGCAAAGATCTACAACCTCGAGGTCTTGGTAGTCCCGACCAATCAGCCGATGATAAGGAAAGATAACGCCGACATTGTTTTCAAAAACGTGACGGGCAAATTCAATGCCGTTATTAATGAAATAGAAGACTGTTATAAACGCGGTCAGCCTGCCCTTGTAGGCACCATATCAATCGAAAAATCAGAGCTCCTCAGCTCAATGCTGAAGAAGAAAAAGATCCCGCATTCAGTCCTCAACGCGAAGTACCACGAAAGAGAGGCAGAGATAATCGCGCAGGCGGGAAGAAGCGGCGCCGTAACCATAGCAACCAACATGGCGGGCCGGGGCACGGACATAGTTTTAGGCGGCAATCCAGAAGGCCTTGCCAAAGACATGCTGGCGGACAAAAAAGACTACACTGACGAAGATTTCGGAAAAACGCTTGAGAAGGCCAAAGAACTCTGCAAACAGGACCGGGAAAAGGTCATCTCCGCCGGGGGCCTGCACATACTCGGGACCGAGAGACACGAATCAAGAAGAATAGACAATCAGTTGAGAGGGCGTTCAGGACGTCAGGGAGACCCGGGCTCGTCTCGTTTTTATCTCTCCCTCGAAGATGATCTCATGAGGATATTCGGCTCGGACAGGATATCCGGCCTCATGGGCAAATTGGGAATGGAGGAAGACCAGCCCATAGAACACAAATGGATCACAAAGGCGATAGAATCTTCTCAGAAGAGGGTTGAAGCGCACAACTTCGATATAAGAAAACACCTGCTTGAATATGACGACGTCAACAACAAACAGAGGACGGAGATCTATTCATTCAGGCGTGAGATACTCTCAAGCGACAATCACAAGGACAAGATACTTGAAATGCTTGAAAACGTGCTTGACGATGTCCTCCCCGTTTATTGTCCCGAGAACAAACACCCGGAGGAGTGGAATATAAAAGGTCTCCGAGACGCGCTTTACGGGCAGTTCTCCATCTATCCCGAAATAGAGGCAAAGCGCGTTGAAGCGCTTCGCGGGGAACTGCTTGAATTGATAATGCAGGCTTATGAAAAGAAGGAACAGGAGATCGGCTCCGGGACCTTCAGGTACCTCGAAAAGATGATACTGCTGCAGGTCCTCGATACCCAGTGGAAGGACCACCTCCTGAGCATGGACCATTTGAAAGAGGGAGTGGGGCTGCGCGGATACGGGCAGCGAGACCCGCTGGTGGAATACAAGAAAGAGGCCTTTGAGATCTTTGCCGACCTCAGTAGCAGGGTCGGCTCCGAAGTGGTCGCAAGGCTGATGAAGGTACAGATCCAGAGGGAAGAGTCCGTGGAAAAGAAATTTACCGCAAAGCCCGCAAAGGTGATGTACGGCAGGGGCGGGGAAGACGCCAAGCCTCAAACTGTTATCAAGGACAGGAAGGTAGGCAGGAACGACCCGTGCATCTGCGGAAGCGGCAAGAAATATAAAAAATGCTGCGGTGTCAATGCGTAAAAACCCCTCTATAGACCTCTGCGACGAAATAACAAATATCCTCACCGCTGCGCCTGATCTGAACAAGAGCCTGACCTCCGTTATGGTAAAGGCAAAGGCCGCGGCAGGGGCTGAGACATGGTCGCTTATAATCGATGCAGCTTTCAAAAAAATCCCCTTACGCTCCTCCAGAAATATCCAGAAGATAAGATTTGAAACAGGCGCGGGCCTTAACGGAGTTGTTTTGGGAAAAGGCAAACCTGTAATCGTTCAGGACGTATCAAAGGACAAACGTTTTGGTAAACAGGCTGATAAATTCCGCGATGTGAAAATCAGGTCCCTCATATGCGTCCCTTTGAAAATTAAAGACAAACCGGTCGGTGTTTTGAGACTGATAAACAAAAGACGCGGCGCCACCTTTACCCCGGATGACGTGAAGCTGCTCATGAATATTTCGTATCATGCGGCCTCAGTGTTAGAGAGGGAATATCTGTATCAAAAGATAGAGGAGATATCGATAACCGACGATCTCACCGGCCTGTATAATATCCGCTATCTTTACAAGTCCATTGAAGTTGAGATAGAAAGGTCCAGACGCTACGGCTCTCTATTTTCAATTATATTTATGGACATTGACAGCCTGAAAAAGGTAAACGACAGGTTCGGGCATCTTACCGGAAGCAAGGTGCTTATTGAGACAGCCGGAATAATACAGATCAATTTGAGGAAAGTTGATGTGGTTATCCGGTATGGCGGAGACGAGTTTGTGATAATCCTGCCTCAGACGCCGCGCGACGCTGGTTTTTTTGTGGCGGAGAGGCTTAGAAAGATAATAGAGAAGAATGTATATCTAAAGGGAGAAGGCAGCCCGGTCAGGATAACGGCAAGCTTCGGGGTCGCGTCTTTTCCCGATGACGCAAAGAGCAAAGAAGAGCTCCTCAGGATCGCGGACAAGGCCATGTACCGCGGCAAGTTTTCGACAAAGAACGTCGTATTCGCGGCGAAGTAAAAAGATACCTTAAACCACACTATCCTAAATCAATCACTCTAATTTTGTCCTGAAAAAATGGAATGCTTTAGTATAAAATGTGTCTTATATCATGGGTAGATCAACAGTTCATTACGCAGACAATAAGACCAACAATATCTTGAAAGCTTTGCACAACAAGCTGAGACCTGCGGGCACGCCGGTTCAACGTGTGGAATATATTATTGAATTGCTCCTGCTTCGCATCTTTGAGGTGAAACTCAAGAGGGACGATGAGTTTAAAGAGCTGCGGCCGCTTTTCAATTCAGACTATGGGAATGAGAATAAACTTTTTTATCATCTGCAAACTATCGGCAGTGAAAATATCTTATCTGCGCTGAATAAAGAATTTTTTCCCTTTTATTCAAACATCCTGCAGGAAGCCCGGAAGGTCCTTAAAGAGAATTTAAGCATCAAAGTTCAGGATCAGTTGACCTTGATATATGAGGTATTTGCCAATTCAAATTTTACTAATAACGTGCAGAGCGGAAACCTTGAAGATATTATCGCCCTTATTTCAGACATTGACGAAGACCGTTTGCTCAATACTGATTTATTAGGCGATGCCATTGAATCAGCTCTCTCTGAAACAGGCGGTACAAAAGATATCGGTCTGTTTCGCACTCCCGATCATGTAAGGCAATTTATGGTGGGCATGCTTGAACCTGCTATCAAGGACACGATTTTTGATCCTGCTTGCGGCACTGGCGGGTTCCTGTTCGATTCCTTTGAATACGTTATGGAAAGGATAGGAGCGCCGTACAGGAGTAAAGACGAGCCTGCGCGTTTCCCCGGAGCAAAGGCGCATCCTGAATTGTAGGAATGGTTCAGAAAATATTTTGCCGAAAACAGTATTGAAATGCCTTCAATAGAAGAGACTACCCAGTTTTATCGTTCGGGGATTTCGGGGATTGAATATTTAGGGATGATAAGAAAAATGGCGGCGGTCAACTTCTATGTGCGGGGGGTAAATCCTGCCAACCTTGAGCAGGGCGATTCATTGGCAAAATTTAATGCTGATTTAGCAGGCTCCAAATCACTGGTCTTAGCCAATCCGCCATTCGGCGCAGAACGTGACCAGAAGGCTTACCCGAATGTGTGGGAGGATTATTCAAAAGAAAGCGAGACGACTATCCTGTTTGTCAAAATGATGTTTGACAGTCTCAGGAAAAGCGGCAAATGTGCGGTAGTAGTTTCAGAAGGGTTCCTCACGTGGGAGCAGGGAAGCGCAAAGGCCTTGCGCAAGATGCTTTTGGAAGACGCGAATTTGCAGGCTGTGATTGGTTTGCCTCAGGGAGTGTTCATTATCTTTGGCTGATTGATAAGGATGTCTTATTTTGAACTCTCTGAGAAGAGACTTGCCTTCTTGCAACGCTTTTTGAAATCTGAAATAAGGAACTTCCTGAGCTGTAGAATGGACCTGACGGTAGTTGTATCTGTAGATTTCCTGATTAAGTATTTTCTGTGCCTGTTTTATGTCAGTCACATTGTCTCTGACACAGGTTCTGACGAGCCTGTCCTGAAGCCACTGATAGGGACACGTTCAATCTTGCCTTTGGCCTGGGGAGACAAGGCATAAATTATCTTAACGTTGCAGTCGTATAAGACCTGCTTCCATTGGGGGTCTACCTCATCTGTAAGTTTGTGCTGTTTCCGCCATAAAGAATCTCTCCCCCGAACAAATCTGAAGATCGAATGGCAATCCACGTAGTAAGAAAACGGCAGTCCGTACTTGAGAATTGTTGATTGCAAGGCAAGTATATGAGCCCATGAAGTCTCTTTCCTGAGTAATTGAGCATATAGAATGTACCTGCTGAAATCATCCAGGGAAGTGATCAGATACCATTTCTCTGCGGCATTTGGAGCCCAGAGATGATTGGATGAATCATGCTGAATCAGCTCACCGGCATAATTGGTCAATACCTCCCGGTCGTGAATAGTCCTTTTGCGCTTTTTGAGATAGAAGTCGTTCTTTCGTGCCCTGTCAATTATCGTCGGCAGAGATACTTTCTGTTTGTAATCTTTTTCCAGACGGTCTTTGATGTAGCTGTAATTGTAGGAATGAAGAGGAACATTCTTGTCCTCTATCAGCGTCTTTTCAATGGACAACTCTTTTAAAATGTTGTTTTCGATTTCCCCTGGAATCGCTCTGGTTTTGACTTTTCTGACATACTGAATCGAAAATTGACCGGGATCGTCTCGATAAGATTTTATCAGGGCAAAGAACCTTGTTTTGTTAATTCCTAAAATCTCCTGAATATACCTTCTGCCAACCTCCTTCCTCAGATATTTGCTGATCAATTCAATGACCTGATCATCCGTAAACTTCTTATGCAACTGTGCCATAATATAAGCCTCCTTTTTTAAGGCTCATATTACAGGTGTTCACTTTTAATTCTTAAATTTGTTTAAAATGGTTCACTTTTAATTATTAGTTGGCACCCCTGATTTAATTTATTGACTTATTCTGCCGTACTTAATATATTGTTACTATAACTTCTGAGTCAGCAAGGAGAGATGAATATGAAGAAGATATTGATTGTATTTTTGACATTGGTGATTGTTTTTACATCTACGGCAGTCTTTGCTAAAGACAAACCCCAGGCATCACATGTCATAGGGGACCTGGCGATAATGAGGCCGCTTGGTTTATGCTCTTTTGTTCTTGGGACCGCGATC
Organism: Nitrospirota bacterium; assembly: GCA_016213945.1. Taxonomy (GTDB): domain Bacteria; phylum Nitrospirota; class Thermodesulfovibrionia; order UBA6902; family UBA6902; genus SURF-23. Next base: position 11,046 of record JACQZF010000018.1, on the reverse strand, counting down.
TTTGTTGTTGCTTTGCCGACAGCTTTAATATCCGGAAGCACCAAACAGACCGCTGAAGTCCTTGTAGGCGACACCTTCAGGTTCACGTTCACAAGGCCGATCGGGGAAATCCCGTCAGGGTTGTAAATTACTTCCTGAAAATGATCGTTTGCTCCAGGCTTTTCCTGCTGCCCTTGCCGCCTTTTTGTGCCGGGTAGCCAAGCGCTATCACTGCCATAAGCTCAAGATCTTGCGGGCCGCCGATCAATTTCAGGATACTGTCTTTACTTTTTAATATTTCTCCAAGCCACACAGCCCCAAGCCCCATTGAATGAATTGTCAAAAGCATGTTCTGGATACAGGCGCCAATGGCCTGACAATCCTTTGTCCTGTCGTAGGACAAAGAATTATCGAGGAACACGGCGATCAGCGCGTTTGAGCTTAAAACAATTTTCGAGTAATGTGTGAGGGTTGAGATTTTTGTCTTGATCTCATTGTCTTTAATGACTCCGAATTTCCACGGCTGGTTGTTCATCCCTGAAGGGGCCCACGTGCCTGCCTCGATTATCCTGTCAATGACCTCATCAGCGACCGGTGCTTCAGTAAACTTCCTGATGCTCCGGCGGGTCGTTATGCTTTCAAAGATGTCCATGGATCATTTGCCGTTTGTCTTTTTCATCAACAAGTATTCCTTGATGAAATTATCTATCGCGCCGTCCAGCACCGCGTTCACATTTCCGCTTTCATGACCTGTACGGTGGTCTTTGATGAGCTGATACGGCTGTAAGGTATAGGAACGTATCTGGCTGCCCCATGCGATGTCTTTTTTCTCCCCGATAAATCCCTCAAGCTTTTCATCCTGCTCCTTTTTCTTCATCGTATACAGGCGTGACTTGAGTATTTTCATAGCCACTTGCTTGTTCTTATGCTGGGAACGTTCGTTCTGGCAACTGACGACAATTCCTGTCGGGATATGAGTTAGCCTCACAGCGGAGGATGTTTTGTTGACATGCTGTCCGCCCGCGCCTGAGGCCCTGAAGGTGTCAAGCCTCAGGTCATCCTCTTTTATCTCAATGTCAATGTCCTCGCTGATTTCAGGATAAACAAGTATGGCGGCAAATGAGGTGTGACGCCTTTTGTTGGCGTCATACGGTGAGATCCTCACCAGCCTGTGCACTCCTGCCTCTCCCTTTAAATACCCGTATGCGTACGCGCCGCTGATAGTCAGGGTCGCGCTCTTTATCCCTGCTTCTTCGCCTGGCAGCAGGTCTACCAGCTCCACTTTGAAACCTCTTCGCTCGGCCCATCTTATATACATCCTCATCAGCATCTGCGCCCAGTCCTGGCTTTCAGTCCCGCCCGCCCCGGGATGGATGGTCATGATTGCCTCGGCTTTGTCTTCCGCCTGAGAGAGGACGCTCTTTAATTCAACATCCTCAATCTCCGACGTCAGGCCCTCAACGCCCCTTTCAGCGTCCTCAAGCAAGACCTCTCCGCCTTCTTCTTCAGAGAGTTCAAGCAGGACCTGGAGGTCTTCGTATTTTTTTTCTAATAATTGAAAAGGCTGGAGCGTATTTTCAATAGAGGCTTTTTCTTTTAAGAATCCCTGCGTCTTTGCGGGGTCTTCCCAAATGCCTTCGGCTGAGAGTTCTTTTTGCAGGGCTTCGAGGCGTTGCAACTGAGAAGGGACATCAAAGATACCTCCTGAGGGCGGCAATCTTCGACTGGATCGCACTGAGTTTATCTTTTAATTCTGAATAAGTAACCATTTGCTGATACCTCTTTCCTTCTGATACAGAGTTAATTTAAATTCAATTGTTATTATACACAATAGCCCGTCAGGTAGCCACATCTCCGGCTGCAGAAATGGAAACCTGTGGAAGAATTTCTATACGACACCGTTTAAAAGCAGAGAGCAAAGAGCGGAGAGAATAGAGTTAAAGACAAGAATAAAATGGACCTGAAGCAAAAATGTAATATGTCGTTCGTCGATTATAGAAATTCTGGAGCAGGCTTCCATTTCTGCAGAAGGACCTTAAATAATTTCCACTATCCGCGCATCGAGGGCGTCTGCTTTTAAACTCAGAAGCGCAACTGACACCGGAAGGGTGAATCTCTTCGGGCCGGCGCTGCCGGGATTTATATAGAGCACACCTTTGCGGCTGCTTATTGAAGGCCTGTGCGTATGCCCGCTTATGACAGCCTTGATGTGAGAAGCTGCGGGGTCAAGATCGAGCGCGCTGATATTGTGGATCACATAGAGAAGTGTATTGTTCAATTCAATGACTTCAGTCCTTTGAAATTTATATGCCCATATCTCGCTGTCCATATTTCCACGTACAGCTATAACCGGAGCAATTGCGCTGAGCTCATCAATGATGCCTTCTTTTCCTATGTCCCCGGCATGAATGATCAGGCCGGAGCCTTGCAATGCGTCAACCGCTGCCGGGCGTAACAGCCCGTGCGTGTCGGATATGATGCCTATCCTGAGATCGTCTTTGGACTGGATGTTCTTAAACATTTTATTATCATAATACAACTAAAATGCCTTTTCCTTTTTTTCTTTCTCTCCCTGTTTTGTTATACTGGTCTCTAAGATAAATCATTCAATATGAGAACACTTAAAACAATAATTGCCTTTCTGGCCCTGCTGTTTGTTTCATCTGCCGCCATCGCGCCTGCGGCAGCAGATGCAGCAGACTACAAACTTGACGTTTCAATCGATGTGCGCAATTCTCAACTGTCGGGGATTGCCCGTATCAGCGCGAAAGCAGGCCAGGATATTACACTGAACAAGGGGACGCTTGAAATAAATTACATAAAATTGGATGACAGGCGGATTGATATTCATGACAGCGACAGGGCCGTTAAGATAACCCCTGATGAAAACGGGACCCTGGAGATAAGTTACAAAAAGATTTTCAAAGATACCCTCTCCTCTCATGACGGGCCGGTGGGGACATCCCATAGTGTTATCGCCGAAGGCGGGGTGTCACTTACCGGCGCGTGGTACCCGGAAATAGAGGGACTGAATTATTACAAGCTGAAAGTCATTCTCCCGAAAGGGTATGAGGCCTTATCAGAGGCTGAGGAGATAATAAAGATCGAGAAGGCCGATACCGTAGAATTCTACTTTAGTTTTCCCTATCCGCTGGACAGCATTAATCTCACGGCGTCAAATAAATTTAAAGTAAAAAAAGACAAATACAGGCACGTTGAGATCTGCGCTTATTTCTTCCCGGAGGATTTAAAGCTCGCGGAAACCTACATTGAATTCACGAAGAAATATCTGAAGCTGTACGAAGGCCTCATCGGCGAATACCCTTACAAAAGGTTTTCAATAGTTGAAAACTTCCTGCCCACCGGCTATTCGATGCCCACTTTCACACTGCTTGGAAGCGCGGTAGTGCGGCTGCCGTTTATCGTGGAGACTTCATTAGGGCACGAGATACTGCACCAGTGGTTTGGCAATCTCGTGTACATTGATTATGAAAAGGGCAACTGGGCGGAAGGCCTGACCACATATCTTGCCGACCACCTCTATGAAGAACAAAAGGGCCGGGGATGGGAATACAGGAAGCAGGTCCTCACAAACTATAAAAGCTACGTAAGCGCTGAAAAGGAATTCCCGCTGAATAATTTCATCAGCAGAAGCGACCAGCCGTCACAGGCCATTGGGTACGGCAAGACTGCCATGGTTTTCCACATGCTTAAAAATATCACGGGAGAGAAGGCCTTCTATAATTCTCTAAAACATTTCATAAAAGAAAACAGCTTCAGGGCCGCTTCATGGGAGGACCTGAGGAAAGCATTCGAGAAAACCTCCGGCAGCAGCCTTGACTGGTTCTTTGCGCAATGGACCAATGAAAAGGGACTGCCTGAGATTGAGATCAATAATATCCAGTCAACACATGCGGGCAGCGCGTTTGAGCTGAGTTTTGATGTAAACCGGAAAACGGACGCTTTTATGTTCACCCTGCCCGCAAACATTTACCTGAAGAGCTCCGTCATTAAGAAATCACTGGAGATCAATAAAAAACAGAACAGCTTTAAATTTGCCCTGCCAGAGAGGCCGGGGGAAATCGTCTTTGATGAAGATTACGATGTTGCGCGTGATATCGGCAGGGATGAATTTCCCCCTGTAATAGCGCGGCTTCTCGGGGAAGACAAGCCCGTTATCGCTGTGCCGCTTAAGAATGAAGACATCTATAAAAGCGTCATCGCGGGCTTTATAAAACAGGAGGCAGCCAGGAAAAATCCCGATGACATAAAAGAGCAGGACCTGAAGTCCAGCTCAATAGTGATACTCGGAGCCGACAATCCCCTGGTCGGGAGGCTTTTTGGAAAACTCCCCCCGGTGAAGGAGGGGTTCGCAGTCCTTGTGAAGGAGAACCCGCTGAACCCCCAAAAAGTCGTGGGGATATTTTACGGAAGATCAAAGGGCGAAGTGGATGCCGCGTTCGGCAAGATATCCCACTACGGGAAATATTCCCTTCTGACATTTGAAAACGGAAGGAACATTAAAAAAGAAATCGCTCAGGCTGAAAGGGGGACCGTAATGGAATTAAAAGATGACGCTGCCGTAGTAGACCTTTCAACTTTAAAAAAATTTACTGATGTCGTAAACGGAGTGGCTGACAAAAAAATAATCTACGTCGGCGAGGTGCATGACGTGTTTGCCCATCACGCGGTCCAGCTTGACGTCATAACCGGCGTATATGAGAAGAACAAAAAAGTCGCGATCGGCATGGAGATGTTTCAGCGGCCCTTCCAGAAAACGCTTGACGCTTATATCGGGGGTAAGATAACGGAAGCTGATTTCCTGAGGCAGTCCGAGTATTTCAAAAGGTGGGGTTTTGACTATAACCTCTATAAGCCCATACTGGATTTCGCGAGGGAGAAGAAGTTGCCGGTGATCGCATTGAACATGGAGCGGGAGATCATTGAAAAGGTCTCAAAGAAAGGGATCGACTCTCTTACAAGTGAAGAAAAAAAGACGCTGCCACAGGAGATGGACCTGACCGACGTCGAATACAGGGAGAGACTGCAGTATATTTTCAGCCAGCACGAGAATGAAAAAGATGCCAGCTTTGACTTCTTTTACATGTCGCAGCTTCTGTGGGATGAGACAATGTCGCAGTCAATAAGTGAGTTTTTGAAGGAAAAACCTGACTATCAAATAGTGGCGCTTGCGGGAAAGGGGCACCTTGAATACGGCTCAGGCATCCCGAAAAGGACTTTCAGGAGAAACGGATATGGTTATTCAATCGTCCTGATAGACGCGGAGGTAGAAAAGGGCATTGCCGACTATGTCATCTTTCCGAAATCCGTTGAAGGCGTGACCTCTCCAAAACTGATGGTGTTTGTAGATGAAGAAAACGGGATACTGAAAATAACGGGATTCCCCGAAAAGAGCGTTTCCGAAAAAGCCGGGCTGAAGGCCGGGGACATCATTATATCAATCGACGGCCTATCTATGAAGAGCATTGGCGATATAAAAATCCACCTTCTCTATAAAAAGACCGGAGAAACCGTCAAAGTCAAAGTGCAGAGAAAAGAAAAAGAAGAAGAGCAGAAGATAGACTTTGACGTGGTGCTTTAACCGCTCATCGCCCGCACCAGCGCCATGCCGAGATAGAGCAGCGCTTCAACATCAATATATTCCATGACGGTTGAATCAAAGAGTATTTTGCAGTCGGGCCCGAATTCTTCATCTCCTGCCCAGAGAAGCACAAGAAAGGGGACCTTGGGAAGTGTGTATATCACCAGGCTGTGTGTTGCGGAAAAGCCGGATGTCTTTTGCGCGCCTAACCCGGTAAGCTTATTAAGAAAGCGTTCAGGATCTTTGCCGAACATCCTTGCCAGAGAGACTTCACATGCCTCGTGAAAACTTTCCGACCTGATCAATCCGTCTTTCAATTCCCTGAATGCGGCCCACTTGCCTGTAAGGGCCGCGCTGCCCGAAGTTTTTATGTACATAAGTACAAGAAGCTTGTCCATGATGTTCAAATCTTCATTAAAGCCCGATGGACTAACTACGATTTCCTTCCCAATGTAACGTATTTTCATGGCGTCAGTTTCAATTTCTGCGCCGAGGCCATTTGCAATTTCAGTAAAATTAATTTTTGAAATCTCGTTAAACAATTCATGAAGCCGTCTCTCCTTCCAGTCACCGGGATCAAGCAGCATCGCATCAATCTCACTCCTGCCCTGCCCATTAAGCTCCGCACATTCAGAGGAAGAACTCAGCCTCCTCAGGAATTGCACGGCAAAAGCCATGCATGTTCCTGCGGAACACTTGCCGCAATTTTTACGGGGAAGCTTTTTGTAAACATCAAGCGGGTTCATAGTTTTAATATACCATAAAGGCAGTGTTCGCCCATCCGGCCCGGTGCTTTAAAAGTCGCTCTGATCGCTATTTAATGGCTGAAGATAAGCGTAACATTCCTCTATCCCTTCTGTGATAGAATTGTAAATATAACGATGCTTGACGTCAGGAAAAAATTGGCTGATTTTTTTTCGAGGGAAGTGTGGGAAATAGATACCGGCTCTCTTGGAAAGTTCAAATCTATTACAGTAAAATTCTTGCGGCTTCTGAGCGTGGCCTTCAATGAGATTGCAGAGGGACAGCTCACTTTAAGGGCCATGAGCCTTGTCTACACAACGCTCCTCTCGATAGTTCCCCTTCTCGCAATAAGTTTCTCAGTGCTGAAGGCCTTCGGCATTCATAACCAGGTGATTGCCCCGTATCTGGAGGAATTCCTTGCGCCCCTCGGAAGCAAGGGAGAAGAAATAACATCTAAGATTATCGGCTTCATAGACAATATGAGGGCCGGGGTGCTCGGCTCTCTCGGACTTTCAATACTGGTTTATAACGTAGTAACGGTAGTGCAGAAGATTGAGAAAGATTTCAACTACATCTGGAAGATAAAAAAGACAAGGAGCTGGAAACAGCGGTTCAGTAATTATATAAGTGTGCTCCTTATCGGCCCGGTCCTGATGTTCTCGGCTGCCGGAATTACAGCCTCTTTCGCAAGCAACACTATTGTGAAAAGCATCGTAGCCATCGAGCCCTTCGGAACGTTTTTCTATTATGCCGCAAAGTTCATGCCCTACATTATTATATGCGGGGTCTTTACCTATCTCTATTTTTTCATCCCAAATACAAGGGTGAAATTCAGATCCGCCCTGTTTGGAGGAGTATTCTCAGGTGTGCTGTGGCAGACAGCCGGATGGGGCTTTACAACTTTTGTCGTCTCGTCAGCTCACTACACGGTAATATATTCCGGATTTGCCATACTCATCATGTTCCTGATATGGTTATATTTTAGCTGGCTTGTACTCCTTGCAGGTGCGCAAGTTTCCTTTTATCATCAGTATCCACAGCTTCTCTCTGCACAAAAGGGCGTCCTTAGCCTCAGCAACAGGCTCAGGGAAAGGCTTGCCTTTTTAATCATGTACTTTGCCGGCTATCATTATTACCACAACAAACAACCCTGGGACATAGACTCGCTTGTGAAGAAGATTGACCTGCCTATTGATTCAATACAGGATGTAATTATTTTGCTGAGGAAAAATGCCTTGCTCCTTGAAACAGCCGACAACCCACCTGCATATGTGCCTGCAAAGGATATTGAAACAATAACACTGAAGGAAATTTTCAATACCGTCAGATTTGCCGGGCATGAAACCGCGTCTGTTGAACTGCGGCTTGCTCCCTCGCGGGAAGTTGACAGTGTTATAAAAAGTCTCGATGAGGCCTGTGAATCTGCGCTTGGGAACAAAACGTTAAAAGATGTTGTGCTGTCTGCCAAATAGATTTTAAAACTTATTATTATGAAACCCCGCTGCGGACCATGAATGGACTGTATTTCTGGTCCGTGCCCTTGATGTGCGTAGTAAGCCAGTCTTTGAGAAAGTTCATTATCAGAACCGTGACAACCAGCTTACCTGCTTTAAGGTCCCGGTCGAAATCTATTACCTGCTGGGTCAATTCGTCATGCGCTTTCTTGTGGGGCAGATATCCCGGATATGAGTGTTCTGCCATGAGCTTCTCTTCGTGCGCGAAGTGGGTCTTTGTATAATCCAAGAGGTCGTTCAGTACCTTGCCCACGATCTCTTTTCCCTTGCCGGCACTCATTGCATCGTTGAGTGCATTAATAAGAGCGATCAGTTTCTTGTGCTCCGTATCTATGGAGTTGATATTAACACTTAAATCATTTGTCCATGTCATTAGCGGCATAATTTCTCCTTTTACTTACCGTGAGTTAATTTCTACGAATCTTATCGGAAATCTCACGCCAATCCTTAACAACCTCTTTGACACGAAGCGGCAATGAAAGTGTATCATAGGAGTATGAAATTCAAAATCGACCTTCACGTGCATTCAAAGTTCAGCGGTGACAATTATTCTGAACCTGAGGATACGGTCCTGCACGCCATTGAAATAAACCTTCAGGGGATTGCGTTTACTGAGCATTACTCTTATGAAGCATCGGAGCACGCGGAGAAACTGAGGGAGAAATATAAAGATAAGATCACAATTCTCAGGGGCGTTGAATTTTCCTCGGGAGAAGGGCACTGTCTTGTCTTTGGGGTGAATACGGATAAACTATCTCTCAAACACGCCTCAATTGAAGAGGTGATAAAAGTCGTAAGTGAAAACGGCGGCGTTGTGATCCCGTCGCATCCCTTCCGAGGCAGTAACAGTCTCGGAGATAAAATTGAACAGGTCAAAGGGATCACCGCACTTGAAGGATGTAACGGATACAGCCATCATTCACAGAACATGAAGGCCATAGAGGCCGCAAAGAGATTGAAGCTCCCGTACACAGGAGGCTCCGACGCGCATGAGCCAAAAGAGGCAGGCGCGTGTTTTACGGAATTTGACGATGATGTGACGTACGAAAATCTCCTTGACATGCTGAAGGCAGGCAATTACCATGGCGTGGATATACGGAAGGTGAGCAGGGCGTGGGTATTTTAAGGGAAAAATCCGTTATATTTGTGTAATATAAAACATTGCCTTATACAAGTGATGAATATGCAGGACAATCCTAAAGAGAGAAGAAAGAATACAAGGACCTCTATCAGCATTAACGTGGAACTGCAAACGAGTAAAGGCATTTATCAGGGGAAATCGAAAAATATCAGCTTCAGCGGAATTTATATATTCTGCGCAAACTCATCCAATATCCCTCTCGGCGAAGCCTGCGATATAAAGCTCATCCTTAGGTCCGAGCCGCCTCAAAGTATTATCAACCTCCGCTGTCAGGTAGTGCGCACCGATAAGTCAGGCGTAGGGGTAAAGTTTATCAGCATCGACATGAGCGGATATCAGCAGTTTAAAAACCTGATGGTCTACAATTCGCCTGACCCCGACAAGCTGCTGGGTGAGCTGGAAAGATATCCGGGACTGGAAATCGCTTAGCCCCATGAAACGAGCCCTCATCACTTTTGTCAAAGCCCCTGTTCCCGGCACCGTGAAAACAAGATTGCAGGCCGATCTCGGCGCAGAAAAGACAGTTGAAGTCTACAGGACGTTTGTGTCAGAGATAGTTTCTCAGTGCGCGCGGTTAAAAGGGACAGACAGGCTTTTGGGCTGCGCCCCGTCAGTGGACCACGATTTCTTTATTGAGCTTATGAAAAAATATAAAATGAAAAGCTTCAGCCAGCGCGGCCCGGACCTCGGAGCAAGGATCGTCAACGCCTTCAAGGACCATTTCAAGAAGGGATATTCGGAGATCGTACTGATCGGCAGCGACAGCCCTACAATACCGATGAATTATATAAGGAAGGCGTTTGCGTCCCTGGAGAAAAACGACTTTGTGCTTGGCCCCTGCTGCGACGGCGGTTTGTATCTGATAGGCGCAAAGGGAAAGATCATCCCGGAGATATTTATTAATATTCAATGGGACTCATCCAGGGTCCTGAATCAAACCCTCGATAACATAGGGCCGCTGAACATTAAGTTGTCCCTTCTTCCTTTCTGGTATGACGTGGATACCATAGCCGAACTTACCTTCCTGAAAAAGCATCTCAAGTACCTGAACAGGAGGCTTGCCCTGCCGGTTTTCTAATTTCTTTTTTGAAACTGTTTAGGATATTTTTATATTTGAAAGCTGCTGCTGAGTTAAAAATTCCGAATTGCTATTATGGTTAGTTACTGATGAAAATGAATTTGTGAAAAGAATTAGCAGGTAGAGTCAAGGGGTGGATTACATTCTTCTCTATACTACATAACCAAATCTCTGCTTAAACTCCTCCGGCTTCATGTTTGCGGTCTTTGCGAGGCAGGCGAGTTTTTCGCCTGAGAAATCCTCTTTCTCAAGGCGTATCATATACTCTCTTCCGACCTTATAAGTTTCGGAAGTCAAATCAACAGGCCGCATCTTGACCTTGCCGGTATTGTAATCCATCAGTTCGACAAACGGGATCGGCCTCAGCCGTCCTTCATCAAATACTATCATTGCGCCTGTGCCGCCTTTGAGAAGATAACGTATCACCCCGTAACCGAGGTCTCTTGTGTACTCAATATCAAACGGTATAGGGGCGGAAGCCCTTAATTCGTAACCGACTGTCTTGTCTACGATGGTTATATTTATTCCCATGGAATCGAGGGTCTTTTTGACAAAATTTTTCAGGATCCTTCCAAGCTGGATCTCGGAGAGCCTTACCCGGCCGGTCTCATCTTTTTCAAGATGTTCGTGTTTTTCGAGCTCGTCATGATCAAACTTGTCAGCTATCCCTTCAGCGAGTATTGCGACGCCGTAGTCCCTGTTCATTGCCAGGCGTTTTATTATTGAGCCGGTAAGGGTGTCGGCAATTTTTTTAAATGAGACCTTGTCTTCAAATTCCTCGGCAATAAGTGTTGCTGTTGCGCCGGCTGCCTTGCCTATTCCAAGCGCGAGATGTCCAGCGTATCTCCCCATCGTGGTGATGAAATACCACCTCCCTGTTGACTTTGCATCCTGTATGATGTTGTCAACAATGTTTACCCCGCGATGGCGGGCTGTCTGATAGCCAAAGGTGCAAACACCGCCAGGAAGAGGGATGTCGTTGTCAATG
>JACQZF010000029.1 GCA_016213945.1 Nitrospirota bacterium | reverse complement strand
AAGCAAGGCAATGAAAATACGATCAGCAAATATGTTAAAGAACAAGGGCGTACAAATGAGTACCAACAGTTACATAAAGACCAGTTGTCTCTTTTTCTTTAAGATACCCCGCAGGCTTGCCTCGGGGAGTATGTCATTTGCTCCCGTGCTATTGTTCATAGCCTTCCCCCAATTGTCGAATTGAATTAATAGCCTCGGAGAGCATCGCTTCCCTCGTTACCGGTTCATCAACATGATCACCAAGGAGCCCTTGGGCTGACCGGACGGTCTTTTGTCGGATGCATGAAGAATAACGACCCTAATATTCTGAAGGAGGCTATGGTAATGAATAACCAGCGGTGCTAAAGCTTTGGCAGCACGGCCCGCCCGATACGACCATAGCTTCACCGACCGACAACTTCGCTTTTTCAAGGATTTTTCCTATTGGAACGTCTTGTACAGGTTTGTCAATAACTGGAAGTTTTGGTCTATTCTTTTTAATTGTTGACACAGCAGATTTATTTGTCTCAACTACAACGCTTGTCCTAAACCCAGCCATTTCTAATCCAAGGTCAAGACCCATAGCTCCGCTGAAAAGAGAGATTATAGAATTATCCTTTTTAGACATACATCGTTATAGTACACAAAAATTGACAAAAGGTCCAGCCGCGAATTTCTGATGACAACATACTTCCCCCTACGCTATCTTCAACTCTTTCCGGATATGCTCGGCGACCCACTGGCGCACCAGGGTTTGATACGGGATACCTTTTTGCGTAGCGACTTTTTTTATTGAGACAAGATACATCGGGTCGATCTTGATGGTTACGTTCCGCAGTTTCCTCTTCCGCTTTCGCGTTACAATGTCCCGTTTGAGTGCCTCGTCAAGGCTGACCGCAACGTCCTCTTCGATAATCTCGCCCAGGACGCCCCGTTTGTCGTAATATTCTTCGTCCGTTACCTTCTTCTTTGCCGCTCTGATTTTCATAAGTTTATCTCCTTCCGGGCATTACCCCCGATGTTTTTGCCAGTACCTGATCTCCGTCTTGTCCATGTCCCATCCTGTAATGACTCTTGCCACGCCATTATTTTTCAGCGCGAATACGATGGTAAGATATCGGCCTTCCCGTGTCGGCCCCATCGCTACGTAATGTCCCCTCTTCGTTTTTCGATACAACGGCTTAAACAAAAAAACTTCTTCCGCCTCCTCCGGCTTCACTCCGTGACCAAGCTCGATGTGCACAACATTGCCCTCGTCCCACTCAAAATCCTTTATCCTCAATGAGCGCCTCCTTACTTGTAATACATTGTATGACTATTAATATCAAATGTCAAAGGCTGTCAGAAGAGTGAACGGCAGCAACTACTTCTTTGTTATTTTGAAACATGCTACAATAATTCTGGATCACTACAAAGAGGAATCACCTTGTTAGCTCAACGTAAAAATCCCGGCACTTTCAAACTTACCTCGGACTTCGAGCCTACGGGTGACCAGCCGAAGGCGATTGAGACGCTCAATGAAGGCATCCTGAAAGACCACAAGCACCAGGTGCTCCTCGGTGTCACAGGTTCGGGCAAGACGTTCACGGTTGCTAACGTCATCGAGAATGTGAATAAACCGACGCTCGTCATTGCCCACAACAAGACCCTTGCGGCGCAGCTTTACGGTGAGTTCAAGTCCTTCTTCCCGGAAAACGCCGTGGAATATTTTGTGAGCTTCTACGATTACTACCAGCCTGAAGCGTACCTCCCGTCCACCGACACGTATATTGAAAAAGACTCCATGATAAACGAGGACATTGACAGGCTGAGGCACGCGGCGACACGCTCCGTGCTGGAGAGGAACGACACTATTGTTGTCGCCTCGGTCTCGTGCATTTACGGCATCGGCTCGCCTGAGGATTATATGGGGATGCATCTTTTAATTGAGGAGGGGATGCGCACCGAGAGGGACGCGTTTTTGAGAAAGCTTGTGGACATGCTTTATGAGCGCAGCGAGGATTTTAAACGCGGGACATTCAGGGTGCGGGGAGATGTTGTCGAGATATTCCCCTCGTTCTCAGGCGACAATGCGCTGAGGGTGGAATTCTTCGGCGACGACATTGACGGCCTGTATGAGTTTGATTCCCTCTCAGGCAGTGTCAAAAGGCGTCTTGAAAAGATCGCACTCTATCCGAACAGCCACTGGATAACGCCGAGGCCGAGGATAGAGAGGGCCATGAAAGAGATCATCAAAGAACTTGATGAGCGGCTCACTTTTTTTCTCAGGCAGGACAAACACCTTGAGGCAAAGAGGCTTGAGCAGAAGACGCGCTTTGACATGGAGATGCTCAAGGAATTCGGATACTGCCACGGGATTGAAAATTATTCGCGACACTTAAGCGGCAGGGCCCCGGGGGAGCCGCCGTTCTGCCTCATTGATTATTTCCCTGAAGACTTTCTCCTTGTCATTGACGAATCCCACGCGACAATCCCGCAGATCGGCGGGATGTACGAGGGCGACAGGTCGAGGAAACAGACGCTTGTGGATTACGGCTTCCGCCTGCCGTCGGCTCTTGATAACCGACCGCTCAGGTTCAACGAATTTGAACACAGGGTCAAGCAGGCGATCTACGTGTCCGCGACCCCATCTGACTATGAGGTCAAAAAATCAAACCTCAGGATAGCGGAGCAGATCGTCAGGCCCACCGGGTTAATGGATCCGGTCATTGAAGTGCGTCCCGTAGCCGGGCAGATCGATGATCTCCTCGGTGAGATCAGAACGAGGGCTGAAAGAGGAGAAAGGGTCCTGGTAACCACGCTGACAAAGAAAATGGCCGAGGACATCACTGAGTATTATTCTGAATTAAGTTTGAAGGCCCGCTACCTGCATTCGGATATTGACACCCTTGAGAGGGTGGAGATACTCAGAGACCTGAGGCTTGGAAAATTTGACGTGCTCATCGGGGTAAATTTATTGAGGGAAGGACTGGACATCCCGGAGGTGTCGCTTGTCGCGATATTCGACGCTGACAAGGAAGGGTTTCTTCGTTCCACACGTTCACTGATCCAGACAATGGGCAGGGCAGCGAGAAACATTAACGGCATGGTCATATTCTACGCTGATAGAATTACAGGCTCGATGAAAAACGCCATGGACGAAACCAACAGACGGCGAAAGATCCAGGAGGCCTACAACAAAAAGCACAACATAACGCCGACGTCTATCAAGAAGGAGATAACGAACATCCTCAGTTCAATCTACGAAGCGGACTACTGGACCGTGCCTGTTGTGGCGGAGGAAAAGGTCGAATACGGCGATGAAGCAGCGATCAAAAAACTTGAAGATGAAATGAAGCAGGCCGCGGCGAAACTCGATTTCGAAAAAGCCGCGGAGCTGAGAGACCGGATAAAGGCAATCAAGAACAAGCTGATCGAACTGGGGATAAAGGGGTGAACTGATCGCGTGGCCGGCACAAGCTGCGAACGATCACTTTTGCGGCGTCTCCCGCGTGAGGGCGTTTTTGACGATCTGTTTTATCTCTTCATGCATCACCGGCTTAACAATATAATCAAAAGCGCCTGCCCTTAGCGCCTCTTCAGCGGTTTCCAGTGAAGCATATGCCGTCATCACCACAACGGTCTGCTCCGGATTTTTCTCTTTGATCCTCTTTATCAGCTTTATCCCGTTAAGGCCCGGAAGTATGATGTCGGTGATTATCAGGTCATACTCTTTTTCTTCCAGCATGGTGAAGGCGTCTTCAGCGGAGTTGACCGCGTCAACGGCATAGCCTTCTCTTGTGAGCACCCGTTTCAGGGATTCACACAAGGTCTCTTCGTCCTCAACAATGATTAATTTTTTCTCCATGTTTACCCCATTATCAGATTAGAACTGCCCAATAAGACAGGGGAAGCGGTTGAAGGATTTCTATGCGACACCTTTAAGAATAAGCATAGGGCATAGGGCAAAGAGCATAGAGTTAATAAACCAATATCGATTGCATGTAACAAAAATTTCAACATCCTGTCGATCATAGAAATACTGAAACCGCTTTCTCTGTCTTGAACAACTTTAAATATTTTTACGCTCAGATAAAATTGAAGCCTCATACCGTTTTCGGCAGCCTTATTATAAATGTTGTGCCTTCTCCCTTTTTGCTCTTCACGTTTATTGTTCCGTTGTGGTCCTTTATTATGCCATAGCAGATACTCAACCCAAGTCCATGGCTTTTTTAATGTGCTCATATGAATGTGCTCATATGAAGAGTTTTCAACAACAGACACGTGAAACTGTCTTGGAAGAAACATGATAGCCATCATCGAGAGGAACGTCAGGGAAGTCCATTCGGTGAAACTCACGTTTGAATCCTGACCGAGGAGCATAAGGTTTGAGAATTGCGAATTCCTGATCTTCTCGAATATGCCGCCCACTCCGTCAAACAGCCCGTAGGTCACAAAAAGCCCTACGGATATGAAGGCAACAAGTTTTATCGCCGATTCAAAGGCAATGGCAAAGATAAGGCCGCCGTGGCGCTCTGAAACGTCAACCTTTCTCGCCCCGAAAAAGATCGCGAAGACACCTAACACGAGAGTGATAAACCATCCCGCGAACTGGCCCCCCTCCGGTTCACCCGAGAGGATAGCGAAGGTGGTCATGACTGCCTTGAGCTGCAGCCCGAGGTACGGCGTTATGCCGATAACAGCGACAAGGGTCACGAGGGCTGAAAGGAAAAGCGAATTGCCGTAGCGAGACGCTATGAAGTCCGACATCGTTGTGATCCTGTTCTCCTTGCAGATGTAAACGATTTTTCCAAGGACCACCCACCACAAAGCGGCCATTAGGGTGGGGCCGATATAAATTGTGAGAAAGCTCAGGCCCGCGTTTGCCGCCTTGCCCACGCTGCCGTAGAAGGTCCACGACGTGCAGTAAACCGCGAGGGAAAGCGAATATACATAAGGGTTTGATACGAGATTGCTGCCTTTGCGCTCTTTCCTTTCGGCGTAATAGGCTATCAGAAAGAGCAGCATCAGATAGGCGAATATGATGGAGATCAAGGCTGCGGGAGAAAACAATCAACCTCCGTTGTTTTTCTTTTTTGAGTATATTGTTGCAAAGAAGATCAGGGCGATGAAAATAAGCCACGCCATGAAAAAATATTTCGACAGGTCGTATTTGAATATGCTGACGACAGGCCAACTGAAAAGGACAGCCCCGAGGACAAAAAGGAATATCCAGATATCTCTCTTCATAGATGAGATATTATACCCTAAACAAGAAGGAAGCGCGGAAGTGCAAAAGAGCAATAGCGCAATAATTAAAAAAATAAATTTCAGTCGTTTTTTTACTTCTGCACTTTTGAACTTTTGCTCTTTTGCGCTTTTCATAAAATCCTGTTGCATTTAATGGCCTTAAAAATTACAATAAAACAGATTCCATTATTAGGGTAGCTCTTATGACTCTCTTTAAAAAGATTACGGATTATTTGCGGCTGATAAAATTCTCGCATTCCATATTTGCGCTTCCTTTTGCTTTTACTTCGGCGATAATTGCCGCGGGGGGCCTGCCGTCCCTGAATCAGATATTCTGGATTACGGTTGCAATGGTCAGCGGCCGGACCGGCGCGATGGGCATGAACAGGATAGTTGACAAAAACATTGACGCGCTTAATCCGAGGACCAGAAACAGGGAACTTCCGAGGGGGGTCATAAAAACATGGGAGGCCTTTATCTTTACTGCCATTGCGTTCGCCCTTCTGCTGCTTTCCGCTTACAAGCTTAATCCTCTCTGCTTCAAAATTTCTCCGCTGTTCCTCCTTGTGCTTTTTACTTATTCATATACGAAAAGATTTACATGGCTTTGTCACATCATTTTGGGAATCGCGCTCTCACTTGCACCCCTCGGCGCGTGGATTGCCGTGAAGGGGACTTTCGATGCAGAAATACTGCCACTCTGTTTCGCGGTCATGTTCTGGGTTGCGGGCTTTGACGCGCTTTACGGCCTGCAGGACATTGACTTCGACAAAAAACACGGGCTCTATTCCATCCCGAGCATCTTCGGCATAAATGCCTCGCTCTGGACAGCGCGCACATTCCACATAATCACCATAGGGCTGCTGTTAAGCCTGATACCTATTTTTAAATTAAACGGTTTTTATTTATTCGGCGTTTTATTGGCCACAGGGCTTCTGCTTTATGAGCATTCACTCGTAAAACCCCATGATTTGAGCAAGCTCAATATCGCCTTTTTCAATATGAACGGATACATAAGCGTCACAGTTTTTGTCTCCACCCTGTTTAATTACGTGATACCTATATAGCCAGTATTATGCGTAAATTCGGAGAAGGGTCTGAGCTGAGCAGCTATTATGCTGTCATTCCCGCTTGTCGGGAATCTTTCTGACTTTTTGAGAATCACAAAAAGATTCTGGACAAGCCAGAATGACAGAAAAAGGAACCCTTTATTAAGGTACAGGTATTTACCAAGTTTAAATCTTGGAAAGGAAGCTAAATGAAACCAAAAAACTTGTTACTTCCAATTTGTCTTATTTTACTGTCAATAATTTCAGTAAACAACGCCTTCGCCCAGCCTTTGCCTAAACGTGTTTATATAACCAACGTCGGCAACAATACGGTCTCGGTCCTTGACACCTTAAAGAATGAAGTAACGATGACTCTGAGAGTCGGCGTATGGCCTTCCGGTATAGCTATCGATCAGAATACGGGCCGGATGTATGTCGTCAATTCAAATCCCGGCGACAGCAGCATCTCCGTTATTGGTTTAAACAGTAATTCGGTACTGTCAACGATAAAGGTCAGCAGCAGTCCCATGCACATTGCAATTGATTCCGCTGCAAGGCTCGCGTATGTGACCCATCCCGAAAACAAGGAGCGGACCATTTCGATAATAGACCTTGAGAAGAATACAGTTGCCGGAAAGATAAAGGTTGGCATGGGCGCCTTCGACGCTGGCATTATCGGCGACAAGCTTTATGTCAGCAATTCAGGCGATAAGACGGTCTCGGTTATCAGTACAAAAAGCAGAACTGTAACCGCCACGATAAAGGTTAACGAGACCCCGCTCGGCATAGCCGCAGACCCTGTTAACCGGAAGGTTTACGTGGCTAATCACGGCAAAAATACGGTTACCGTCATCAATGCCAGGGAAGACAAGGTCTCAGCAACCATAGAGGTTGATAAGAAGCCCTGGCACATAGGAATTGATCCTTCAAGGAACATGGCCTATGTTACCAATAGAGGTTCTAACACGGTTTCGGTTATAGATACTGTAACTAATAAAGTCATAGATACAATCAGGGTAGGCAGGGAGCCGATCGGCATAGCTATAGACATCTCTAAAAATAAAGCGTACGTAATCAACCATGCAGACAGCAGCGTATCCATAATCTACATGAGGACCAATGAAGTTACCGGCACGGTAAAGCTGGGACTTACCCCGAACAGCCCCTACTCCGGCTCCCCGTGGGGCGCTGCCGTGTTTTAGCTGGAAAATAATTATTAAAAAACCACTGAGGCACAGAGACACAGAGAAAATAAAAAGTGAAGTCGAGGTTTCTCATTTTTCTTTCCTCTTATCTTCTTTCTCAGTGCCTCTGTGTCTCTGTGGTTAATTCTCAATCTCTGATTCTCAGATACAAAACACTTCCTGTTATGCCGAAGACGATCAGCCCGATCCACGGGGCAAACCACGCAGGCAGGGCGCCTGTGTTGCCGAGCGATATGCTTACAGAATAGATCAGCCAGTAAGCCACGCTTACAAGCACACCTATACCAGCAGACTTGATGCCCCCGCCCAGTCTTGAGTTTAAAGCAAGGGCCACGCCAAAGAGGACCATGATGAAATTTATCGCGGGATAGGAAAGTTTTTCATAGAGACGCACGGCATATCTCAGGTTTTTAAATCCGGCCCTCTCCAGCCTCGTGTAATAAGAGTAAAGCTCGGCAAAATTCATCTCCGCTGGTTTTTTCATTTCCTCGTCGAACATCTTTGGCTCCTCGATCGCGGAGGATATGAGAGAATCATATTTCTTTGATGTGTTGGCGGAGAAATCAAAGACGGTTACGTTTTTAAGTTTCCATACGCCGTCTTCCCACACAGCCTCCGCGGCTTCAGTCCTCTTTTCCAGAACAAACGAAGGGTTAAAACTGAATATGCTCGTTTTCAAGATCTTATTCTGGTCTGCAACAAAACCGTCGATACGGACCAGGCTTTTATCAATCCCCTTCAGCCACAGTTCCCCTTCCCTGAGACTGATCCGGGGCGATTCTTTCAGGATCTTCACCTTCCTTATCCACGCCGCCTTTCTGGCAGCAACTGGCACTGCTGTCTCGCCTAACAGCAGGGCGAGCAGGCTGAAAATAATCCCGATTAAAATGAAACCCGAAAAGAGTCTTTTTGTGCTGCACCCTGATGCCTTGATAATTAAGACCTCTCTCCATTTTGAAGCCATTCCGATAGTCATGAGAACGGAGAACAGAGAGGCAAACGGCAGGGCATACAACATAACGCCCGGGGCCTGCAATAAGAAATACTGGCCTATCAGGTAAGCAGGGGCTTTGTGGGTGTAGAACTCGTTTATCTTGTCAAAAAACTCGGCGACGATCGCGATACTCGTAAAACTCAGAAGTAGGATTACCAGATACCTGATGAATTCTTTTAAAAAGTATTTCCTGAGAATTTTCATGATGCCCTAAAATTTCCTGATCGGTTTATCCATGTATGCCTTATAAAAAAACAGTGCCGAAAGTACACTGAAAAATATGTTTGGGGCCCATTCTCCTACAAAAGCCGGTAGCTTCCCGGCTTTAACAAAAGATTCGCCTGTTATAAGAAGCAGATAGTAAAGCATAAGGACCGACATGCTCATGGAAAAACCGCCGAGACGCCCTACCTTTCCAATCCTGCCGGAGAGCGCCGGTCCGAGAATGCCGAAAATTATACAGGTAAAAGGCAGCGCCAGTCTCCTGTGCAGTTCTATCGCCCACGAAATTGAACTTCCGCTTTCCTTCCAAAGCTTGCCGGTTTTAATCTCTTCAGGCTTTGCCTTATCCATCGGATCTATCCCGGTCATAAGCACCAGATCAAAAGTTGAAAATATAATTTCCGATGAACTGTTTCCAGAGTATGTATGTATCAACCCTTTATTCATGGTAAGTTTTATCTGGCCTTCGCCGGGGTTAGAGGTCAATACGCCGTTCTCGGCGACAATCACTACAGGGTCTTTGAATGTTTTATCACCCTCCCTGTAGACAAAGATCCCCTTCAATTCGTCTTTACCGGGTATTCCCTTCACATAGATGACCGTGTCCTTGAATACATCGGAGAATGTCTCCTCCTCAAAGGTCATGGAGGCTTTTTTTACTATCGTCTCATATACTGTCTTTTTAAATGCAAACATGCCGCGCGGCAATAAATAGATGCTGATGAATAAAAGGACCATGCAGGACAAAACCGAGAGGATAACGGCGGCCCTGGATATTCCCCAGAAACTCATGCCGCTTGCCTTTAATACAACTATTTCACTGTCAGCCGCCATTCTGCCGTATGTGAGAAAGACTGCCATGAGCAGCGACATGGGGATGGATAGCAATAAAAGCGAGGGCTGGATATACACAAATATCTTGATGATGTCCAGAATGTCCGCCCCTCTCCCCATAAAGAGCCTTGACAGCCTCACGAACTTTTCCATGAAGAGTATTACCGAAAGGGAAAATATGATGACGAGCAGGTTTACCAGGAGCTCTTTAAATATTTTTCGCTGAATAATCATAATGGTCTCAGGAAATCACAAATAAGTTCACGCCATTGATTGTCATTCCCGCTTGCCGGGAATCTTTCTTCAAAGAAGGATTGCGGACAAGCCGCAATGACAGAAATGAATGCAAGGATATCGTTTTAACCATAAAATGCACAGTAATTATAACAACTAATGAACTCAAAAGGTAGGCGACCTGCTTCTCTCTTGTAATCTCCGGCCCTTGTATGAGAGTATAAAAGCGTGATTGCGATCTCGCTTCAATCCGGAAGCAGCGGCAACTGTATTTACGTCGAGACTGGCGGCGTGAAGCTGCTGTTTGACGCCGGCATCTCCGGCATCGAGGCCTCCCGCAGGCTCGCCGCATTTGAACGCGATATCCGGGAAGTCGATGCCCTTATCATCTCCCATGACCATTCCGACCACGCGCGTTACGCAGGCGTATATCAGAGGAAGTTCGGCCTGCCGGTTTTTATCACACCGAAGACTCTTGAAAAGGCAAATGAAAAGAACGGGCTGGGACGACTGGATAATATCAGCTGCTTTCAATCAGGAGAAATACTTTATTTCAACGGTGTATCCATTCAGACCATCCCCTGCCCTCACGACGGGGTTGACGGCGTGGCATTCGTTGTCACTTCCTGCGAAAAACAATTAGGCATATTGACAGACCTCGGGCATGTATTTAAGGACCTCGTTTCAGTAATGGCATCGCTTGACGCGGTCTTCATTGAGAGCAATTATGACCCAGAGATGCTTGACAGGGGACCTTATCCCGCTTTTCTTAAAAAAAGGATACGGGGATTTCAGGGACACCTCTCCAATGCCGAAGCTGCTGAACTGCTTCAGTCCGGCAGCCGCCTGAAATGGGCATGCCTTGCCCATATTTCCGAGAACAATAACACTCCTGCGACGGCACTCAAGACACACCAGCAAATTGCGGGTGAAAATCTTACCTTATACACCGCAAGCCGCTACAAGGCAACAGGGATATTCAGTCTATAATTTTTTATAAATTTTCCCTCTTACGTATTTAATAAGTTGAAAGAGGCTCTCTAAAATAGAATATGCAATTTCCAAGAAGAGTCATTCCCGCTTGTCGGGAATCTTTCTTTTATTAATCATATTGCTTGCAAAAAAATTCCGGACAAGCCGTTACTTCTTCCCCCTCTTTAACCCGTGCACAATCAGGGTCCTGAATTTTTCCTTCAGTTCCTCATCCTTCAGGCCCTTGAGCGTATTTTCGAGAAACCTCAAATCATCTTCGGATAATTCATTGTCCTGCGTCTCCTGTTTTTCTTTTGTCTTTTCCGGGAGCCTGCCGATCCTGAAACGTATCTCGCTTATATTATAAGGTTTGAGTTTTGTGATAATCTCTTCCTTGAAAAAACCGAGATGATGCAGCCACTGAGGTGTGTCTACTATTAAAGTAATGACTTTGTTTTTAATGGTATCCGGGAAGGTGTGCGCTGCAACGGCCTGTCCGACGAGTTTGTCCCATTGAATTCTGATGGCATTGAGGGCCACACCGCCTTCAATGCCGTAATCTTTGATGAATGTATTGAGGATATTCTGAAGGGACTGCATGTGTCATTAAAAAAATCATGAAAAGAAGATATGAAGTTGAGAAGATGAGATCAGGTGCGTGCTCTTGTTTTTCTCATCTTCCAAGCTTCTTATCTTCTCAGCGTCTAAAAGTTACACTGCCTTTTTAACTTTTCCTGAGCGCAGGCATCTGGTGCAGACAGAAGACCTTCTTATTCCATGAGCGGTCTGCATCTTCACCTTCTGCAGATTAGGCATAAATACGCGCTTGGTCCTGTTATTGGCATGACTGACATTGTTGCCGGTCACCTTTTTCTTCCCGCAAATTGAACATTCTGCCATTGTTTTCTTACCTCCTTAAGTTATTAAACGGACGGTATAATTGCTTTAAAAAGAGAAGTTATGATAACATTAACCCAGACAAACTTACAACCCTTAAACTACATCAAAATTTTTCTGAAGTTTAAGGGCTTGCAACGATTTAACACTTATATTTTTCAGGAAAATAAATGCCCGGAATGAGAATATACGAGCTGTCAAAAAAGATAAACGTTACCAATAAGGAAATTATTGTCAAGCTTGCAGGCATGGGGATCCAGGTAAAGACCCACATGTCCAATCTTGACGCTGCACTTGTCGACAAGCTGGCGGACATCTTCGGGAAAAAAGAGTTATTAAAAAAGGCGGAGGAAAAAACTCCCCCCCCTAAAAAAGAAGCCCCTGCAGTAAAACCTGCCATTCCCCAGGAAGAAAAGAAACCCGCGGAAGCAGCCAAACCTGTTGAGAAAGCTCCTGCTATTATAAGACATTCTGTTGAAAAACCGAAGACTGAGAAACCCGTTAAAGAACATAAACCCGAAGCCCCGGTTAAAACGGCCCACAAAGAACCTGCTAAAGAGGTCAACCCGCCTGTGGCGCCCTTAGAGACAAAAGCAACAACAGAAGAAGAAGACTTGTTAGTCCTTGACAGGTTCAAAAAGGAAATCGAGCGAGGAAAACTTGATAAGTTCAAGGCCAAACCTGGGATGCAGAGGGCCTTTGATTCCATAAGAAGGGTTGATGTAACAAAGAAGATCCAGGATTTCAAACCCCAGTTTAAAAAGCACGACAAAAGGCCGTTTGCCCAGAAGACAGAACCTGCTCCTCCTCCCCAGATCACCCAGCCGAGGAAGCGTGTTATTAAATTTCAGGAAGGCACAACAGTAAAGGAATTTGCCGATCTCATAGGACAGAAGATCAATGAAGTCATAAAGAAATTCATGGAGCTTGGCTACATGCCGACGATTAATCAGCCCGTTGACGCTGACGCGGCGCAGATTGTCGCGGAGGCCTTCGGTCTAAAAATCGAAATGGCGCAGATAGAAGATGAAGAAGCGATCCTTGAAGAGAAGGATTCTGATGAAACCGTGCTTAGTCCCCGCCCGCCGATCGTCACCATCATGGGTCATGTCGACCACGGTAAGACCACCCTGCTTGATGCAATAAGGCAGACAAAGGTCACTGAAACCGAGGCAGGCGGGATAACGCAGCACATAGGCGCATATAAGGTGAAGCTTAAAGATAAAGAGATAACATTTCTCGATACCCCGGGTCATGAGGCGTTTACAATGATGAGGGCCAGAGGCGCAAAGGTCACTGATATCGTGGTACTTGTAGTTGCGGCCGATGACAGCGTAATGCCGCAGACCATCGAGGCCATCAACCACGCAAAGGCGGCAAACGTGCCTATTGTGGTAGCGATAAATAAAATCGATAAACCTGAAGCAAACGTTACAAGGGTGAGAAATGAACTCTCCCAGTACGGAGTGGTTTCCGAGGATTGGGGAGGACAGAACATATTCGTTGAGGTTTCCGCTAAAAAGAGAATAGGGATCGAGAAAGTGCTCGAGATGATCCTGCTTCAGTCAGAGGTAATGGAGCTCAAGGCGAATTACAACAGACCCGCAAAGGGCACAATCGTTGAAGCCAAGCTTGATAAAGGCAGGGGGCCTGTTGGCACTGTGCTTGTCAACGCCGGAGAGCTGAAAGTCGGGGACTCATTTCTCGTTGGAACAGTCGCAGGCAGGGTAAGGGCGCTTATCGACGATACCGGCAAGAAGATTGACAAGGCAGGACCGTCAACTCCCGTTGAAGTTATAGGATTCCCCGATGTGCCGCAGGCAGGCGACATCTTTATTGTCATGGATGATGAGAGGAAGGCAAGGCAGATCGCCCTGAACAGGATGCAAAAGCAGAAGACCGCCGCCGCCTCGCATATGAAGAAACTTACCCTTGATGAAATTTATGAAAAAGTAAAACAGGGTGAAATACGGGACCTTAACGTCATTATCAAAGCCGATGTCCAGGGTTCAGCGGAAGCGGTCAAAGACGCACTTTCAGCCATCACGCACCCGCAGGTAAAAGTAAACGTAATCCACGCAAGCGCAGGCGGCATTAACGAATCCGACGTCATGCTCGCCACCGCATCGAACGCGATCATTATAGGATTTAACATACGCCCGGATGCAAAGGCGTCAGCCCTTATAGAAAAAGAAGGTGTCGACGTCAGGTTCTATAACATAATTTACGAAGCGATCGATGAAATCAAAAAAGCCCTCGAAGGCCTCCTCGCTCCTACCATTACTGAAAAGATCTTGGGAAGGGCGGAGGTAAGAAACCTCTTCTATATATCGCGGCTCGGAACAGTCGCGGGCTGTTACGTGACCGACGGGAAAATTACAAGGGCCAGCTCCGGCGTCAGGGTGATCAGAGACAACGTCGTCATCTATGAAAGCAAACTGTCGTCGCTGAAGAGATTCAAGGAAGATATAAAAGAAGCGCTTTCAGGTTTTGAATGCGGCATCATGATAGAAAACTTCAATGACCTCAAGGTGGGCGACATAATTGAAAATTACGTCAAGGAAGAGGTCGCCTCAAAACTGGAATAGAACCTGTCCTCAGCAATTATTGCAGATAAATTCATAAGAGTCCGCTTAGTTGTCATTCCCGCTTGCCGGGAATCTTTCTTTTAAGAAGGATTGCGGACAAGCCGTAATGACAGACATTTATGTTTTACGTTGATAGCTAATATTTAAAATCATGATCGTAGGTCTCCTCACACTTGATTTACACATCCGCGAGTCACACTCCCTTAAAGAGAAACGCTTCGTCATCAAAAGCTTGATCGACAGGATAAAAAACAAGTTCAATGTCTCCGTGGCGGAGGTTGACGCCAATGACCTCTGGCAGCGAAGCGTGATCGGCATTGCATTTGTCTCCAATGAGACAGTCATGATAAACAAGGTCTTCGAGCAGATAAAGAACCTGGTGATCAGCATCCACTCGGTGGAATTAATAGATGCAACAATGGAGCTGCTGTAATAGAAAATTGATTGTCTGAACTTGTTCCCGGAGTTCCCTTCTTTCCATCTTCTGCACTTTTGACTTTTGCACTATTGCGCTTCTGCGCTTTGCACCCCCTCCCATCCATTTAGATAATTATGCTAAAATTAAACCACATTTTATTCATGTGTCTGGTTTGAATATGAAATTATAAATTCGGATTCCCGACAAGCGGGAATGACATAAAAAGAGGAAACCATGCATCCATACAAACGTTCGGCAAGGGTCGGTGATTTGATCAGGGAAGAGATCGCCGACATGATAATGAACAAGATCAAACACAAAAACCTCGGGTTTGTTACTGTCACAGGCGCAAAGGTGAGCGATGATCTGAGAAATGCGACCGTATATATCAGCGTCCTGAAAGTAGAAGATGCTGAAAAGACTGTGCGGAAACTAAGCTCATTGTCAGCGCTTTTCAGGGGCGAACTCGGCAGGAGACTGAAGATGAAGTACGTCCCGTCTCTTACTTTCAAAATTGATGAGTCCATTCAATACGGCATGAAAATTGACAAACTACTTAATGAAATCAAATCGGAAAGGGGCCCCCATGATGAAGACGAAGATCTCCTCTAAGCTTCTTAATGTTATAAAGCAGAATAAATCTTTTATACTTGTCGGGCATATCAATCCTGAAGGTGACGCAATCGGCTCGGTACTGGCGCTTGCGCTCGGACTTAAGCAGATGGGAAAGAAAGAAATCTATACCCTGAGCAATGACGGCGTGCCTGAAATCTTGAGGTTCCTGCCTTTGTCAAAGACGATAAAGCAGACCCCTCCTAAAAAAGAAGTGGATGTCTTGTGCATCGTAGACTGTAATACGCTGGAACGAACCGGTTTTAAGGAATTGAAAGCCAAACACACTATTATCATCGACCACCATGTCCCGCCTGATGATGCGGAAAAATCCGAACTGTACAGGAAATTGTCGGCAAGCGTCATTGATACCGGAGCCGCGGCAACAGGGATACTCATTTACAAGCTCCTATCCGCGCTCAAGGTAACTATTGATAAAAACATTGCCACGAATTTATATACAGCATTGCTTGTAGACACCGGAGGATTCAGATATTCCAACACCTCGCCTGAATCATTAAAGATAGCATACCATCTC
Organism: Nitrospirota bacterium; assembly: GCA_016213945.1. Taxonomy (GTDB): domain Bacteria; phylum Nitrospirota; class Thermodesulfovibrionia; order UBA6902; family UBA6902; genus SURF-23. The sequence goes on along the minus strand of JACQZF010000029.1, from coordinate 53,659 downwards.
ATCCAGGCCGGCGCAAGACCATGGGATATAGCAAAAGAGCTATTCGAGAGCGTCCCCTACAAATCGATGAAGCTTTTAGGACTTTCACTGGCAACTCTTGATACTCAAGACGGGATAGCCTGGATTACCACAACAGCGGATATGTTCAGAGAAACCGGCGCAACAGCCGAGGACTCTGAAGACTTTGTCGATTTCCCCAGAAAGGTCAAGGGTATCGAGGCTGCTGTTTTTTTCAGGGAAGATGATAAAGATGTCTTCAAGCTCAGCCTTCGATCAAAAGGCAGGATCAGTGTCGAGAAGATCGCAAAGAGCTTCGGCGGAGGCGGGCACTTCGCTGCCGCAGGATGCAGGATAAAAGGGCCGCTGAAAGAAGTTCAAAAGAAAGTCTTTGCAGCAATTCAAGAAGAAATGAAGAACAATTCGCGCGGTTGAAATCCTCTTAACATTTCCGGCTGAATAATATATATTAAAGCACTTGTCCGGCTGTTAATTATCAGTAAATATATTCAGTTGAGTTATGAAAAAAAAGACATATAAACCGCACCTGTTATTTTTTTTTCTGCTTTTCACGGCTGTAGTTTTTACAATTCCCCTGACTGCCCTTTCGGCAACCATTGACCCGTCATTTAGATTTTCAACCATCGAGACGGCACATTTCTCCATCCACTTCCATCAGGGCGAAGACGAGACCGCAAACAGGGCGGCTGCAATTGCCGAAGATATTCATCAGAAATTGTCCGGCAGCTTTCAGTGGTATCCCAAAGAAAAAACCCAGATCGTTCTTATCGACCATTCCGATTTCGCAAACGGTTTTGCCAATGTCCTTCCCTATAACATGATATATATTTTTGCCGTGCCCCCGATGCCTGACATGACCATTGCGGAGTATGATGACTGGCTCGGGTATATCATTCTCCACGAATATACACATATCATTACAATGGACACCTCAAGAGGCTATTCAGAGATAACGAGAAGCATCTTCGGCAAGCCACTGCCGGGATACGACCCGCTGTCGTTTCTCGTGTTTTTATTGACTGCCCCGCCGAATGTATTCATGCCTGACTGGTGGCTTGAAGGCACTGCCACATGGGCGGAGAGCGAATACACCCAGGCAGGAAGGGGAAAGAGCCCTTATGTTGAAATGATATTCAGGATGGCGGTTTTGGAGGATAGCCTTCCAGGCGTGGACCAGATAAACGGGGACATACCCTACTGGCCGTCAGGAAACATCCCTTACATCTACGGGATGCTGCTTGAAAAACATATCGCGCAAACCTATGGAAATGAAAATATCGGCAAGCTCAGCTACGCGCACGCGGGACGGCTTCCGTTTCTCATAAGCGGCCCTCCAGAGAGAATTACGGGAAAGAATTACTCAGAGCTCTATGAAGACACGATTGCCGACCTGAAAAAAGACCAGAACAAAAAAATACAGGAGCTGAATGCAAGGCCCCTGACAAATTACACTAAATTGAAAATTGAAGGCGAGAGGGTTACAAACGCACGGCTCTCTCCTGATGGCAGATATCTCGCCATTAACAGGAAAGACCCGCACCAGCATGAGGAAATCGTGATCGTTGAAACAGCAACGCTTAAAGAGGTTGCAGCCGTCAGAAGATTTCCATCTGATTCAAATCTTTCATGGTCGCCTGACGGGCAGAAACTTTATTTCACGCAGGCTGAATTGAGGAACGTCTACAATCTTTATCAGGATATTTATTCATATGACCTTGCAATGAGGGCAGTCAGCCGCATAACAGAGAATTTACGCGCCAAGGATGTTGACGTTTCTTCTGACAGCAAACAGATTGCTTTTGTAAAGGTGGAGACCGGCAGGCAAAACATTTCTGTTTTGGATATTGCTTCTAACAGGATTAATGTCATTGCTGATTTTCAGGATTCAGCCCTGTCATCTCCGAGATGGTCGCCTGACGGAAGGGCTATTGCCTTTGCAAGACACAACTACTCAGGGCAAACATCCATTGAGCTGCTCAACGTTGAGACAAAAACAGCGGAGACACTCATCACCAACAATTACAATAACGTTTATCCTTCGTGGGCCCCTGACGGAAAGACTATTATATTTGCATCGGACAGGACGGGGGTGTATAACCTCTTTGCGTATTCCATCACGGACAAGAAACTCTTTCAGGTATCGCATGTGTTAGGCGGGACCTTTCACCCCGAAGTATCAAAGGACGGGAAAATATTCTTTACCGGATACAGTTCAAAAGGTTTTTACCTTGCGGAGATGCCCTATGACGTCTCTCAATGGTCTGATACATTGAGCCCAAGGATAACCCCGGAATGGAAAAGCGATGCACCAAAAACAAATGATTTAGCAGTAACCCCTCCCGGCCTCCCCTTAAAAAAGGGGAGGAGTGAAGAGGGGGAATCAAGTCCCCCTTTGAAAAAGGGGGATGAAGGGGGATTTTTAAAACAGCCCTCTGAAAAAAGGCCGTACTGCCCGGGAAAAACCCTGCTGCCCAAGTTCTGGATGCCTACTCTTTCGTTTGATAATGACGGCGCGGTATTCGGCGCATTCACCGCGGGGCAGGACGTGCTTGGATACCATACCTACATACTGCAGGGCGGATACGGCGTGGGCCATAGAGGGTATTACAATTTAAATTATATCTATGACAGATGGTATCCTACTTTTTTTATCAGGGCGTACAGCGCGCCAATTTTCTATTCGGAATTCTTCAATGACGACGACAATTTCTACGAGAGGCGGAGCGGCTTCACTGCCGGAGCAAGGTTCCCGCTCTTTACCAACCTTGAGACAAGTCTCAACCTTGTTGCCGGCTTCAATACGGAAACGCTCAAGCATCTGACGGACGTAGAGGGCAGAAGAGTTGACGGGCTTGAAGTATTTGAGGGCAGAAGGAGCAACGTTTTTGCGGGCCTTGAATTTACAAACGCGTTGAAATACCCCTATTCAATAAGCAGGGAAGAAGGAAGGAACATTTCCTTTCTTTACAAAAATTATTCCGGGGACATCGGCAGCGACCTGGGCCAGGAAGAGTATAAATTGAAATATGAAGAGTACATCAAAACGTGGAAACACCATGTGCTCTATATAAACCTGAAGGGGGCCGCATCAGGCGGGGACCTGATCGCCCAGCAGGCGTTCAGCGTTGGCGGCATCCCCGGCAATGAATATTCCATCAGGGGATTTTCTTCAGGTTTTCAGACAGGCAAACACGTTGCAAAGGGAACGCTTGAGTACAGGTTACCTGTGAAGTACATCCTCAGGGGCATAAACACAAAACCGTTCTTCTGGGACAGAGTGCATGTCGCCGCCTTTGCTGACGCAGGCAATGTCTGGGGACGCGAGAAAAAATTTCACTCTAACGATATCTCAGTCGGTGTTGGCGCTGAAGCCCGGCTGGACATGGTGCTTGGATATAAATTGAAAATAACCCCTGCTTTCGGCATTGCTCAAGGAGTCACAAAAGACGGCGAGACACAGGTGTATGTTACGATCTATACTGAGCTGTAGATAATTAAGAGCACACCCCATTATTTATGAAGCGTCTGCACGTTAGCACTGTAACACTTGCACCCTTTTGATCTTCTTCGCTTTTGCTCTTCTGCTCTATTGCTCTTTTGAACTATTTTTGTCTTGCCGTTTATTCTTCATTTGATTAGAATTAAGCGGTGAATCGTGGACGTAATCGTTATACAACCACTGATATGTTTACTACAAAAGACAAGAAAAACCTCATGAAGCTGTTATCCAGAGTAGTTGACCCGGTTGAGGCATTTAATCTGGAGGCTCTACACGGCTTTCTCTTCGGTCTTGCAATCACTCCGGAACTGATTAAACCGAGTGAGTGGCTGCCAGTAGCTTTCGGTGAAGAGATGATGGAATTTGAGAGCGAAGGTGAAGCAGAGGAGTTAATGGGGCATCTTTTCAAAATCTGTAACATACTGTCTGATGAAAACCATAGCGAAAGACTTTTCTTCCCCTTCGATATAGGGGCGTTGAAAAAAGGGGACATTCCGCGTATACGCGACTGGACGTATGGTCTTTATCAGGCAATAACTTTACGGTATGAAATCTGGGAATTTGGGGACCGTGCTGAAGAGACAATAACAGAGGAAGAGCAGGAAATTGTAACCAGTCTCGGTATCATTATTTCGGTTGCAACGCCGGAGAACATCCCTGAGGTTTTTGAAAAAACAGGGCATGATCCTGAGATAAATGATTCTGACTTGAAGTTGGAGGCTACCCTTTTCGCCTTGTTGCCAAGAGCTGTTTCAACAGTGCAGGCTTATGCAAAAACGCTGGGGAAAGAACACCTTCACCCTTTTACTCAATCCGTTGCAAGTCATACAGTGAGAATCGGCCGTAATGATCCATGTCCCTGCGGCAGCGGCAAGAAATACAAGAAGTGCTGCGGGATGAATTGAGAATCAGTTCAAAAAAGACAATGAACTACCTCGCAGCAGAGCTAACGAGGTATCAAAGAACAACATCATCTTATCAGAACGTAGCAGAGCTACGGGGAATTAGACCCTAAGAGATTAAAATGTTCAGGCAGGCGGTGGATGGGAAAAAAGATGATTAATAAATGAACTATGCATTAAGCATTATGGAAACTTGATTTGAGTATACCTAATTTCAATTTACCTCAATACGAAACATTACTATATTCTTTATCAAGCGGAACTTGCATATTTTTTGGCGCTGGGGTTTCTAAGTTGGCTGGATATAAATTATGGAACGAATTGAGAGATGGTGTGATTGATTTTTTCTGGACTAACAGGACTGCTATTTCTGAAGATAAAAGAAAGACACTTGATTATAGTTTTTGCGAATATTTTAAAAAACATGAAGATGTTATTGAGGCTTTTAATTTTTTATATGCTCTTGATAAACCTCTTTTTATTAAAGGGATCAAGAGCATTTTTTGTGATGATGAACAAAAAAGCAATAATGAAATCTATGCTTATTTAAATAGACTGAATAATTGGAATAATTTTTTTGTTACTACAAATATAGACAGGAGTTATCAGCAATTTATAGGTGTACCTGACGAGTTGGTAACAATTAATCCAAATTTGGGAAATTCTCCTAAGTTGCTTAATTATATTCATGGAAGGGTAGACAAGGAAGACACCTGGATATTTACAAGAGCTCAATACAATAAGGGCTACATTATTGATGATGCATCATGTATGAAATTTTTGATAAATATCTTTGATAATTATAATGTTTTATTCGTAGGATATGGCTTGAGAGAAGATGATATAAAAAGAGCGCTATCTCTTACAAAGAAAAGAAAAACTCATTATTGGTTAGAGGAGAGTAGCCGAAACAGAGAGGACTATTTAAAGATTAGAAAAACTACAATGAAAGAGAACTATAATACTCACTTAATTCCTTATTATATAGATGAAGAAGGGCATGAGGTACTACTAAAAGTAATAGATGCTTTATATAAAGCTGTGAACAATAAGACAGAAGGATTAAGATGAAAGTATTTATATCACACACATCTAAAGATCATGATTTTGTGCTGCAATTAGCAGGAAAGATGAAAAAAGATAATATCGATGTGTGGATTGACGATTGGGAATTAGAAATTGGTGATTCCATTGTTCAAAAGATTAGCGAAGGCTTAGAAAAGAGCAGTTTCTTGATTGTAGTTATTTCCGAATATTCCATCAAAAGTGAGTGGGTTTTGAGGGAGCTTAATTCAACATTGATGAGACAGATGGGTAAAGATTACGTTGTAATACTTCCAGTATTGCTCGAATTAGAATTTAATGAGGCCCCTCCATTGCTTCATGATATTTATAGTGTAAAATTCGAGCGCAATTTTATTGTAGATTCACAATATCAAAAATTAATTGAACCAATCAGAAAAAAAACAAAGACGGAGGAAATATCAAAATATCAGGATAAATACTTTGAAAATATTGAACATGTCGATTTGATTTTGAAAAAGCAAGGACCGTCTCGTCATGAAGTGAACTTCATTCTGGAGTTGATACAAAATGAACCTTATAAAAATTATTTTTTCAAACAAGTTACAGCACTCCACTGGTTCAATGTTTTAAAAGCTGGGGAATATTTCGATGCAATAAATGCACTTGGCCCCAAGCCTGCTGAGCAAGAAGGGTTTTATTCAATCCCTTGGTGGAATGTTCTATCTTATTTGGAAAAGGTGTCTGAGCAAGTCAAAGAACGAGGCAATGAAAAGTATATAGATGAGTTACTGCAAATCATTAAAGAAGTTTCAAACCATAAAAACTCAGATGGCCAACATGTTGATAACTACCATACATGGCGAAGCTTTGTATTAATCTTGCTTAATATTCCGAGAGAAAAAATACCGATTAATATTATTGAGTTAATTCCTGTTTGGCTTAGTTCCAGGTTTGATGCATCTCTTGTCGGCTCAGAACTTGGCCTTAAATTATTGCCTAATTTTTTGTCTGGAAATCCTTTCTCAGAGGATATTACTAAAGCCGAGCGAATTGTTGATTATATAACTAATGTGAAGTCCGTTAAGTTGTCCGAAGAGAGAGCCAGAATCTATAACAGGGAAGAGGAATATAAGCTTGTTATAGATTCATACTGGGTAAAGGATATATTTGAAAAGCACATCAAGGACATTGGAGAAAAGTGTACGAACAGTGTTGTTTATGCTTTATGTGAAAAGATACGCACTCTACTGAAAAAAGATGACTCATTAATTCCTTTCGAGGCAGGAGATAAAGCATATCTGTTAGCGCTTACATCTGTTGACGGTAAATATTTAGTAAAGGTTTTTGACATGGGCGAGAAATCTGGGTCTGATGTCTATGAATATGTGTTTATGAAGAAGAAACTGGAAGGAACACCACTTCAGAAAATAACAATGGATGAGACGACATTAGATAACTTCTCATCTAACCTGTTTGATGATTTAACGAAAGATGTGCTGTTTAAGAGCATAGAGACAAAAGAATTGAAAAGAGATATTTATAGGCTATATTTCAACTTTCATGATGAGGAAACACATGCAAGTTTTTATGATGGATCAAGAACCCACCTCACAGACCCGCTTGAGGTACTTTCATTTGTCTTGAAAAGTATTCTAATGATACGGTCAAGAAACCATGCCGATGAAACAAAAAAGATATTGGAAGACTTTTTCATGGATAAATATTTTTATTTCCCGAAGATGGCTCTTTATATCATCGGTAATAATGCCAATATATATAACGACATATTCTGGAATGTATTGGGAAAAGATACGAGTAATCTTATCTTTGGGGAAATATACTTCGGAGATGAGTTGAAACACATTTTAGAGAATTTAACAGAACTATCACCTCATCAGAAAGAATTAATAATCAAGAAACTAAAGGATGGCCCCGGATTCGTTCCTGAGGAAGATGCAGAAAGACACATTGCAGAGTGGAAACAGGAAAGATGTCAGGCACTTGTAAAATTTCCAGAATTTAAAGAATTATATGAATCTCTTAAGTCTCAAACTGGAAGGGATGTTGGCTTACATGCTGCCGTAGGGGAGATTCACGTCCGTGAAGGCGGGGGACCTTCACCATTATCCAAAGAAGAAATCCTGAAAATGTTGTCTGCAAAAACACTCCCTTCATACCTCAAGGATTTTAAGTCAACAGGTTTTTGGGAAGAAGGCCCCACGGTTGGAGGATTGGCAAGATTGATAAAAGAATGTGTTGCTGAGAAACCAAATAAATTTATCGATGACTTATATCCATTCATTAACTCCGGATTTACCTATATTTATGAAATTCTTGATGGCGCAAGGGAAGCATGGAGTAAAAAGCTGGACATTGCCTGGGACAAATTATTTGAATTTATGCATCTGTATATTAACAGAGATGAATTTGGGAGAGATGAATTCATAGTTGAAAAAGGAGACTTTCTCGGCGGAGCCAATCATTTCTGGATTATCGGTGCAATTATGCAGCTCGTACAAGACGGAACAAGAGATGATTCATGGGCATATGATGAAAAATATTTCCCAAAGGCAGAAGAAATAATTTTCCTGATTCTCAGCAAGTTAGAAGCTGAAGAAGAAAAGGAGATAACGGACTATGTAACACATGCCCTAAACTCCCCTCATGGGAAGACGATCATCGCACTCATTAATCATGCATTGCGTATTGCCCGTGTCAAAGATAAGAAAGGGGATACATCGGAAGTTAAGTGGAGTGATGAAATTAAGGGAAAATATAATGAGCTGTTAAAAATTAAAATCATTGAAAGCTATACGATGCTTGGTCGATATCTGCCTAATTTGTTCTATTTGGACAAAACATGGGCTGAAGAGAAAGTGAAAAGCTTGTATCCGGTGACAGATGATAAATACTGGGAAGCTTTTATAGACGGATACTTATCAATTGGGCAAGTTTACGATGAACTTTATAACCTTATGATTCCTCACTATAAATATGGAATAACACATGAGTTTAAAAATAAACATGATAATGAACATTTGGCACAGCATATAGCCCTTGAATATTTGCTTGGAAAAGAAGATGTAAACAACCCTGAAAGTTTATTCAGGAAGGTTTTAAATGCTTGGAATCGAGAACAAATATTGGACGTTGTCAGCTTCTTATGGTCACAGCAGAAATATATTGAGGATGAAAAAGAAGAGAGCCGGAAAATTGTCGATAAAATTATCTCTTGCTGGAAATGGATCTATGATAATAGATATAAGACAAAACCAGAGACGGACATAGGCGCAGATGACAAAAAAATCCTGTCTGCCCTGGGAAAACTTACCATCTTTCTTCCTCATATTAATGCAGAATATTCAAGGTGGTTACTATTAGCAGCTCCTTATATAAATGAAAATTATCATTCTTCATTCATTATTGAATATCTCGATAAATTTGACGATCCAAAAAGCATTGGCTATGTAGGCAAGATATTCTTGAAAATGCTTGAACATTTTATTGCTGATTTCAGACAAGAGCATATCCGGTCAATTGTTGAAAAACTGTATATCAACCAGAATAAAGAAGATGCTGATAACATATGTAATATTTACGGGATGAAAGGTTATGAATTCCTGAGGGGCTTGTATGAGAAATATAATAAGATGTAATCGTCTGGAAAACTTCTATGGTGGCACACTCACCAATCATTGACTTTACCCTGATTAATTTGTAATAATTGTACAACAAGCACAAATTAACGGAGGGGCGAGTATGAGCAACGAATTTAAGTCTTTTGGTGACTTCTTAAAACACCTTCGAAAAAAAAAGAAAGTAACTCTCAGAGAATTTTGTCTCAAAGCATCCGCTGACCCAGCCAATATCAGCCGGATCGAACGGGGCGCAATGCCTCCTCCTCAGGACCCCGACATACTGGAACGCTATGCAGAAGCCCTTGGTATCACAAAGGGCAGCAATGACTGGTATGCTTTTTTTGACCTTGCCGCTGCCAACCGGGGAATTATTCCCAAAGACATTATGTCGGACCCTGAAGTAGTTAGGATGCTTCCTGCCTTTTTCAGGACGTTGCGTGGTCAAAAACCGACAGAAGAAGAAATGAGGAAGTTGGCAGCTAAAATCAAGAAGAGTTGATATGCCGTGTTAGATCCCAAAAACTTTAAAGCCCCGTTTATAAAAATTGAAGATATAAGAAAAGCAGCGGATGATCTCCGTATGCGATACTGGCCCCAAGATACTATCCCCGATAGACATCTTCGACATTCTGGAATTCGGTCTTGATATAGAAATCCGCACAATCTTCAATTTGCGGGAAGCCGGAGACGTGGATGCTCTCCTGCTTGGTAATTTAAAAACTATAGTGGTAGACCAGAACGACTTTCTGAGTGACCGGGCACAGAACAGGCTAAGATTTTCAATTGCTCATGAGATCGGGCATTACGTTCTTCATTCCGATGTATTCTCAAAAATCCAATATGCTTCGCTTGAAGAATGGATAGATTTCTTTGACAGAATCCCTGATGATCAGTACACGTGGATCGAACAACATGCCTACGAATTTGCAGGACGGCTGCTTGTGCCAAGAGAGAAACTCGTTGAGAAGCTAAATGAAGCTGTCTTACTGTTGGAAAGTTCAGGCTTTAATACATGGGATTCATCCGGAGAATCAGCGCGGGAATATATTGCGCATGCAATCGCACGGTATTTTGAAGTATCCGAGCAAGTTATTGACAAGAGGCTTCTGAGAGAAAACCTCTGGCCGCCGTCGAAATAAAATTTAGCGTATCCTGGATAACCTTCGCCTTTGAAATCAGCAACAAACTCAGACAAGGCTCGAAACTTTCCGACAAAGAAAAAACCGATATGAAAAAATGCTGGCGGCCCCCCCATTCACGATCATGGAGAAAAATTAAACAAGTTGAGTTGTAAATATTGAATCGTCTATAATCATAGGCAGTCTTTTTCAATCGACATATCAATAAAATTCAAGGAGCAATCATGATTAAGGTTGGAATTATCGGCGGGTCGGGACTTGATGACCCCAATATCCTCAAAAACGCAAGGGAGATTGAAGTTGAAACGCCGTACGGCTCACCTACGTCGGTACTTACGTGCGGCTCAATTGAAGGGGTGGACGTTGTTATCATCGCCCGCCACGGCAAGAACCACTCGATCTATCCGAGCAAGGTAAATTTCAGGGCCAACATTTATGCCTTGAAAGAACAGGGCTGCACGCACATCCTTGCCTCGACCGCTGTAGGTTCACTGCGGCAGGACATAGCGCCGGGACATCTTGTATTCCCCAGCCAGTTCATTGACCACACGAGGAGGAGAGAGACTACATTTTTTGACGAGGACGTTGTCGTGCATACACCGATGGCTGAGCCGTTCTGTCAGAATCTTATTGATCTGCTTTCACTGTCGGCAAATCATATGGGATTGCCTTTTCATAAAAACAAGACCGTTATCACAATTGAAGGCCCCCGCTTCTCCACAAAGGCTGAAAGCCACATGTTCAGAAGCTGGAACGCAGATGTGATCAACATGAGCACGGTCCCCGAAGTTGTTCTTGCCAGGGAGAAGAAAATGCACTACGCCGCGATAGCGATGTCAACGGATTATGACTGCTGGCACGAGGAAGAGGCGCCTGTAACCTGGGAGATGATCCTTGATACAATGAAAAAAAATGCCAGCAATGTCATCAAATTGTTCCTGGATGTGATACCTAAGATAAAAGAATATGATGATGGTTGCATTTAATATGAATAATCTTTCAGCCACGAGTGAACACGAATTTACACTAATATTTATAAAGTGTCTGTCATTCCCGCTTGTCGGGAATCCTGCTTTTAAAAGATTCTGGACAAGCCAGAATGACGGTCAGGATTCAGGAGCATGAATTTTAATTCGTGACAATTCGTGTTGATTCGTGACTAAACAATTTATAAAGGAGAACGATATGCCGATCAAATCAAAAATAAGGACCATTCCCGATCACCCCAAGAAGGGGATTATGTTCAGGGACATCACTACCCTTATCAAAGACCCGGTGGGTTTCAGGCTTGTGATTGACAACTTCACACAGAGATACATAAAAGGCGACATTAATTTCGATCTTATCGTCGGCATTGAAGCAAGGGGTTTTATTATCGGCGGCGCATTGTCTTACACCCTTGGAAAAGGTTTCGTGCCTGTCAGGAAAGTCGGCAAGCTGCCCGCTGAGGTTATAAGGCACGAGTATCAATTAGAATACGGGACTGATACGATTGAAATTCATAAGGATGCGATGGTCAAAGGGGCGAAAGTCCTTATTGTTGACGATCTCCTCGCAACAGGAGGCACTGCATTGGCTGCGGCAGCGCTGATCGAAAAGCTCGGAGGAGTTGTAGTTGAAATGGCTTTTATCGTCAATCTCCCGGATGTCGGCGGAGCGAAAAAATTAAAAGAAAAAGGATACAAATATTACTATCTCACGGAGTTTGAGGGAGATTAGTATATGTTAGATGGATAAATTACCACAGAGGCACGAAGAAGAAAAAATAATCCACAGATTACTCAGATTCCCACAGATTATTTAAAAGATTTTTCTTTAATCTGTGCAATCTGCGAAATCTGCGGATAAAATTTACCATTGAATAAAAAAATTATGGCAGAGGTAATTCCGTTTAAAGGTGTTTTGTATAATCCGCAGAAGGTGGACGCCAATGTAACGATGGCGCCGCCGTATGATATTGTTACGCCTGAATTCAAGGAAACGCTTTATAGAAAAAGCCCACACAATATCATCCGCATTGATTTCGGCAAGGACAGCGATGATGACAATGAAAATGAAAACCGTTACACAAGGGCGGCAAATTTTATTTCTGACTGGCTGGATGAGGGAGTGTTAAACCGGGACGCGGAGCCGGCATTTTATTGTTATGAAATTAGTTATAACCTCCCCTCACCCAAAGGAGGGGAAGGGGAGATTTTAAAGGCACGGGGCTTTCTCGGCGCTGTAAGGATTGAAGAGCTTGGAACGGGCAGGATCCATCCGCATGAGATGACTTATTCAAAGCCGAAATCCGACAGGCTCAATATTCTTAAATATTGCCAGGCGCACACAAGCCCGATTTTTTCACTTTACAGCAGTAAGGAGAAGAGGACTTCTTCCATTCTTGAAAACATTTCCGCGGAGAAACCTTTTATAGAGGCAAAGAACGGAGACGGTTTCATTCACAGGCTATGGCGCATAAATGACAATGTCGCAATCGATACGATCAAAAAAGAGATGGCTGACAAGGACATTTTCATCGCCGACGGGCATCACCGTTATGAGACATCTCTCAAGTTCAAGAAAGAGATGGAAGAAAAAGGGCTCATTCAGACTGGAGAGGAACCGTATAATTATACCCTGATGTTTCTTGCCAACATAGAAGACGACGGCCTGACCCTCCTGCCAACACACAGGATCGTTGAGGTGGATTCAAACATCAACATAAAAGAGACCCTGAAAAAATATTTCGACATACAGAAAATGAGCGCGCCCGGCGTACCGGAGCAGCAGGCGCGTCAGCAGATGTTTGAGGCCATGCGAAATAAGGCGCATTCCTTCGGGATGTTCCTTACCAACACAAATAACTATTACACTCTTTCGACAAGCGGTTCAAAAATCGAATTGGACATGCCGGAGTGTTTGAAAAATCTTGATGTGACGGTGCTTCACAAGCTGGTATTTGAGAAGCTGTTAAAGATAGAGCATTATGAATATGAAATGGACGCTGCTGTCGCGCTGGAAAGGGCCAGGAAGGGTTCGTTCGAGGCGGTTTTTTTTCTGAATCCAACAAGAATTCATGACGTCAAGGAAGTCGCTATCGCGGGTGAAAGAATGCCGCCGAAGTCGACTTATTTCTACCCGAAGCTTTTGACCGGGATGGTGATCTATAAGTTTTGAAATAGTCCCTGACATGCTACTGGTTTCTCTTAACAATTATAACTTCTTAATAACAAAATATAATCCCCTGTAAATACTAATAAATACTAATCTATACCCAATTAGTATTTAGCTTGACGCCTGTTAACTACTAATATATACTAATTTATACAGAATTAGTATTTGCTTGGAAAGTAGAGAGGCTTATATGAAAATGATAGAGAGTCCGCCTGATTGGAAGGCGGTATTAAAGAAAGAAAACGTCGAAGAATTTATTAATATTTCATCTAACCAGGATTTTATTGCATTTATTAATAAATGCAATAGAGGATATATATATTGGGATAAATTTAAACATATTTACAATTTAAATTTAACCTCTATGGAGGTTGCATGGTCTCTTTTACGGGCAACACGCAATAGTCATAAGAAGAAAATTCCCTTAACGGATACTCAAAGCAAAGAATTTGGTTATTGGCTACCTGATTCATTATTTAAAGAATTACACTACCTGGATCAACATGCTGCTGGAGAAATTTTAGTAGATAGTCCTCATGTTCATGCAAAAGAAAAAGAACGCTTTTTGATAAGTTCTCTTATGGAAGAAGCTATTGCCTCAAGCCAATTGGAAGGTGCGGCTACGACAAGAAAAGTAGCCAAGGAAATGTTGAGATTTGGAAGAAAACCCACGAACCATGCAGAACAAATGATTTATAACAACTATGTCACAATAAAAAATATCAAGAATATTATAGCTGAACCATTGTCGCCTGATGTCCTGAAAGCACTACAGGCATCTCTGACACAAAATACGCTGGATGACCCAAACACATCGGGGAGATTTAGAAAAGAAGATGAGCCTATAGAGGTAGTAAATCCCGGTGGTGAATTGTTACATACTCCTCCGCCAGCGCATGAACTGCCGGAAAGGATAAAACTTCTCTGCCAGTTTGCGAACGAGAACAATGAGAATGAATTTACTCATCCTGTAGTAAGGGCTATAATTTTACACTTTTGGTTAGCTTATGACCATCCATTTGTGGACGGAAATGGAAGAACTGCCAGAGCATTGTTCTATTGGTATATGTTGAAAAGTGGATATTGGTTAACAGAATATCTCTCAATATCAAGAGTTATTAAAAAAGCCCCTTCTCAATATTACAGGGCTTTTCTTTATTCTGAAAAAGATGAACAGGATATTACATATTTCTTATCTTTTCATCTTCGTGCAATACGTTTAGCTATCGAAGAATTAAGGAAGTATTTAGCTAAGAAAACAACAGAGATTAAAGAAGTGACAACTTCTTTAATCCGCTACCCAGGGTTAAATGACAGGCAATCCGCGCTTCTATATCATGCATTAACACACGCAGATGTAATGTATACAATCGAATCTCATATGAATACCTGTGCAATTACATACGAAACAGCACGGGCAGATCTTCTCCGGCTTGATAAAAAAGGGTTACTGGAAAAATTTAAGAAGGGACGAACATTTTATTATGTTCCTGTTAGTAGCCTGGATAAAAAATTAAAGCTATCAAAAAAACAAAAAAATTAACTGTAGACATAATAGCGACATAATCAGGACAACTATGGGAATCAACAAGAAGGTCCTTCTCTTTCTTCCACGGGGATTTGAAGACATCGAGGTTGCGGCCTTTACGGATATCCTCGGCTGGACGAGGGTGTTAAAGGAAGTAACGCCTGTCGATGTGGTTATATCCGGTTTTAAACGGACCGTCCCATCCAAACACAATCTCATAATTAAAACCCACATGCTGCTTAAGGATGTAAATGCGAAGGAATATAGCGCGCTTGTTATCCCGGGCGGATTCAATGACAGCGGATGGACCGAGGTATTCAAAGAGGAAGTGCTTTCATTGATAAAGAAGGTTTACTCAAGCGGCGGCATTATTGTTTGTATGTGTGTAGGAGCCCTCCCCGCCGCGAAATCCGGAATTCTCAAAGGCAGGAAGGCCACGACTTACACCGCGAGCAAGCGGCATGACAACCTGCAAATCCTCCGCGACTGCGGAGCAATTCCGGTTAATAAAAGGATCGTCGTCTCCGGCAGGGTGATCACCAACAGGGGACCCGACACCTCAATTGATGTTGCATTCAAGCTTCTTGAGATGCTGAACGGGAAGGCTGACATGAAGAAAGTCAAAAAGGCGTTGATGTTCGAGTAACGGAGACAAAATGAAAATCGGCATCATCTCGGATTCGCATGACCATATTGAGAACATTAAAAAATCTGAAGTTTGCCTGTTACCACGGGACGGAGTTACAGATGAAAGACGCCTTGATCCAATGCGGCAAATATGATGTTGTCATCTACGGGCACACGCATAAATGTGAATACGAAAAGACGGGGAACACCTTGGCTCTCAATCCCGGAACAGCCCACGGCTTCGGTAATTCAGCAACGGTCATGATATTCGATACGCATACCAAAGAGGCTGAGATAGTTACGCTAAGTGATAAGTGACGAGTAACGAGTGACGGGAACCGGATGAGATTTTTCACGCGTTACTCGTCACGCGTTACCCGTTACTTTGTAACAACGGTGTGGTAAACTGATACAAACGGAGGCGTTATGTGTGTCGGT
This sequence comes from Nitrospirota bacterium, assembly GCA_016213945.1. Classification (GTDB taxonomy): domain Bacteria; phylum Nitrospirota; class Thermodesulfovibrionia; order UBA6902; family UBA6902; genus SURF-23. The sequence continues at coordinate 37,688 of JACQZF010000029.1, read as the reverse complement.
GTCCCGATGCAGATTGTTGAAATTCATTATCCTTCAGGAGTAGCGGAAGCCAAAGGCGTGAAAAGGGAAATAGGGCTTCAGCTTTTACCGGAGGACCAGATCAGGATCGGCGACCATGTCATTGTGCATGTCGGGTTTGCCATAGAAAAGGTGGACAAACAGCTTGCTGACGAAATATGGGAGGCGCTGGATGAAGTCCTCCGCGTCATGGATGAGGAGGACGAAGGTGCACGAAGTATCAATAGCCATCGGGATGGTTAAGGAGCTTACGAGGATAGCACTCGAAAATAATGCAACGAAGGTCACTGGCGTGAAATTAAAGATCGGGAAGATGTCCGGCATTGTTGCTGATTCGCTGATATTCGCCTTTGACGCCGTAAAGCTTGAGCATCCACTCATGTCTTCCGCCGCAATTTCCATTGAAGAAGTCCCTTTGGTTTATGAATGCAATACTTGCAAGAAAACTTTTGAGACAGACAATCTTTCCTTTCAAACATGCCCGTTTTGTGAATCATACAGCCTGAAACTTTTGTCAGGAGAAGAGATGCATATTGAAAACGTGGAAATAGAGACCGAGGAGGAATCCCATGTGTGACGTGTGCGGATGCGGTCATGAGCATCAACACCCCCCTGTTTCCCCCCTTGAAAATGGGGGACAAAAAGAGGTTAAAGTTATAGACGTGAATCAGAGCCTTCTCAAAGCAAACGAAGATGCTGCCGCTGGAAACAGAAGGCACTTTGACGAAGACGGGATCTTCGCAATTAACATCATAAGCTCCCCCGGCTCCGGCAAGACCACGCTGCTTGAAAAGACCATTGACGCGCTGAAAGGCGAGATCAATATCGGCGTGCTCGAAGGCGACATCGAGACAGACCTCGATGCCGAGAGGATCAGGAAAAAAGGCGTCCCCGCCGTACAGCTTACAACCGGAGGCGCGTGTCATCTGGATTCCATTCTTGTTCACAAAGGGTTCCATTCACTGGAGCATAGTTTAAACGGCAAGAGGCTTGATGTCCTCTTCATAGAAAACGTGGGCAATCTTGTGTGCCCTTCATTCTTTGACCTCGGCGAGCATTTAAGGGTTGTGCTCATATCAGTTCCCGAAGGGCATGACAAGCCTTTAAAATACCCGAAGGCCATCAAGACCGCACATCTGCTTATCATCTCAAAGACCGATCTCGTGCAATATTTTGATTTTGATATGCAGAAGATCAAAAAAGACGCGCTGTCCCTGAACCCTTCTCTGGCAACTATTGAATTGTCATCAAAAACCGGAGAAGGTATGGATGATTGGATTAAATTTTTAAAGGAACATTTAATCAGCCACGAATAAGCACGAATTTTCACTAATGAAATATTGTCTTTCAATTCGTGAACATTCGTGTAAATTAGTGGCTAAATATTCAGTATGAAAAAAATTGAAATCGGCCACGGCAGCGGCGGCAGGCTTACGCGGGACCTGATACAAAAACTATTTCTGAAATATCTGGGTTCGGAAGAATTGAAGCCGCTTGAAGACGCCGCGTATATCAACCTTAGACATCATCATGCCGCTATGACCACGGATTCATATGTTGTCCGGCCGCTGTTTTTCCCCGGAGGCAATATAGGCAAGCTTGCTGTCTGCGGCACAGTCAATGACCTTGCCGTAAGCGGCGCGGTCCCCAGATATCTTTCTGTGGGCTTCATACTGGAAGAAGGGTTCCCCATAGAGCATCTTGAGGAAATTCTTAAAGGCATTGCGGAATCCGCTAAACAATCCGGCGTTCACATAGTTACCGGAGATACCAAGGTTGTCGAGAAAGACAAATGCGACGGCATGTACATTAATACAACAGGCATCGGCGAGATCGTTAAGCCCCTGCCTCTGGATAATGTATCAGTGGGAGACATGGTGCTGATAACAGGCACGATCGGAGACCACGGGACGGCCATTGCGCTGGTGCGGGATGAATTCACCATAACTGCGAATCTCGCAAGTGATTGCGCTCCGTTGAATGACCTGCTTCAGCCTCTTTTTGAGATAGACGGACTAAAGTGGATGAGAGACCCGACAAGGGGCGGGGTTGCAACAGTGCTTGCTGAAGTCTCCGACGTAACCGGACTCGGAGTGGAGATCTTTGAAGAGAACGTGCCCGTGAGAGAGGATGTCCGTTTTATTTCCGACATGCTTGGCTACGACCCGCTCTATCTTGCAAATGAAGGCAAGGCGATCATTATCGCGTCGCATGAAAGTGCGAATAAAATTCTAACCATTCTAAAGAAACATCCATTAGGGCAAAACGCATCAGTCATCGGACACGTTACATCTAAATTTAAGGGAGTGAGGCTGAGAACAAAGATCGGCGGCGAACGCCTGCTGGATATGCTTGAAGAAGATATGCTGCCGAGGATATGCTGAGGAAGGCAGCTATTAGCTTTCAGCAATAAGCTAATAGCTAAAACCATGGACAAGACAAATAACATAATCAAGCTCATTCACTCACTCGTTCCTCATGACAAGAAAATCCGCATTATGAATGTCTGCGGGTCGCATGAGCATACTATCGCATTTTCGGGGATGAGGAGTTTGATGCCTGAAAATCTTGAGATCATCCCCGGGCCCGGCTGTCCTGTGTGCGTTTGTCCTGAGAGCGATATCATCAATGCGATAAATCTTTCAAAGATAGACGACGTCATTCTGGTTACTTACGGCGATATGCTGAGGGTGCCGACGCAAAAAGGCTCCATCCGGGCTGAAGGGAAAAACTTCAGGATGATCACCTCTCCTTTTGAGGCATTGAACATTGCGAAATCAAATCCCGGCAAGAAGATAGTGTTCTTCTCTATCGGCTTTGAGACAACTACAGCCCCGACTGCGGGTATTCTGGAAATGGGAGTGCCCGATAATTTGTTCATCCTGAGTTCGCACAGGCTGACGCCCACGATAATGGAGATACTCATCAAAGACGCTGAGATCGGCATTGACGGGTTCATCGCTCCCGGACATGTCTCTGCAATAGTTGGCTCTAATGCGTGGAATGTGTTTTCCGAAAAATACGGCATCCCGACCGTTGTAGCCGGCTTTGAGGCGGACAACCTTTTGCTTGGCATTGTGGAAATACTCCGGCAGTTGAAGAGCGGAAAAGCACAAACAGGAAATGTGTATAAAGGAGTGGTGAAACCGGAAGGCAATACTCAGGCGCAGAAACTTATGGAGAAGTATCTTGAAGTCGCGAACGTAAACTGGAGGGGCATCGGATATATCCCCGGTTCGGGACTTGAATTGAGGGACAAATATTCTTCAAGGGATGCGAGGAAGGTCTTTGAGCTTAAAGAAGTGAAAGAAGCAAAAATACCCGGATGCATTTGCGGGACGATTATCCTCGGGAAGGCTTATCCCTCTGCCTGTAAACTGTTTAAAAAAGTATGCACGCCGAAAACACCGAAGGGCCCGTGCATGGTATCTTTTGAAGGGGCGTGCAATATCTGGTATAAAACGGGGTAAAACTGGCGCGCCCAGCAGGAGTCGAACCTGCAACCTACGGATTCGTAGTCCGGCACTCTATCCAATTGAGCTATGGGCGCATCGTCTTATTTCTGTATCCCTTCTTTCAAAGCCAGGGCAAAGCGCTCATGCTGAAAAGCGTGAACTGCCGGGAATTTCTGATAAAGCCATCCCCACTTTGCGGTCCCTCCCGGCGCCGGAAATATCTGGGAGCCGTTTTCAAGGACCGTCACGCCAACTGCGGGATTGGTCATCTCGTTAGAAGCCGAAGTAATAACCGGGCCGTTCATCTTGAAGTCTGGGAGAAAGGGGCCTACCTTGACAACCAGGTTTGAGTCGGGAATTTTTAACTCACTGCCAACGGGTGCGGTAAGTTCCAGCTTCTTATTCTCCTTCCGGTCTTCAACAATGAATTTTACCCCAGACCATTTAGCGCTCACCTCAGGAGGAACGACCACCTGGAACTCAACCTTTTGTCCCTGTCCAGGCGTGCCATGGCCGGGCGGAGGGGTCAGTGGAGAGTCCACAATCGGCCCTCTTGGGGCGGAAGTGCTTTGTTGAGGCACGGGTTTCTGCTCCTCTTTCCTCTTGCATGACAAGAATGAAAATAGTACGACGGCTGCTAATATTATCAAGAATGTTTTTTTCATTTAAAATCTCCCCCTTCTGTCATCCCTGTCCCTGCTGTCTCTTCTTGGGAAGTCTCTTCTTGGTCCAGTGCTTTTTGGAGGGCGGGCTTTATCAACCTTCAGGGCCCTTCCGTTAAAATCGGTCCCGTTTAAGGCCTCGCGCGCTTTATCTGCCTCTGAGTCGTTTGACATTTCAACAAATCCAAAGCCTTTGCCTTCAATTATATTTACCTGTTTAACCTCTCCGTAATCGGCAAATAATTTTGCCAGTTGATCATTGGTTACAGAGTAGCTGAGATTCCCTACATAAAGTTTGTTCTCCTGCATTCAAGTCCTCCTGCTAAAAGTTAAGGTTAATGGCGGAGAGGCAGGGATTCGAACCCTGGGTGAGGTGTTACCCCCACAACCGCTTAGCAGGCGGCTGCCTTCGACCGGCTCGGCCACCTCTCCAAAATAGTTATCAACTGACAGCTACCTGCTATCAGCTACCATTGAATATTACCCAATAGCTGCTTATTTTGTAAACCTTTCCAGACATTCAAATTTTCTTTCAAAGCGAAAAATAAGATGCAGGCCTGAAGATTTTTTAAAATCCCGCGTCCTGCAGTGATAGAAAAAGAATGGAACCACTTTTAAAAGGTTACAGCGGTTTAGAATTACGCGGTCATAAGCTTTTTAATAGTGCTCTTTAATTCACTGAGGTCGGATGATTTCACAATGTATGCCTCAGACGCCCATACTGCGAAGTCGTCCCTGTAATCATAAGCAGTTGACATTATAATAGGGATGGCCGGGCGCTGTTCCTTCATCTTCCGCAGGAGGCTTATCCCGTCAATATCGGGCATGAGTATATCAAGCGTTACTACGTCAAAGTTCTCTTTTGCGAAAATCTCCAGGGCTTCTTTCCCGGTGCTTGCAATGACTACCTCGTATCCTTCTTCCTCCAATTCTTCCTTATAAAGACGTTGTATATTTAAATCGTCATCAACTACAAGAAGCCTCATATAGCTTCCCCCTTTCTTGTTTGGTGTTTTTTATTTGCCAAGGTTTCCGATACTTTTATTTTGAAGTATAGCACAATTGTTAATCGCTTATTTTTTATCATCTTTTTCTTCAACCGGCAGATATATTTTGAAAGCGGTGCCGCCGCCCCATATGCTTTCGACCTTGATCTTGCCGTTATGCTCCTGAATGATCTTGTGGGTCACTGCAAGGCCGAGGCCTGTCCCGTGAGGTTTTGTCGTAAAGAACGGGTTGAAAATACTTTTAAGGTCATCAGCCCTTATACCACAGCCGTTATCCATCATCTCAATAATGGCCTCTTTATCTTCGCGTCTTGTTCTAATGGTAATCGTTCCGTGGTCAGTTGCCTGAGAGGCATTTGTAATAATGTTCAGGAGGGCCTCTTTTATCCTGTCAGGGTCTACGGCTGTTATTATCGGGGTCTCTGATATTTCCCTTATTATTATGTTTGCTTTTTCGTGTATTTCAGGAGAGATAAAATCCACGATGCCGTTTACCAGTTCATTAATATTCACATTGACCTTGTTTACCCGTGAGCTTTTTACAAAGCCTAAGATTTCTTTCAGGATATTTTCGAGCCGTGCTACTTCATTGACGATGATCTTTGCATATTCCTGTGTGTCGCCAGAAAGTTTTTTCTCCAGCCTTCTGGCAAAACCGCCAACGGAAATAAGCGGGTTTCTTATCTCATGAGCTACCCTCGCGGCCAGCTCTCCGAGGGCCGCCATTCTTTCGGAATGGGTCACCCGTTCTCTCAAAGTGCGGAGCTCCGTTATATCGCGTGACAGATGGACTGTTCCAACAAAATTCCCTGCTGAATCAAAGATAGGCGAGTTTGAAACAACAAATGTGGCCCCGAGATACGGGTCTTCCAGCTCTCCCACAAAGGATTTTTTCAGACTTACGGATTTTGAATGAGGGCAGGCCTCCCAGGGTTTGTCTTTGCCGTGAAATATTTCGTAGCATTTCTTTCCTATGATCTCTTGTTCCGGTTTCCCGATCCTGTTGATCACAGCCTGGTTTATGCGCTTTATGTTGAAATCGTTGTCCGTAAAATAGACCATGTCTGATATTGATTCGAAAATATTTTTAAGCTCCGACCTTGCAAGGGACACGTTTTCAAAAAGTCTCGCATTTTCGATGGCTGAGGCAATATGGCTTGAAAATCCCATCAGGAACTGCAGGTCTTCATCTTTAATGGGTTTCCCGGTGAAAAGATTATCAACCCAGATTACGCCAATCACCTTGTCTCTTGATATAAGAGGCACGATGCCGAACGCCGGAGCGCCGGTCATCTGGATAAGGTATGGTGTTACGAGCGGTTCCAATTTTGCGTTCTGAACATTGAACGGCCTCTTCTCCTGAATACAGCGGGTAAGGATACAATCCGAGTCAAGAGGTATGGTCAAGTTCTGGCTCAGTTTATCCAGATATGAGTCGAGATATATGGGGCCTTTTTCAATATCTTCTATAATAGCTCCAAGACTTTTGCCTTCCATGGAAAGCCATATCTCTCTTGCTTCATCAGGCCCTCCCGGTCCCACCCCCATCATTCCGTGAAGCTCAGTCCGGGATTCGTCAACGAGAAAAAGTATGGCCCTGTTAAACCCGAGTCCGTCGCCCATTGTAACTACTGTAAGAACCATCTTGAGAAGTTTGTCTAATTCAAGCGTGCTTCTTACAACGGAATTTATAAAAAATAATCTGGACAGCTCCTGGTTCTTCCTGATCAGCTCTTTTTCGACCATCTTCTTTTCGGAGATGTCCCTGGATATGCCGCTTATACCGGTAACATTCCCTGACGGGTCCAGTATCGGCGAAAGTGTAAGGCTTACTTCAATAAGCCTGCCGTTTTTTGTCTGCCTTATTGTTTCTATATTTCTTAAGGTCTCTTTCTGATGAATTTTTTCCATAAACGCCTTTTCTTCTTCTACCAGAAACGGCGGGATCATCGGCAGAAAAGTGTTTATTGCCTCGTCCTGTTTAAATCCGTAAATTATCTCGGCCCCTTTATTCCAGGAGGTGACTACCCCGTCTAAATCCGATGTGATAATAGCGTCAGCGGAGTTATCAATAAGGCCTTTCAGGTAATCTTTTGTCTGGGTCACTTCTTTTTCTTTTTCAATCTCGGCCCTGTAGAGCCTTGCGTTTTCTATTGCAATGGATGAGGCGGATGCGAATGTCATAAGTGTATTTACATCATCCTTTGTGAATGTTGTAATTCCCCACTCGTCCTTTTTGTCGTAGAGCCCAAGGGTGCCGATTACATTCTCTCCTATAGTGAGCGGGACGCAGAGTACGGAGGTTGCCTGGATCTCGGGCACGTGCAAATTTTCAGGCATAGTGGATACGTCGTCGATAACAAGCGGCTCGCCTGTAAGCGCGACATGGCCTGCTACGCCTTCACCGATGCGAAGCGCCATCTTTTGCTTGATCAGATCAGACACCCCGTAGGAGGCTTTTATCTGAAGGTTCTCTCCTTCAAGGAGTCTGAGAATGCAGCCGGTTACATTAAAGACTTTCGATATCTCTTCGCAAATATACGGAAGGAGTTCATCGATGTTCAGGATGGAGGTTATCGCCTTGCCGACTTCGTGTATCACCTTTAGTTCATCAAGCTGGGATTTAACACTCCTGTAAAGCTCCGCATTCCGGATGGCGGCGCTGACGCTGTGTGAGATAATGGTGAAAATGTTGATTTCATCATCGCTGTAAACATGAGGCTGCCTGGTCTGGACCATGAGGATCCCGGTAACCGTAGTGTCTTTTACTATCGGGATTGCCAGAAGAGACAGCATATCTTCTGTCTCGGGATTGAGGATCGCCTTTACATCGGGCTCTTTTCTGATGTCGTCTATAGCAATCGGCTGCGCCTCATTAAACAGTTTATTAATAATGCCGTCCTGGTTCTTAATGCAGAAGGCAACAACGGATTCCTTGGTGCTGCCTTTTGCGGATTCAATGCAGATGACCTTTTTTTCAGGTTTTAAAAGACAGATGGAACACAAATCCTTACCGAGGGTATCTACTATGACATGCGAGATTGTGTCAAGAATCTCTCTGAGTTCAAGAGCTGAACTCGCAATCTGGGCGACTCTGATTAAAACTTCCACATCAGGGGATTTTGTGCTGTGCTGTTTGTTTTCCGCTATTTCAGCCATTTAAGCTAATGGCTATCAGCTAATAGCTAATAGCTATATCTCCGCTTCTCTCATGAATTTCGCGGCGTCTTCAGGCGGCATGGGGTTAATATAAAACCCCGACCCCCATTCAAAACCTGCAATCTTTGTGAGTTTGGGTATTATTTCTATATGCCAGTGGTAATATTCATTCGTCTCGATTTTAAACGGCGATGTGTGGATCATCAGATTATACGGCGGCATCTCAAGCACCTTGTCAATCTGCTTCAGCGTTTTTTGAAGGATCTGCGCCAGAAGGGTGAACTTGCCGTCAGGCATAAAACTGGATTCATGCTTCCTGGGCAATATCATTGTCTCAAACGGCGAACGTGGCGCAAACGGCGCAAGCGCAATGAAATCGTCATTCTCTGAGATGACGCGTGCCTTGCTGTTTAGCTCCTGACGCATTATGTCGCAGAAAATGCAGCGCTCTTTATAGCTGTAATATTGCTTTGCCTGTTCAATTTCTTCCTCTACCAGGTGCGGGACAATGGGGAGGGCTATCAGTTGAGAATGTGTGTGTTCAAGCGAAGCGCCTGCCTCCTCGCCTTCATTTTTAAAAACGAGCACATATTTAAAACGCGGGTCCCTTTTAAGGTCTGTGATCCGGTGATGAAATGCCCAGAGGGCATCCTCAATTGATTTCAGTGGCATGGTTGATAGCGTCAGGCTGTGATTGGGGGTTTCTACAATTACCTCATGCGCGCCGATGCCGTTCATCTTGTCAAATATGCCTTCGCCGGCCCTGTTTAAGTTGCCCTCAATGTGCAGGGCGGGGAATTTATTCGGAACAACCCTGAGAGTCCACCCGGGTGTATTAGGTTTGCTGCCATCCGGTCTGAAGGCTAAAATTTCTACAGGTGTTGTACGCTCGTTACCCTCGCAGAAGGCGCAGAAGCCCCCTTTTTTCGTGAGGGTCCTCATTCCGAAATCAGTAGGGCGCTTGCCCCTTTCAACTGAAATAATAACCCATCTGCCGGATACCGGGTCCTTTCTTAACTCAGGCATTCAATCCTCCATCCATTAATAGAAATTAAATGTGTCCCTCTGTACTACTCAATACTAAATCGGCAATTCTATGGCAGATATTTAGCTGCCGGCCTAAAAAATGATTAACAATCAATGACAAGTGTTATTATATCACTAATTAAGCTATTATTTTAAATATGAAACCCTCTTTCCATGCAAGGCTTCTCAACGGTCCCTTTGATGACCCTTGTCTTTACGTGAGGATAGTTAGGGAAGGCATGGCGCTGATGTTTGACGCTGGATTCACTGTCAACCTTTCGGCAAGGGACATTCTCAAGACCACCGATATCTTTATTTCTCATACTCACATTGACCACTTCATCGGTTTCGATAACATTCTCAGGGTCAGTCTGAAAAAAGAAACCCCTCTAAGATTTTACGGCCCCGAAGGCTTTACCGACCGCATTGAGGGCAAATTGAGAAGTTATACGTGGAATCTTATCGGGGACTACCCGCTTGTGCTCGAAGTTTCTGAGGTGACGGACAAGTTTATTAAAAGGGCATCCTTCAAGGCGCAGAACTATTTTAAACGTGAGGAGTCAGAGGCTGAATTATCTGACAGTACTATAATGAAGGGATCCTTTTTCAGGGTTTCTGCTGCAATCCTTGATCATCAGGTCCAGTGCCTTGCCTTCAGCCTTGATGAAGACTTCCATATAAATATTGACAAAGATAAGCTGGATAAAATGAACCTCCCTGTAGGCCCATGGCTTGGAGAATTCAAAAAGGCAATAAGAGAAGGGCTGACAGACAGTGTATTTTCAATTAAAGGCAAGTCCCGCACCTTTGCGGAACTTCGGGAAATTGCAAACATTACAAAAGGGCAGAAGATATCCTATGTTGTGGATGCACTGGGCAGCAAAGAAAATATCAGGAAAATTATTGAACTTGTAAAAGGCTCGGATGTCCTTTATATAGAAACTTTTTTTATGGATAAGGACAAAGACAGGGCAAAAGAGCGCTGCCATCTTACTGCAAAAATGGCTGGAAGCATTGCAAGGGATGCAGGTGTAGGAAGGATAGAGCCTGTTCACTTTTCACCCAGATACATTGATGAGCCGGAAGCGCTGATAAAAGAGGCGGAAGAGGAGTTTACGAGGCAGTTGTAATCTGTTTATTGTCTGCTATAATTTAATTAGAGAGTGAGTTGAAGGAGGTGGTGATATGAAGGTACTCGGATGCAAAGACGTAGGTGTTGAATGTGACTTTGTAGCTAAAGGCAAGACGGTTGACGACGTTTTAAAGAAGACGGCAGCCCATGCGAAAACCCATCACGGGATAAAGAGACTTACAAAAGACTATCTGGACAGTTGGAAGAAACGCGTCCACAATGAATAACACCTTGAGGAGGAAACAGAAAGATGCTTAGATGTCATAAAGGGATAAAAGTCCTGACGCTTTTATCCCTCTTTTTTTGTATCAGGAATTATTTGAAGTGAAATGGTATCAGCCGAAAACCCGGAGACACACTCGGCAATAAAGTCGGAAATGTATGGTTTGTGGTAGACCCTGATAAATTTAAGTAGTAAAGGAGGCTATTAATAATGAAAATAGAACTTGACGGCTCACTTCTTAAAATGATTCCGGAGAATGACAGGGAAAAGGCAGAGCTTAATCAATTATGGACGATAATCATCGGCTGCGTCAGCGATGGAAAGAAACTTGTGCCTGTAGGTGAATACCTGCCTGGAATAAAGGAAGTGGCGGTATTCAATATTGAATAAGGCAATCCGTCTCGAACGCGTCATGAGTAATGCGTTGTGAGTTATTCTTTTCACTCATTACGCGTTACGCATCACGAAACTGTGCTAAACCTTTTCAAACTGATCTTTTGTTGCCCCGCAGACAGGACATACCCAATTATCAGGGATTTTTTCAAAGGGTGTGTTAGGCGGGACATTTCCATCAGGGTCTCCTGCCTCCGGATCATATACATAACCACAAATTGAACATTTCCATTTTTCCATATTCTCCTCCTGTTACTCTAATTAGACTTCTAACCCTAAACTGCCCCTTCCATCTTAAACACCACCCTCACAGTTTTGAATAGGATAACAATATCCAGCCATAAATTCCAATTCCTGACATACCACGAATCAAGAGTAATCCTGTAATCATAATCAGTATTGCTCCTGCCGCTCACCTGCCATAAGCCAGTAAGGCCTGGGGGTACACAGAAACATAGTTTTGCTGCGTCCTTATAGTATTCATCTATTTCCGCCTTTGTGACCGGCCTTGGACCTACAAGGCTCATATCGCCTTTTAAGACATTAAATATCTGCGGCAGTTCATCAAGAGAAGTCTTCCTTAAAAACCTGCCGATCCTGGTCACCCTCGGATCATCCCTGAGTTTCCAATTGTTTTTCCACTCACTTTGAGCCTTTTGATTGCTTTCTAACAGTGCCTCAAGTCTCTCTTCTGCATCATTATACATGGTCCTGAATTTGAAACACCTGAAAGGGACGTTGTTTTTACCCCTTCGCTCCTGTGAAAATATTGCAGGTCCATTCGAGGTAGTCCTAATGAGAATAAAGATTAACAACATCGGTAATGCGAGGATAATTAAAAATATAATACTGGCAGCTATATCGAATAGCTTTTTTATGAAGACATTTACCGGTTGCGCAAGATTGTTCTTGACCTCAAGCCCGATAGCCTGTTCCTGAAAAAAGTGCTGAAGATTTGTACCGAGTACGGTTATCCCGAACAGGTCGGGGATAAGCAGGATATTCTGGGTCTTGTGCTGCAACTTGTTGATTAACGATATGGTTTTCACTTTATCGAAACCAGGCATTGCGATGACAACATCCTCTATCCCGCACCTGCCGATATACTTCTGAGCCTTATCAACCCCTCCGTGTATCTTTATCCCTTCCAGTTTCTTGCCAACCTTCTCCGGGTCGTCATCAAGAAAGCCGACGACATTGAGACCGAGGTTTACATCTCTCTTTAATGCCTTTGCAATGAGTCTGCCTGTTTTTCCGGCGCCGAGAACAAGGACTTTACTTTTAAGCAACCCGGTATTTATTAAAAGCCTCTTGGCGTTAATCCGGATAACAGGCAGGACAGGGAATGAGATGATGCCCATTAATACTACAGTGGTCCTCGACACCTGCGCTCCAAACTTGCCTAAGTAGAGAATTGTAAACATCCCGAGCGTTGAAAAGAAAATCGCCTTCCACAATACTTTAACTTCATCCCAGAATGAGAACCTTTTCGTATACAACCCTTCATATGCGAAAAAAAACACCCATACCGGAAAGATCCACCAGAAAAATGTGAAATCTATTGATGGATACTCCGGAAACCGGACGAAATACGGCAGGGTATTTTTTCTTATAAACATCGCGCTCTCAAGTACAAGAAAGACTGCTGCGATGTCAATTAGAAAAAGTAAGAACACTCCCAATCTTTTTCTTATCATATTTTGACCGTGATAATTCTTGAATGTTTCTCTTTATACAAGGGATTCAAGGGACCGTATCAATTTAACCGGTTGTTAACTATTTTAAGCGCGTGTTCCCTGAAATGTAAAATCGTACCACGACTATTATGTAATTTGATTAAAGTATATTGTAGATACTGCATCGGAATAGGTCAATAATGTATTATCCGTGTTAGTTAAGATCGATGTATTTAAATTCTTCTTATGACTTGGTATAATAAATTCCAAACTCATAACCTCAGGATTTGCCGGGCTATTTTGAAAAGAGGGCTTTATGACAACGGTAATCAATCTGAACTTTCTTAATTTCTTCAAACTGAAGCTTAACAACTATACAATAAATGACATTCGCACGCATAACCAGTATTTTGACAACAGGAGACAAAATTATTCAGAAGCAAAGGGAGAACCTGTAGATATCATTGATGTAACGCCTAATAATCAGTTAGTGGCTGTTCCTGATAAGGGCTCAAGTCTTCACCGCAAGGATGTCAATTTTATTGTTCCTTTTGAAGCAACCACGACCTATGACAGGAAAGGCAAATCAGTTCAATTTTCCCAGGAAAAGGGAATGCGCGTAAATTCCTACGCCTGATGCCAACACGAAAGAAGGTGCCTGCCTTGAAACTCCCGGAGTATATTACAGTTAATGAAGTCAGAAGGGTCTGCAAAGAACTTGGAGTCAGGGATTGGACTAACCTGAAAAAAAATAAAATCCTGCCAAAAGAAGCTAAAATTATTTTAAGAGAAATCAATTCCGGCGGAATGAAGCTGAGCCTTCATGATTTTCTTGCAGGGCTTGAAGTAGAGTTAGAACACGGTATGAGATTTAAGGACGCAAACGTAACGAACAATCACCCGATTTTGACTGGGAAAATCGTCTTGGCTCACCTCAAAGAATCTCTTGATTATTATAAGCGCCTTGAAGTTGCAGAGCTTGAAGGCGATTTATTAAAGGCGCTCAGATCAAAAAACTCCGTCAAAGTCACAGCATATTTAAAAAGGCTTATCAAAGCAAAACACACCCTCAGCCAGTCAGAAGCAGAACAAACAGGTCTCTTCAGATAATTAATCCCGCCGCTATTAAGAAGGAAGCCAAGTTAGCTTACAATGACAACGTCGATTTGCTCACCGGCAGTTTAGGCGGCACCACAGATGTTTCAACGGCAATCAGCGGCGGGGTAAAAGAAGCCCTGGTGAAGATGATGGAGCACCCAAGTCTGAATTAAAGCTCCAATAAATACTGCGAAGGCTATATACCTTCATACTTTAATAAGGGGGATGATTTCTTGTCCCCCTTATTTTTTCGCTCTTTTATGGCATTCAAAGCACTGGTCTTTTGGAGGGTGTTCTTTTTTCAGGGGCGACTCTTTGTCCTTTGCATGACAATCGAGGCATCTTTCCTTGACAGTTACGTTGACGTGTTTTTCGTCGGCAGGGATGGGCGAGAATTCCTTTCTTGAGAGCATATACAGAAGGACTGCTACGAAAAAGAAGATCGCGATGAAAGAGGCGTTTTTTCTCATGAATAGATTTTAACATTTCAACCTATGTTGAGGTATAATGTTTCATCAAAAAACAATTTCAGGAGAAAGCAAATGAAGATAAAAAAAGTAGTGCTCGCATATTCCGGCGGGCTTGATACATCTGTAATTATCAAATGGCTGAAGGAGACCTACAATTGCGAGGTTATCGCCTTCTGCGCAGACCTCGGACAGGGTGAAGATCTTAAGGCAGTAAAAAGTAAGGCCCTGAAGACAGGCGCCTCAAAGGCTTATGTTGTGGATTTGAGAGAAGAGTTCGTTAAGGAATATGTGTTCCCGATGCTGAGGGCAAATGCCGTGTACGAAGGCGCTTATCTTATGGGCACGTCAATAGCGCGTCCTCTGATTGCTAAGAAGCAGATAGAAATAGCGAAAAAGGAAAAGGCGGACGCGGTTGCCCACGGCGCAACAGGCAAAGGCAATGACCAGGTGCGTTTTGAATTGACGTACTATGCGTTAAAACCTGATATAAAGGTCATCGCCCCGTGGAGGGAATGGAAATTCGATTCACGGGAATCATTGATAAACTATGCGAAGAAGAACGGCATCCCTGTCCCCGTTACGAAAAAGAAACCATACAGCTCTGACATGAACCTCTTTCACATAAGTTATGAAGGAGGAATTTTGGAAGACCCGTGGGCTGAGCCTCCCGCTGACATGTTTACAATGAGCGTGTCTCCTGAGAAAGCCCCGGCAAAGCCCCGGTACATCGAGATCGGTTACGCGGATGGCAACCCTGTCTCCGTTGACGGGAAAAAACTCTCGCCCGCAAACCTCCTGAAAAAACTCAACGACATCGCTGGAAGACACGGCATCGGCAGGCTGGACATGGTTGAAAACAGGTTTGTCGGTATAAAATCCAGGGGCGTGTACGAGACACCGGGCGGGACAGCGCTCCAGATCGCCCATCGCGCGATTGAATCAATCACACTCGACAGGGAGGTCATGCATCTGAAAGATTCCCTGATGCCAAAATACGCGGAGATGATCTATTACGGTTTCTGGTTCTCTCCTGAAAGGCTGGCACTGCAGAGCCTTATTGACGAGGCCCAGAAAGGCGCGACAGGGACTGTGCGTTTAAAGCTTTATAAAGGCAATTGCATTGTGGCCGGCAGAAAATCCCCAAGGTCTTTGTACAATCCTCAGCTTGCGACATTCGAGGCCGAGACTGTTTACAATCAGAAGGACGCGGAGGGATTTATAAAACTCAATGCGTTGCGCCTGAAAATGCGGAAGCTGCGGAGCGGAAAATAAAAGATCCTGATTTTGCATTTTTCCTTTCTCATTTTGCATTATATAAATTATGTCTGACCTGAAATACTGGCTTGCCCTGAATTTCGTTCCCGACATCGGCCCTGTTTCCGCGGGACGGTTGCTGGCTGCATTCGGCAGCCCTGAAAATATCTTTCAGATGTCTGTCAGGGAATTAAGGCAGGTTGAGGACATCGGCGAGAACAGGGCGAGGAATATTGCCGCTTTTAATCAGTGGCAGAAGGTGCAGAAGGAAATCGAGAAGGCGGAAAAAAATAATGTGCATCTTATTACCCGCAACGATAAGTCATACCCCGAAATATTGAAACGCATCCACGGCGCCCCTGCTGTGCTTTATGTCAGGGGCGGGTTGAAAGACTCTGACAAGTATGCTATAGCAATGGTAGGTTCGAGGACTTCAACCAATTACGGTATGCAGACGGCAGAAAAAATGAGTTATAAACTGTCTGCGTCAGGATTGACTGTGGTAAGCGGTATGGCAAGAGGAATAGACAGCGTTTCTCATAAAAGCGCATTGAAGGCGGGCGGCAGGACGATTGCCGTGTTAGGCTCGGGCATTGACGTCCCTTATCCGCCGGAGAACAGAAAACTCGTTGATGAGATAGCCTCGTCCGGGGCCGTTATCAGTGAGTTTCCTTTCGGCACTTTGCCAAACAGGGAGAATTTTCCAAGGAGGAACAGGATCATCAGCGCATTATCGCTTGGAGTCATTGTTGTAGAAGCCGCACTTGACAGCGGTTCTCTCATTACAGTAGCCTATGCACTTGAGCAGGGCAGGGAGGTCTTTGCGGTCCCGGGGAACATCACGTCAAAGAATTCAAAGGGTACAAACGATCTTATTAAGAAGGGCGCAAAACTCGTGGAAAGCGCTGAAGAGGTGCTGGAGGAACTCCGCCCTCTGATAAAAGGTATTCTAAAAGAAGATAAAATATGCGCTGAAAAATCACTGCCCGTTATGAGCGACGACGAAAAGGCGCTTTACAATTATTTGGGCAGTGAGCCGAAGCATGTAGATTCTATTATCAGAGATATAAATATGCCCACGAGCAAGGCCCTGTCAATACTTTTGAGTCTTGAACTAAAAGGAGTTGTAAGGCAGTCACAGGGAAAGAACTTTTCCCTGAATTAGGTTTCTGTCATTCCCGCAAGCGAAGCGCGTCGGGAATGAGTATTTAGATAGATTCTCGACAAGCCGGAATGACATTTTCCGGATTAATAACAATTAAACCAATGTAAAGGTTTCCCTTTAACTGCCGATTAGATAACCGGCATAAGCATCGCGATTAGCGGACAGTATTTTTAATGCAAGAGGTATTATCAGATGAAATCACTTTTAATCGTTGAGTCTCCGGCCAAGGTAAAGACGCTCAGTAAATTTCTTGGCAAGGATTTTACCATCAAGGCGTCAATCGGCCACGTCAAAGACCTTCCCAAAAAAGACATCGGCGTTGATGTTGAAAATAACTTCGCCCCCACATATGTTGTGATTGAGGGGAAAGAGAAGGTAATGAAGGACCTGAAGAAGGCGGCGAAGGCGGCTGATCAGGTGTTTCTCGGTCCCGACCCTGACAGAGAAGGGGAAGCGATCGCGTGGCACATTGCCGAAGAGTTGAACGGCGATTCCGCAAAAGTATTCAGGGTGGAATTTAATGAGATAACGGAAAAGGCCGTGACAGAGGCCATCAAGCATCCGAGGAAAATCAATTCGAATCTTTTTGACGCCCAGCAGGCGCGAAGGGTCCTTGACAGGCTCGTCGGGTACAAACTCTCGCCGCTTCTGTGGCGCAAGGTGCGGCGCGGTCTCAGCGCCGGAAGGGTGCAGTCTGTTGCGGTCCGGCTCGTAGTTGACCGGGAGCGCGAGATAGAGGCCTTCAAATCAGAAGAATACTGGAGCATCACCGCGGCCCTGGAAGGCAAACTGCCGCCGCAGTTTGAGGCGAGACTTTTTCAGGTCGCCGGTCAGAAGGCTGATATTAAAAATGAAGAGCAGGCGCGGGGCATAGTTGAAGATCTGCAGGGCAAGAGTTTTATCGTCGCCAGGATTGAAAAGAAGAAGAGGAAACGCTCACCCTCACCGCCTTTTATCACAAGCACACTTCAGCAGGATGCCGCGAGGAAGCTCAGATACACAGCAAAAAAAACCATGATGTTGGCGCAGAAACTCTACGAGGGCGTTGAACTCGGCGAAGAAGGTCCAACCGGCCTTATAACCTATATGAGAACTGATTCTGTCCGGACGGCATCCGAGGCGCAGCATGAGGCAAGGGAATTCATCATCAAAGAATACGGCAAGGATTATGCTCCGCCAAAACCGCCTGTTTACAAAAGCAAGAAATCAGCGCAGGAGGCGCACGAGGCGATCAGGCCTACGTCTGCTTACAGGACGCCTGCCGCCGTAAAGAAATTTCTTGAGGCGGACCAGTACAAACTCTATAAGCTCATCTGGGAACGCTTTGTCGCGAGCCAGATGGAATCAGCGCAGCTTGAGCAGACCTCAATTGATATAGGCGCTGACAAATACACCTTCCGCGCATCAGGCACAGTCGTTACATTCCCCGGATTTATGACGCTGTATATTGAAAGCACCGATAACGGAAAAGAAGAAGAAGGGCTTCTGCCTTCATTATCAGAGAATGAGGTACTGAAGTCTCTCGGCATTACCCCGAAACAGCATTTCACCCAGCCTCCTCCAAGATACACTGAGGCTTCGCTTGTAAAAGAGCTTGAGGCCAAGGGCATCGGAAGGCCGAGCACATACGCCTCCATACTTTCAACGATACAGGACAGGAAATACGCGGAAAAGGCCGAAGGCAAATTCAAGCCGACAGAGCTCGGCGTTGTTGTAAGCGACCTGCTTGTTGAAAGGTTCGCTGATATCATGGACTATAACTTTACCGCGAACATGGAGGACAATCTCGACAAAATAGAAGAAGGCGGCTTCAAGTGGATTGATGTCGTGAATGATTTTTACAAGCCTTTTGACAAGGACCTCGCAGAGGCAATGGCAATCATCGGCAAGGTAAAGCCCCAGGACATTCCAACGGACCAGGTCTGTGAAAAATGCGGCAAGCCGATGGTCATCAAGTGGGGCAGGCACGGCAGGTTCATCGCGTGCACTGGATATCCAGAATGCAAAACCACAAAACCCCTTGAACAGGAAGGAGCCGGCAATGCAGCGCAAAATGCCGTGCTGCAGGAACTGGATGAGAAATGCGAGAAATGCGGCTCACCGATGGTGCTCAGGACAGGCAGGTTCGGGAAATTTATTTCATGCAGCAAATATCCCGAGTGCAAGACAACAAAGGCCCTGAGTATCGGCGTCAAGTGCCCTGAAGACGGTGGAGAGATCGTCGAGAAAAGGACGAAAAAGGGCAAGGTGTTTTTCAGCTGCGGTAATTATCCAAAATGCAAATTTGCGACATGGTATAAGCCGGTGAATAAGCAGTGCCCCAAATGCGGCGCGGGCATTTTAATAGAGAAAAAGACCAAGAAAGAACAAGTCCTCGCGTGCCTTAAAAAAGAATGCGGGTATAAGGAAGAGCTTCAGCCGAGCGGCAGCGAACAGCCTGCTTGAAATGAGAAACTTCCCAACTCTATCTGTTTCCATTGTCAGCAGTGCATAGAGAAATATCTTAAGGCATTTCTCATATATAACGAATCTGAACCCCCAAGAACCCACGACCGTCCAAGACGTATCTTCTATTCTTTTTTGAATAACGATGAATTTATTTCGACTTGTTAAATCATCCCAATGGGTTGCAAGCGCGGGTCTTGCTTTTTCCTTAAGTCCTTCCGGGTCATGATGTGGGAACATCTAAAACCTTATCCCCTGTCTTAACCTTGATATCCTTTGCATTGCTGATGACATGATAGTTCGTTACCACTGCTCCGTCTGCTCTTACGATAAACCCGCTGCCCTGACTTATCGGCTCGCCCTTCTCATTAAGCGTCACAACAACCACAACCGCCTTGCTGTTTTTCTTGAAAATCTTGTCTGCGTCAGCAAAGACAAGAACTGGAATTATTAATATTACGATGATGAAGGAAATGAAAAGAAGGTTTTTGCAGAAGATATTATTAAGCATGTTGTCCCCTTTCCGGCAGATATGAATTTACTCCAGAATAATAATTCTTAAATTCTTTAGCAGTATCTTTTTATTGTCAGTCGAAAGCTCGCCAATGTGCTCCTTGAACCTTCTATTGTCGATTGCCCTGATCTGATCGACGAGGATGTCGGACTCTTTTTTTAAGCCGGATTCAAATCCCTTCAAATGGACCCGTAAGATATTGCTTTTAGGCTGGGTCCGGGTTGTAACGGGACAAATGATGGTGCTGGGATGGTCATCATTTAACAGGTTAGTCTGAACAACAACAACAGGTCTTATCTTGCCCGGCTCTGTGCCTATTCCCGGATTCAAGTCTGCCGTATAAACATGGAATTTACGGATGGTCACTCGGGTATCTCATCTTCTAAAAGTTCCAGTTCATGTAAAACTGCAAGAGAAGATGCGGACACCACACGGGATTCTTTTTTTAAACGTTTCCTAAGTAAGTTTCTTTTAATAAATTTGTTGTAGAAACTTACTGCTTCATTAATATATGAATTCCTCGGTTTATGTATTTTTTCGAGAATGTCTTCCGTCTCATTAAAAACTTCATCTTTAAGTTTTAACGAAAGTGTCTTAGACATGATTTTACCTCCTCTGGTACTACCCATAGTATATACTCTAAAAGCATTTGTCAAGCAGGAGAATTATCCCTCAAACTCCTCCATCGCTTTTTTTATATCTTCCGGCATCGGGGCGGTGAATTCCATGGCCTCTCCGCTGACAGGATGTTTGAGCTTTAAACTATATGCGTGAAGCATCTGGCGCGGGAAGCTGATAGTTTTTTGCGCGAACTGGATCGCGGTTTTCTTGCCGTACGTTTTATCGCCTAACACAGGGAACCCGATTGATGCGAAATGGACCCTAATCTGGTGGGTCCTTCCGGTGATGATCCTGACTTTTGTCAGCGTGGCGAATTTAAACCTCTTAACCACTTCGTACCGGGTAACGGCCTCCTTGCCGCTTCTGGGTTTCGCCGACATCTTCTTCCTGCTTGACGCGGACCTGCCGATGAGGGTCTTTATTTCGCCGCTGTCGGCTTTTAAATTTCCATACAGGAGGGTCAGGTAATGCTTTTCAACCTCGCGCTCCCTGAATTGTTTTACAAGTTCATGATGGGCTGTGTCGTCTTTGGCTATGACTATCAGCCCTGAGGTGTCCTGGTCCAGGCGGTGTACAACGCCCGGCCGCAGAGGCGCTCCGACCGAGGAGAGCTTACCTGATATTGAGGCGACGGCATTCATAAGTGTTCCGCTGTCATGGCCCAGGCCCGGATACATTACCATGCCGGGAGGTTTGTTTATGACAATCATATATTCGTCGTCGTAGATGACGTCTAAGGGTATGTCTTCAGGAATGAGTAACCCTTCCAGCGCGGCCGGCAGCGTCAGCTCTATCCGGTCACCTATTTTTGCTTTATGACCGGCTTTTGCCGAAGATGAATTAACGAGGACATGGCCTTCTTTTATGAGCTTTTGAACGTGCGAGCGCGTGAGGCCGCTCTGTGAAGAAATATACGCATCAAGTCTTTCCGCCTTTGTATCTGTGACAAGATAGGTCTTCTTTCCCATCACGTTTTTTTCTGATACACTACGCGGACTCTGCGTGTTCTTTATAACCGAGGATAGGCTTTTCCCTCTTGGTGACCACTTCTTCCGTTATCAGACATTCCCTGACTTCGCTCTGTGACGGCATCTCGTACATGACATCAAGCATGATGTCTTCGAGGATCGCCCTCAAGCCGCGCGCGCCGGTCTTGCGCCTGATGGCCTCTTTTGCGATGGCCGCAAGCGCAGTGTCTGTGAATTTCAGCTTAACATTATCAAAAGAGAGAAGCCTCTGGTACTGTTTTATGATCGCATTCTTTGGTTCCGTGAGGATTCTAACAAGCGCTGATTCGCTCAGCTCTTCCAGTGTTGCAACAACAGGGAGCCTGCCCACGAATTCAGGGATAAGCCCGTACTTGATCAGGTCCTGGGGCTGCACATGCTTGAGCGACTCATCTATTTTTTTGCCGTGCACCTTCGGCTCTGAGCCGAAGCCGACAACCTTCTTGCCCATTCTGTCCTCTATGATTTTTTCAAGGCCGATAAACGCGCCTCCGCAGATAAAGAGTATGTTGGCCGTGTTGACCGGGATGTATTCCTGCTGCGGGTGTTTCCTGCCGCCCTGGGGCGGGACATTCGCAATGGTGCCTTCTATGATTTTCAGAAGCGCCTGCTGAACACCTTCGCCTGAGACATCTCTCGTTATTGAAACGTTCTCGGTCTTACGGCTTATCTTGTCGATCTCGTCAATGTAGATGATGCCGCGCTGCGCCCTTTCAACGTCATAATCCGCAGCCTGTATGAGCTTGAGGATAATGTTCTCAACGTCTTCCCCGACATATCCAGCTTCCGTAAGCGTTGTGGCGTCAGCAATGGTAAAAGGCACGTCAAGGAATTTCGCGAGCGTCTGCGCGAGAATGGTCTTGCCTGTTCCGGTCGGGCCAATGAGAAGGATGTTGCTCTTTTGCAGTTCAATATCTGCCTGCTTGGGGCTGTTTACCCTCTTGTAATGATTGTGCACCGCTACTGACAGGATCTTCTTGGCATGGTCCTGCTCTATGACGTAATCACTAAGAAAGTGCTTTATCTCCTTCGGGGTGGGGATCTTCTGTGTAATATTGATGTCAAAGGATGAACTGAGCTCCTCTGCCATTATTTCGTTACAGAGGTTTATGCATTCATCGCAGATATACACTGTAGGCCCGGCAATGAGCTTTCTTACCTCCTTCTGGGTCTTGCCGCAGAAAGAGCATGTTAGGATACTGTTTTCGTTTTTGTTTGTTTTTTTATCATTCATAGTGAATCTCCAAAATTACCTTGATTATTCCGCCCGCTTTTTCAGGGTCTCTATCACTTCATCAACGAGGCCGTAGTCCTTGGCTTCCTGCCCGGACATGAAATAGTCCCTTTCGGTGTCAACCTGTATCTTTTCAAGAGTCTGGCCTGTATGTTTTGCGAGGATCTTATTGAGATTGTCCTTCATCTTCAGGATCTCCCTTGCGTGGATCTCCACATCCGTGGCCTGCCCGTAGAAACCTCCAATAGGCTGGTGTATCATGACGCGGGAATTAGGCAGCACAAACCTTTTTCCTTTTGTGCCGGCGGTCAAAAGGAGCGCGCCCATACTGGCTGCCTGCCCGATGCAGTATGTTGAGATGTCCGGCTTGATATATTGCATCGTGTCATAGATTGCGAGGCCCGAGGAAACAACGCCGCCGGGAGAATTTATATAAAGGTGAATGTCTTTTTCAGCGTCTTCGGTCTGAAGAAAAAGCAACTGGGCAATGACCGTATTTGACACTATATCGTCAATGGGAGTGCCTATAAAGACGATCCTGTCTTTCAGAAGCCTTGAATAGATATCATACGCCCTTTCAGACCTGCCGGTTTGTTCTATTACAATTGGTATTAAACTCATTTTGTCTCCTTGGTTGGAAAGTAGAGGCGTATCGCGATACACCCCGTTAATTTTCTATCGTAGCTTTGCCTAAGATAAATTCGAGGACCTTGTCCGCGAACAGCCTGCTTTTCATGGCGTCCATTGAGCCTTCTCTCATACTGTAAAGCCGCATCACCTCTTCGGGTTTCAGGCCGTTACGGGCTGCGATCTCGCCGACCGCTTCTTTAACATCGGCATCGCTTACCTCAATGTGTGCCTGCCTGCCGATTGCCTCAAGAAGGAGCACGCCCTTGACGTTTTCTTTTGCGGTTACTTCATATTGCCTTTTCAATTCTTCTTCAGGGGTTGTTATGGCCTCGCCCTTTCTCTCCGCATTCTGCTTTGCCTGGTAGATAAGGGATTCGATCTCACCATGCAGCATAGAGTCCGGGATGTCAAAAGCATGTTTATTAATCAACTCGTTCAGGATGTCTTTTTTGTATTCCAGGTTTATCTGGCTTTTCTTTCTGGCGGAGAGATTTTCGCGGACCCTGTTTTTCAGCTCATCAAGGCTGCCGCATTCGGCTTCCTTTGCAAATTCATCATCCAGGGGCGGAACATTTTTCTTCTTGGCCTCTGTAATATTTATTTTAAATAAAACCTCTTTTCCCGCAATGGCCTTGTTCGGATTGTCCTGCTCCATGGTTATCTTCGCCTCAACAGTATCGCCTTTCTTCTTGCCGATCAGGGCGCTCACAAATTCCCTGGGCATTGCATCAGGGCCAAGGAGCATGGGATATTCCTTGTATGACATTTCCTTGAGCTCATTACCATCAACAAAGGCATTGCAATCGATGATGGCCATGTCGTCTTCATTCAACGCTTCTTCAGTAACCGTAAACAAGGCCTTGCTTTCCTGCATCAGTTTAAGGGTTTTTTCCACATCCTCTTCTTCAATTATGACGGCCTTTTCTCTCAGCACGATGCCTTCATATTTTATATCCCCAATTTCCGGCTTTACCTCCACTGTCACACTGAATGAAAGCGGCTGCCCCGGCACGATCTCTATTTTATCGTCTATGTTGGGATAGCTGACCGGCTCTAAATTCGCCTCCTTGAGGGCCTCCAGATAATACCTGGGTACGATCTTTTCTATGACCTCGGCTTCAACGTTCTTGCTAAACCTCTTTTCAAGAATGGCCTGGGGGACCTTGCCAGGCCTGAAGCCCGGTATCCTGGTAGTCGTCCTTAGTTTGCTGTAAACGCTGTCCGTCTCGGACTTGATGACGTCCGGCGGGATATTGATCTGGAGCCTTTTTGTTGTCGGCGATAGTGCTTCTACTTTATTGAGCATTGATACCTCGAATTTTTTAGGTTGATTATAATTTAGAATTATATGCGCAATTTGTCAATGAGTTGACGGCTGAGAACTGTAATCAATAAGGGATTATGACATCGTATTCTGCGAGCATCGCGGCGATCTCTTCTGTGGTCTTCTGTTCAAAATTGTTCTTTTTGTTATTGGAGATTATCCGGGCCCTTAAAGAGCTCAACATCTCCAGGTTTAGCGATATCTCATCATCTTCCTCAAGCTCATCATCCATTACAAATACAGTTACCTGATCATTTGCAAGCGTGGCCCCGACCGCCATCCTCAATGCCTCAGGCTTTCTGTCCCTGACGAGTACCGCTATTTTTTTAGCCATTCTTCTCTCCTTTTTCAGCCTTTCTTAAGGTATATTATAATAAAACAATCGAAATGGAAAAAAGTATCTCCGTAGTCATCCCGAATTACAATAAGGCCGCGACTATAGGCAAATGTCTTGAGTCCATATTTGCCTCCCGATATAAGAACTTTGAAGTCATCGTTGTTGATGACCGTTCAGAAGACGGGTCCGTTGAGATCATAAGAAAGTTTCCCTGCAAACTCATCAGCCTTGAAAAACGCTCAGGGACATCAAAAGCGCGCAATACCGGGGCAGAGAACAGCAGCGGCGAGATCATCTTCTTCACCGACGCAGACTGCATCTTTCAGAAAGATACGCTGGCGATTGCAAACAGGGCATTCGTGTCTTCACACCCCATAACCCCACCCGGCCTCCCCTTAGATAAGGGGAGGAGTAAGGAAGGAATTCCCCCTTTGAAAAAGGGGGATACAGGGGGATTATTAATCGGAGGCACATACACCCGGATGCCCTATGACAGAAATTTCTTCAGCATCTTTCAGTCTGTATACATAAATTATTCCGAGACCAAAAACATTGAGGACCCCGATTATATCGCCGCCCACGCAATGATAATTGACGCGGAGATCTTTAAAATGAGCGGCGGCTTTCCTGAAGTTTTTCTGCCGATTATCGAAGACGTAGAGTTCAGCCACAGGCTGAGAAGTATGGGATGCAGGCTTGTTATGGAGCCTGACATTCAGGTGCAGCACATATTTAATTTTTCTCTCCTTAGATCGTTGAAGAACGCTTACAGGAAATCCAAATACTGGAACATGTATTCGTTGAAAAACAAAGACCTGCTCACAGACTCCGGCACAGCCTCGGTAGAATTAAAGACCGATGTTGCTTCATATCTTCTGAGCGTGATAACTTTGCTCGTGACAGCGGTTTTACAACAGCCTGCTTTATTGTTCGTTCTGCTTCTCATCTTCATTTTGAATGCATTTATAAGCAGGAGATTGTTAAAGGCGTTTTTTGAGACAGGGGGCATTTTATTCGCCGTGCAGGCTTTTATATACTACAGTATGCTCTATCCCCTTCCGGTCGGGACCGGAGCAATTGCGGGAGCGATTGAATATTTCAAGGGCCGCAGATTACGCGAATTTACACAGATGTCTTTTTTAATCTGCGCGATCTGTGGATATTAATATGTCCTACTCTCCTTTTCGCCATATCGGTTCAGTCTTCTGGAAGCGAAGCCCAATTCAATTGACCTTCTTCCTCACCAGAAGATGCAATCTCAGATGCCCCTTCTGTTTTTATATTTCAGGGAAAGAGAAGAAAGAAAATCTGCCTGAATTGTCCCTCGGTGAAATTGAAAAAATATCTTCATCTCTTGGCAGCCTGCTCTGGCTCGCATTCTCAGGAGGCGAAATATTTCTGAGGGATGACATAGTGGAGATCACAAAGGTGTTTTATGAAAGAAACAAGCCTGCGATAATCCTCTTCCCGACCAACGGACTGCTCACCGATGTGATCAGAGAGAAGGTCGAGGCGATACTGAAACACTGCAAAAAAAGCACGATAGTCGTGAAGCTTTCCATGGAGGGACTGGAAGATATGCATGATTCGATAAGGGGAATGAAGGGAAGTTTTCAGAAGACCCTGCAAACATACAAAGTCCTTGGTGAATTGCTTGACGCATACCCGAATTTCGACCTCGGCATAAATACGGTTTTTTGTTCCGCGAACCAGCGCCATATTGATGAACAACCAGCGCCATATTGATGAACTTATTGACTTTGTAAACGGGCTGGACAAGGTCAGGACCCACACGGTGTCGCTAATAAGGGGAAGTGTTTCCGATAAAGGGCTGAAAGAGGTTGACATTGAAAAGTACCACAAAACCATTGACAGGCTGGCAGCAAACCTGAAGAAAAAAGTTTCCGGCATCTACAGTTTCAAAGGGGCAAAGCTAAAAGCCGCACAGGACATACTTCAGCGCAGTTTGATCTATGAGACAATGGCCCGGAAGAAACAGTTGATACCCTGCTACGCGGGGAAGTTAAACCTTGTCCTGACAGAGACAGGAGATGTCTATCCCTGCGAATCATTTAATATGAAAATGGGAAATGTGAGGGACAGCGGTTACGATCTGAGAGAAATATTGAAAGACAGCGGGGCGCAGAAGGTCCTGCAATCAATTCAGAACAAAAGCTGCTATTGCACGCATGAATGTTATTTCATGACAAACATCCTGTTCAATCCTCTTATGTATCCGGCATTGCTGAAGGAATATGTGCAAATGTAAGTTGGGATTAAGATGCTTAATAAAACTGCCGAATTAATACACAGTAAAGCGGGACAACTAACTAAATTGCAAACAAGGCGATAAAAGATTATCATATTCAAATGAACCTGTCGGTAGTTATACTTGCAGCGGGCAAAGGGAAGAGGATGAAATCCCTTCTGCCCAAAGTCCTTCATGAGGCATTGGGAAGGCCTATGCTTCAATACACAATTGATGCAGTTAAACCTCTGAAGCCTCAAAAAACCGTAGTGGTCATCGGCAACGGCGCTGAAGCCGTTAAGAAACGAATGAATGGCGAAGATCACCTGTCATTTGTTGTGCAGGAAAAACTTCTCGGCACCGGGGACGCTGTTTCAACCGCTAAAAAGGAATTGAAAAAAGGCACGGTCCTTGTTCTTAACGGAGACTGTCCCCTTATAACCACAAAGACATTGAAAGGGCTGCTGACAAATCACAGGCGGAATAAAAATGTCCTGTCTTTTTTGACTTTTATTGATGATTCAATGCCCGGCTATGGCAGGGTCCTGCGCGATGAAAAAGGCAGGGTCACGGGCATTGTGGAAGATAAACACGCCACACCTGAGGAAAAAATTAAGTTTAAAGAATTAAACGGCGGCGTTTATGTGATGGAGACTGATGTCCTGAAACATCTCGACAGGATTAAAATGAACAGTTCCTCAGGCGAATATTATCTCACCGACATCGTCGGGATTGTCTCCAGGGCAGGCAAGAGGCTTGAGGCATATGTCTGTCCTGCGGAGGAGATAAGCGGAGTGAATAACAGGGAAGAACTGTACAAAATTTCAGACATTATAAAAAGAAGGATAATTGTTAAGTGGATGGAAAACGGTGTTACATTCATTGACCCCGATACAGCATTCGTTCATCCATCTGTGACTATTGGCAGGGACACGGTCATTTATCCGAACACTTACCTCGAGGACAAAACAAGGATTGGTAAGAATTGCGTTATATATCCGGGAGCGAGGATCTCTGAAAGCGTTCTCGGTGACGGAGTTACAGTCAAGGACAACTCTCTTATTGAAAAAAGCAGAGTAGGCAATGGAAGCACGATCGGGCCTTTTGCGCATCTCAGGCCCAACAGTGTGATTGGCCGCGATGTAAAGATAGGTAATTTCGTAGAAGTGAAAAAATCTAACATCGGCAACGGGACAAAGGCGTCTCACCTGACATACCTCGGAGATGCTGTTGTCGGCAAAGATGTTAATATAGGAGCAGGCACTATCACCTGTAATTATGACGGGAAGAATAAATTTACCACTGTTATTGAGAACGGGGTATTTATAGGAAGCGACTCCCAGCTTGTCGCGCCTGTTAAAATTGGAAAGGGCGCGTATGTAGCAGCCGGAGCTACTGTAACAAAAGATGTCCCGGCAGGCTCACTCGCAATAAGCAGAAGCAAACAGCAAAACCTTGTGGGCTGGGTAAAGCAGAAACAGTTAAAAGCGAAAGGAGAAAAAAGTAGCAAGTAGTTTGCAACAGGCAGTTGAGGGATTGTCTTTGACTACTGTTTACTAACTACTGACTACTGACTACTTTATTATGTGTGGAATAATCGGTTACATAGGCAAAAAAAACTCTATACCGGTCCTTATTAACGGGCTCAAACGTCTCGAATATCGAGGATACGATTCCGCGGGTATAGCATTTTTCAGAAATGACAAGATAGAGGTAAGGCGCTGCGCCGGCAAGATCAGGGACCTTGAGGCCTCCATTAAAAATGAGAACCTCAAAAGCGTCATAGGCCTTGGACACACCAGATGGGCGACACATGGCAGGCCCTCTGAAGAAAACGCGCATCCTCACCGGGCAGGAGGCATCGTCCTCGTGCATAACGGGATCATAGAAAATTATTTCGAGCTGAGAGAGGAACTGAAGAAAAAGGGACACGTCTTTACTTCCGAGACCGATACAGAGGTCATCTGCCACCTCATAAACAGATACGCGCAAAAGGGCCTTGGTTTTGAGGACGCAACGCGAGAGGCATTGAAACACGTGGAGGGCGCCTACGCAGTCGGGATCATAAATGAGAAAGAGCCGGACAAGATCATAGCCGTGAAAAAGGACAGCCCTCTTGTAGTGGGCACAGGCGACGGGGAATTTTTTATAGCCTCGGACATCCCGGCATTTCTTAAATATACAAAGAACGTGGTGATCCTTGAAAACGGCGACATGGCGATGCTTACGCACCAGGGCGTTTCATTCTCCAATGTTCAAACCAAAAAACCTTTAAAGAAAGTGCCCTCAAAGATCTCGTGGAGCCCTTCGATGGCGGAAAAAGGCGGCTACAAACATTTCATGCTCAAGGAAATATTTGAACAGCCGAGGGCCATCGCTGATACGATCAGGGGAAGATTTTCAGTTGGAAAGGGCGAAGTCAATCTCGATGAGTTTTCCATGAAGGAGAGCGCTTTAAAAAATCTGAACAAGATATTCCTTGTTGCCTGCGGCACATCATGGCATTCCGCCCTCATTGGAAAATACATGATCGAAGACATGGCAAGAGTGCCGTGTGAGGTTGATATCGCGTCCGAGTTCAGATACAGAAAACCTTTCATCCCAAAAGGCAGCCTTGTTATCGTCATAACACAATCGGGAGAGACCGCTGACACTCTGGCGGCCCAGAAGGAGTCAAAAAAATTAGGGGCCAGGGTCCTTACTATCTGCAACGTGGTAGACAGCACCTCGGCAAGAGAGGCTGACAGCGTATTTTACACACATTCAGGCCCTGAGATCGGCGTGGCCTCGACAAAGGCATTTACTACTCAATTGACGGGGCTTTATCTTTTTTCGATAGCGCTTGCAAAGGCTAAGGGGAAACTTCATTCCCGTGAAGTAAAGAAACTGTTTAATGAATTGCTGCTGCTGCCTGAAAAAGTTGGAAAGGCCCTTCAGTGTAACAGCGCTGTTTTAAAGATAGCCAGGAAATTTTGCCAGGTGCGGGATTTCCTATATTTAGGCAGGGGGATAAATTACCCTATTGCGCTTGAGGGCGCTTTGAAACTGAAAGAAATCTCATACATTCACGCAGAGGGCTATCCCGCCGGGGAAATGAAGCACGGCCCCATAGCCCTTATTGATAATGATATGCCCGTGCTCGCGCTGGCGCCTGACGACAATGTTTTTGAAAAGATAATTTCAAACATGGAAGAGGTCAAGAGCCGAGGTGGAAAAGTGATAGCCGTGGCGACAGAGGGAAATACCAAAGTCCTTTCACATGCCTCGCATGTATTGTCTATGCCGAAGACAAATTACTATCTGACACCCATTATTTTCTCGATCCCGCTTCATCTGCTTGCTTATCACATGGCGGTGCTGAGAAAATGCAATGTAGATCAGCCGAGGAACCTCGCAAAAAGCGTAACGGTCGAGTAAGATTCCATAGCAAACATTTTCATTCCCGCTTGTCGGGAATCTCTCTCTAAAGAAAGATTCCCGACAAGCCGGCATGACAAAAAAACGAATCAAAGGTATTTAAGATTCCCCCGCTGGGAATCTTAATGCAATGAATTATAATTTTTTCATTCGCTCGCTAAACATTTAACAGCTTAAATATCTTTGAGAATTCATTTTATATAAGTTTTCTCAATTACCTGATAACGATGTAACAATTTTATCGCTAATCTATGATATAATTATCAAGGTAAGTTGTACGGTCTGCAGTTTGTTTTACACATTATATATATTTCACCATAAGGGGATACGATGACAAGACAGGTGTTACTAAACGATCTTAATCCTCAACAAAAAGAAGCGGTCCTTCACACTGACGGTCCCCTTCTCGTCCTTGCGGGGGCGGGAAGCGGAAAGACGAAGGTTATTACGCATCGTTTTGCGCATCTTACAACTGCGCAGAAGGTTCATCCTCAGTCCATACTGTCAATGACATTTACAAACAAGGCGGCCGACGAGATGAGGGGAAGGATAGAATCCCTTACGGGAAAGAGCACAAAGGGTCTGTGGATCGGTACGTTTCATTCATTGTCCGCAAGGATTTTGAGAAAAGAGATTGAACAGCTTGGTTACCGGAAAGATTTCTGCATCTATGACGAGGATGATTCAGGCAACCTGGTCCGCTCAATATTAAAAGAGTTTAAGATTCATGAAGCCCTTTATAAAGGCATTTTGTCAAAGATATCTTCCCTGAAGGCATCTTTGGTTGGCCCGGAAGAACTGCTTGCCAATGAAGACAGTTATGGTTTTGACGAAAAATTCGCAAGGGTTTATGTGAGATATCAGGACGAACTTAAGAAAAATAACGCCCTCGACTTTGACGACCTTATAATGCTGTGCGTAAAACTGTGTGAAAAACATCCTGCGGTGCTGAAGAAATATCAAAATGAATTTTCGCATCTGATGATCGATGAGTTTCAGGACACCAACACATCACAGTACCGGCTCGCAAGGCTCTTTGCCTCAAAACATAAAAACATCTGTGTCGTGGGAGACGACGACCAGAGCATTTACAAATTCAGGGGCGCTGAAGTAAAGAATATCCACAGCTTTAAAAAGGATTACTCAAAGTCAAAAGTCATACGCCTTGAACAGAATTACAGGTCCACGCAAAATATACTCAACATAGCCGGAAGCATCATCGCGCAAAATCCCGCAAGGATGCACAAGAAGCTCTGGACAGACCGGGGCGAAGGCGAGAAAATATTTTACTGCACTGCAAGCAATGAGGTGGAGGAAGCAAGATACATAGCCCAGACTATTAAAGAATTGTATCTGATGGGCAAGTATTCCTATAAAGACATCGCCATTCTCTACAGGGTGAATCAGCAGTCACGGGTCATGGAAGAGGCGTTGAGGGAAAATAACCTGCCGTACCGCATCTACGGGGGAATAAGTTTCTTTCACCGGAAAGAGGTTAAAGACATTATTTCCTACTTGAGGGTTATCGCCAATCCGGATGACTCCGTCAGTCTCAAAAGGATCGTTAATTGTCCAGCGCGTCAGATCGGAGACGCAACCGTTGTGAGGGTGGAGAATGAAGCTCGCAAGAGAGAAGAGAGTCTTTACAGGACAATGAAACATATTGTAAAAAGCAGCGCATATACAACTGCCTTAAAGGACAAACTGAGCGGCTTTGTCTGTATCATGGATGAATTGATCGCTCATGAAGATATTGCCCTGCCTGAACTTTTGAAATTGATCTTTGAAAAAACCGGGTATCTCGAGTGGGTCGGGGAAGAGAGAGCTGGGAATGTGATGGAGCTTGTGAACTTTACCGAAGGCAAGGATATAAGGAGCTTTATTGATACCGCCTCGCTTTACAGCGGCACTGACGAAGTAAGCGATGACAGCACTGTCTCTCTTATGACACTTCATTGCGCCAAGGGGCTTGAATTTCCCGTGGTATTTATTGCAGGGTTTGAAGACGGGCTTGTACCGCATTTTCATGCCATTAATGACAAAGATGAGCTTGCCGAAGAACGGAGACTATTTTACGTCGGTATCACAAGGGCGCAGGACCGTCTCTTTTTAACAGCCGCCAAGAAAAGACGCTTATATACTTCCGTGCAGGAGCAGCAGCCGTCGAGATTCCTTTCCGACATACCTGAAGCATGCTACTGCTTAATTCAGAAAAGGCCAAGAGCTGACGTATTCACTTCGAATGTTGTTAAGGTGCCGTCCAAGCTGTTGAACGTATCTCCGTTTGTAACGGGTTCGAGGGTAAAACACCCCAAGTGGGGAATAGGAGTCGTGAGAGACAGTTACGGCGAGACTGATGATTTAAAAGTTACAGTAAACTTTCCGTCCGTTGGCATGAAAAGGCTTTCCCTTAAATTCGCCAACCTTGAAAAGATATAATGAAGATTGAACATATAGCCATGCTCGCAAGGCTGAAGCTTACAACGCATGAAGAAGAACTTTTCTCCAGACAGGTCGGCAGTATCATTGACTACATAAATAAACTGAACGAACTTGACACAACGAGCGTTGAGCCTACGGCCCATGTGCTTTCAGTGAAAAATGTCCTCAGGGAAGACAGCTTGACCGCCTCTCTCCCGCGGGAAAACGCCCTGCAGAATGCCCCCGATAAAGACGAGAGTTTTTACAGAGTGCCTAAGATAATCGAATGACAACGGAGGCACCATGTTAAGATGTATACTCAGAGCTAAAATACACAGAGCAACTGTCACGGAATCAAATATTGCTTATGAAGGAAGCCTGACCGTGGATGAGGCGTTGCTCGACGCTACCGACATAAAACCGTATGAGCAGGTAATGATCAGCAATCTTAACAATGGTGAGAGGTTTGAGACTTATGTAATCCCCGGCAAAAGAAATTCCGGGATCATCTGCCTTAATGGCCCTACGGCGAGGAAAGGCACAGTAGGCGATATCATAATAATCTTTTCCTACGGTTATTATGCAGAAAACGAGATTAAGGATTTTGCTCCTGTCATTATTAAGCTTGATGAAAAAAACCGGATAGCAAAATAACTTTTTCCTTTTATCCGTTTTAAATTCTTTAAAGAAAAAAATGGTTTGACCCTTGCTTTAACCCGTTGATAAAATGTATATTATTCGTAATCTTATCGAGAGGGAGGTGAACTGATATGCCTTATGTGAAAATTGGCGACAATGACTCATTTGAAAATGCCCTTCGCAAGTTCAAAAAACAGTGCGAAAGGGAAGGCATCCTCTCCGAGATAAAGAAAAGAGAGCATTACGACAAACCAAGCGTAAAGAAGAAAAAGAAGGCGATAGCCGCAAGGAAAAAAGCCCTCAAGAGATTTAAGTCGCCTTCGAGATAGAAATGCCCTTATCCGAAAAGATAGCAAGTGATTATAAAGACGCTCTGAAGTCAGGGGACAAAGATAAAGTCTCAATCCTGAGGATGATCAAGGCCGCGATAAAGAACAGGGAGATTGATAAAGGCGGCCCCCTTGATGACGATGAGATCTCCGGCATTCTTCGCACATTTGTTAAAAGGGCGAATGAGTCCATAGAGCAGTTTTCAAAGGCAGGCAGGACCGATATTGCGGATAAAGAGAGATCGGAACTCGTGATAATACAGGACTACCTCCCGAAACAGCTCGGCGAAGACGAAATTAAAACAATAGTGAAAGATGCTATTGCTGAAACAGGGGCGGCCGGGGCAAAGGATATGGGTAAGGTAATGAAGGCTGTGATGGCAAAAACAAAGGGACAGGCAGACGGCAAGCTTGTCAATAATCTTGTAAAAGAGTTACTGGGAGCTTAATAATCTTTCAGTAAGAAGTGTGTGTTTATCCATTTCGGTGAGAGGCAGCTTTAAGTCCCCCTTTGAAAAAGGGGGATGCAGGGGGATTTTTTAAATGAAAACATTTTTCAAAAAATCTCCCCTAACCCCTCTTTTCCAAAGAGGGGATTTGTTTTAAGGATTATATGAAATTAAGAAAGATTTACGAAACCATTGTTGCGGCGGGAATTGAGGCTGATCCGCGCGGTAAAAAGACAGTCCTGAAGTCCCTTGAGAAGCGGAAAAAAGCATACAAGGACATGAAGGCTGAGGACAAGGAGTTTTTTGATACAGAAACCCTTACCAACCCGTACGCCGACTCAAGAATACTGCACGGAACAGGCAAAGAAGAAATAAAGACCGCGCTTGTAGGCATCGACATGGATGCCGCGGAAATTCTCCTTGCGGACAGGCTTTCATCAAAAGGGACAAAGATTGATCTTGTCATCACCCACCATCCTGCCGGGAAGGCATTCGCAAATTTTTACGAGGTCATGTACATGCAGGCTGACATACTCAATAAGTTTGGCGTGCCTATCAATATTGCGGAGGGACTCCTTGAAGGCAGGATAAAAGAAGTCGAGAGGCGGCTTTCGCCAGCCAACCATACCCGCGCTGTGGATGTGGCCGCACTGCTTGATATACCGTTTATGTGCATGCATACCCCCGCGGACAATATGGTTGTGGACTTTCTTCAGAAAACCTTTGATAAAAAATCACCTGACACGCTTGGAGATATCATAAAGATACTGAAAGAGATACCTGAATACCGCGAGGCCGCAAAGAACAACTCCGGCCCGAAGATACTCCTTGGCTCCGGCGAAAGGAGCGCGGGGAAGATTTTTGTCGACATGACAGGCGGGACTGAAGGCTCGAAAGATATATTTGAAAGTCTTGCCAATTCAGGCGTGAACACTATCGTCGGAATGCATCTGAGCGACGAACACAGAAAAGAGGCCGAGAAGCGGCATATTAATGTCGTGATCGCCGGACATATTTCAAGCGACAATGTCGGCATGAATTTCCTACTCGATGAAGTTGTAAAAAGCGGAAAGCTGAAAATTATTCCCTGCTCCGGCTTCAGAAGATTCAGCAGGATTTGAACATCCCCGCAGCAGAGTTGCAAGGCATCAGCTTTCAGATAATCCGCAAATAATACCAGTCACAATATTCCCTTTATTAAAACCACTGAGTCACTGAGACACAGAGAAATCATATAGTGAAAACGTAGCCGTTATTATTTTTATCTTCCTCAGTGCCTCCGTGTCTCTGTGGTTATTTGCATTTTTTCGAATGAACCAAATATTTTGCAGTTTAAATAAAAAATTCTGGCGGCGCAAATAAGAATGTGTTAAAATTTACCTTGTTTTAATCTCTTTAAATCTTTGGGGAGGAGCATTATTATGGATATCAAAAGAATAGGCATTATCACAAGCGGCGGAGACGCGGGCGGATTGAACGCAGTGATCAAAGGCGTTGCGCGTGAAGCGTATGCCTACGGGATCGAGTCCGTTGTTATTCCTAACGGATACGCGGGACTCTACAACCTCGTTGAGATGGAAAATGTTGTCGTGCTTAACGCTGAAAGAGTGAGCCGTATCGAGGCGTCTCTTTCAGGCTCTGAGGCAGGGCACTCAAGGGTAAAGATCAGCAAGATCAAAGACCCGAATACTTATGCAAGGATAAAAGAAGGGTTGAAAAAATTCGGCATAGACGCATTGGTCATCAGCGGCGGAGATGACACTGGAAGCGTAGTTGTTGACCTCGGCGGTCAGGGCATCCCCTGCGTGCACGTTCCAAAGACAATGGACCTCGACCTTCAGACTTACAGCGTCGGCGGTGATTCAGCAATCAACAGGATAGCCGTCATGACGCGCGATCTCAAGACAACAGGCATGAGCCATAACCGTGTCATGGTAATTGAAGTGTTCGGAAGATACGTGGGACACACCGCGTTTCGCGGCGGCATCGGCGCGGAGGCTGACTGTATCTTGATCCCTGAAATTCCCGTTGACTTTGACGTTGTTTACGAGCATATCAAAGCCACCTATTTCGCCAGGATTGAAAGAAGCGATGTCAAGGCAGGCACATATATGATGGTAGTTGCAGAGGGACTCAAGACAGCGTCCGGGGAGCTGCTTTATGATGAATCCGCAGGGGTGGATGCGTTCGGGCACAAGAAACTTGCGGGCGCCGGAAAATATGTGAGACAGCAGATAGAGAAGAGGATGAAGGCAGATCCAAGCATAAAAGATTTCATGAAAAAGGTCGGCATGTACGCGCCTGGCGTCTATGAGATACCGGAAGTTAGGGAAGTTGCTCCAAGCCATCTCGTGCGTTCCGGTCAGACTTCAGCATATGATGTGAACTTCGGCTACAGGGCAGGCGCTGCCGGGGTACTGCTGCTGCTTCAGGGAAAGACAGGGAACACGGTTGTTGATGTCAGCGGGAATAAAGTCCTCTACATTCCAACAACAGAGGCAATCAAACGCAGGGAAGTTGATATAGCCGAGGTGGCGCTCTTTGAAACCCTGGGGATCTGCTTCGGCAGAAAACCTGAGAAGTGCGAGTTCGTGTGTGAAGCCGCGCCAATGCCGATAGAGAGACACGTGTAGAAAGTCAAACTCGGGCGGATGTCATTCCCGCTTGTCGGGAATCTTTCTTTTTGAAAGGGTACAGATTCCGGACAAGCCGGAATGACGGAAAATACAGCTTTGAAGTTTTTTATTTCATAATTTAAAGCTAAACGCCGATAAGAACATAGCGATGCCAAAAAAGAATAGCAACGAGATAGTCGGAATAATAGTCGGCGGCGGCCCGGCCCCGGGCATAAACGGCGTCATCAGTTCAGCGACTATCGAAGCCATTAACGAAGGCAAACAGGTTGTCGGCATTATGGGCGGGTTCAAGTCCCTTTTCGCCGGAGACCTGACTTGCGTAACACCGCTCACCATAAATGACGTTTCAATGATACACGCGCAGGGCGGCTCTATTTTAAGGACGTCCCGCGAGTATCCGGACAAGGTCAAAGAGAAATTCAAAGTCCTGATGTCCACCCTCAAGAAGTTAGGCATTAAATATCTCGTGACCATCGGCGGCGAGGGCACGCTTTTCATGGCGAACTGGATAGAGAGAGAGGCCAGAGGTTCTATCAGCGTAGCTCATGTCCCCAAAACCATTGACAACGACATCCCTCTTCCTGGCGGTGTTTGCACCTTTGGCTATCAGACAGCCCGCCATCGCGGGGTAAACATTGTTGACAACATCATACAGGATGCAAAGTCAACAGGGAGGTGGTATTTCATCACCACGATGGG